>NZ_VWPY01000023.1 GCF_011839805.1 Kineococcus rubinsiae | reverse complement strand
CGTCCGGGGCGGCGACCCTGGCCGGCGGTGCCGACGCGGTCGACACCGGGGCGCAGCAGCTCGCCGCGGGGGCGGGCAGCGCCCGCGACGGCGCCTCGCAGCTCGCCGACGGCACCGCCCAGCTGGCCGACGGCAGCACCCGGCTCGCCGACGGGCTGCGCACCGGCGCCGACGCCGTCCCGACCTACTCCGACGCCGACCGCGCCCAGCGCTCGCAGGTCGCGGCCGCGCCGGTGCAGTCGACCTTCACGCGGGCCAACGCCGTGAGCGCCTACGGCGAGGGGCTGGCGCCGTACTTCATCTGCCTGTCGCTGTGGATCGGCGGGATGATCACGTACATGGTGCTGCGGGCCGTGTCCCCGCGGGCGCTGGCGACGACCGCGAGCTCCTGGCGCGCGGCGCTGTCGGGCTGGCTGCCGGGCGCGGCGTTCGGCGTCGTGCAGGCCGGGGCGCTGTTCGCGTGCCTGCACCTGTTCCTCGGCCTCAGCTCCGCGAGCACCTGGGCCACGATCGGGTTCGCGATGCTCGTCGCCGTCGTGTTCACGAGCATCCACCAGTGCTTCAACGCCCTGCTGGGCGGCATCGGCCGCCTCGTCGCGCTGGTCCTGCTCATGCTCCAGCTGGCCTCGGCCGGCGGCACCTACCCGGTCGCGACGGCGGGCCCGCTCTTCGAGGCCCTCAGCCCGTTCCTGCCGCTCACCTACGGCGTGCAGGGGCTGCGGCGCCTCATCGCCGAGGGCGCGACGGCGCAGGTGTGGAGCGACGTCGGGGCCCTGGTGGTGTTCGGGCTGCTGGCCATCGGCGTCACGCTCGTCGCCTGCCACCGCCGCCGGACCTGGTCGGTCGCGAAGCTCCACCCGAGCCTGACCCTCTGACCCCACCCCGCCGTGATCATGCGGGTAATCCCTGCATGATCACGGCGGGCTCACCCACAGGTCGGGCGTCAGCCGCAGGTGAGGCCCGTGCGCAGGGCCTCGAGGTTCTCGTGCAGGAGCCCGGGGTAGTCCTGGCCCGTCCCGACGCGCTCGACCGGGTGGAGCACGGACGTTCCCGCGCCCAGGTCGTCGGCGAACGTCTCGGCGACGGCCGGGCTCGTGGTGGCCTCGAAGAACACGGTGCGCACCCCCCGGCCGCGCACGGCGTCCACGACGTCGCGCACCCGGGCCGGGGTGGGCTCGACGTGCGGGTCGATGCCGGCGATCCCCACCTGCTGCAACCCGTACCGGGCGGCGAGGTAGCCGAAGGCCTCGTGGGAGGTGACGAGGGTCGCACCGCGGCAGGGTTCCAGCGCCTGGGTGAACTCGGTGTCCAGCGCGGTGAGGCTGTCCTCCAGTCGTCCGGCGGCCGCGTCGTACTCCGCCGCGCCCGCCGGGTCCACCTCCGTGAGCCCGGCGGCGACGTCGTGGCCGAGGTCGGCCATCCGCCGCGGGTCCAGCCAGAAGTGCGGGTCGCCCCGCAGGTCCGCCAGCGGCGCCGCGTCCACGACGTGCGCGGGGGCCTGCTGGTCCAGGGCCGCGTCGACGGCGGGCTGCAAGCCCGACAGGTGCACGACGAGGTCGGCTTCGCCGAGGCTCCCGACCTGCTGCGGCGAGAGCTCCAGGCCGTGGGTGTCGGCGCCGGGCGGCGTCAGGTTCGCAACCTGCGCGCGCCCGCCCGCGACCGCGGCGGCCACGAACTCCAGGGGGTAGCTCGACGTCACGACGCTGATCCCCGCGCGGTCCTCCTGCGCCGCCGCGCCACCCCCGCACGCCGCGAGGGTGGTGGCGGCCGCCAGCAGGGCGGTGGCGAACAGCTTGCGCGGGAGGGGGTTCACGCGCCGGCGGCGGAGTCGTCGACCTCGCCCGGGACGCCCGTGAGCTCGTTCGGGACGACCGTCAGGTCGGCGCTCTCGAACACCTCGCCGGTCTCGATGTCGACGGCGTGCACGGCCTTCGCCGCGGGGTCGGTGATGTACGCGGTGCCGTCCATCGTGAACACCTGCGGCTGGGGGGACTGCCAGTCCTCCTGGACCTCCCAGGGCGCGATGACCGGGACCGACCGCGTCACGGACCCGGCGGCGGTGTCGATGACGTGCAGGGCACCGTCGGTGCCGAGGACGACGCCCTCGCCGTCCTCCCCGCGCCCGAGGGAGCGGTACCAGTACGACGACGGCAGGTCGACGAGGCGCAGCTGCGCGGTGGTGGTGTCGATGAGCGAGACGCGGGTGGTGAGCTCCACCTCGGCGTCGGGGTCGGTCTTGTAGTCGCCCAGGACGATCGGGGACTCCTCGGTCCCGAACTGGTTCCCGACGCGGCCGTAGGCGTCCGGGCTCGCGACCTTGGTGATGACGCCGTCCCGGTAGACCAGGACCCCGTCGGTGCAGCCGATGACGACGGCCTCGTCGGCGGCGACGGTCTCGCCGTGGACGCTGGGGCAGGTGTCGTTCCGGGCAATCTCGGCGTTCTGCGCGTCCAGCACGCGGATCCCCGTGCGGGCGTCGACGGTGCCCTCGGAGACGACCATGCGGCCGTCCTGGAGCTCCACCGCGACGCCGTGGTGCGCGGCGGGGGTGGTGTACGTGCGCATGGTGCGGGCGTCGTCCTCGAGGTCGGTGCTGTCGAACCCGACGACGTTCCCGGTGCCGTCGTCGAACAGCGTGGTGCGCCCGGCGTGGGTCACGACGTGTCCGGGTTCCTCTGCGGCGAACACCGTGCCCGTGGCCCGGGGTTCGGCGGTGTAGTAGTGGGAGTGGTCGCCGTGCGGCTGCTCCCAGGAGCCCCCGTCCAGGACGTGGAAACCCCCCTTCCCGGAGACCAGGAAGTGCCGCCCGTCGCCGGCGGGGTTCAGGCGGGTGAAGCCCTCGAACTCCTCGTCGGCCAGCACCTCCAGCGTCGTCGCGTCGAGGACCTGGACGCCGCCGTCGTAGCTGATGGCGAGCCGGGGCGACGCGGCCGCCGCCTCGGTGGCGCCGGTCTCGACCGTCGCGCCGTCGGCCGCGGTGGTCGAGGACGGGGCGCTCGAGGACGGGGCGCTGGTGGGCGCGGCGGTGTCCCCGGTCGTCGAGCAGGCCGTCAGCAGGGCGAGCGGCAGGGTCGCGGCGAGGGCGAGCGGACGGCGGGTGCGGGAGGCGAGGTGCACGGGAACCCTTCGGTGGTGTCGGCGGCCGCGGCGGTGGGCCGCGGTCGGGGGTGGCGCCGACCGTAGCAGTGATGAGAACCATTACCGATAAGGTCGCGCCATGCCGCTCACCCGACCCGCACCTCCGCCGCGTCTCCAGGCCCCGGAGGCCCCCGAGCTCCTGCTGGAGCTCCGCTCGGCGGCCCTGGGTCACGACCGGGTGCCGCTGCTGCGCGACGTCGACCTCGTCGTGCGGGCCGGGGAGTGCCTCGCGGTCACCGGGCCGAACGGCGCCGGCAAGACCACCCTCGTGCGCGCGGCGCTCGGGCTCGCCGACGTCGTCGAGGGGGAGGTGCTGCGGCGCACGGCGCGGGTGGCCCTCGTCCCGCAGCGCCACTCCGTGCTCGCCTCCGTGCCGGCGACCGCGGCCGAGGTGGTCGCCGTCGGGCGGCTGCCCCTGACGGGGCCCCTGCGGCGGTGGGCGCCCGCCGCGCGCCGCGGCGACCGCGCCGCGGTGCTCGCAGCGCTGCGGACCGTCGGCCTCGCGGACCGGGCGCACCACGCGGTGGCCCGGCTCTCCGGCGGGCAGCAGCGTCGCGTCCTGCTCGCCCGGGCGCTGGCGTCCGAGCCGCGGCTGCTGCTCCTGGACGAGCCCACCGCCGGGGTCGACGAGGCCAACCAGCGCGTCGTCGGCGCCGTCCTGCGGCGGCTGCGCGACCAGGGCGTGGGCCTCGTCGTGGTCACCCACGACCCCGGGGCCCTCGGCGACCTCGTGACCCGGCGCGTCGAGGTCCGGGACGGGCGGGTCCGCGCGACCGAGGGCGCGGTGGCGGGGCGGTGACGGAGCTGCTCGAGCTGTGGAGCTACGACTTCATGCGCCGCGCCCTGCTGGCGGCCGCGCTCGTCGGGGTCGCCGCACCGCTGGTCGGGGCCTTCGTCGTCCAGCGCGGCCTCTCCCTCATCGGCGACGGCCTCGGCCACGTCGCCCTCACGGGGGTCGCCGCGGGCGTGCTGACCGGTTCCGCCCCCGTCTGGACCGCCCTCGTCGCGGCCGTCGCGGCGGCGCTCGCGGTCGAGGCCGTCAGAGCCCGCGGCCGCACCGGCGGCGACGTGGCCCTCGCCGTCATCTCCTACGGCGGGATCGCGGGCGGTGTCGTGCTGATGAGCGCAGCCCCACCCGGGAGCCCCGCGAACCTCGAGAGCTACCTGTTCGGCGCCCTCACCACGACCAGCCCCGCCGACGTGCGCACGTTCGGCGCGCTGGCCCTGGTGCTGCTGGTCGCGGTCCTGCTCCTGCGCCCGTGGTTCTTCGCCGTCTCCAGCGACGAGGAGCACGCCCGCGCCGTCGGCCTGCCCGCCCGGGCGCTGACCGCGGGCCTCGCGGTGCTCACCGCGGTCACCGTCGTGCTCTCGATGCGGACCGTCGGGCTGCTGCTCGTCAGCGCCCTCGTGGTGGTGCCCGTCGCCGCGGCGCAGCGCACCTGCACGAGCTTCGCGGCCGTGCAGGTCACGGCGTGCGCCGTGGGCCTCGTCGCCGGCACCGGCGGGGTCGTGGCGAGCTACCGGCTCGGGACGCCGCCGGGCGGGACGATCGTGCTGCTGGCCCTGGCGATCTTCCTCGTCGCGGTGCTCGCGTCGGGGTGGCGCGCCCTCACCCGGTGGGCAGTCCCGCCCAGAACGCGAGCACGGCGGCCGTGAACCCGTCCGGGCGCTCCACCGGGATCAGCGTGCGCGCGCCGGGGACCACGACCACCCTGGCGTCGCGGCAGGTGGCCGCCGCCGCGCGGGCCTGCTCGGGGCTCAGGTCCCCGCGGTCGTCGCCCGCCAGGAGCAGCACGGGCACCCGGGCGCGGGCGAGCTCGGCACCCAGGTCGGTGCGGGCCACGATGAACGAACGCAGGCTCGCGGCCTGGCTGCGCCGGTCCGCCGCGGCGAGGCTGCCGGTGAGGACGGCAACCGCCCCGGGGTCGGCGGCGCGGCTCGCGTCGGTCAGCTGCGCCTGCGCGACCATCCCGCGCAGCGGCCCGGCGATCCCGGTGCGCTGCACGACGTGCGCGAGGACGGCCAGCTGCCGCCGGCGTCCGGCCGGCAGCGGGAAGGTCGGCGAGCTCGCCGCGACCAGGCTGCGCAGCCGGCCCGGGCTCGTCCCCGCGATCCGGTACCCGACGTGCCCGCCCCAGGCGTTGCCGACCCAGTCCACGGGCCCGGTCTCGCCCAGGCCGTCGAGGAGGTCCTGCGCCGCGAGGGCGCACTCGGCGATGGTCGTGGTCCGCAGCAGCGGGTCGCTCGCACCCCAGCCGGGGCCGTCGACGAGGACCAGGCGCCGGGCGGCGGCGAGGCCCTCGGCGACGCGGTCGTAGCTGCGCGAGTCGACGAACATGCTGGGCCAGAGGACCGCCGTGGGGCCCTCGCCCACGGTGCGGACGGCCAGGCGGCCCAGGCGGGTGGGGACGAGCGTGGTCGAGGTCGTGGGAACGGTCACCGCGGGCTCCGGGAGGCGGCAGGGGTGCGCGCCGGGCGGTCGCGCGGACCGACGGTAGGACGGCCCGCCGGGCGCCGGCAGGGGTTCCCGTCGACTCGTCCGGCCCCTCTTCGGGGGTCGGCGCCGACGGGTCGCCACCCGAGTTGAGCGGAACAAGCTCAACTCTGGCATCGTTGACCCCGGTGTCGTCGTCCACCCCGTTCGTCCTGGAGGTACCTGTGGACCTGAAGCTCACCACCCGCGCCCAGGAGGCCCTCGCCGACGCCGTCGGGCGCGCCACCACCGGGGGCCACGCGCAGGTCGAGCCCCTGCACGTGCTGGCCGCCCTGCTCGAGCAGGACAACGGCGTCGCGGGTCACCTGCTCGACGCCGTCGGCGCCGACCGCGCCACGGTCGCCACCCGCGTCCGGGGCGCGCTCGCGTCGCTGCCCAGCGCGTCCGGCTCCTCGGTGAGCCAGCCGCAGCTCTCCCGCCCCGCCGTGGCGCTCATGCAGGCCGCGGGCGACGAGGCGCGCGGGCTCGACGACGCCTACGTCTCGACCGAGCACCTGATGCTGGGTGCGGCCGCCTCGACGTCCGCCGCCGGTGAGGCGCTGCGCGCCGTCGGCGCGACCCGCGACGCGCTGCTCGACGCCCTGCCCGCCGTGCGCGGCGGCGCGAAGGTCACCTCGCCCGACCCGGAGGGCACCTACAAGTCGCTGGAGAAGTACGGCGTCGACCTCACGGAGCAGGCCCGCCAGGGCCGCCTCGACCCGGTCATCGGCCGCGACGCCGAGATCCGCCGCGTCGTGCAGGTGCTGAGCCGCCGCACCAAGAACAACCCCGTCCTCATCGGCGAGCCCGGCGTCGGCAAGACCGCCGTCGTCGAGGGCCTGGCCCAGCGCATCGTCGCGGGTGACGTCCCGGAGTCCCTGCGCGGCAAGCGCCTCATCTCCCTGGACCTCGCCTCGATGGTCGCGGGCGCGAAGTACCGCGGGGAGTTCGAGGAGCGGCTGAAGGCCGTCCTGACCGAGATCCAGAACTCCGAGGGGCAGGTCGTCACCTTCATCGACGAGCTGCACACCGTCGTCGGCGCGGGTGCGGCCGAGGGTTCCATGGACGCGGGCAACATGCTCAAGCCCATGCTCGCGCGCGGTCAGCTGCGCCTCGTCGGCGCGACCACGCTGGACGAGTACCGCGAGCGCATCGAGAAGGACCCCGCGCTGGAGCGCCGCTTCCAGCAGGTGTTCGTCGGCGAGCCGAGCGTGCCCGACACCATCGGCATCCTCCGCGGCCTGCGCGAGCGCTACGAGGCGCACCACAAGGTGTCGATCTCCGACGCCGCCCTGGTCGCCGCCGCGACGCTGTCCGACCGCTACATCTCCGGCCGGCAGCTGCCCGACAAGGCGATCGACCTCGTCGACGAGGCCGCGTCCCGGCTGCGCATGGAGATCGACTCCTCGCCCATCGAGATCGACGAGCTCCGCCGCGCCGTCGACCGGCTGAAGATGGAGCAGCTGGCGCTGTCCAAGGAGGACGACGTCGCTTCCCGCGAGCGGCTCGGTGCGCTGCGCGCGCAGCTGGCCGACAAGCAGGAGCAGCTGACCGCGCTGAACGCCCGGTGGGAGCAGGAGAAGGCGGGCCTGAACCGGGTCGGCGACCTGAAGAAGACCGTCGACGAGCTGCGCTCGCAGGCCGAGCGGCTGCAGCGCGAGGGTGACCTCGCGGGCGCCAGCGAGATCCTCTACGGCCGCATCCCCGGCCTGGAGGCCGACCTGGCCGCCGCCCAGCAGGCGGAGGGTTCCGGGATCTCGCAGCCGCCGATGGTGGCCGACGAGGTGGGTCCCGACGACATCGCCGAGGTGATCGCGGGCTGGACGGGCATCCCCGCCGGCCGCCTCCTGGAGGGCGAGACCGCGAAGCTGCTGCGCATGGAGGAGTTCCTGGGCAGCCGCCTCATCGGCCAGGCCGAGGCCGTCGGCGCCGTCTCGGACGCGGTGCGCCGCAGCCGGGCCGGGGTCAACGACCCCGACCGCCCGACCGGCTCGTTCCTGTTCCTCGGCCCCACCGGGGTGGGTAAGACGGAGCTCGCGAAGGCGCTGGCGGACTTCCTCTTCGACGACGAGCGGGCCATGGTCCGCATCGACATGAGCGAGTACGCGGAGAAGCACGCGGTGGCCCGCCTCGTCGGGGCCCCTCCGGGCTACGTCGGCTACGAGGAGGGCGGTCAGCTCACCGAGGCCGTCCGGCGCCGCCCCTACTCGGTCGTGCTGCTCGACGAGGTGGAGAAGGCCCACCCGGAGGTGTTCGACATCCTCCTGCAGGTCCTCGACGACGGTCGCCTGACCGACGGCCAGGGCCGCACGGTGGACTTCCGCAACGTCATCCTGGTGCTCACCTCGAACCTGGGCTCGCAGTTCCTGGTGGACCCGGAGCTGTCGCAGGAGACCAAGCGCGACGCCGTGATGAGCGCGGTGCGGGCGAACTTCAAGCCGGAGTTCCTCAACCGCCTCGACGACGTCGTGGTGTTCGACCCGCTGTCGACGCAGGAGCTGTCGCGCATCGTGGACCTGCAGGTCCAGCGGCTCGCGGCCCGGCTCGCCGACCGCCGCATCGCGCTGGAGGTCACCGACGCGGGCAAGGACTGGCTCGCGATCACGGGCTACGACCCCGCCTACGGGGCCCGGCCGCTGCGCCGGCTGGTGCAGCGCGAGATCGGTGACCGGCTCGCGAAGGCGCTGCTGTCCGGGACCGTCCGCGACGGCGACACCGTCGAGGTGGACGTCGAGGACGGCGGGTTCTCCCTCGACCTGGACGACCCGGGTTCGGCCCGGCGCACCGGCCTCGTCGTGCGGCGCGCGGACACGGCCGTCACCGCGGTCTGATCCGGGTGTCCCCGCTGCGTCCGCCGGGTCCGGCGGGCGCAGCGGGGCCGTCCGGTCGTCCCGTCAGACCTCCAGCCGCAGCCCGGCCCGGGGGGATCGGACGTGGGGGCCGGCCGCGACCAGCCAGGACGCCGAGCGCGGGTCGGACAGGATCGCGTCCTCGTCGACGCTGATCCCGTTGCCCGGCTCGTCGCCCAGGACGATGCCGCCGTCGACGAACTGCTGGTCGACGCTGAGCCCGTGCGGCTGCCCGAAGTCCTGCACCTCGGCCGTGAGGTGGTTCGGGACCGCGGCCGCCGCGTGCGCCACCGACGGGTTCAGGCTGAGGCCGACGGGGCTGACGGGCAGGTCGCGGCTGTGGGCGGCGACGGCCAGCCGCAGGAAGTGGGTGACGCCCCAGACGGCGGCCCCCTGGACGACGTCCACCCCCCGGGCGTCGAAGAGCGGCCGGAACTGCTCCAGGCCCGTGAGGTTCTCGCCGGTCGCGACCGCCGCCCGGACGGCGCCGGAGAGTCGCGCGTGGCCGTCGGCGTCCCACCGCCGCAGCGGTTCCTCGATCCACGCCAGGTCGACCTGCGTCTCGAGGCGGCTCACGTAGCGCACCGCCTGCTTGAGGTTCCACGACTCGTTCGCGTCGAGCATGAGCGTCGGCGAGGTCGTGCCCTCGTGCAGGAGGTCCTGCACGAGGCGCAGCCGGCGGAGGTCGGTGTCGACGTCGCGGCCTCCCTTGAGCTTGCCGCTCGTGTACCCGCGCGCGACGGCGTCGGCGAAGAAGCCGGCGAGCTCCTCGTCGCTGAGGGCGATGTCGAGGGGGGAGGCGTAGCCGGGGACGAAGCGGTCGCCCGCTCCGAGCAGACGCCAGAGCGGTTCCCCGGCGAGCTTCGCCTTGAGGTCCCACAGCGCCGTGTCCAGGGTGCCGATCCCCCCGAACGTCGCGCCGGCGTGCCCGGCCTTGAACACGCGGGCGAGCATGCGGTCGTAGAGCCACGACGTCGCCCGGGGGTCCTGTCCCTCCAGGGCCGGGAAGAGCTTGTCCACGTCCTGGTGGGAACCGACGCCGACACCCGTCACCCCGGCGTCCGTCTCCAGGAGCACCAGCGGCACGGCGGTGATCCCCGAGGCGATGAACCCGTTGACGTCACCGATCGGACGACCCCAGTCGTGGTAGGTCGTCAGCAGGCGGTACCCGGTGATCTCCATGTCGTCCTCGCGGTCGTCGGCGTCGGGTCTGCGCGGTCTCGACCGGCGGACGGAACTGTTCCACACCGGCGCAGGACGTGACGAGCGACGCCGAGGACCTCCCTGTGCTCCCGCGTCGCCCGACGCACGTCGCCCGCTCCGCTCGCGCGGGCCGGGGAAACCGCTCGACCACGCCCGCCGGGCTCTGCCAGCCTGGCGGGCGTGCTGGGTTCCGGGGGTTCGCGCGTGGCGTTCGCCGCGCTGCCCGCGGCCGTGCGCCGGGGCGTCGAGGACGTGCTCGGCTCCCCGGTGGTGCGCGCCGTCAGCCAGCCGGGGGGTTTCTCCCCGGGTTCCGCGGACCGGGTCCGCACCGCGGACGCGCGGCGGGCCTTCGTCAAGGCCGTCGGGCTCCCGCTGAACCCCGACAGCCCCGGGATCCACCGCGACGAGGCCCGCATCGCCGGGTGGCTGCCGAGCGACCTGCCCGTCCCGGCGCTGCTGGGCGCCGTGGACGTCGACGGCTGGGTCGCGCTCGTCCTCGAGGACGTCGACGGCGCAGTTCCCGCGCTGCCCTGGACCCGGACCGACCTCGACGCCGTGCTGCGGGCGCTGGCGGACCTCGCGCAGCGGGCGACGCCGTGCCCCGTGCCGGACCTGCCCGACGCCCGCACGGCCATGGCGGCCCAGCTCGCGGGTCTCGACCGCCTCGCCGAGCGCCCCGGTCCTCCCGAACCCGCGCTGCCGGACCTGGAACCGCTGCGGCGCCTCGCCGTCCGCGGTCTCGCGGCCTTGGACGGCGACACCCTCGTGCACGGGGACCTGCGGGCCGACAACGTCCTCGTCACCGGGGCGGGTGCGGTGCTCGTGGACTGGCCGTGGGCCTGCCGCGGGCCCGCGTGGCTCGACACGCTGCTGCTGCTCGTCGAGGTCGAGCGGTTCGGCGGCCACGACGTCGACGGGCTGCTCGCGACGCTGCCGCTGACGCGGGACGTGGACCCCGACGACCTGACGGGGGTCCTCGCGGGCCTGGTGGGCTACTTCCTCGACGCCGCCCGGCAGCCCCCGCCGCCCGGGCTGCCGACGGTCCGGGAGTTCCAGCGCGTGCAGGGCGTGGCCCTGCTCGACTGGGTGCGGGCCCGCGTCAGCGCCGGGTTCCGAACCGGCCGGGTGGAGCCCCCAGCACGCGCCTGAAGTGCCGCGTGAGGTGGGACTGGTCGTAGAACCCGGCGAGGACGGCGGCCTCCGCCGGCGGGACCCCGGCCAGCAGCATCCGCCGCGCCCGATCGACCCGCCGCCCCGTGAGGTAGCGGTGCGGGGGCAGCCCGAACTCGGTGCGGAAGGCGCGCACCAGGTGGGCCGGGTCGGCCTGCAGCGCCGCTGACGCCTCGGCCAGGGTGACGCCCGCGACGACGTCGGCGTCGAGCAGGTCGCGCAGCCGCCGCGCCAGCGACGGGTCCGGCCGCGGCGGCGGGGGCGTGCCGCGGCGGGCCAGCAGGGTCCGCAGCCCCGCGGTGAGCAGCGCCGTCCGGCTCGCGGCCTCCAGCTCCTCGCCGGGGACGACCAGGGCCGCGTGCAGCCGGGACACGGCCCGCCCGACGCCGGGGTCGAGCAGCACGGGTGCGTCGACCGCTGCCCCGCTGAGGCTGACGGGCAGCACGTCGGGCTCCAGGTAGAGGACCCGCTTGCGGAAGCCCTGCGCGGACGCGGCGCGCCCGTCGTGCGGCACGTGCGGCGGCAGCAGCGTGACCAGCGACGGGGTCGTGGTGCGCGCGCGGTGGTCCAGGTCGTAGGCGACGGTGCCCTCGTCGACGAGTAGCACCGTCCAGGTGTCGTGCGTGTGGAGCGGGTAGGCGTGCTCGGTGAACCGCGCGTGCAGGACCTCGGCGACCCCCGGGACGTCCGGCCGCCAGCTGCGCACCCGCTCGCCGTCCGGCACGTCAAGAACGTACAAGAACCTGTGCGGCGGGGGCGCGAGCCTGAGCGGGTGACCGAGAGCTCCGCCCCCATCGCCGACGTCCCCGCTCCCGCCGCCGACGAGCCCGTCCGCTTCGACACCAAGACCGTCGTGGTGCTCCGCGACGACCTGCCGGTGTGGCAGCGGCTGAACGTCACGGCGTTCCTCGCCTCCGGCCTCACGGCCCGCCACGGCGACCTCGTCGGCGAGCCGTACGCCGACGCCGACGGCACCGCGTACCTGCCGCTGCTGGGGCGTCCCGTGATCGTGCTCGAGGGCGGCGCCGACGTCCTCGCGGCCGCGCGCACCCGCGCCCTGGGCCGCGAGCTGCCCGTCGCGGTGTTCACGTCCGCGATGTTCTCCACCGGCCACGACGCCGCCAACCGCGCCGCCGTCCGCGCCGTCGCGGGGGAGGACCTCGACCTCGTGGGCCTGGCCGTGCACGGGCCGAAGAACGCCGTCGACAAGGTCGTCAAGGGCGCCCACCGCCACCCCTGACCGCGTCCGGGACGGGCGCAGGTGCTGCGGCGCAGCGGGTCAGGACGCGGTGTCCTGGAGGCCGCCGCGCGTCCGGGATGATCGGGGCATGGACGACGACCTGCAGCACCTCGCCGAGCTGATCCCGCCGCGGGGTGCGCCGGTGCGCGTGCTCGACGACGCCGGCACCGGGACGTGGCGGGTCCGCGCCTCCCGCGTGACGGTCCGCCTGGACCTCGACGCGCGCACGGTCCTGCGCAGCACCGACACGGTCCCGACCCTCACCCCGAGCCCGCTGGACGGCGTCGTCCTGCCGCTCGTGGAGGTGCGCTCCTGCGCCGTGGGCGAGCCGCTGCAGCTGCTCGTGCAGGACGAGCAGGGCCGGCCGGCGACCGTGCGGGCCACCAAGGTCCGCTACCTGCAGCCGGTCGACCCCGAGGCCGTCGCCCGCAAGGAGCGCCACCTGCGCCAGCTCGCCGCGGCCGTCGCCGCGGGCTCCGACTCGCCCGACGACCGTCGCGCCGCCGTGCACTTCGGGGCGACGTGGGCGGAGGTCGGCGAGGTCCACGACATCAGCGGCGTGCAGGCCGCGGCCCGCTGGAAGGAGCAGGACCGCGAGGCGCTCGCCCGCCTGCGGGCCGCGCGCGGGGAGACCGGCGGGGCCGCGGAGCCGGCCTCCTAGAACGGCTCACCCGCCGCGGTGGCGGGGAAACCACTCGGTCGCGTGGTCGACGAGCGGCCGCACCGGCAGCAGCTGCCCCACCCCCGCGCCGACCGCGCCGGTGCGGCGCAGGCCGGTGGTGGCGGCGAAGTCGTCGGCGACCTCCTCGAAGTCGTCGGCGCTGACCGCGAGCTCCTGCCAGGAGCGCCACCGCCGCTGCCCGTCGACGAGCACGACGGCGCCGTTGGTCACCCGGTGCTTGCCGGGGTACTCGCAGCGGTGCTCGGCCAGGTGCAGCGCGGTGCACTTCGCGGCGCCGACGCCGAGGAGCAGGACGTCCGCCTCGAGGTCGTGGAGGACGGCCAGCGGGGACCCCTCACCCATCGGCTCGCTGAGGTCGTGCCGGGCGACCACCTCGTGCGCCAGCCGGCCCGCGGCCGCGAAGGATCGGTGGGGGTGGGCGCTGCGCAGCGTCCCGGGCAGGGTGCGGAAGTGCTCCGCCACGGCACCCATCGTCCGGCTCGGGGTGGTGGCGGCGTCGTAGACCGGCAGGTGCTCGCGCACCAGCGGCCACCAGGACGGATCGGTCTGATGGAGCAGGGCCGGGTCGCACAGCTGCCACGACTGGACCGGCATCACGATCGTCCCGGCCGGTCCCACCGCCGCCCGCAGGGCGGCCACGACGGCCTGCTCGCCGCCGACCACCCACCCCAGGGCGGACAGCGACGTGTGGACGATGACCGTGGAACCCGTGCGGACCCCGAGAGCGGTCAGGTCCTGCGCCAGCGACGGCGCGGTGACCGGTCGCGGCCCGGGCCGTCCCCCTCTCTCACCCACCGGACGTGTCCTCCCCGTCGCGCGTGCCACCGGCGTGCGGGCCGGCGTCCCCGGCCACCACGAACCCGTCCAGGTCGTCGCCGGGGGACAGGGTGAAACCCCTCACGACGTCGCGCCCCGGACGTCGGGCGATCTGACGAGGTTCCCGTGGTCGATCACCCGGGAACCTTACGGGGGCAAGCACACGGTGGTCACCCGGTGTGCTGAAACTGTTGCAGCACAGAAGGTTACTCTGTCCATCGAACGTCCGTTCGAGTAGACTTCAGACGTGACCTGGACCGACGAGCAGCCCCTGACGCAGCCGTTCGCTGTGCTCGAGGGCGCGCTGCGGGGGGTCCTGGACAGCAGGCCGGCGGAGTTCTCCCTGCCCGCGGCGCAGGAGGCGGTGACGGCGTTCCTGCGGTTGCGGCACCAGGTGGACGCCGCGTACCTGCACCTGCTGCGGGGCCTCGGGGACGTGGGGTCCTCCGCGTCGGAGACCGCCCGATTCTTGGCCTGCGCGCCGAACCACCTCACCCGCGGCCAGGCGAACCGCGACGTGGAGGCCGCGAAGGTCACCGATCCCTCGGTCGTGTGGGACGGCGGCGTCGGTGGCAGCGACGGTGACCGTGGCGCGCTGCAGCACCTGGGCGACGCCCTCGCCGCCGGGAACGCGTCGCGGGCCCACCTCGACGTCGCGGTCCAGTCGCTGCACCGCATCCCGACCCCGATCCGGCGCGGCACGACGACGATGACCGACACCACCTCGGGGGAGGTCGTCGAGCACCGCAACGCCGAACTACTCGATGCCCACTTCACCCGCAGCGCCGCCCGGCACTGCCCGGGGGTCGCCGGCCGCCTCGCCCGGGAACTGGTCCTGACCCTCGATCCCGACCACGAGGACCGCGCGTTCTCCGACCCCGACGCCGCCGCCCGCCGCGGCCTGGTCGTGGGTGCGCCCAGCGGCGGGATGACGCGGTTCACCGTGGACCTGGACGAGACCGCAGCGCTCGTGGTGAGGCAGGCCCTCGCCGCGGCGTCGGCGCCGCTGCCCGTGCAGGTCACCGAGAACGGGGAGGCGGTGCGGGACCCGCGCTCGAAGCGGCAGCGCGACGCCGACGCCTTCGTCACCCTGGTCCAGCGCGGCGCGGCCGCGAGCGGCCCCGCCGTCGCCGAGAGCGCCCGGGTCTCCGTCGTGGCGACCGTCGCCGACGTCCAGGCCGCGCTGGAGCACCGCACGGCGCAGACCACGGCCACCGTCGAGGGCCACGGCCCGGTCTCCACGGCCACCCTCGGCTACCTGGCCTGCGGCGCGACGCTGCAGCGGGTGCTGAAGACCCCCGCGGGTGCGGTCCTCGACCTCGGCCGGACCACCCGCCTCGCCACCCGAAGCCAGCGGACCGCGCTGGCCGTCCGCGACGGTGGTTGCGTGGCACCGGGCTGCACGACCGCGCCGTGGGCGTGCGAGGCCCACCACGTCCCGGAGTGGGAGAACGGCGGCACCACCGACCTCGACCGGATGGTCCTGCTCTGCCCGGCCCACCACCGCGCCTGGCACGCGAGACACCTCGAGGTGAGGCTCCGCCCCGACCGCACGGTCGAGGCCCGGTGGATCCACCGCGAGCCGCGCTGGCCCGGCCACAGCGCGCCACGACCGTGGGTGCGCAACACCTACCCCTCCGACCGTCAGCTCACCCGCGACCTCGGCACCCGCCTGCGCGCGGACGCCGAGGACCCACCGCAACGACGGGCCAGCTAGCCACGGCCACGGTTCGGTCAGTGCTGTCGTCGTGCCCGCCTCGACACGCCCGCCGGTCGGGGCCACGAGGACGACGGACCCGGGAGCTGCCAGGGAGAGCGCCAGGAGCCCCGGGTAGCGTCGTGGCTCGTGCACTCCTACGAACCCTGCGACGGCCACCGCCTGGCGCACGACCCGCTGAACTCGATCGTCGCGCCCCGGCCCATCGGCTGGGTGTCGACCACGGCGGCGGACGGGACGAGGAACCTCGCGCCGTACAGCTTCTTCAACCTCTTCAACTACCGCCCGCCGATCGTGGGTTTCTCCAGCACCGGCCGCAAGGACAGCGTCGCCAACGCCGAGGCCGGCGGGGAGTTCGTGTGGAACCTCGCGTCGGTGCCGCTGGCGGAGCGGATGAACCAGACCTCCGCCCCGGTGGGACCCGAGGTGGACGAGTTCGAGCTCGCCGGGCTGACCCCCGCACCCTCGGTGCTCGTGGGCCCGCCCCGCGTGGCGGAGAGCCTGGTCGCCTTCGAGTGCCGCGTCACCCGCGTGCAGGAGCTGACCGACACCGCGCAGCAGGGCGTCGACGCCTGGCTGGTCCTGGGCGAGGTCGTGATGATCCACATCGACGACCGGGTGCTCGTCGACGGGGTCTTCGACACCCTCGCCGCGGACCCGCTGCTGCGCGGCGGCGGACCTGCGGACTACTTCACGATCAGCGAGGAGCGTCGCCTGCGGATGGACCGCCCGGGCGCGTGAGGGCGTCGCGGACGACGGGGAACAGATCGCCCCAGCAGTGGGCGATCCGCCCGGCGGCGACCCGGTAGACGACCAGTTCCTGGACGGCGATCCGCCGCCCGGTCGGGGCGACGCCGCTGAAGGTCCCGGTGTGCGTCCCCCGCCCCGTGAGCCGGGCGGCGATCGTGGTCCCCTCCACGACCAGGTCCTGCAGCTCCCAGCGGTAGTCCGGGAAACCCGTCCCGACCGCCCGGACCCCCTCGACGTAGGCGGCCAGCCCGTCGACGGGCCCGGAGCCGCTCACGCCCTCGGCGACGAACTCGCCCAGGTCGTCGAAGCGGTGCGCGTTGCAGCAGGCCAGGTAGCGCCGGTAGAGGTCGACCACCTCGCTGCGTTCGGGACCCACGCGTGCCCGCCTCAGTTCCCGCGGCCGAGGCGCCGCACGAGCGCCGTGGCGCCCACCGCCAGTCCCGCACCGGCGGCCAGCCACGGCCCGCCGACGACGACCGGGTCCATCCACGCGTGCTTGACGTCCGCGCGGCCCCGGCCCAGCCGCGACCGCACGCCGTGGTGCGTGAACTCCGCGCGGACACCCGTCTCGGCGAACGGGTTGTCCGGGTGCTTCGAGGCGTAGGAGCCGACGGTGCTCTCCAGGACGTCGAGGCGGTCCCCGGCCACCAGCAGCAGCCAGTGGGCGGCGCGGCCCTCGCTGAAGCGGCGGTAGGCGTAGCGGCGCACGGCGCCGGAGAACCCCTTCAGCGGCGCGGAGGTGCCGAACACGGGCGTCAGGAACGCGTGCTCGATCGAGCGCTCCCGCGGCAGCAGCTCCGGCTGGCGCTCGGGGAACTCCCACCGCGCGCCGTAGGCGCCCGGGTCGAACACCTCCTGCGGCACGGACGGGCGGTCGGCGGGGTCGAGGTCGACGCCCCAGCCGGGGATGCGCGCGCGCAGCTCCTCGGTCGTCTCCGGCAGGGGCGGCTTCTGCGGTCGGTAGGTCACGGGAACCTCCTCAGGCGGCGTTCGGGACGACGAGGGGCTTGATGCACTCGTCCAGCTTCGACGAGAAGATGTGGTAACCCTCGGCGATGTGCTCCAGCGGGATCCGGTGCGTCACGAGGTCGCGAGGGGTCAGGTGGCCGTTGCGGACGTGCTCGAACAACCGCGGCCACTGGCGCTTCACGGGGCACTGGTTCATCCGCAGGGTCAGCCCCTTGTTCATGGCGTCCCCGAACTTCACCGAGTTGGGGATCGGGCCGTAGGCCCCCATGACGGAGATCGTCGCGCCCTTGCGGACGGAGTCGATCGCCCAGTTCAGCGCCACCGCGGAACCGCCCTGCAGCTTGAGCTTCGCGGCGGCGACGTGCTGGCGCAGGTTCCCGTCCGCCTCGGCCCCCACCGCGTCGATGGCGACGTCGGCGCCGAGGTGGTCGGTGATCCGCTTGAGGTGGACGACGACGTCGTCGTGCTCGGTGAAGTCCACCGTCTCCGCGTGCGCGAAGGTCCTCGCCTTCTCCAGCCGGTAGTCGAGGTGGTCGACGACGATGACCCGCCCCGCGCCCATGAGCCACGCCGACTGCGCCGCGACGAGCCCGACGGGCCCCGCGCCGAACACGACCACCACGTCGCCCTCGCGGATGTCCCCGAGCTGCGCGCCGAAGTACCCGGTGGCCGTGGCGTCGGTGAGCAGCACCGCGTCCTCGTCGTGCATCCAGTCGGGGATCAGGGTCGGCCCGACGTCGGCGAACGGCACCCGGACGTACTCGGCCTGGCCGCCGTCGTAACCACCCGTCGTGTGGGAGTACCCGTAGATGCCGCCCACCGCGGTCGCGTTGGGGTTGACGTTGTGGCAGTTCGCGAGCATCCCGCGGGCGCAGTAGAAGCAGGAGCCGCACGAGATGTTGAACGGGACCATGACCCGGTCGCCGGGCTTCACCGACTGCACCGACCCGCCGACCTCCTCGACGACCCCGATGAACTCGTGCCCGAAGGTCATCCCGACCCGGGTGTCCGGCATCAGCCCGTGGTACAGGTGCAGGTCGGACCCGCAGATCGCGGCGAGCGTCACCCGCACGATCGCGTCGTTCGGGTGCTCGATGCGCGGGCGGTCCTTCTCCTCGACGCGGACGCGGTACGGCCCGCGGTACACCATGGCGCGCATGGGACGCCTCCCGTCGCGGCCGGCGGCCGCCCTCGGACGACGGGCCGGCGGCTCGACCCTGGCGACACTGTGCCCGCGGACCGGCGCGGGTGCCAGTGCAGGTCCGGCCGGTCGACCGACGGTGTCCGGGCGGGCGCGGGGAGTTCCCCCGAGGAGCACGTGGACGGGGCGCCGGCGTGCTTCACTCCGTCGGTGACCAGGAACCGGCGGTGGGCCGCGGTGCTGCTCGGCGCCGTCCTCGGCGCGTCGGCCGGCTGCGGCGCGGACGATCCCGCCCCCACGCAGCGGGTCGTCGTCTGCTGGGGCACCGAGCTGCCCCGCCCCGACACCGGCGTCGTGCGGTTCAGCTTCCAGCAGCACGGGGTCGAGCTCGTGACGGCCTCGGGGGGTGTCGACACCCTGCTGGCGGCGGACGTGCCCACCGGGGCGGTGACGACGGTCCTGGCGAACGGCGAGCCGTTCGGCGAGGTCGGCGTCGACGACCCGTCGGCTGACGACGGGGACGCGGCGGACGAGAACACGACGGATGCGGACCAGCAGGCCCCGGGCTACTACGGCCTGACGGGGCCGGGATGCCCCGACGCGGCGGAGCTCGGGCGGCTGACCCCGGTGGCGGCGCAGGACTGACCGGGTGGTCAGGCGGAGCGCAGGGCGTCCTCCGGCGCCCCCGCGGTGGGCAGCGCGCTGGAGGCGAGCAGGGCCAGCTTCTCGGCGTCGCCCGAGCCGGCGTCCGGGTGCAGGACGACGAGCATCAGGTCGTCGGTGCCGCTGATCGCCAGCCGTTCCCGGTTCAGCGTCATCGTCCCGAGCTGCGGGTGGTCGAACCGGAGCGGCGAGCCGTGCTGCCCCCGCACCTCGTGCCGGGCCAGAGCCGCCGGAACCGCGCGCTCGCCAGCGACAGCTCACCGGTGAGCTCGATGAAGCGGGGATCGTCGACGTCTGTCCCCACGGCCTGCCGGAGGTTCGCGACGAAGCACTCCGTCACCTGTTCCCACTCCGGGTAGAGGGCCTGCGTCGCCGCGTCCAGGAACAGGTCCCGCAGCTGGTTCCCGCCGACGACGGTGCCGGGCGACAGCGCGGTCGCCAGCCGGTTTACGGCGAGGATGTCGAAGTACCGGTCCTCGATGAACGCGGGCTGGGCGAGGGAGTCCAGCAGCTTCAGCGCGCCCGCCGGCGGGGTCTGCCGGCGCGCCCGGCGCCTGCGCCGGCGGGGGACCTCCGCGACCAGCGTCAGCAGGTGTGCGACGTGCTCGTCGTCGAGCTGCAGCACCCCGGCGATCGACTCCAGCACCTGCACGGAGGGGTGGCGGTCACGGCCCCGCTCCAGGCGCAGGTAGTAGTCGGCGCTGATGCCGGCGAGCATCGCGACCTCCTCGCGCCGCAGGCCCGGCACGCGCCGCACCCCGGTGTCCACCAGACCCACCTGCTCCGGCGTCACCAGTTCCCGCCGCGCCCGCAGGAACGCCCCGAGGGGGTTCGTCGACTCGCTCACGGGGCGAGCGTACGGCGGCGCGCGGGGCCCGGGGAGGGTCCTGCGGGACCCCCGTCCGAGCGGGGCTCTGGCTGCTCCCGCGGGCCGTTCCTAGCGTTCGGCACGGCCCGAACGGGCCACGCGAGCAGGGAGAGACATGACCGTCACACTGATCACCGGGGCCAACAAGGGCCTCGGGTACGAGACCGCCCGGCAGCTGCTGGAGCTGGGGCACGAGGTCTACGTCGGGGCGCGGGACGCCGAGCGCGGCGAGAAGGCCGCCGCGGAGCTCGGGGCGCGGTTCGTCCAGCTCGACGTGACCGACGAGGAGTCGGTGCGCCGGGCCCTGGCGACGGTCGACGCCGCCGAGGGCCGCCTGGACGTCCTCATCCACAACGCGGGGGTCCTGGAGACCGCGCTCGACGGCCCCGCCGCGCTGCGCTCGTTCACGACGAACGCCGTCGGCGTCGTGCTCGTCACGGAGGCCGCGCTGCCGCTGCTGCGCCGGTCCGCGAACCCCACCGTCGTCACCGTCTCCAGCAGCATGGGCTCGTTCTGGGCGGTGACGAACCCCGACCGGCCCGAGTCCGGGTTCCCCCTCGCGCTGTACGCGGCGTCCAAGGCCGCGGCCACGATGCTGACGGTGCAGTACGCCAAGGCGCAGCCCGGCATCCGGTTCAACGCGGTCGAGCCGGGCGCCACGGCCACCGACATGACCGCCGCGTTCGGCATCGGGCGACCGGTGCAGGAGAGCGCGCGCGTCGTCGTCCGCCTGGGCCACCCCCGACCCCGCCGGCCCGACCGGGACGCTCCAGGACGAGGACGGGACCCTGCCCTGGTGAGCGCACCGGGACGGCCGGCCGGCTGGTGCGCCCGGGTCAGACCCGGACGTCGAGCGTGAACCCGTTGCGGCGCAGCCGCTCGACGAGCGGGGTCCCGATGCCGGTGGCGGGCGTGAGGACGCCCGCGCGGTCGGGCAGGCGGTCGCCGTCGAGCGCGAGCGCCAGGGCGCTCTCGCCGATCATGACCGCCGTCGCGGCGTAGCCGGGGTCGCCCTGCGCGGCGACGGTGACCGTGCAGCGGCGCCCGCCCTCGGTGCGGGCGTCCAGGCGCAGCCGGAAGTGGCCCGTGCGCCGCGTGCGCTCGCTCGGGCCGGTGCCGGGGGAGGGCAGGAGGCGGTCCAGCAGGGGGCGGACGGGGCCTACGGCCAGCAGTCCCGTGAGCCCGGCGAGGAACCCCGTGACCGCGGCGGCCTGCAGGGCGGCGGTGCGCCCGCGGAACGCCACGACCTCGGCGTAGCGCAGCCGCGGCCCGTAGGCGTGCCCGAGCAGCGCGTTGCTGCGCCGCACGATCCGCGTGTTGTGCGAGGACATGACGAACGGCGCGACCCAGTCGCCCGTCGCGGAGCGCCGGTGGGGGCGGAACGCGTCGGGCTGGCGGCCGAGGTCGGGTTCCGCGGCGCGGTCGGGGCTCAGGCCGTACGGGTCGCCCAGCAGCCGGCGCGCCTGCGGGTCGCTGCGCGCGGTGTCCAGCTGCAGGCGCAGCGAGTCGACGGTGCCGCCGCTGAACCCGCCGCGCGCGGACAGGACCTCCAGCGTCGCGCTCTCGAGCGGTCCCGCGCCCTCCGCCTGCGCCCACGCGTGGGCGAGGTGGACCGCGAGGTCGGAGGGGACGGAGTCGAACCCGCAGGAGTGCACGATCCGCGCGCCGCTCGCGCGGGCCGTCTCCTCGACGGTGTCGATGCTGCGCCGCACGAACAGCACCTCGCCCGTGAGGTCGGCGTAGTGGGTGCCGGCGCGGGCGCACGCCTCGACCAGGGGCAGCCCGTGGCGCAGGTACGGCCCGACGGTCGAGACGACGACGGTCGCCGACTCCGCCATCGCCCGCAGCGACTCCGGGTCGGCGGCGTCGGCCACCACGACGGGCCAGTCCGCGGCGACGGGGCCCAGGTCGCGGGCCACGGCCTCCAGCCGCTCCCGCGAGCGGCCGGCCAGGGCGATGCGCGTCCCCGCGGGCGCGTGGGCGGCGAGGTGCGCGGCCACCAGCTTCCCGACGAATCCGGAGGCGCCGAACAGCACGATGTCCACGTCGCGAGCCACGGTGCACGCTAACCCGCGGACCTGCTGCCCACCCGTCGGTGATCACGCCGGTGCCACCGCGTGGTCGACGCGGGGTTGGGGGGTCGGACGGGTGCGCGGTTACGGTGCTCGCATGACCCTCAGCAGCACGTCGGCGCCCGCGGCGGACACCGCCGCGGAGCCGTTCACCGACGCCGAGGTCGCCGCGATCCGGGCGGACTTCCCGATCCTCGCGCGCACCGTGCGCGACGGCCGCCCGCTGGTCTACCTGGATTCCGGCGCGACGTCGCAGAAGCCCCGCGCCGTGCTCGACGCGGAGCGCGACTTCTACGAGCGCCACAACGCCGCCGTGCACCGCGGCGCCCACCAGCTCGCCGAGGAGGCGACCGACGCCTACGAGGCCGCGCGCGCCGCGGTCGCCGGGTTCGTCGGGGCGCCCGCCGACGAGGTCGTGTTCACCAAGAACGCCACCGAGAGCCTCAACCTCGTCGCGCACGCGTTCAGCTCCGCGACGGCCTACCGCGCCCTGGGCACGGCCGAGGCGGACGACCGCTTCGTCCTGCGCCCCGGCGACGAGGTCGTCGTGACGGAGATGGAGCACCACGCGAACCTCGTGCCGTGGCAGGAGCTGTGCCGCCGCACGGGCGCGACGCTGCGCTGGCTCGGCGTCACCGACGACGGGCACCTCGACCTCGCCGACCTCGACCGCGTCCTGTCGCCGCGCACCCGCGTGCTGGCCACGACCCACGTCTCGAACGTGCTGGGCACGATCACGCCCGTGGCCGAGCTCGCCGCGGCCGCGCACCGCGTCGGCGCGCTGTTCGTCCTGGACGCCTGCCAGTCCGTGCCGCACCTGCCGGTCGACCTGCCGGGTCTGGGCGTGGACCTCGCCGCGTTCTCGGGCCACAAGATGCTCGGGCCCTCCGGGGTCGGGCTGCTGTGGGGCCGCGCCGAGGTCCTCGACGCGATGCCGCCGTTCCTCACGGGCGGCTCGATGATCGAGACGGTCCGCATGGAGGGCTCGACGTACGCGCCGGCGCCGCAGAAGTTCGAGGCGGGCGTGCCGATGGCCGCGCAGGCCGTCGGGCTGCACGCGGCCGTCGACCACCTCACGGCCCTCGGCGCCGACGGCACGGGCATGGCGCGCGTGGAGGCGCACGAGCGCCGCCTCGTCGGGCGGCTGCTCGACGCGCTGGGCGAGCTGCCCTGGGTGCGCGTCCTCGGGCCCGCCGGGACCGCCGAGCGGGGCGCGGTCGTGTCCTTCGTCGTCGACGACGTGCACGCCCACGACGTCGGGCAGGTCCTGGACGACGACGGCATCGCCGTCCGCGTCGGCCACCACTGCGCCTGGCCGCTGCACCGCCGCTTCGGCGTCGCGGCCACGACCCGCGTGAGCTTCGGGCCGTACAACACGGTCGGCGAGGTCGACGCCGTCGTCGCCGGCCTGCACCGCGTGCGGGAGGTGTTCGCCTGATGGACCTGTACGCCGAGCTCATCCTCGAGCACTCCAAGCGCCCCCACGGCGCCGGGCTGCGCGACCCCTTCGACGCCGAGGTGCACCACGTGAACCCCACCTGCGGCGACGAGGTGACCCTGCGCCTCGACCTGGACGGCGACACCGTGCGCGACGTGTCCTACGACGCGCTGGGCTGCTCCATCTCCCGCGCGTCCGCGTCGGTGCTGCACGAGCTCGTCGTCGGGCGCAGCGTCGCCGACGGCCTCGCCGTGCACACCGCGATGCGCGCCATGCTCACCAGCCGCGGCACCGACCCGGGCGACGAGGACGTGCTGGGCGACGGTGTCGCCCTCGCGGGCGTCTCGCGCTACCCGGCGCGCGTGAAGTGCGCGCTGCTGTCCTGGATGGCGTTCACGGACGCGCTCGGCCGGGCCTCGGTGCCCGCGTGAGCCGCCTCGACGTCCTCGACTGGCGCCGCCGCATCGGTGCCCTGTACGCCGCGGTGCGTGCCGCCCCCAGCCCGGAGGCCGGCCACGCCCTGTGGCGGGCCGGGCGCGACGAGCTGTTCGCGACCCACCCCGCCTCGCCCCTGCTGCCCGCCGACCGCGCCGGGTTCACGGGGCTGCTCGTGGCGCCCTACGACCCGGCGCTGCGCTTCGTCGCCGAGGTGCGCGACGCCCCCGCGCAGCGCCGCGAGTCCGTCACCGGCACCGACGGGACCGTGGCCTTCGAGCGCATCGGGCGCGTGGAGCTGCCGGGCGTCGGCGGCCTGGACGTGTGGTGGCTCGACCAGTACGGCGGCGGGCTGTTCCTGCCGATCAAGGACCCGGGCCGCGGCTACGGCGGCGGCCGGTACGTCCTGGACACCGTCAAGGGCGCCGACCTCGGCTCCCTCGACGGCGGGCTCGTGGTCGACCTGAACTTCGCCTACCCGCCCTCGTGCGCGTACGACCCCGAGTGGGCGTGCCCGCTGCCCTCGCCGGGCAACACCGTCGACGTCGCCGTCGAGGCCGGCGAGCTCGTCCCCTGACGGGTCCGGGCCGGTGGCCCGGTCAGGGGCGCGGTCGGTCGTGGACGGGTCAGTCGTGGACGGTGACCGGCTGGCCGCGCCGGACGTCGACGACCCCGTGCGGGGCGCGCCCGCGCCGCCACGCGCCGAGCAGGGCGTCGGTGTCCTCGTCGTCCTGCGCGCAGCGGAACAGCCCCAGCGTGTAGATGCGGGTGGCCTCCTCGCTGTCGTGGTGCCAGGAGAACTCGTCGCCCAGGAAGATGTGCGCCTCGACGTCGTCACCGCGCTCGTCGAGCACCTCGTGGGCCAGCAGCACCGCCTCGTGGGTGCGCCCGCACAGCAGCAGCGCGGACACGACGTAGCAGCGGGTGTCGGGGGCGACGTGGTCGCCGGTGGCCAGCGCCTGCTGCGCCAGCTTCAGGCAGCGCCGGGCGTCGCCCGCGAACGCGCTGTGCTCGCTGGCCGCGACGAGCAGCCGGCCGCGGGACACGGTGTCCCCGGGCACCTGCTGCCGCGCCCACGACTGCAGGAGCAGGGACACCGCGCGATGGCCGCGCGCGTCGGTGGACGCGTTCAGCTCGACGCACTCGAGGTCGTGGCTCGTGACGGGGGTTCGCACCTCAGCGAATCTAGTGAGACGACCCCCTCGCGTCGCCCCCGCGGGCGGCGTTGGGGGACAAGTCCACCGTTCGGCGCAGTCGTGATCACCGGGCCGTTCGGGACGGCTCCCCGCGTCAGTCCGCGAGCTCGACGATCACGGGTGCGTGGTCGGAGGCGCCCTTGCCCTTGCGCTCCTGCCGGTCGATCGTCGCGCCCGTCACGCGGGCCGCCAGGGCGGGGCTGCCGAGCACGAAGTCGATCCGCATGCCCTGCCGCTTGGGGAAGCGCAGCTGCGTGTAGTCCCAGTACGTGAAGACGCCCGGGCCGGGCGCGTGGGGCCGCACGACGTCGGTGAACCCCGCGTCGACGAGGGCCTGGAACGCGGCCCGCTCCGGCGCCGAGACGTGGGTGGAGCTGGCGAACACGGCCGGGTCCCAGACGTCCTCGTCGGTGGGGGCGATGTTGAAGTCGCCGACGAGCGCGACCTGCCGGGCCGGGTCCTCGCCGAGCCACTGCGTGCCGGCCGCGCGCAGCCGGTCCAGCCACTGCAGCTTGTAGTCGTAGTGCGGGTCGCCCAGCGCCCGGCCGTTCGGCACGTACAGGGACCAGACCCGCACCCCGCCGCACGTCGCGCCCAGCGCGCGCGCCTCGACGACGGCCGGGTCGCCGAACGCGGGGACGTCGGGGGAGAAGGCGGTGCTGACGTCGTCGAGGCCGACGCGGGAGAGGAGCGCGACGCCGTTCCACTGCGACAGGCCGTGGTGGGCCACCTGGTAGCCGATTTCCGCGAACGCCTGCTCGGGGAACTGCTCGTCCTTGCACTTGGTCTCCTGCAGCGCGACGACGTCGACGTCGCTGCGCTCCACCCACGCGAGGACGCGGTCGAGGCGGGCACGGACGGAGTTCACGTTCCAGGTCGCCAGGCGCACGAGCGTGGAGGTTACCCGGCGCTGCGGACACCCACCCCCGGCGGTGCGGGTGCGGCGCGGCGGTCCGCGGCCCGGCGGCTGACTAGAGTTCCGCCCTGTGACCGACTCCCCGCCCGCCGCCGGTCAGCAGGCCCGCGACCGGCTCGCCGCCCTCATCGCCGCCCGGGCCGTCGTGCGCGGCCGCGTGACCCTCTCCTCCGGCAAGGAGGCCGACCACTACGTCGACCTGCGCCGCACCAGCCTCGACGGGGAGGCCGCCGCGCTCATCGGGCCCGTGATGCTCGACCTCGTCGCCGACTGGGACTTCCAGGCCGTCGGCGGGCTCACGCTGGGCGCCGACCCGGTGGCGCTGGCCATGGTCCACGCCGCGAACGCCGCCGGCTGGGCGCAGGCCAAGGGCGCGCCGCTGGACGCGTTCGTGGTGCGCAAGGCCGAGAAGGCCCACGGGCTGCAGCGCCGCATCGAGGGCCCCGAGGTCGCGGGCCGCCGGGTGCTGGCCGTCGAGGACACCTCGACGACGGGGGGCTCCGTCCTCACGGCGGTCCAGGCGCTGCGCGAGGCGGGCGCCGACGTCGTCGGCGTCGCCGTGATCGTCGACCGGGCCACCGGGGCGCGTGAGCGCGTCGAGGCCGAGGGGCTGCCCTACCGCGCCGCCTTCGGCCTGGCCGACATCGGGCTGGGGGGCTGACGTGGGCACCGGTGGGACCGTCGTCCTCGTCCTCGTCGTGGTCCTCGTGCTGCTCGCGGTCGCGTGGGCCGCGAGCACGCGCGCGGCCCTCGTGCGCCTGCGCGACCTGGCCGTGGAGGCCGGCGCGCTCGCCGAGCAGCGGCGCTCGCGGCTGGCCGACCTGTCGCTGAACCGCGTCGACGCCCGCGCCGAGGCCGCCGACGGCGGCACCGACTCCGCGGTCCGCCGCGCCGTCGAGGACGCCGAGCGCCGGCTGGCGGGCGACATCGCCTTCCACGCGGCGGCCGTGCGCGCCTACGACCACCGCCTCGCCGGCGTCCCGACCTCCTGGGTCGCGGCCCTGACCGGCATGCACCCGCTCGGCGCCGCGGCCGACCACCAGGGCTGAGCGCCCGCGTGGCCGACGTGCCGGGCGCGCTGCTCGGCGCCCTGGAGCAGCTGCGCTGCCCCGTGTGCGGGCAGCCGCTGGCCCTGGAGGGCCGGGTGCTGCGCTGCGGTCTCGGCCACGCCGTCGACGTCGCCCGGCAGGGCTACGCGAACCTCGTCGTGGGCGGGCGGACCCACCCCGGCGACACCCCCGCGATGGTCGCGGCCCGCGACGCCTTCCTGGGCGCCGGGCACTACGCCCCCATCGCGCAGTCCGTCGCGGACGCCCTCGCGGAGGGCGGCGCGCTGCCGCCCGGGCCGCTCGTGGACGTCGGCGGCGGCACCGGCTGGTACCTCGCGCAGGTCCTCGAGCGGCTGCCGCCCGCGCTGGGCGTGCGCGAGGGCCTCTGCCTGGACTCCTCCAGCGCGGCCCTGCGCCGCGCCGCCCGCGTGCACCCCCGCGTCGCGGCCCTCGGCGTCGACGTGTGGCGCGGTCTGCCGCTCGCGGACGCGTGCGCGGCGGCGGTGCTGTCGGTGTTCGCGCCCCGCAACCCCGCCGAGGTCGTCCGCGTCCTGGCCCCCGGGGGCCGCTGGGTGGTCGTGACGCCCCGCCCGGAGCACCTGCAGGAGCTCGTCGGGCCGCTGGGGATGCTGAGCGTGGACGAGCGCAAGGACGACCGCCTCGCCGCCGACCTCGCCGACTTCACGCGCGCCGCGAGCACCGACCTGCGCCGCGAGGTCCAGCTGGACCGGGCCGACGTCCGCGCCCTGGTCGGCATGGGGCCCAGCGCCCACCACGTCGACGCGGGGGACCTCGACGCCCGCCTCGCCGGCCTCCCGGCGGTCCTCGGGGTCACCGTGGCCGTGCGGGTCTCGGTCTACGCGCCGCCGGCCTGACCGGGCGCGCGCGAGCGGCGACGGCGGATCCAGCCCACGACCGGGGCCACGATCGAGACGAGGATCGCGACGCCCGCGATCGTGTACGCCAGCGAGCGGATCCACGGCAGCGAGTCCGCGGCGTAGCCCGCCAGCACGAGCAGCGCGCCCCACGTCAGCGCGCCGACGACGTTGGCCGAGGCGAAGCGCGGGTAGGACATGGCCGCGGTGCCCGCGATGATCGGCGTGAAGGCGCGCAGCCACGGGATGTAGCGGCAGCCGACGACGGCGAACCAGCCGTAGCGGGCGTAGAAGGCCTCGGCCTGCGGCAGGCGCGCGGCCGCCTTGCCCGCCCGGCGCAGCAGCCAGGGCCGGCCCAGGCGCCGGCCGGTCCAGTACCCGACGGTGTCGCCCGCGATGGCGGCCACGGACACCCCGACGACGAGGACGGTCAGCGAGACGGGGGAGTCCTCGCGCGCCGCGACGAGTCCCGCCGTGAAGAGGACGGTGCTGCCCGGCAGCCAGAACCCCACCAGGGTCCCGGTCTCGGCGAAGACGATGCCGAACACGAGCGCGTACAGCCCGAGCGCCCCGAGACCCTCCAGGTTCGGGTCGGCGAGCTGAGCGAGCCAGTCGGACACCGCCTGATCCTGTCAGAGGACGGGCGGACCTCCGCCGTGCTCCTCGTCACCCTCGCCCGCGAGGGTGGCGAGCCGGGCCCGCTCGTCCGGCCCGAGGCGGCGGGGACGCCCCGCGTCGAAGTCGTAGGACACGCAGGTCGTCGTCGCGCGCACGTAGCTGCGCAGCTCCCCGACGGCGGAGGTGTCGGGCTCGCAGACGTCGTAGCGCACGTCGAAGCTGGCGCCGCCCACGCGGTGGACCCACAGGTCGACGGCGACGGGGGCGAGCCGGTAGTCCAGCGGCCGGAGGTAGTCGACCTGGTGGCTGGCGACGACCATGCCCGTCGCGAGCATCGGGGCGGCCCCGTCGTCGGCGGCGATGCCGAAGGCGCGCACGCGGGCCTCCTCGAGGAGCCGCATCACCTGCACGTTGTTCACGTGCCGGTAGGCGTCCATGTCGCCCCAGCGCAGGGACAGGAGCAGTCGCCGGGGTGCCACCCGGCCATCCTGCCCGGGGGTGCTCAGCGCTGGCGGTCGGGGGTGCTCTGCGTGCTGCTGCCCTGGTTGGGCAGGGTGGTGGTGGAGGCGGAGCGCTCCTTGGCGCGGGCGCGCAGCGCCTCGATGCCGACCGGGATCAGCGACAGGACGACGAGCAGGAGCAGCCCGATCTCGAGGTTGTCGGCGATGAGCTGGACCCCGCCGAGCGCGTAGCCGAGCAGGGTGATGCCGGACGCCCACAGGACCGCGCCGATCGCGGAGAAGACGAAGAAGGTGTGGCGGGCCATCGCCCCGGCGCCGGCCGCGAGGGTGATGAAGGTGCGCACCACGGGCACGAAGCGGGCCAGGATGATCGCCCGGGCGCCGTAGCGCTCGAAGAACTGCCGGGTCTGCTCGACGCGCTTCGGGGTCAGCAGCTTGCTGCCGGGCCGGTCGAAGATCGCGGGGCCGGCCTTGCGGCCGATCTCGTAGCCGACGACGTTGCCGAGGAACGCCGAGGCCGACAGCAGCAGGCAGGACGCCCAGATCGGGAACGCCAGGTGCCCCGCGTGGGTGAACAGGCCGACGGTGAACAGCAGCGAGTCGCCGGGCAGGAAGAACAGCAGCAGCCCGCACTCGGTGAAGACGATCGCGGCCGACACCCACAGCGCCGCGGGGCCGAGGGAGTTCAGCAGCGACTCCGGCTCCATCCAGTCCGGCAGCAGCGCGGGCGCGGCGGCGGGCAGGGCAGCCGAGAGCTCAGCGAGGAGAGGCACGTCTCCAGGGTAGGTCGCCGTGGGGTCCGTCGAGGACCCTCAGTGCCCAGGTTCAGCCGACAGGATGACCCTGCGTCCTCCTCCCGCCGGAGGTCGCCACGGCGGGTCCAACGACCGTCACAGACGGTCACTCGTTGTCCCTGCCCCGCGGTGATCATGCAGGTGGTCCCTGCATGATCACCGCGGGAGGGAGGGGTCCTCAGTCGACCGTGCGGACCAGCGGGTCCCAGTCGTCGGGCAGCGGCGGGGCCGCCTCCACGGTGCTCGTGACGTCGACGAACTGCTTCGACGCCCCGGCCTCCTCGAGCGAGACGAGGATGTCGACGACGTGGTGCGCCAGCGCGCCCTGCACGCGGTGCGGGCGGCCCTCGCGGATGGCGCGGGCCATCTCCAGGACGCCCGTGCCGCGGGTGGACTGCGCGCGGGTCGCGGTCGTGGTGGTGACCAGCTCGAACCGGTCCCCGCCCGGGCGCAGCAGCACGATGTCGCCGTCGAACATGTTCGGGTCGGGCAGCTCGAGGACGCCCTCGGTGCCGTTGATCTGCAGGAACGGCGCCCGCGTCACGGCGGTGTCGAAGCTGAAGACGCTCTGCGACGTCTGCCCGCCCTGGAACCGGGCGATGGCGTTGACGTGGGTCGGGACGGTGACGTCGAAGACCTCGCCGGCCTTCGGGCCCGAGCCGATGGTCCGCTGCGCCTGCGCCGTGGACGCGATGGCCGCGACGGAGGCCACCGGCCCGAACGCCTGCACGAGGGTCGTCCAGTAGTACGGCCCAATGTCGAACAGCGGGCCCGCGCCGTGCTGGAACAGGAACGCGGGGTTCGGGTGCCACGACTCGGGGCCGGGGGACTGCATGAGGGTCAGCGCCGACAGGGGCGTGCCGATGTCGCCGCGGGCGATCGCCTTCAGCGCCGCCTGCAGGCCCGAGCCGAGGAACGTGTCGGGCGCGCAGCCCAGCCGCACCCCGGCCGCCTCGGCCTCGCGCAGCAGCGTCTCGCCGCCGGAGCGGTCCAGCGTCAGGGGCTTCTCGCTCCAGACGTGCTTGCCCGCCGCGATCGCGGCCGAGGAGACCTCGACGTGGGCGGCCGGGATCGTCAGGTTCACGACGATCTCGACGTCCGGGTGCGTCAGCACCGCGTCCATCGCGCCGTGGGTGGCGATGCCGTGCTGCTCGGCGCGGGTCTTCGCCGCGGCCGGGAACAGGTCGCCGATCGCGTGCACCTCCACGTCCGGGAAGGACGTCAGGTTCTCGAGGTAGGTGTCGCTGATGACGCCGGCGCCGATGACACCGATGCCGACGGGACCCGTGCGGGCCTCGGGGGCGCTCATGCCCCGGCCGCCTCGGTGAGGTAGCGCACGCCGCCCGCGACGGCCTCGAAGACGTCGCCGGTGGTGTCGTCGAGCTCGATGACGCCGAGGTCGACGCCGCTGCTCGCGGCGAGGATCGCGGGGATGTCGAGCACGCCCTGGCCGAGCGCGACCTGGTTCTTCGTCTCGCGGGTGCCGTCGCCGTCCTTGAGGTGCACGGCCTTCACGCGGGAGCCGAGCCGGCCGAGCAGCTCGGGGACGTCGACGCCGCCCACGACCGCCCAGTAGGTGTCGACCTCGAGGACCACGGCCGCGTCGAGGTGCTCGGCGAAGACCTCCAGCGCCGGGCGGCCGCCGATCTTCGTCTGCAGCTCGAACTCGTGGTTGTGGTAGCCGATGGTGACGCCCGCGTCCGCGGCCTTGGCGGCGGCGGCGTTGAGCTCCGCGGCGATCGCGGCGACGTCGGACTCGGTGGTCCAGCGCGAGCGGTCCACGTGGGGCTCGATGACGAGCGCGGTGCCGGTCTTGGCGGCCGCGGCGAGCGCCTCGTCGACGTCGCCGCCGACGATGCGCGCGTGGGTGCTCGGGGCGGTCAGCCCGTGGGCGGGCAGCGCGGTCGCGAGCGCGTCCGCGAACTGGGGCAGGCCGAAGGGCTCCACCTTGCGCAGCCCCATGGCGGCCAGCCGCGCGAGCGTGCCGTCCAGGTCGGCGGCGAGCGCCTCCCGCACCGTGTAGAGCTGCACGGAGATCTTGTCGTTGTCGAGCACGTCGTCCTCTCGGTCCGCTGCGGGGCGCCCGTCGATGGACGCCTCGACCCGATGGTGCCACCCACGACGACCCTCGCCGTCGGCACCGAACCGGTTAAGCAGACCGTAGGCGCTCCGGGGGGCGCTCCACCACCCCCGTCCCGCGACCCGGGACGGCAGCGGACCAGGACGGCAGCGGAGCAGGACGGCCGCCGTCGCTACGATCCCCGCGTGAGCCAGCCGCCGCCGGAACCGCTGACCGCCGAGGAGCTGCGGTTCCTGCAGGACACCTTCGACCTGGCGCGCGAGGGCGCGACCGCCGAGCTCGAGGAGCGCGTGGCCCGGGGCGTCCCGGTGGACCTCACCAACGCCGGCGGCGACACCCTGCTGGTCCTCGCGGCCTACCACGCGCACGAGGACACGGTCCGGATGCTCCTGGCCCGCGGCGCCGACCACGCCCGCGTCAACGACAAGGGGCAGACCGCGCTCGGCGCCGCGGTGTTCCGCCGCGCGGGTGCGATCGTCACCGACCTCCTCGCCGCGGGCGCCGACCCGGAGCTCGGGCGGCAGTCGGGTGTCGCCGTCGCGCAGGTGTTCGAGCTGCCGGAGATGCTCGAGCTGCTGCGCCGGCCGCGGCCCTAGGCGCAGGGGTGTCGACCGACGAGCCCGCCGCGGGCGTGCCCGGCGGGAGGGCCCGGAGCGCTCTGCTGCGCTCGCCCGCCGTCCGGCAGGGCGTCTCGGTCGGCCTCGCCACCGGCCTCTACGGCCTGTCCTTCGGGGCGCTGGCGACGGCGGCGGGGCTCGGCGTGGTGCAGGCCTGCCTGCTCAGCCTCGTGATGTTCACGGGCGGCTCGCAGTTCGCGGTCGTCGGGGTCCTCGCCGCGGGCGGGGCGCCCGTCGCGGGGTTCGCGTCGGCGACGCTGCTCGGGCTGCGCAACGCGGTCTACGGCCTGCAGCTCGCCCCGCGCCTCGGCCTGCGCGGGTGGCGGCGCCTGCTCGCCGCGCACCTGACCATCGACGAGTCCTCGGCCGTCTCGGCCGCGCAGGGCGATCCGGTCGAGGCGCGGCGCGGCTTCTGAGCCGCGGGCGCCGGGGTCTTCGCCTTCTGGAACGTCGCCACGCTCGCGGGCGCCCTGCTCGGCAGTGCGCTGGGCGACCCGCAGCGGTGGGGCCTCGACGGGGCGGCGGCCGCCGCGTTCCTCGGGCTGCTCTGGCCGCGGCTGCGGCGGCGCGAGACCGCCGCGGTGGCCGCGGTGGCGGCCCTGGTCGCGGCGCTCGTCCTGCCCGTGGCCCCGGCGGGCGTCCCCGTCCTCGCCGCGGCCGTCGCGGCCGCGGCGCTGGGCTGGTGGCGCACCCGCCCCCCGCGCGGGGCGGCGCCGTGACCGGCTGGCTGGTCGCGTCGGCGCTGGCCTGCCTGCTGCTGAAGCTCGCCGGCTACCTCCTGCCCGCCGCGGTGCTCGCCGACCCCCGCGTCGGGCGGACCACCGACCTCGTCACCGCGGGCTGCCTCGCGGCACTCGTCGTCGTGCAGACCGTGGGCGGCGACGGGGCGCTCGTGCTGGACGCCCGGCTCGGCGCGGTGGCCGTCGCGGCCCTCGCCCTGCTGCTGCGGGCGCCCTTCGTCGTGGTCGTCCTGCTGGGGGCGGCGACCGCCGCGGGGCTCCGGGCGGCCGGACTGGGCTGATCGGGACCCACCGCAGGTGCGGTCGCGGGAAGCGCTGACGTCCGCACCTGCGGTCGGTTACGGTGCTGGGATGCCGCTGTACCGGATCCGCGAGGTCGCCGAGCTCCTCGGGGTCTCCGACGACACCGCCCGCCGCTGGACCGACGCCGGGACGCTGCCGGCCACCAAGGACGAGGCGGGGCGGCTCGTCGTGGACGGTGCCGACCTCGCGGCCTTCGCGGTCTCGAACGCGGCCGCGGCCGCGCCGGACCCGTCGGGCGTGGGGCGCTCGGCCCGCAACCGCTTCGTCGGGCTGGTCACGCGCGTCGTCGCCGACGGCGTCATGGCCCAGGTCGAGCTGCAGTGCGGCCCGCACCGCGTCGTCTCGCTCATGAGCAGCGAGGCCGCCACCGAGCTCGGGCTCGTGCCCGGCCGCCGCGCCGTCGCCGTGGTGAAGGCGACCTCGGTGATCGTCGAGACGCCCGCCGGGGACCGCGCGTGAGGCGGCGGGCCGCGGCCCTGCCGGTGGTGGCGGTTCTGCTGCTGGCGGGGTGCGGCGCGGGCCCCTCGGCCGCCGGGCCGTCGGCCGCGTCCTCGGCGTCGTCCTCCGCGGCACCCCTGACGATCACGGTCTTCGCGGCGGCGTCGCTGCGCACCAGCTTCACCGAGCTGGGCGCCGCGTTCGAGGCCCGCCACCCCGGCACGACGGTGGCGTTCAGCTTCGCGGGGTCCTCCGACCTGGTGTCGCAGATCGTGGCCGGCGCCCCCGCGGACGTGTTCGCCTCGGCCGACGAGGCGAACATGGCGAAGGTCCTCGAGCAGGAGCTGATCGCCGGCCGGGCCGTGGACTTCGCGACCAACGTCCTCGAGATCGCCACCCCGCCGGGGAACCCGGCCCGCGTCGCGTCCTTCGCCGACCTGGCCCGGCCGGGCCTCGACGTCGTCGTGTGCGCGCCCCAGGTGCCCTGCGGGGCAGCGGCGGTGAAGGCGGAGGCGGCCACCGGCACGACCCTCACCCCGGTCAGCGAGGAGTCCTCCGTGACCGACGTCCTCGGCAAGGTCACCTCGGGCGAGGCCGACGCGGGCCTCGTCTACGCCACCGACGTCCGGGCCGCGGGCGCGGCCGTGACGGGGGTGCCGTTCCCGGAGTCCGCGGGCGCCGTGAACACCTACCCGATCGCGGCGCTGTCGAACTCCGAGCACGCCGCGGACGCCGCGGCGTTCCGGGACTTCGTGACGTCCGCCGACGGCCGGGCCGTGCTCGCGGCCGCGGGGTTCGGCGAGCCGCCGGCGTGAGGGCCGCCCGGGCCGCGGGCGGCGAGGGCAGCGCCCTGCCCCGGTGGGTGTTCGTCCCGGCGGCGCTGGGGGTGCTCCTCGTCGCGGTCCCGCTCGCCGCGATCGTCGCGCGGGTGGACTGGGTGCGGTTCCCGGCGCTCGTCACGTCGGCGTCGTCGGTGGCCGCGCTGCGGCTCAGCCTGCGCACGGCCGGTGCGAGCACGGCCTGCTGCATCGTGGTCGGGGTCCCGCTGGCGCTCGTGCTGGCCCGCTCCGCCCTGCCGGGGCTGCGGGTGCTGCGGGCCGTGGTGCTCCTGCCGCTGGTGCTGCCGCCCGTCGTCGGCGGCCTCGCCCTCCTCTACGCCGTCGGGCGGCAGGGGCTGTTCGGGCCGGCGCTGGAGGCCGCGGGGATCCGGGTGGCCTTCACGACGGCGTCGGTGGTGCTCGCGCAGACCTTCGTGTCCCTGCCCTTCCTCGTCGTCAGCCTGGAGGGGGCGCTGCGCACGGCGGGGCGGCGCTACGAGGCGGTCGCGGCGTCGCTGGGGGCGGCGCCGTCGCGGGTCCTGCTGCGCGTGACGCTGCCGCTGGTGCTGCCCGGGCTCGTGTCCGGGGCCGTGCTGGCCTTCGCCCGCTCGCTCGGGGAGTTCGGGGCCACGCTCACCGTCGCGGGCAGCCTGCAGGGCACCACCCGCACCCTGCCGCTGGAGATCTACCTGCAGCGCGAGACCGACCCCGACGCGGCCGTCGCGCTGGCGCTGGTGCTGGTGGTCGTCGCGGCCGTCGTCGTCGTGGCCGTCCACGGCCGCCGCGGCGCCGGGGCGCGCTGAGGTGGGCCCCGCGGACGGCCCGGCCGACGGCCTCGTCGCCGAGCTGCGCCACGCCCCGCGCGACCTCGCGGCGGACCTGCGGCTCGCGCCCGGCGAGGTCCTCGCGGTGCTGGGGCCCAACGGCGCCGGGAAGTCGACGGTGCTGTCCCTGCTCGCGGGCCTGCTGAGCCCCACGGGCGGGCGCATCGTGCTGGACGGGGAGGTCCTCGCCGACGGCCGCCACCGGCCCACCCCGCCGCACCGGCGCGGCACGGCCCTGCTCGCGCAGCAGCCGCTGCTCTTCCCGCACCTGCGCGTCGAGGCCAACGTGGCCTTCGGCCCGCGCAGCGCGGGCGCCTCTCGGCGGGACGCGCGGGCCGCCGCGCGGCACTGGCTCGACGTCGTCGGTGCCGCCGACCTGGCGCGGCGGCGCCCGCACGAGGTCTCCGGCGGCCAGGCCCAGCGCATCGCGGTCGCGCGGGCGCTCGCGGCCGACCCGCGGCTGCTCCTGCTCGACGAGCCGCTGGCCGCCCTCGACGTCGGCGCGGCGCCCGAGGTCCGCCGCGTCCTGCGGCAGGTGCTGCGCGGGGAGCAGCGGCGCAGCGCCGTGCTCGTCACGCACGACCTCCTCGACGCCCTGGCGCTGGCCGACCGCGTCGTCGTCCTGGACGGCGGCCGGGTCGTGGAGGAGGGGCCCGTCGCCGACGTGCTCGCCTCGCCCCGCAGCGCGTTCGGCGCCCGGATCGCGGGGCTCGACCTGCTCGCGGGGACCGCCACCGCGGACGGCCTGCGCACGGCCGGGGGCACGGCGCTCGCGGGCCTGCGCGACCCCGACTGCGCCCCGGGCGACGCCGCGGTCGCCACCTTCAGCCCGGCCGCGGTCGCCGTGCACCGCGACGACCCCGGCGGCAGCCCCCGCAACCGGTGGGCCGCCGTCGTGGAGGACCTGACCTCCCGCGAGCCGGCGTCGCGCGGCGCCCTCGTGCGCGTGCGGGCCCGGCTGCTGCCCGGTGGGGAGGAGGTGCTGGCCGACGTGACGGCGTCCTCGGTCGCCGACCTCGACCTCGTCGCGGGCTCGCCCGTGCACCTCGTGGTCAAGGCGACGGCCGTCGCCGTCCACGCGGTCGGCCGCACCTCCCCGTAGGGGGGCCGGGCGTCGCGCCCGACGTCCGACGATCGGCGGACGTGGACGGCCGGAGCCCGTCGCTACGTTCGGCGCATGCTCGTCCTCGACGCGATCACCCGGCGGTTCGGCGACCGGACCGCCCTCGACGGCGTGAGCCTCGCCGTGCCGGACGGCCGCATGGTCGGCTTCGTCGGGGCCAACGGCGCCGGCAAGACCACGACCATGCGCATCGCCCTCGGGGTGCTCGCGGCCGACAGCGGCACGGTGACGTTCCGCGGCCGCGAACCCGACCTGGCGGTGCGGCGGCGGTTCGGCTACATGCCCGAGGAGCGCGGGCTCTACCCGAAGGGCCGGCTGCTGGACCAGCTGGTGTTCCTCGCCCGGCTGCACGGCGTCGACACGGCCACGGCCCGCCGGCGCGGCACGGAGCTGCTCGAGCGCCTCGGGCTGGGGGACCGCCTCGGCGAGAAGCTCGAGTCCCTCTCGCTCGGCAACCAGCAGCGCGTGCAGGTCGCGGCCGCCCTCGTCCACGACCCGGAGCTGCTGGTCCTCGACGAGCCCTTCTCGGGCCTGGACCCCCTCGCGGTCGACGCCATGGCGGAGATCCTGCGCGAACGCACCCGCGCCGGGGTCGGCGTGCTGTTCTCCAGCCACCAGCTCGACCTCGTCGACCGGCTGTGCGACGAGCTCGTCATCCTGCACGCGGGCCGGGTCGTCGCGGCGGGGGAACCCCAGGAGCTGCGGCGCTCCCGCGGCGGCTCGCGCTACTCCCTCGAGGTCGACGGCGACGCCGACTGGGTGCGCGACGTCGCGGGCGTCCGGGTCCTGCAGCTCGACCGCGGCAGCGCCCTGCTGGAGCTGCTGGCCCCCGGCGCCGACCAGCGCGTCCTCGCCGAGGCCGTGCGCCGCGGGCCCGTCCGCGCGTTCGCCCCCGTGCTGCCGACCCTGTCCGAGCTCTTCCAGGAGGTGTCGCGGTGAGCGCCGCGCCGACCACGTCCCCGACCACCCCGGCCGCTCCCGCGCGCGTGCAGCGGCAGTGGTGGATCGTCGCGCAGCGCGAGATCTCCGAGCGCCTGCACGACAAGGGCTTCGTGTTCTCCACGGTGTTCCTGCTCGTCGTCGTGCTGGCCGCGTCGTTCCTGCCCGGCCTGCTCAGCGGCGGCACCGACCGCTACGAGGTCGCCGTCACGGCGGACACCGCCGCCCTCGTGGGCGACGCTCAGCCGGGGGAGCAGGACGTGCAGGTGGGCCTGCGCACGGTCGCGGACGCGGGCGCCGCGGAGGCCCTCGTGCGGGCCGGGGACGTGGACGCCGCCGTGCTCCCGGGTGCCGGCGGCGCGGTCGAGGTCGTCGGTGAGTCCTCCGTGCCGAGCGGCCTGGGTGACCTCCTCACCGCACGCGTCGGTGCGGCGCAGGTGCTCGCGGGGTTCGCGGCCGCGGGCGTCGACGGCGCCACCGCGGCCCGGATCCTCGCCACGCCGCCCGCGGTGCAGCGGCTGCTGGACCCGGACGCCGTGGACCCCACGACGACCGCGCTGCTGGGCCTGGCGTTCTCGGTCCTGTTCTTCCAGATCGTCCTCATCTTCGGCTACGCGATCGCGCAGAGCGTGGTGCAGGAGAAGCAGACCCGGGTCATCGAGCTGCTCGTCACGACGGTCCCCGTGCGGCAGCTGCTCATCGGCAAGATCCTCGGCAACGGCCTGCTCGCCCTCGCCCAGCTCGCGCTGCTCGTGCTGGCGGGCCTGGCCGGGCTGTTCGTCGCCCAGCGCGACCTGCTGGCGTCGCTGCCGAGCGTCCCCGTCGCGGCGCTGTGGTTCGTGGTGTTCTTCGTCCTGGGCTTCGCGATGCTGTCGTGCCTGTGGGCGGCGGCCGGGGCGATGGCCAGCCGGCTGGAGGACCTGCAGTCCACGGCGACCCCCGTGCAGATGCTCGTGATGCTGCCGTTCTTCGCGTCGTTCTTCGCCAACGACCCGGGCACGGTGCAGACGGTGCTCTCCTACCTGCCGCTGTCCTCGCCCATGGTGATGCCGCGCCGCGTGCTCGCGGGCGACGTGGCGCTGTGGGAGCCCCTGCTGTCCCTGCTGCTCATCGCGGCCACGGCCGCGGTGCTCGTCGCCGTGGCCCGGCGCCTGTACGAGAACTCCCTCCTGCAGACCGGCCGCAGCCTCTCCCTGCGGTCCGCCTGGCGGCGCGCGGCCTGAGCGCCGCCCGTGCGGCGCCGGTGAGCGGTGGCGCCGGGTGGGGACCGGGCGCGGAACCACCCGGACGGGCCTGCCGCGCGCGGGCCGGACGTGCTGCTCTGGACACGACGGTGACGACGACGCCGCCGTCACGCGGAAGTCACCTCGCGGAAACACCCGGAGTGGCACCATCGGGTGCTCCCCGTCCCGGGAGCACCCGACGAGATGGGGGAGCAGCACATGGCCGTCGAGGCCGACGCGGACGTCAGCGTCACCGCACTGGAGGAGAAGTCGAAGCTGCGCAAGCACTTCGGCCGGGTCGACATCTTCTTCTTCCTCGTCTGCACCCTGGTCGGGGTCGACGGCCTCGGCACGCTGGCCACCGAGGGCGGTGAGGGCTTCACGTGGCTGCTGGTCTGCGTGCTGCTCTTCGCGGTGCCCTCGGCCATGCTCCTGGCCGAGCTGGGTGCGGCCTACCCCGACGAGGGCGGCCCCTACGTGTGGGTCCGGATGGCCTTCGGCCACTTCGCGGGGGCGGTGAACAACTTCTTCTACTGGGTGACGAACCCGGTGTGGATGGGCGGCACGCTCGTCGGCACCGCGCTGGGCGGCTTCATCACCTTCTTCCACGACGGCGAGGACTACTCCCGCGGCGTGAACTACGCCGTGGCCGCCGTGTTCATCTGGGCCGGCGTCCTGTTCGCCGTCCTGTCGTTCCGGGTCGGCAAGTGGATCGCCACCATCGGCGCGATCGCCCGGTTCCTGCTGCTGGGCCTGTTCAGCGTCCTGGTCGTCGTCTACGGCGTCGAGAACGGGTTCAGCGGGCCGGGTGCGGGCGAGTACGTGCCGTCCTTCTCGGGGTTCGTCGCGCTGGTGCCGCTGGTCCTGTTCAGCCTCGTCGGGTTCGAGCTGCCCAGCGCCGCGGGCGAGGAGATGACGGACGCGCAGAAGGACGTGCCCGCCGGCATCGCCAAGTCCGTCGTGGCCACGGGCCTGCTCTACGGCATCCCGGTGCTCGGGATCCTGCTCGTGCTCCCGACCAGCCAGGCCAGCGGCCTCACGGGGTTCCCCGACGCCATCCGCCAGTCCCTGTCGGTGTTCGGCGGCACCGTGACGACGGCCGCCGACGGCACCGCGGTCACGACGCTCGGCACCTCCGCCACCGCGGTCGGCTACGCCATGGGCATCCTGGTCGCGATCGTGGCCTTCACGTCGGGCCTGACCTGGATCATGGGCTCGGACCGGACGCTCGCGGTGTCCTGCTACGACGGTGCCGGCCCCCGCGCGCTGGGCCGGTTCTCCAGCCGCTTCGGCACCCCGGTGCGGGTCAACGTCCTCTCGGGTGTCGTGTCGAGCGTCGTGTTCGTCGCGGCCACCGAGATCACCGAGGGCGACGCGGCCAAGTTCTTCGGCGTCGTCCTCGCGCTGGCGATCTCCACGACCCTGATCTCCTACCTCGGCATCTTCCCGGCGGCGTGGAAGCTGCGCCGCGCGAACCCCGACCGCCCGCGCCCCTACAGCGCGCCCGCCATCGGGTTCACGACGGTCCTCGCCATGGCCTGGATCGCGTTCTGCACCGTGCAGATCCTCTTCCCCGGCCTGGGTGACGACTGGTTCGGCGAGGACTACCGGCCCGAGGGCTGGGTGGCCTCCGAGCGCTGGCTGTACCTCGGCACCGAGCTCGTCCCGCTCGTGGTCTTCACCGCCATCGCGGCGTGGTTCTGGTCGGCGGGGCGGCGCGAGACGCGGCGCGAGGCCGAGCGCGTGCAGGTCCCCACCCGCTGAGGGGGCGTCGGCGCAGGCACCCGGGCTGAGCGAGGATGCCCGGGTGCCTGCGCCCGACGACGACCCGACCGACCCGTCCGCCCGGCCCGCCGGTGAGCAGGACCCGGCGGGCGAGGCGCGCGTCGTGGGCGTCGGCCCGTGGGAGGGCCCGTGGCCCGAGGACGCGCGCTACGACCCGGAGCTGCTGCGCGAGGGCGACCGGCGCAACGTCGCCGACGAGTTCCGCTACCTGACGCACGAGGCCGTCGTCGCCGAGCTCGACGCGCGGCGCCACCCCCTGCACGTGGCCGTGGAGAACTGGCAGCACGACGCGAACATCGGCTCGGTGGTGCGCACCGCGAACGCCGTGAACGCGGCCGGCGTGCACGTCGTCGGGCGCCGCCGCTGGAACCGCCGCGGCGCGATGGTCACCGACCGCTACCTGAGCGTGCACCACCACGCCGACGTCGCGGCGCTGGCCGCGTGGGCGGCGGAGCGGAGCCTGCCGCTGGTGGGCGTGGACAACGTCGACGGCTCGGTGCCGCTGGAGACCTACGACCTGCCCCGGGCGTGCGTCCTGCTGTTCGGGCAGGAGGGGCCGGGCCTCAGCGAGGAGGCCGTGGCCCGCTGCACGGCGGTCCTGGCCATCGCCCAGTTCGGCTCCACGCGCTCGCTGAACGTGGGCGCCGCCGCCGCGATCGCCCAGCACGCGTGGGTCCGCCGTCACGTGTTCGGCCAGCTGCCGCTGCGGCAGGAGTTCCACCGCGGAAGCCACTGAGCCCGCTGATGCCCTGTGCAACGACGCGCAGCTGCGCTTGACGCGGCGTGGCTTCTCTCGTAGAACTCTCGGGGTGGTGCAGAGCGCCGCCACGCGTGTCGACGACCCACCTGCTCAACGACGAGGAAGGCCCTCAGGGACCCCGCCATGACCTTCAGCCTGGGCATCATCGGTGCCGGCCAGTTCGCCGGCTCCTTCGCCAAGCTCTTCGCCCTCCACCCCGGCGTCGGCGACATCCACGTCACCGACCTGCTGCCCGAGCGCGCGCAGGCGCTCGTCGACGAGCAGGGCCTGGCGGGCACCTTCGACTCGGTCGAGGACATGCTCGCCTCAGACGTCGACGCGGTCGCGCTGTTCACCCAGCGCTGGACCCACGGCCCGCTGGTCACCGCCGCCCTCGACGCGGGCAAGCACGTGTACTCGGCCGTGCCGATGGCGATCACGGCGGAGGAGATCGCCGGGATCATCGAGCGCGTCGAGCGCCTCGGCCTCGTCTACATGATGGGCGAGACGAGCTACTACAACCCCGCGACGGTCTACGTGCGCGAGCGCCTCGCGGAGCTCGGCCAGGTGTTCTACGCCGAGGGCGACTACGTCCACGACATGGACCTCGGCTTCTACGACGCCTACCGCTACTCCGGCGGCGAGGGCTGGAAGGCCACGGCCAGCTACCCGCCCATGCTGTACCCGACGCACGCGACCGGCGGCGTCCTCGGCGCCCTGCCGACCCACGCGGTGAGCGTGAGCTGCGTGGGCGTGCCCGACCGCCGCGGCGACGGCGTGTTCGACCGCGAGGTCAGCATGTTCGACAACGACGTCTCCAACGCGACGGCCCTGTTCGAGCTCGCCGGGGGCGGGTCCATGCGCACCAACGAGTTCCGCCGCGTCGGCTACCCCTCGCACCTCAAGGAGTCGCGCTTCCGGTTCTTCGGCACCGAGGCCAGCTTCGAGCAGACCGCGATCCACAGCCTGTGGCAGGACAAGCAGGGCGTCACCGACGTCACCGACCACCTGCAGGCGCGCCCCTCCGTGTCCGAGGACGACCCGTCGCTCGCCCACGTCTCGCCGGCCCTGCGCGCGGCCTTCGTCTCCGGCACCGCGCCGGTGCACGACCGCAGCCGCCTGCCGGAGAGCCTCGAGGGCGCGCCGAACGGTCACGAGGGCGCGCACCACTTCCTCGTCGACGACTTCGTCACGTCGGTGAACGAGGGGACGCTGCCGCCCGTCAACGCGTGGGTGGCCGCCCGCTTCACGCTGCCGGGCATCGTGGCCCACGAGTCGATGCGCCGCGGCGGCGAGCGGCTGCCGATCCCCGACCACGGCGACGCCCCCGCGGACTGGACGGCGGCCCGCCGGCCGGTCGAGGCCTCCGCGGGCTGACCGCCCGCCGGGGGCAGGAGCACCGCACCCGCAGGACGACCGAGAGCCCCGGGCCGGGAGGTCCGGGGCTCTCGGTCGTCCGCGCGGTGCAGTGCGGGACCGGTGGTCAGGGGGTGGGCATGCCGCCCGTGACGCCGATGCGCTCGCCGGTGACGTAGCTCGACTCCTGCGAGGCGAGGAAGACGTACGCGGGTGCCAGCTCGGCCGGCTGGCCCGCGCGCCCGATCGGCGTCTGCGCCCCGAAGCCCTCGACCTCCTCGGCCGGCATGGTCGCCGGGATGAGCGGGGTCCAGATCGGGCCCGGGGCGACCGTGTTCACGCGGATCCCCTGCGGCGCCAGCTCCTGCGAGAGCCCCTTGACGAAGTTCAGCAGCGCACCCTTCGTGGAGGCGTAGTCCAGCAGCGACGGCGACGGCTGGTAGGCCTGGATCGACGTCGTGACGATGATGCTGGCCCCCGGCTGCAGGTGCGGCAGGGCCGCCTTGCACAGCCAGAACGCCGCGAAGACGTTGGTCGTGAAGGTGCGCACGAGCTGCTCCGTGGACAGGTCCGCGATGCCCTCGATCGCCATCTGGTAGGCCGCGTTGCTCACCAGCACGTCCAGACCGCCGAGCTCGGCGACGGTGCGCTCGACCAGTTCCCCGCAGTAGGTCTCGTCGCGCACGTCCCCGGGCGCCAGGACGCAGCGGCGCCCGGCGTCGCGCACCACGCGCGCCGTCTCCTGCGCGTCGTCCTCCTCCTCGGGCAGGTAGGAGATGACGACGTCCGCGCCCTCGCGCGCGAAGGCCAGCGCGACGGCCCGCCCGATCCCCGAGTCGCCACCCGTGATGAGGGCCCGCCGGCCCTCGAGGCGGCCGCTGCCCCGGTAGCTGGACTCGCCGAAGTCCGGCGCGACCGGCATGTCGGACTCCCGGCCCGGGTGCTCGAGGGTGTGCCCGGGCAGGTCCTCCGACGCGGTCTGCGAGGTCGTGGGGTCCTGCGGGGTGAACTGGTCGCCGCTGCTCATGATCGTCATCTACCCCGTGGCCGGGCCCGGAAACCCCGGCCGCCGCAGCGCGGTCCCCGGCCGGGCGGCGGCGCAGTTCCGGACGCGCGGACGCGGCGGAGGCGTGCCAGGTTGACCGCTACCCAGACCACCGACGCAGAGGAGTTGCCGTGTTCGAGCGCCTGAACACCCCCGAGGAGATCTTCAGCTTCAAGCTGGGGTCGGCCCTCACGATGGAGCGGGACACCCTCGCCATGCTGGCCGACCTCGAGGACGAGGCCCGCCGCCCGGAGCTGAAGCAGCTGCTGGCCGAGCACGCCGAGGAGACCCGCCGGCAGATCTCGATGATCGAGCAGTGCTTCGCGCTGCTGGACGAGGAGGTCGACGCGTCGCCGTGCGCGGTGATCAAGGCCATCGCCGCCGAGGGCAAGGCGACGATCAAGAAGACCGACGACTCCCTCGTCGACGCGGTCATCCTCGCCGGGGCGCTGGAGACGGAGCACCACGAGCAGGCCGTCTACGAGACGCTCCTCCTCCACGCCCGCGCCCGCGGCGCCGCCTCGGTGGTGGGCGTCCTGGAGACGAACCTGGCCATCGAGCAGAGCGCCGGCGCCAAGGTGAAGGCCCTGGCCGAGCGGATCGCCGTCAGCGGCGTGGCCGTGCCCACCGAGGGGATGAGCCGCGGCGCGAAGGCCGGCATCGTCGCGGGTGTCGCGGCGACGGTCGGGGCCGCCGCCGCGGCGGCGCTCAAGGCGGGCGATCACCACGAGACCGGCACCCCGGAGGCCACGACGGTCACCGGGTCCGGCGCCACGGCCGCGACGAGCACCCCCACCGCGGGGGACACGACCACCGCCACGGTGCCCGCCACCGGGTCGGCCACCAGCGCCGAGGAGTTCAACGACGACGCGCTCGAGGAGCGCATCGAGGAGAGCGAGCACCGCACCCGCCCGTAGGGGGCGCGCCCGCCCGCCGGCGGCACGCACGAGAGCCCCGGACCGCGAGGTCCGGGGCTCTCGTGCGTCCTCAGGCCCGCGCCGGGCCGGGCGCGGTCTCCGACGTCCGCGGGTCGGGTGCGGCGACACGCCGGTGGTCAACAGCGTGTCACGGGATGTGATCCAGCTGTGAACCGTCCTAGGGTGGCGTCCGCTCGGCAGGACCGCTGGTGCACCGTCCAGCGCTACCGGGCCCAGACACCAGGAGAGACGTTCCGTGAGAAGAACTCTGTGCGCCGTCCTGGGTGCCGCGCTGGTCGTGGTCACCCCGGCGGTCGCCGCCGCAGCCCCCAGCGCAGAGCGCACCAGCACCGCCGGCCCGCAGGGGAGCGGGCGCGTCGACGACCTCCCCAGCCCCCTCAGCGACAAGCAGCGCGAACTCCGGGCCGCCGGCCTGGAGAAGGTCCTCTCCGGTGAGGCCACCCCCCGGGGCGACAACGACGTCGTGCAGGTCGCCAAGGGGCAGTACGTCGAGCTCGCCCGCGAGGACACCGACCAGATCTTCACCGTCCTGGGGGAGTTCTCCGACCTGCCGCACAACGCGATCCCCGCGCCCGACCGGTCCGTGGACGACACGACCATCTGGACCGCCGACTTCTCCCAGCCGTACTACCAGGACCTGCTGTTCTCGCAGGCCGGTGGTGACGTCTCGATGGCCAACTACTACGACGAGGTGTCCTCCGGCCGCTACACGGTCGAGGGGGCCGTCACCGACTGGGTGCGGGTGCCCGGCACCGGACGCTCCTACGGCGACAACGCGCTGGGCGACCGTGCGGCGTGGACGTTCGTCAACGACTCGCTCAACGGCTGGTACGCGAAGCAGCTCGCCGCCGGCCGGACGGTCGCCCAGATCGACCAGGAACTCTCCCGCTTCGACCAGTGGGACCGCTACGACTTCGACGGTGACGGGAACTTCGACGAGCCGGACGGCTACATCGACCACTTCCAGGCCGTCCACGCGGGCGAGGGCGAGGAGGTCGGCGGCGGCGCCCTGGGGCAGGCCGCGATCTGGTCGCACCGCTGGTACAACCAGACCAACCGCACCGGCACCGCCGGCCCGACGGTCGGCGGCAAGACCGTCGCGCTCGGCGGCACCCGCATCGGGCAGTCGAAGTACTGGGTCGGCGACTACACCGTCGAACCCGAGAACGGCGGCGTCGGCGTCTTCTCCCACGAGTTCGGCCACGACCTGGGCCTGCCCGACCTGTACGACACCTCCGGCAACTCCGGCGGGGCCGAGAACTCCACGGCCTTCTGGTCGCTGATGTCGTCCGGCTCCTACGGCAACAGCGGACGTCCCGCGGACGGCATCGGCACCGAGCCGATGCACATGGGCGCCTGGGAGAAGCTGCAGCTGGGCTGGCTGAACCACGAGACCGTGGCGCCCGGTGCGAAGGTGAACACCAAGCTGGGCCCGGCCGAGGCGAACACCAAGCAGGCGCAGGCGCTGCTCGTGCAGCTGCCCGACAGGCAGGTCACCACCACGATCGGCACCCCGTTCGAGGGGCGCGACTTCTGGTACTCCGGTGCCGGTGACGACCTGGACAACACCATGCTCGCACCGCTGCCCGCGGGGGCCACGACGCTGAGCGCGAAGGTGAGGTACCAGATCGAGCAGGACTGGGACTACGCCTACGCCGTGTACTCGACCGACGGCGGGAAGACGTTCACGTCCCTGCCGACGAACCGCTCCACCACCACCGACCCGAACGGCCAGAACTCCGGGCAGGGCATCACCGGGACCACCGGTGGGCAGTGGGTGGACCTGACCGCGTCCCTGACCGGCGTGCCCGCCGGTGCGCTGGTCGGCTTCCGGTACTGGACCGACGGCGCGGCGACGGAACCCGGCCTGCAGGTCGACGCGGTCTCCTTCGGCTCGACGCCGGTGACGAGCTGGACGCTGGACGGCTTCACCCTCAGCACCGGCACCAGCACCGAGTCGTTCTTCAACGCCTACCTGGCCGAGTACCGCCAGTACCGCGGCTTCGACGCCAGCCTGGCCACCGGTCCGTACAACTTCGGCGACCCGGCCCACCCGGACCACGCCGAGCGCTACCCCTACCAGGACGGCCTGCTCGTCACCTACTGGAACAGCCAGTACGCCGACAACAACGTCGGCGCCCACCCCGGTGGGGGGCTCGTCCTCCCCGTCGACGCGCACCCGGGCCTGCTGTACGAGCCCACCGACGACGAGGGCACGAACCGGACCAACGGCGAGAGCTGGCGGCCGCGGGTGCAGTCGCACGACTCCACCTTCGGCCTGCAGGCCACGGACCGCTTCACCCTGCACGACCCGGACACCGGCCGGGCCGGCACCTACGGCGGCCTGCCCGCCGTGGCGACGTTCGACGACACCCGGGACTGGTACGTCGCCCCGGGTGAGCAGCCGGACGCCGACGGCTGGTCCGGTGTGGACGTGCCGAGGACGGGCACGAAGATCACCGTCGTGAGCACCAGCGCCCGCGACTCCTTCATGCAGGTGCGGGTGGGCTGACCCCCACCCCGACCGCGGCCGCGAGGAGCGGACGCACGAGAGCCCCGGACCGCACGGTCCGGGGCTCTCGTGCGTGCTCAGGCCTGCGCGCCGGTCCGGCCGGCGCGAGCGGCGCGGGTCACGGCAGGACGAGGACCTGCCCGACGCGGATCGCGCCCGGGTTGTCGCCGATCAGCCCGCGGTTGGCGTTCCACACCGCGACGTAGCCGCCGGCCACGCCGTTGTTGCGCGCGATGCGGAAGAGGGTGTCGCCGGGGGCGACGGTGTAGGTGCGCGCACCCTGGACGACCGCCACGGGGGCGGGCGCCGGGGCCGCGGCGGGCGCGGGGGCCGGGGCGGGCGCGGGGTGCAGGAGCGCCTGCTCCATGCCGACCGGGTCGGCCGCGCCGCGCAGCCCGAGCTTGCGGGAGCACGAGGGCCACGCGCGCCAGCCCTGGCGGACCAGGACGCGCTCGGCGACGACGATCTGCTGCTCACGCGTGGCGAGGTCGGCGCGGGGGGCGTACTGCCCGCCGCCGAAGCCGTTCCACGTGCTGCGGCTGAACTGGATGCCGCCGTAGTAGCCGTTGCCGGTGTTGATGTGCCAGTTGCCGCCGGACTCGCACTTCGCGAGGCGGTCCCACTCGGAGACGGGGGCGGCGGAGGCGGACGTGGCGGGCACGAGGACCGCGGCGCTCGCGGCTCCCGCGACGACGACGGCCAGGGCGGAGCGGCGCAGGCTGGTGCTGGTCTGGGTCGCTGCGCGGTGGCGCGCAGACGTGCGGGGACGACGGGACGCGAGCATGGTGACCTCCAACGCCTACGAGGTCAGCTGTCGGGTTCGGGTCGAAGGTGGTGACCCGGCCGCCGTGGCGGCTTCACCCCGAGGGCGTCGGTCCCGGCCGTGCCGGGACGTCCGCCCGAGGAACCATGGGTCCCCCGCTCCTGCCCGTCGAGCTCAAGATCCGGCGCGGTGGGCAGGACTCGGCGTGTCCGCGGCCGTGTCCCCAGCAGTGCCGGGAACGGGGGAACCGTAACAAGGCAGAGCCCTCCCGTACACCGTCCCGTGTCCGCTCCGTGATGCGGGGGCCCCGCCGCTGCGCGGATCGGGGGCGCGGTGTGGCCAAGGTCTCACGGGCACGACGCCCCGCCGGCCCCACGCGTCACACGCGTCCCGGGCCGGGCCGCGGGCGGCTCAGCTGTCGGCGAGCAGCTTCGCGACGGCGTCCTGGATGCGCGGGGTGAAGTCGCCGGCGCGCTCGCCGGGCAGCCCGTGCAGGGGGTCGCCGAACGTCACCGAGACGGCGGGGCGCCCCTTGACGGGCCAGTTCTTCTTCGGGGGCATCGCCTCGTACGTCCCGCGCAGCGCCATCGGCACGACGGGGACGCCCGCGTCGAGCGCGAGGTAGGCCGCGCCCTTCTTGAAGGGGCGCATCTCGCCGGTGTAGCTGCGCCCGCCCTCGGCGAAGATCACGAGGCTCCAGCCGTCGTGCAGCAGCTGCGCGGAGGTGTTGGGGCCGCGGCCGCCGCGCCGCTCGAGCGGGAAGGTGCCGATGACGAGGCCCGAGGGGGCCGCGCGCCACCACACGTCGAAGAAGTAGTCCGCGGCGGCCGCAATGGCCACGCGGCGCCGGCGGCGGGCCCCCAGCGCCTCGAGGATCACCGGGGCATCGAGGTGGGAGGAGTGGTTGGCGACCAGGACGGCCGGGCCGCCGATCGCGTCCAGCTTCTCGGCGCCGTGCACGGCGATGCGCAGCTCGGCGCGCATCAGCGGGCCCAGCAGCGCGCGCTGCAGGCCCGAACGCACGAGCGTGGCGGGCCCCGAGCGGACCCAGTCGTTGCGGTGGACCTTGTGCTGGTCGTCCCTCGTCATCAGCGGACCTCCTCGCGCACGGCTCCGGGCGCGTTCAGCGTCGGTGGCGGGAGCACGGGGGCATCCTTCCACGGGCCCCCCGCGCCGCCCGCCGGGCGCCGGGTGCGGCGCCCGCGGTTCGGGTGGTGGGCGGTCAGTCGGTGCCCGCGAGCACCTGCTGCGGCAGGCGCAGCCGGAACGTCGCCGAGCTCGCGGCCCAGTCGGCCACGGGCCAGCGCGCGGCCCGCGCCGCGCGGAACAGCGGGACGTCGGGGGAGACGGCCGTGGGGTTGCCGACCGTCTTCAGCAGCGGCAGGTCCGAGTGGGAGTCGGCGTAGGCGTAGCTCGCCGCCAGGTCCGCCCCCTCCACCTCGGCGTAGCGGCGCACCCAGGCCGCGCGGGCCTCGCCGACCAGCGGGGGCGAGGTGAGGAAGCCGCTGGCGCGGCGGTGGCCCTCGGCGTCGAGCTCCTCGTCGAGGTCCGTGCAGACGATCTCGTCGAACAGCGCCGACAGCGGCCGGGTCACCATCCGCACGTCGCCGGTCATGAGCACGGTGCGGTGCCCCGCGTCGCGGTGGGCCTGGATGCGGCGCAGCGCGTCGGAGCTGACCTGCTCCAGGAAGCCCGGCGCGAACACGTCGTCGACGTAGGCCTCCAGCGCGTCGAGGTCGGCCCCCGCGTAGCCCCGGAAGAGCGACCGCAGGAAGCTGCCGCGGTCGCGGCGCTCGGCGGCGATCCAGCCCGGCAGGTGCCGCACGATGCGCGCGAACTCGCGGACGCGGGCAGGGGCGTCGAGCTCGGACAGCCGCAGCGCGAGGTAGGTGTCGACGACGGTGCCGGGCATGAGCGTGCCCGCGAGGTCGAAGACGGCCAGGACCGGGGCGGCGCCCTCGGCGACGGGCCGCAGCGTGCGCGGGCCGGTGACCTCGGTCTGCTTGCGGCGGCGGCGGATCTCCTCGTACTTGCGCATCTGCGTCGTGACCGACGGGCAGTGCGTCTTCTCGAAGTACTCCGTCCAGTCCACGACGGCGGTGTCGAAGCCGAAGAGGTCGACGTCGGCCGGGTCCAGCGAGCGGTGCAGCGCCAGCGTGTTGTCGTCGACGAGGCGCAGCTCGGCCTCGGTGTAGGCGCGGTACAGGTCCATGTAGCGGCGGGCGAACTCGACCTGGTCGCGGGCCTTGTCGATGCGGCGCGAGGCCGAGCGCACCCGCTCCGAGCGCGGGGCCAGGGCCAGCACGCGGTCCCCGATCCGGGCCAGGCGCTCACCGGTGCGCACCTGCCGCTCCACCTTGTCGACACCGGGGAAGTCCCACGTCGGCAGGACCTCGGGGGAGGAGTCGAAGGGGTGGTCGGTGAAGTACGCCCGCACGTGCTCGTAGAGGTCCCGGAAGGTCGCGGGGTTCCGGTTGCCCGACGACACGTGGTAGTAGGCGGGCTGCGACAGCGGCGGCGGGGTGGCCGAGGCCTTGAGGATCGCGTTGACGACGTGGTCGATGGGGACGATGTCGACGACCGAGTCGGGGGCGGCCGGGAACTCGGTCAGCTCCCCGCGCCCGTAGGCCAGGATGATCGGCTCGGCCATCTTGAAGCCCTCGATCCACCCCGGGTGCGGGTGCTTGAGGGCCGACTCCACGATGCTCGGGCGCAGGATCGTCGTCGGGATGAACGGCGCCGACAGCTCCTCCACGGCGCGCTCGCCCATCGACTTCGTGAACGTGTAGCAGTCGGTCCAGCCCAGCGTGCGCCCGCGCTCCTTGCCGGCCGCCTTCTGCTGCTCCGCGACCCACTGCTGGCGCCGCTCCTCGGCGCCGGCGGCCACGCTCAGCGGGCCCGCCCGGCCGTGGTCGCGCTCGGCGGCGCGCAGGAAGCGGCGCAGCTGGGCGTCCAGGCGGGAGTCCTCCTCGATGCGCGCGGCCAGGCGCAGGCCGGCCTCGGTCTCGGTGCGCCAGTCGACGGTGTGGTCCACGGCCCGCTCGGGGACCGCGCCCCGGCGGCGGCCGCCGACGTAGGCCGTGGAGATGTGCACGTAGTGGATCGCGCGGCCCTCGGCCTCCGCCGCGGCCAGCGTCCGCTCGACGAGCAGGCGGGTGCCGACGACGTTGGTCGTGAAGGCGTCCTGGATCTTCGGGTCGAAGGACACGTCACCGGCGCAGTGGACGACCACGTCGATGCCCGCGGGCAGCTCCGGCACCGCGGCCAGGTCGCCCTCGAGGGCCTCGACGCGTGTGGCGAGCAGGGAGTCGGCGTCGCCCGCGGCGTGGAAGATCCCCTTGCGCAGGACCGAGCGCAGCCGGTCCTCACCGCTCTGCCCGGGCTTGGGCCGGACCAGCGCGACCACGCTGGTGCCCGGCAGGTCCACGAGCAGGCGCTGCATGAGCGCCTCGCCGATGAACCCGGTGACCCCCGTCAGGAGGAACCGCTTGCCGTCGAGCTGCTCAGCCAATCGCACGCGAGGAATCCAACCACGAGCCGCGGCCCCCGCCGTGCGCCCGCGCGCCTACGCTTCCGCCCGGGGGGCCGCCGGGGCCCCGGCGGAGGGAGTCACGTGCAGATCGCCTGCCTGCAGGCCGCGGGGACGCCCGGCGACGTCGAGGCCAACCTCGCGGCGCTCGACGCGGCCTGCGCCGAGGCCGCCGCCCACGGCGCCGACCTGCTCGTCACCGACGAGATGTTCGTGACGGGCTACGACATCGGCGAGCTGGTGCACGAGCTCGCCCGCGAGGACCTGCTGGCCCGCGTGGCGGAGATCGCCCGCCGGCACGCGATCGCCGTCGTCGCCGGCCTGCCCGAGCTGGACGGCGCCGCCTGCTACAACACCGCCGCGCTGGTCGGGCCCGACGGCGCCCTGCTGGCCCGCCACCGCAAGGCGCACCTCTTCGGGGCCCTGGACCGCGCCGTCTTCGCCGCGGGCGACGAGCTGGTAACCCTCGTGGACCTCGCGGACGTCCGGATCGCGCTGCTCATCTGCTACGACGTCGAGTTCCCCGAGTCGGTGCGGGCCGCGGCCGCCGGGGGCGCCCACGTGGTCCTCGTGCCCACCGCGCAGATGGAGCCGTTCGGCTTCGTCGCCGACCAGCTCATCCGGGTCCGGGCCTGGGAGAACCAGGTCTACGTCGCCTACGTCAACCACGACGGGCGCGAGGGCTCGCTGGAGTACGTCGGCAGCAGCAGCGTGGTCGGGCCGTCGGGTGAGGTGCTCGCCGCGGCGGGGCACGGTGACGTGCTGCTCTACGCGAGCATCGACCCGGCCGTGGTCGCCGAGCAGCAGGAGGCCAACCCCTACCTCGCCGACCGCCGCCCGGAGCTGTACGGCGGTCTCACCCGGCCCTGAGCCGCACCGCGCCGGGCCCGTCGGCGTGACAGCGGACGCACAGGTGGACAGGATCGGTCCGTCAGGCGGCGAAGGAGCCGTGACGGAACCACCGCGAGGAGGCGGTCGTGTCCAGCCGGACCACCACCCAGGACCACCCGGGCGCCACGCGCTCGCACCGCATCCGCTCGATCGTCGTCTGGACGCTCGTCGCCCTCGTCGGTGCCGTCGCCTGGACGGTGCTGGCCCTGGCCCGCGGGGAGGCCGTCAGCGCGCTGTGGATCCTCTTCGCCGCCCTCGCCTCGTACGCGATCGCCTACCGCTTCTACGCGCGGTTCATCACCTACCGGGTGCTGCGCGCGGACGACAGCCGCGCGACGCCCGCCGAGCGCCTGCACAACGGCGTCGACTTCGAGGTCACCGACCGCCGGGTGCTGTTCGGGCACCACTTCGCCGCGATCGCGGGCGCCGGGCCGCTCGTCGGTCCCGTCCTCGCGGCCCAGATGGGCTACCTGCCCGGCACGATCTGGATCGTCGTCGGCGTCGTGTTCGCCGGCGCGGTGCAGGACCTCACGGTGCTGTTCTTCTCGATGCGCCGCGACGGCAAGAGCCTCGGCCAGATGGTCCGCGAGGAGATCGGGCTGGTCGGCGGGATCGCGGCCCTCATCGCCGTGTTCGCCATCATGATCATCATCCTGGCGGTGCTCGCGCTGATCGTCGTCAACGCGCTGGCCGAGTCGCCGTGGGGCGTGTTCTCCATCGCGCTGACCATCCCGATCGCGCTGTTCATGGGCGTCTACCTCCGGTTCCTGCGCCCGGGCCGGGTGCTGGAGGCCACGGGCATCGGCGTCGTCCTGCTGCTCGCCGCCATCGTCGGCGGCGGCTACGTCGAGCAGCTCGGCCTGGCCGACGGCCTGACGCTGAGCAAGGAGACGCTCGTCGTCGCCCTCGTCGTGTACGGGTTCGTCGCCTCCGTCCTGCCGGTCTGGCTGCTGCTCACCCCGCGCGACTACCTCTCGACCTTCATGAAGATCGGCGTCATCCTGCTGCTCGCCGCGAGCCTGCTGGTGGCCCGGCCCGTCCTCGCCAACGAGGCCGTCACGAGCTTCGCCCGGGAGGGCAACGGCCCGGTCTTCGCGGGCTCCCTGTTCCCGTTCGTGTTCATCACCATCGCCTGCGGCGCGCTGTCCGGGTTCCACGCCCTCATCGCCTCCGGCACCACGCCGAAGATGGTCGCCAAGGAGCGCCAGGTCCGGCTCATCGGCTACGGCGGCATGCTCATGGAGAGCTTCGTCGCCATCAGCGCGCTCATCGCGGCCTCGGTCATCGACCAGGGCCTCTACTTCGCGGTCAACTCCCCGGCCGGGGCGACGGGCGGCACCGCCGCGACGGCCGCGGAGTTCGTCACGGGCCTCGGGTTCCCGACGAGCCCCGACGCCCTCACGGCCGCCGCGGCCGCGGTGCAGGAGCCGAACCTCGTCTCCCGCACGGGCGGCGCCCCGGCGCTCGCGCTGGGCATCTCCCAGGTGTTCCACCAGGCGTTCGGCGGTGGGCTGCAAGCGTTCTGGTACCACTTCGCGATCATGTTCGAGGCCCTGTTCATCCTCACCGCCGTCGACGCGGGGACCCGGGTGGGCCGGTTCATGCTGCAGGACACCGTCGGCAACGTGTGGAAGCGGTTCGGGGACCTGTCGTGGCGTCCCGCGAACCTCCTGGCCAGCGCGGTCGTCGTGGCCGCGTGGGGCTACTTCCTCTACGTGGGCGTCACCGACCCGCTGGGCGGCATCAACCAGCTCTTCCCGCTGTTCGGCATCGCCAACCAGCTGCTCGCGGCGATCGCGCTGACGCTCGTCACGACGCTGCTGATCAAGCACGGCCGGCTGCGCTACGCGTGGGTGCCGGGCGTCCCGCTGGTGTGGGACCTCATCACCACCATGACCGCGAGCTGGCAGAAGGTGTTCTCCGACAACCCGGCGATCGGGTACTTCGCGCAGCGCTCGCGCTACGCCGACGCCCTCGACGCGGGGACGCTCCTGGCGCCCGCGAAGGACGCGGCGCAGATGCAGCAGGTCGTGACGAACTCGACCGTCAACGGCGTCCTGCAGTCGGTCTTCGCCGTGCTCGTGCTCGTCGTCCTCGCGAACGCCGCCGTGGTCGTCGCGCGGGCGGTGCGGGCCGGGTCGCTGCCGACCACGGAGGTCCCGGCCGTGCGCTCGCGGCTCACCGAGCCGGCCGGCCTCGTGGCGACCGCGGCGGAGAAGCGCGCGGCGGCCGAGGCGCAGCGCGGGGAGGAGGTGCTGCGGTGAGGTCGCTGCTGCGGGGGGTGCGCTGGTACCTGCGGGAGATCGGCGGGACCGCGCGCTGGGAGGCGCACCTGGCGCACTGCGCGGAGCACGGGCACGCTCCGCCCTCGCGCCGGGAGTTCGAGCGGGCCCGCGCCGACGCCCGGGCCGCGACCCCGGGGGCGCGCTGCTGCTGACGCCCCTCGGGCATGATCGGGGGGTGGTCGAGATGGGCGAGGACGAGTTCGGCGAGGCCGTCGTCGACGCCCTGGACGCGATCCCCGACGAGCTGGCGCGGGCCATGGTCGACGTCGTCGTGCTCGTCGCGGACGACCCGCCCGAGGGCGCCCCGGCGGACCTGCTGGGCCTCTACGAGGGCACCCCGCTGACCGAGCGGGACCAGTGGTGGGCCGCCGGGTCGCTGCCCGACCGGATCACGGTGTTCCGGAACCCGACGCTGGCGCTGTGCGCGGACCGGGACGAGGTGGTGGCCGAGGTCCGCACCACCGTGGTTCACGAGGTCGGCCACCACTTCGGCCTCGACGACGACCGGCTGCACGAGCTCGGCTGGGCCTGACCCGCCCGCCCTGACCCGCCCGGCCCGCTCAGAGGTGCTCGTGCAGCCAGGCGACCGTCCGGGCCAGCGCCTGCGCCCCCGCGTCGGCGGACCCGCGCCAGAGGTGGTCGGCGCCCGGCAGGACGTGGTGCTCGACGTCGCCGCCCGCGGCCCGCAGCGCCGCGGCGAGGCGGGCGCTCTGGACGGCGGGCACGAGCCGGTCCGCACCGCCGTGCAGCAGCAGGAACGGCGTGCCCGCGCCCGCACCCGCGAGGGCGTGGGTGAGCGGGCTCGCCTCGGCCGCGGTCTCGGGCACCGAGGACACGGGCGCCCCGAGCAGCTGCGCCTCCCGGCTGTCGGGGGCGTCCGGGTCGGCGCCCAGGTCGGCCGCGAGCCCGGTCAGGTCCGTCGGCGGGTACCAGGCCGCGACGGCGCGCACGGCGCTCGCGGGACCGGTGATCCCGCCGGAGCCCTCGAGGTGCGCCTGCCCGGCCGTCAGCCCCAGCAGCGCGGCGAGGTGGGCGCCCGCCGACTCGCCCCAGGCGCCGACGCGGTCGGGGTCGACGCCGAGGTCCCCGGCCCGGGCGCGCAGCCAGCGCACGGCCGCCTTGGCGTCGTGCAGCGGCGCGGGCCACACGGCCTCGCCGCTGAGGCGGTAGTCGACGCTCGCGACGGCCGTCCCGGCGCGGGCCAGGACCTCCTGCGGGGCCGTCGTGCCGGCGAAGGCGGGGCCCGCGCTGCGGCGGCTGCCGGCCCGCCAGCCGCCGCCGTGCAGGAACACCACGACGGGGACGGGCCCGGGCACCGTCGCCGGCGGCAGGTGCAGGTCGAGCTCGAGCGGCCGCACGCCGGGCAGGGCGGCGAACACGACGCCGCTGTGGACGCGCACGCCGTCCGCCGTGGTCCGGGCGGGCGGCAGGGGCGCGAGGTGCTCGGGCGGCGGCAGCGGGAAGCCGGCAGGCGGGGTGCTCACGTCCGGGCTGCTCATGTCAGGGCGCCCGGCGCCTCGCCCGGCTCCGGCCACTCGTAGCCGGGCAGGAACTCGACGTCGAGCTCGCTCGCCGCCGCCAGCAGCTGCGGCACGGGCGGCACGAACGGCGGCTGCTCGCCCGCGGTGTCGGTGCGCGTGCCCATGCGCTGGGGGAACCGCTCGAACCCGCCGCTCACGACGCCGAGCAGGTTCGAGGGCTCCTCGACCCGGTAGGCGTGCGCGAGCCCCGCCGGCACGAAGCCGAAGTCGCCCTGCCGCAGCAGCTTCGTGGCCTTGCGGCCCTCGGCGTCGGCGACGAACAGCCGCACCGCGCCCTCCAGGACGTAGAACACCTCGTGGGTGCCGGCGTGGGCGTGGGTGGGGATGGTGTCGCCCGCGGGGCAGCGGCTCGTGAACACCCCGAACTGGCCCTGCGTCTCGTCGCCGCTGAGCAGCAGCGTGAACAGGTCGTTGAACAGCAGCCCGTGCTCGCCCTGGCCCGCCTCGAGGAAGAACGGTTCCGGACGGCCGGGCAGGACGCCCTGCCAGGCGGGGGTGCCGCCGGGGTCGGCGAGGTGGCTGAAGCTCATCCCGGCAGCCTGCGCCGGGTGGCGCCCCGCGGTCCAGGTGGACTTGACTGAGGACCGTCAGGTTCCGCCTGACGATCGGGCGGCCGGAGGGGGTGCGCGGTGGACGTCTCCACGCCGGCGCTGCGCTGCTTCGTGACCCTGCACGAGGAGCTGCACTTCGGCCGGGCCGCGCAGCGCCTGCACGTGACCACGCCCTCGCTGTCGGAGCAGATCGCGCGGCTGGAGAAGCGCCTCGGCGTGCCGCTGTTCACCCGCACCTCCCGCTCGGTGCGCCCGACGCCCGCGGCGGCGGAGCTGCTGCCGCTGGCCCGGGCCGTGCTCGAGGCCCACGAGGCCGTCGTCGGCTGGGCCGCGGCGCGCGGCGGGGACGCGAGCGGGCCCGTCCGGGTCGGGGTGGTCGCGGCGGCCGGCGCCGACGTCCGCGCCGCGGTGCGCCCCGTCGTGGAGGCCCGGCCCGGCCTCGTCGTCGGGACCCGGCGCCTCGCGTTCCTGGAGGAGGCGGCCGCGCTGCGCGAGGGCCGCATCGACGTCGCCTTCGCACCCGCGCCGCTGCCGCGACCGGCCACCGGGATCCGCGCGGTCGCCGTCTCCCGCACGCCGCGGGTGCTGGTCGTCCCGGCCGGGCACCGCCTCGCGGGGCGGGCGTCGGTGAGCGTGGAGGAGACCAACGACGAGGTGTTCCTGACGGTGGTCACGGACGACCCGGCGACCACGGGCTGGTGGCTCGTCGACCCTCGCGCGGACGGTTCGTCGCCGCGGCGGCGGCCCGTCGTCACGGACGTGGAGGAGGTGCTGGACCGCTGCGCCGCGGGGGAGGGGCTGAACATCGCCAGCGCCGAGGTCGCGCAGCACTACGTCCGGCCCGGCGTGGTGTTCGTCCCCTTGGACGACGTCGAGGACGCGACGGTGCTGCTGTGCTGGCGCGCGCAGGAGTCCGACCCGGCCGTCCTGGAGTACGTGGCGGCCGTCCGCGACGCCGCCGCGGCGGGCTGAGGTCCGCCGGCGGCGGCCGCAGGAATCGCGGCCCCCGGGAAACCGTTGAGCCGGCATGACCGAGAACACGATCCAGGGCGGGCCGACCCAGCCGCCCGTGAGCCTCCCGCCAGGTCTGGGTGACCTCTCCGTCGACGCGCTGCAGTTCACGCTCGCGCGCTCGGCGTTCGACGACCGCCGGTTCACCGACGCCGTCTCGGCGCTGGAACCCCTCGTGACCCGGCACCCGGACGACCGGGCCGCGCGCGAGCTGCTGGCGCGCAGCTACTACTCCGCGGCGATGCTGGCGAAGGCCGAGGCGCAGGCGCGCGACCTGGTGCGCCGCAGCCCGTCCGACGCCTACGCGCACCTGCTGCTGTCGCGCTGCCTCGAGCGCCAGTCCCGCGCCTCCGAGGCGCGCGGCCACCGCGTGATGGCGCACGTCCTCGGCGCCGACTGAGGCGTGACGCGTCGTCAGACGAGGTCGACGAGCGAGCCGATCGAGTCGACGACGCGGTGCGGCCGGAACGGGAACCGCTCGACCTGGTCGGCCTTCGTGGAGCCGGTCAGGACGAGGAACGTCCGCAGCCCGGCCTCGATGCCGGCGACGACGTCGGTGTCCATCCGGTCGCCGATCATCGCGGTCGTCTCGGAGTGGGCCTCGATGCGGTTCATGGCCGAGCGGAACATCATCGGGTTCGGCTTGCCCACGAAGTACGGTTCGGCACCCGTGGCCCGCGTGATGAGCGCCGCGACGGACCCCGTCGCCGGCAGCGACCCCTCCGCGGAGGGGCCGGTGGCGTCGGGGTTCGTCGCGATGAACCTGGCCCCCTTCTCCACGAGCCGGATCGCCCGGGTGATCGCCTCGAAGGAGTACGTGCGCGTCTCACCGAGCACGACGTAGTCGGGTTCGGTGTCCGTCAGCACGAAGCCCGCCTCGTGCAGCGCGGTCGTGAGGCCGGACTCCCCGATGACGTAGGCGGAACCCTGCGGCATCTGCCGCGCGAGGAAGTCGGCCGTCGCCATCGCGGACGTCCAGATCGACTCCTCGGGGACGTTCAGGCCGCTGCGCGTGAGGCGCGCGGCCAGGTCGCGCGGGGTGAAGATCGAGTTGTTGGTCAGCACCAGGAACCGGCGGCCGGTGTCGACCAGCCGGGCCAGGAACTCCGCGGCGCCGGGCAGGGCGCGCTCCTCGTGGACGAGGACCCCGTCCATGTCCGTCAGCCAGCACTCGATCTCGTGCTCGTCCTGCACGCCGCCCACTCCCGTCGTCTCGTCCGCTGCCCGTGCTGTTCCTGCGGTCGTCGGGCTCAGCCGGGCAGGCCGGCCAGGACGGCCGCCGTCCCGGACAGGCCCAGGCGCGTCGCGCCCGCGTCCAGCATCGCCAGCGCCGCCTCGGTGCTGCGGATCCCGCCGCTGGCCTTGACGCCGAGGCGCCCGCCGACCGTGCGCGCCATGAGCTCCACCGCGTGGGTGCTCGCGCCGCCGGTGGGGTGGAAACCCGTCGAGGTCTTGACGAAGTCGGCGCCCGCGGCCTCGGCGGCCTGGCACACGGCGACGAGGACGTCGTCGGGCAGGGCCGCGGACTCCACGATGACCTTCAGCACGCCCGGCGCGGGCACCGCGGTGCGCACGGCGGCGATGTCGGCCTGCACGGCGTCGAACTCGCGGGCGAGGGCCGCGCCGACGTCGATGACCATGTCGACCTCGTGCGCCCCGGCGGCGACCGCGGCCGCGGCCTCGGCGGCCTTCGTCGCGCTCGTGTGCTTGCCCGAGGGGAACCCGCAGACGGTCGCGACGACGAGGCCGTCGCCCGCCACGGGCAGCATCGAGGGCGAGACGCAGACGGCGAGGACGCCGAGCGCGCGGGCCTCGTCGCACAGGGCGACGACGTCGGCGGCGGTGGCCTCGGGCTTCAGCAGCGTGTGGTCGACGAGGCGGGCGACGTCGGCGCGGGTCCATCGGGTGGGATCGGTGCTCACGGGGCGGAGTCTGCCACCGCGCGCCGACCCGGGACGACGGCTCGCGCGGGCCGCCGGCGGCTCAGGCGCCCGGCGGCACGGGCAGGTCGAGGACGAAGACGGCCCCCGGCAGGGTGCCGGTGGGCAGACCGGGCTCTCCCGGTGCCGCGCAGCGCAGGTGCCCCCCGCCGGCCTCGGCGAGGCCGCGCGCGATCGACAGGCCCAGACCCGCCCCGCCGTCGCCGCGGGCGGGGTCCAGGCGCACGAGCCGGTCGAAGACGCGCTCGCGCTCCGCGGGCGGCACCCCCGGGCCGTCGTCGCTGACCACGACGCGCGCCCCGCCCACCGCGGGCCGTGCCACCTCGACGCGCACCCGGCCCGTGCCGGCCGCGCGCAGGGCGTTGCCCACGAGGTTCTCGACGACCTGCCGCACGTGCCCGGCGTCGGCGTCGGCGACGGCGATGGCGCCGGCCGCGGCGGCGACCTCGACGCGGCCCGCGCCGGCCGACGGGGACGCGTCCAGCACGCCCCGGACCAGCGCCCCGACGTCGACGGGCGCGAGCTGGGCCGCGACCTCCTCCAGCCTCGACGCCGTCAGCAGGTCGGTGACCAGGCGCGAGGCGCGCCGGGCCTCGCGCACGATCCGGACCGCCGAGCGCTCGCGCCGCTCCCGCAGCGCGCCCCCGTCGCTGCCGTCCTCCGCGGCGGAGGTGTCGAGCAGCAGCTCCTCCGCGGCCGCCGTGACCCCCGCGAGCGGGGTCCGCAGCTCGTGCGCGGCGTCGGAGAGGAACTGCTGCAGGCGGTCCCGCGCGTCGGTGGCCTGGCGCTCGGCGCCCTCGAGGTCCTCGAGCATGGCGTCGAAGGCCGTCGCCGCCCGACCGAGCTCGGTGTCCTGGCGGTCCGGCGACAGCCGCCGCCCGCGGTCGCCGCCCGCGATGGAGCGCGCCGTCGCCGTCATGGTGTCCAGCGGGCGCAGGGCCCGCCCGAGCAGCAGGTGCAGGACGACCGCGGCGAGCAGCAGCCCCGCGAGGCTGCCCGTGGTCATGAGGACGCGGAAGCGGTCCAGCGCCTCCTGGACGGGGGCCAGGCTCGTGGACAGCTCCAGGACGTCGCCGCCGGCCAGCTCCTGCCGGGCGACGAGGTCGTCGCCCGCTCGGCGCACCGTGACGGGGGCGGCCGCGGCGGCGGTCGGGGCCGGCCGCGGCGCGGGGGCCGTCCCGGGGCCCGGTGGCGGGCCGGGGCGCCCCACGACCGTGCCGCTGGAGGTGTCCAGCGTCGCCAGCGCACCCGCCGTGGTGAGGCGGTCGGCCAGGGTCTGGGCGTCGACGGTGCCGTCGAGCTGGACCGCGAGCGCGGTGAGCTGGCGCAGGCGCCCCTCGGCGTCGGAGCGCAGCCGCGCCCCCAGGCTCAGGTCGACGAAGACGCCGACCGCGACGAGCAGCAGGGCCAGCACGGCGATCGCGCTGAGCACGACCCGCCGGCGCAGGGAGACGGTCCTCACCGGCCGTTCCCGGGCCGCAGGACGTAGCCGAGGCCGCGCACGGTGTGCACCAGGCGTGGGCCGTGCTCCTCGAGCTTGCGCCGCAGCGCGCTCACGTGGACCTCGACGAGGTTGGTGTCGTAGTCGTCGTAGCCCCACACCTGGGTCAGCAGCTGCACCTTGGACAGCACCCGCCCGCGGTGGCGCGCGAGCTGGGTCAGCAGCCGGAACTCCGTCGCGGTCAGCTCCAGGGCGACGCCCGCGCGCACGGCCAGCCCGGCCGACTCGTCGACGACGAGGTCGCCCACCTCGACGACCTGGGCCGTGCGCCCGCTGCGGCGCAGCACGGCCCGCAGCCGCACGAGCAGCTCCTCGACCGCGAACGGCTTCACGAGGTAGTCGTCGGCGCCGGCGTGGAACCCCGCGAGCCGGTCGGGGACCGCGTCGCGGGCCGTGACGAAGACGACCGGGACGTCGCGCGGGGCGCAGCAGCGGCGCGCGAGCGAGAGGCCGTCCTCGCCCGGGAGCATGACGTCGAGGACGGCGATGTCCGGGCGGAACGCGTCGAGGACCGCGGGCAGCTCGCCGCCGTCAGCCCGGGCCTCCACGAGCATCCCCGCTGCGCGCAGCGTCGAGGCCGTGGAGTCCCGGATCAGGGGGTCGTCCTCGACGAGCAGGACGCGGACGGCGGGGGAGGGCACCTGCCGAGCATCGCCGAGGCAGGCCCCGCCGCCCAGCCCCGGGGCCCCCCGCGCGCCTGAAGGCTCGCTGAAGGTCTGCGCTGCAGCGCCCCGGCTTCAGGTCGGCTTCAGACCCGGCCGGTCTGTTGGGACCACGAGCCGCCGACCGGTGGCCCGCACCCGCTCCACACGGAGGACCTCGTGACCGACCAGCCCACCCCCCGGACCACCCCCCGCCGCCGCCGGGCGCTGCGCGCGGCCTTCGCCGGTCTCGGCGTCGCCGCCGTCGTCGCGGGCGGCGCCGCGGTGGCCCAGGCCTCGACCGACAACCCCTCGACCGCCAGCCCGTCGACGAGCAGCTCGAGCGCGCCGTCGGCCCCCGCCGCGACGGCGCCGGACGGGACGACCCCCGCCGCTCCGGCCCCCGGCTGCGCCCCCGGTGCCCCCGGTGCCCCCGGTGCCCCCGGTGCCCCCGGTGCCCCCGGTGCCCCCGGTGCCCCCGGTGCCCCCGGTGCCCCCGGTGCCCCCGGTGCCCCCGGTGGTCCCGCGGGCGCTCCCGCCCCGCCCGTCGCCGACGGCACCGTCCACGGGGACGTGACCGCCGTGGGCGACGGCAGCATCACCGTGGAGAACCCCGAGGGCAGCACCACGATCTCCCTGCCCGACGACGTCGTGGTCACCCGCGACGCCGGCCCGGGCACCGAGCCCGCCTCGGCGGCCGTGTCCGACCTCGCGGTCGGCGAGCACGTCCACGTGACGCAGACCGACCCCGCGGCCACGACGGACCGCGTGGCCGCCTCCGCCGTGATCATGCCCACGCCGCCCGTGCCCGGGACGGGCACGCCGTCGGCCCCGCCGCAGGGGGCCCCGGCGCCCGCGGACGCCCCGGCCGCCCCGAGCGGCGCGCCGACCGACGCGCCGACCGACGCCCCTGCGGCGACGTCCTGACGCGCACCGCGGCGGCGGCCCCGGCCGCGGGCGCGAGCTGCCGGACCGTCCTCGTGCCCCGCTCCCGGGGTGCGGGGTGCGGGGTGCGGGGTGCGGGG
>NZ_VWPY01000022.1 GCF_011839805.1 Kineococcus rubinsiae | reverse complement strand
TCGGCGCGAGCAGCCCCATCGCGCGTTGCGCGGAAGCGGGCGGCCCTGGCGGGCCGGTGGTGTTGGTCGGGTCGGCGGTCCTCGTCGTCCTCGTTCCTCGGACGTCTGCGGGCCGGCGACCGGGTGCGAGGGGGTGTCGCTGCGCGCCCCCTCGCGCTCCCCCCAGCTGCTGCCCTGCTCCTTCGTCGCAGGGAGCGGGCGCCGCTTCGCGGCCGCGGTGTTGGTCGCGGGCCGGTGACCGCTCCTCGGGCGGTCATCGTGGCCGTGGTGGGTGGGGGTGACAAACCGGCTCGCTGCCGCTCGGGCTTCGCCTTCCCGGTTCTCGGGCTGCGCCCTCGCCCTGCGGGTGTCTCCCCCGCCCGCCGCGGCCCGGGCGTGATGCCACCCGGTCGGGTCGCCGTCCTGGTCCTGGCGGACGTGCGAGGGGGTGTCGCTGCGCCCCCTCGCGCTCCCCCCAGCCCACTCCTTCGGAGTGGCGCACTTTCGGTGCTGGCCGGGCTCGTGCCTCGCCCGGTCGGTCGGCCCTTCGGGCCGGCGCCTCAGTGGCCCTGCCCTCCCGGCGTCCGATCCTGGCCGAGCACGCGACACGGCAAGCCGAGCTCGCTGCGCTCGACCCCTGCGGTCCAGACCAACTTGGGCGCCCCGCTGCTCCCTCGTCCCTCGCTCACCCCACGCGGCCCGACCAAGATCGTCTTCCCTGCGGGGCTACCTCGGCTCGCGGCTACGCCGCGCCCTACGGGTGCCTTACGTCGCGCTTGCCCCGGCCCTGATCGACCTCGCCGGGAGGGGCCGGTGAGCGGTCGCGGCGCAGCCGCCGCACCCCCACCTCGCGCTCTCCAGGTCACCTGCTCGCACCGCCCGGTGCCAGCACTGCCACAACGGAAGGAACCACACCATGACCGACCTCACCCCGCAGGTCCAGATCGTCGACCTGCCCGTGTTCGCCGACGACCACAAGATCGGCGACCTGGTGACTCTGCACCCCGACTACGTCGGCGACAAGCACGACACCAACCGGGTCTACGAGATCACCAAGCGCCCCAGCCGATCCAGCGAACGCAACTACGTCGCCACCCCGCTGGACGGCAGCAAGGGCCTGCGCGGCCCGGCCCAGCTGTGGAAGCCGTACACCGGCGACGCAGCAGCCGCACGAGCGACCGCCGCGGCCAACAGCGTCATCGAGCCCGACTTCGGTGCCGTCGTGACCATCCTCGGGCCCAACAGCTACCCCCGCAGGCACGCGCTTCGTGGTCGTCAGCGTCCGCGACCGCCAAGCCCGCCTGGTCAAGCTCGGCGGCGACAGCGGGCGCTACCTGCGCGGCATCCCCCTCACCCGGCTGCAGATCCTCGACCCCACCACCCTGCAGCCCAGCTGAACCACCGGTGGTCGGCGGCGGATACCGCCGCCGACCACTCAGGCGCACCGCACCCCGACCCCCCAGCAATCCGTCCCGAGAGGAGCACCACGTGAACCCCGTCATCCGCGTCGTCCTCGACACGATCGCCGCCCATGTGGGCCTCATCATCACCACGGCCCCCGACGTGCGAGAGGCCACCCTTGTTCAGGCGGAAGAGCAGACCGACTCCCCGCACCTGCAGTGCCCGCACTGTGCAGCCATCGACACCCTCGCCGAAGTTGACCGTTCCACCCCGTACAACACCCTCGTGGACCTTGACTACGGCCTCGACGGTCACAGCGAAGACCTGTCCGTCGGCGTCTCCGAAGACGACCACAACTACACCACCGACCACTTCGAGTGCACGGACTGCAACGGCCACGTCACGATCCCCAGCGCCGTAGAAGTCTGCTGGGGCTGACCCGACCCCCCGACCGCCCACACCACACGACGGAGCGGCCGGGGGCTCCAGCCCGGTCGGTTGCTGTCCTGGTCCTGGCGGACGTGCGAGGGGGTGTCGCTGCGCGCCCCCTCGCGCTCCCCCTAGCCCACTCCTTCGGAGTGGCGCACCTGCGGTGCTGGCCGGGCTCGTGCCTCGCCCGGGTAGTCGGCCCTTCGGGCCGGCGTTGTTCGCTCCTGCCCCTCCCGGCGTCTCATCGTGACCGACCCCGGTGCTGAGCCAAGTCCAGGCTCGCTGCGCTCGACCGGCTACGCGTGAACCATCTTGGTCCGGGCGCTGCTCCTCGTGCCTCGTCGCAAAGACGCGACCGGCCCAAGATCGTTCGCGCTTCGGGGCAGACCTGGACTCGCGGGCGAGCCCGCGCCCTTCGGGTGGCACAGCCCCTCACGTCGGTCTCGAGGTGACTTGCCGGGAGGGGGCGGTGAGCGGTCGGCGGCGCAGCCGTCGGGTGCTCACGTCCTCGCTCCGGCCCACCCACCCGCACAGTCAGACGGAGGAACACCAGATGTCCCGTGAAACCCTCGCCATCCTGAACACGTCCACGCTGATCGGTTTCACCGACAAGCGCGGCCACGCCTGGCACTACCGCCAGGAGGACCAGGGCGAGCAGTCCAACCACTACCCGGGCGCCATCCCCGTCGCCGACGTCACCCGCCGACTGTTCGACTTCACCGCCGAGGCCAGGCCGGTCTACGTCGCGCTGCCCACCGACCTGATCACCGCCGACGCAATCGGCCCCGACGGCGCCCCGATCCGCTACGCGCAGGTCAACGACCGCCAGGCCATCACCCACAGCCGCACCGGCGACGTGTTCGGGCTGTTCACCGACGGCTACACCATCCACCAGTTCGGGGAGTGGCTGGTGGAAAGCGTGTCGCCGCTGCTCAGCGACACCATCACCATCGGATCGGCCGGGGTACTGCGCCGGGGCGCGGTGGCATGGGTGTCGGTGGAGGCACCGGAGAACCTGACCACCCGGCAGGGGGTGGAGTTCCGCCCCAACCTGCTCGCCGCGACCAGCCACGACGGGAGCCTGGCCACCACCTACAAGATGGTCGCCACCAACGTGGTCTGCGACAACACCATGAGCACCGCTCTGCGCGAGCGGGGCCCGCAGTACAAGGTCAAGCACTCGCGCTACTCCCAGATGCGCCTAGAGGACGCCCGCGACGCGCTGGGTCTACTGGAGATTACCGCGGACAACTTCACCGCCGAAGTCCAGGCCCTGTGCGAGCAGAGCGTCACCGACGCCCAGTGGAGCGCCTTCCTGGCCGCCACCGCACCCATCCCCTCCAGGCCCGGCCGCGCCCAGACCCTCGCCGTCACCAAGCAGGACGCGCTGCGCCGACTCTGGAACCACGACGCCCGCGTGTCCCCGTGGGCCCGCACCGCCTGGGGCGTGGTGCAAGCCGTGAACACCTACGTCCACCACGAGCAGACCGTCCGCGGCGCAGGCCGCGCCGAGCGCAACATGCAGCGCGCCATCACCGGCGGCGTCGACGACCTCGACCGCACCACCCTTACCACCCTGGACCGCATCCTCACCGCCTGACGGCACACCGCGGCGGCACCCCCTACACGCCCGGGGTGCCGCCGACACCCGCCGGCGCGCTTGCTCAGGGCGAAGGGTGCCACCTACTACCGCGCTGGCGCTGGCGCTGGCGCTGGCGCGGGTGGCGGGCGGCCCCGCGGGCCGGCGACCGGGTGCGAGGGGGTGTCGCTGCGCGCCCCCTCGCGCTCCCCCCAGCTGGTGCCCTGCTCCTTCGTCGCAGGGGGCGGGCGCCGCTTCGCGGCGGCGGTGTTGGTTGCGGGCCGGTGACCGCTCCTCGGGCGGTCATCGTGGCCGTGGTGGGTGGGGGTGACAAACCGGCTCGCTGCCGCTCGGGCTTCGCCTTCCCGGTTCTCGGGCTGCGCCCTCGCCCTGCGGGTGTCTCCCCCGCCCGCCGCGGCCCGGGCGTGATGCCACCCGGTCGGGTCTCCGTCCGGTGCGAGGGGGTGTCGCTGCGCGCCCCCTCGCGCTCCCCCCAGCCCGGCCGCTCCTTCGTCGCCAGGCCGGCGCCCCTGCGGTGCTGGCGCTCGTGCCTCGCGGTGGTCGGCCCTTCGGGCCGGCGTTGTTCGCTCCTGCCCCTCCCGGCGTCTCATCGTGACCGACCCCGGTGCTGAGCCAAGTCCAGGCTCGCTGCGCTCGACCGGCTACGCGAGAACCATCTTGGGCCGGTCGCTGCTCCTCGTGCCTCGTCGCGAAAAGCGCGACCGGCCCAAGATCGTTCGCGCTTCGGGGCAGACCTGGACTCGCGGGCGAGCCCGCGCCCTTCGGGTGTCACAGCCCCTCACGTCGGTCTCGAGGTGACTTGCCGGGAGGGGGCGGTGAGCGGTCGGCGGCGACAGCCGTCGAGAGCTCACGTCCCCGCACCGGCCACCTGTTCACACACCCACGGAAGGACCCACCATGCCCGAGGACGCCGAGTACAGCAGCTACATCGCGCTGAACAACCTCGACACCATGAGCACCGCCCACGTCATCGGCATCGACTCCCACACCGGTGCCGCCGAGCAGTGGTGGAACGCGGTCGATGAGCTCACCAGCAACAACAAGGAGCCGTTCGGCTTCTACGCCCAGGTCGGCACCGCCCGCCGGGTCATGGACCCCATCGAGGCGCTCAACCTCATCGACCGGTCCTGCTACTTCCTGCGCCCCGACACCTACGACGGCACCGGCCAGGACGAGCAGCCGGAGGACCGTCTACCCGGGGTGACCTACACCGACGGTGAACCCGACGTGCACGTCCTGGTCACCCTGCCCGTCTTCGACGGCGCGCTGGGCGTCCACACCGACACCATCCTCCAGCTGCTGCGCGTGGCCGGAACCGCCGAGTTCGCGTTCGCCCCGAACATCGCCCCCGGCATGGACGTCCTCCCCCACGACTGCGTCCACCTCAGCGTCAGCTACGCCGACTGCCGGCGCCCGCGCACCCTCACCCTGTGCGTCGGCAACGTCAACGACCCCGCCACGGTCAACGCCGCCGGGGGGTTCGCGCACCGCAGCATGAGCGAGCACCTGATCTTCCTCCCCGAGGGGGCGGACTTCCTGCGTGACCTCTTGCGCGCCTGAGACCTACTCACGGGCCCGGCCGCCGCACGCGCGGCGGTTAGGAGGCGGCATTGCCTGGTGCCACCCCGACCCCAGCGAAGGAGACCTGCGATGGCCAGAGGTGTGCCCCGCTACAACATCTACGCCTTGGCGGTGCCCGGCGACCCAGACGACTACCGAAGTGGGAAGGCGGGTGAGTTCTACGAGGGACTGGACAAGAAGGCCGCACAGCGGGTCGCAGCACGGTTGCGCAGCCAGGGTCGCAAGTTCAGCGTCACCGACCTCGACGTCGACCCCGCTCAGACGAAGCTGTTCGACATCTTGTAGGAGCAGACGCCTGCACCCGGTGTCCGTCATGCGGTGCTGTCACCGGGTGTAGGCGGCTCCGCGCCGCGCACGTCGCGGGTGCCGACAGCCCTGCGGGCCGGCGCTGCTACCGGTGCGAGGGGGTGTCGCTGCGCGCCCCCTCGCGCTCCCCCCAGCCCAGCCCTCCTGCGTCTTCCCGGCGCACCTGCGGTGCTGGCCGGGCTCGTGCCTCGCCCGGTCGGTCGGCCCTTCGGGCCGGTGTCCCTGTTTGCATCCCTTCCCCTCCCGGCGTTCCATCGTGGCCGCTCGCACGACGGAGCCAAGCCGAGGCGAGCTGCGCTCGACCCGCTGCGCCGAACCATCTTCGTCCCCTCGCTGCTCCTCGTCCCTCGTCGCTGAAGACGCGAGCGACCCAAGATCGTTCGCTCTTCGCCGGCGACCTCGACTCGCGGGCTAGCCCGCGCCCTACGGGTGACACCGTCGCGCTCTACAGCGGCCGCGTGGAACTACGCCGGGAGGGGGAGGGAGTTGGTCGGCGGGCGCAGTTGGCGCCGACCACCGTTTCCTCTCCGTCTCACCTATCCGCCGTTTCAGTAACCCTAGGAAGGGAACCCGTCATGAGCATCACCGTCTACAGCAGTGGTCCCACCTGCATCCGGTGCCGTCTGAGCGTCGACGTCCTGAAGCAGGCCGGGGTGACGTTCGAGGTCGTGGACATCCGCACCGACACCCGAGCACACGACTGCGTGACGCAGGAACTGGGCTACAGCCAGGCCCCCGTCGTCGTGGTGACCGACGCCCCGGCCGGCCACCAGCCGCACGAGGAAACCTCCACGACCGAGCAGCAGCACTGGAGTGGGTTTCGCCCCGACCGACTGCGCGTCCTGGCTGACGCAACCACTCCTGCTTGACGACAGTGCAGCAAGAAGTGTCGACCGCGGCCAGCGTAAACCGTTGCGGTACAGCGCTATACCGCTAGAATAGGACAGGGGTCGATGAAGCCCTTGGGGTGTCTAAATCGGGTTCATCCCGTGATCGACGCACTCACGGGAACCGTCGACATCGCCCTCACGCCCAGCTTCACTCACTGGTTCTGAAGCCAGCAGCCCACAGCAGCCAACAGTCATCGAGGAGGACACCCGCCATGACCGCCACCCCCACCCACCGCAGCGTCTGGCTCAAGATCCAGCCCGCGTCGCGCTCGAACGCACGGGGTGCGGCTACGGCCGTCCGCCGCGGTGGCACCGAGTGCAGGAACCGCCTCATCAGCAGAGCTCTGCAGCAGGCGTGCGACCGCGCCGCGGCCAACGGACTCATCCCCGTGCAGTTCCTCCAGGAAGATCCCTCCACCGTGGAGCAGGACATGACCGAGACCGATGTCGTGGAGGAGACCGTGGACGAGCTGGCAGTGCTGCGCGCCGTCGCGGCCGACGCCGCCACCTTCTTCCGCGCCTGCTTGGTTGAGCCCACCGCGGGCCGTCGCACACGGCGTGCGCTGGCCGCCCGCCGCCTGCCGATCCTCACCGCCGCCGACGGCATCGGCTACGCCCCCGAGGGCTGGACCGCACTGACCACCCACCTGCAGGGCCTGGGCTACACCGACGAGCACCTGCTCGCCGCCGGGGTGAGTGTCCGCAGCCGCACCACCCACCTCATCGACCGCTTCCGCGCCCGCATCACCTTCGCCGTCCACGACGCCGCCGGCGACGTCGTCGGCTTCACCGCCCGCGCCTTCGACGAGGACCGCGCCGCGGCCGCCGCAGCTGGGCACGACCTGCCCAAGTACCTCAACACCTGCGAGACCGCCCTGTACCGCAAGCGTGAGGTCCTCTACGGCCTCACCCCGCAGGTCCGCCGGCTGCTGGGCGCCGGTGCCCTGCCGGTCCTGGTGGAAGGTCCCACCGACGCCCTGGCCATCACCCTCGCCGGCGCCGGGAGCTACGTCGGGATCGCCAGCTGCGGCACCGCACTGACCAGCGAGCACCTCGACCTCCTCCACGACGTCCTCCAGGTGAACACCACGGGCCAGGGTCACGACACCAGCCTGGGCACCAGCGGCCTGGGCCGTCGGGGCCTGGCCGTCGCCTTCGACTGCGACAAGGCAGGGCGCGGCGCTGCTCGACGGGCCTTCGAGCTCGCCACCGCCCGCGGCCTGCGGCTGCTGGAGGTCACCCTGCCCGAAGGGGGCGACCCGGCGAGCCTGCCCCGCACCCAGCTGGCCGAGCTGCTCGAGCACGTCCAGCACACGCCCCTGGTCTTGAGCCTCATCCGCGACGCCGTCACCCCCTGGACCGGGCGGCTGCACGAAGACACCAGCCAGCTGAACGCGGTGCGCGCCGCCGTCCGCCTCATCGACCCCGTCCATGACGACCTCGACATGGGCCAGTGCCTGGCCGCAGTGGCCGTGGCTACCGGCGCCGACGCGGGGTGCGTGGTGGACGAACTGCTGGACCACCGCACCAACAGCGCAACGGCCTAAGCGCCGGACCACTCTTCGCCATGCTCCGCCCGGATCTGGCTAGCGACCTGGAAGGACCACACGAGATGAACGACACCGCCACCGCCAAGCCGGCCGCTACGAAGCCAGTCAGCGACGACGTCGCCGCGCTGCGCCTGGCCGTAGCCGCCGTACGCCTACGCCGCCGCGGGCACGGCGTGGGAGGGCCGCGCCCTCTACTTCCCCAGCCGCTGAGTCCACGCAAGGGTTCCGAAAGGCCCCGGCGAGCCCGCACTCAGCGCGCTGCCGCTGCCGTCGCCCCGTCCGCCCGCCCGTCTGTCCGCCCGCCCGCATCGGGAGTGAACCGAGGGGTCGGTGACACCTCGACGGGCACAATCAGGTCCGTGAGGATCGCGTACTGGACGCCAGAGGAGGAGGCCCGACTCGTGCGCGGCCTGCGCGACGGACTGACCATCGACGACCTCGCCGCGGCCCACCAGCGCACCCCCACCGCGATCCTGGCCCGAGCGGCCCGCATGACCCCGGAGGAGACCTCCCACCTCAAGCGTGAGCAGCGGGTGGAGTGGCTGCGCGAGCAGCTGCTCACCGATCGCGACTACGACTGGGCGACGGCACTGGCGACCACTCGTCGGCGCCAGCACGCCGAAGTCCTCGCCCTCGCCCCGCACACCGGTGCGATCTGGACGCCGGCCGAGGACGACCAGGTCCGCGCCGCCATCCACGCCGGCATCCCCACCAGCGAGCTCGCCGCGCAGCTGAAGCGCTCCCGCAAGAGCACCGCTCGGCGCCTGCACGACCTGCGCCAGGACACCGGCGCGTCGTCCACCGTGAGCTCGGCCGAGTCTGAGTCGAGGACCCTCCGACCCACCAGCAGCTCGACGATCGCGGCATCAGCGGCCAGCCCGGCCGCAACGCTGCCCGCCGAGCGCGCACCGGCCGCCGCGGCTGCCGTGGGCGGCGCACACGGGCAGCCGTGGGCGGAGGAGGAGACCTTCGCGCTGCTCGAGGAGCTGCGGCAGGGGATGAGCGTCGACGACGTCGCCGCCGTCCACGGGCGCAGCGTCCGCGCGATCCACGGCCGAGCCGCCGGCATCCTCGCCCAGCTCACCGGCCGCAAGCACGCCCTCACCAACGCCGCCGAGCTGCTGCAGGCACGTCTCACCCAGAGCAGCACCACCACCACGGCGGCCACGACCACGGCGGCCGCCACCACGGCGGCCGCCACCACGGCGGCCGCCGCAGCGTCGGCTACCGCCACGACGTCCAGTCCGCCCGCAGCCTCCACGAGCGACGCCGATGCCCGCGCCCTCGTGAGCACTGTCCTGGGGGCGACCTCCTTGGACACCTGAACGCCCGGCCACCGACCAGCTCCGTCGACGCACCCAGCCTGGACGCAGCGCTCGTCACTGGGCCTCGCCGCATCGACCTCACCCGGGCCGCGTCGAGCAGGTTGGGGCGGACCGCGCGGGACCAGGCCATCCGGTTCGGGCCGGAGTCCCGCGTCCAGCTCTGCCGAGGTGAGGTGTCGACCCTCACGGTCCACGACGGCCTCGGGTTCCACCTCGACGACGTCTCCGTCAGGTCACCGGCGTCAGCGACGGGACGGACCTGGAGGTCACCTTCACCGCCGCCTACTTCAACGACGCCTTGACTGCGCTCAGGAGTGCGATCGTCATGACCAGCGCGGCGGCGGCGAGCGATGACGTCGATGACCGCACGTTGCCGTGGACCTTCATCGGCACCGCGCCCGTCACCGTGGCGGTGGCGCCGGTGCGACCGACTCGTCCTCGTATCGGTGGAGTCTGATCCGCTCCTCTAGGGCGCTTTTCTCAGCCCACGGCTGCGTTGCAGCATCGAGAAGCAGCCCGCTACGGCAGGTGCCACCGGTAGCCGGGAGCCACCGGCCGGGCGTCAGCAGTACGCGGTCTCCGTCGACCACCCCGACGTGAGGCTGTGCACGGCCAGCGGATGCCTGTGGTGAGGTACGCGGAGTGGTGCACCTGCTGGCGGTGTGCAGCCGGGCTGATGGGCCCCGCTATCCCCCTGTGGGCGGGACGAGCCGCGAAGCGGTGGGAGCTCGTGCCGTCCACAGACATCAGGGGGCACTCACGCACACCGCGCTGCCCAGGTGGCTGCAGCGCCTCTTGGTAGCCGGGCGTCGGTGCCCTGCGCGCGGCATCCTGAGGCAGACGGCCCGCGCGTTGTTCCCGTCGCGCGCGGGCCGTCCGTCGCGTGAGGAGCCGACTTTCAACGCTCAAGCGGAGGCTTGTCAGTAGGGCTGGCGGTGGGGAATGTGGGGCGTGGCGACGGCCCGGTCTGGCGGGTCTGCTCGCTGGCCGCGTCTGCGCTTGAGCGTGACTGGGTAGAGCGCGAGGTTGCGCTGGGGAAGGCGGCTGCGGAGGTCCGCGCGATGTCGGCGACGGTCCAGCGTTCGTCGGCGACGCGCAGCGTGTCGGTGAAGTCGGCGGTGACGGCGGCGCGCAGTTGGTGGCCGTTGAGGCCGGCGTGCGCGGCGGCTTCGACCAGTCCGGTCAGTGACGCGTTCGGCCCGGTGCGGTCGGCGTGGGCGAGGACGGAGCTGACGGCGCTGAGAGGGGCGCCGTCCATGAACATGGCCGCGGCCGCGGCGCTAGCGCACGCCGGTCGTAGCTCAGGGGGCGCGCCGCGGTAGACGTCGATGAGTGCGGTGACCCGTGCGCTGTCGGTGGCCGCAGCGACGAGGACCGCGTCACGGGTGGTCAGGTCGACGGTGACCAGGTGGGCGAGGACGGCCTGCTTGGCAGGGTCGCTACCGCGCGCTTGCGCGAGTTGGTCGAGGTAGCGAGCGGCGACGTCGGCGCGCAGCGACGGCCTGGCGTGCACGCCGATGGCGTCGGCCTGGTCGGGCCGTAGCGCGGTGAAGGTGGCCGTGGTCAGGGGTGCGTAGCGGGCACTGAACTCTTCACGGTTGGCCGCGGGTGTGGCGCGCTCGCGCAGCACGGTGCGCGCCGCCGTGTCGGGCAGCTGCCGCGAGCTCGACCACGCCACGTCGTCGTGGGCGAGGGTCCGTACGCGGGTGCCTTCGATGTGCGCCAGGTAGAACACGTGGGTGGGCCCGTCGGTCAGCGCGGTGCGCAGCTGCGCGGCGTTGACGTCGCCTGCTGGGCCGTAGCCGGTGAGCACGATCATCGCGGTCTCGTACTCACGCTGGGGCCGCCGAAGCTGAGCGGCGACGTCCTGAAGCAGGGCCGTGCGGTCGCCGCCTTCGGGGAGGTCGACGACGGCGTTGAACTGGAAGCGGTGGGAGGCGCTGAACGCGCTGACGACGACCGCGCCAGGCGCCGGCTGGTAGCCGATCTGACCGGGCAGATCGGCAACGAAGGTGTCGCCGTCCAGCCGTTCCACGGGACGCTCCTGGGGGCTCACGAAGCATCGCCACCGCCGACCCAGCGAGCCAGGTCGATGGTGTCGTGTGCGGTCGCCTCTGGCGCGGCGTGCTCCAGGTCGTCGAGGGCACGCGGCGGCTTCCTGTCGCGGGGTCCAGCCGCGGTTGGTGCCGCCGGAAGGCGCGCTGACGCCGCCGCGAGGTGATGTTCCACCACGGACTCAGGCACTGACGGCTTCGCGGTTGCGCACGTCCGGCGACTTACTCGCACCGTCGACCTCGGTACGCCGGGCCCCACGCGCTCGGCGCTGCTTGTCCGGCTCCGTGAAGCCGATCTTTCGCAGCTCTTCCGGAGTCCAACCCGCACTCAGGGCGGCGCGATGTGCCTTGACCCCCGCGGCCTCTGCGGCGCTGACTTCCAACGTCACCTGCTCACGAAGAGACGCAAGCTTTCGCTCCCCCTCGTCTCGCACGTCGGCGGCGCTCTGGAGCGCCTCCGCCAAGGCGCGAACTGCGGCGATCCGGGCGTCGTTCGAGCGCGTCGCGCGCGCGACGGCATCTTCGATGCGAGGTCCTCTGTTCATACCCGCAGGATAGTGACTTCTCTTCTGTGAGTCGAGACAGGGCAGCGGCCTGGTGGCCGTCCCGTCGCGGCTTTGCCGCGAGTCTCCCCGCTGTCGCGGTGAGACGAGTGACCGGAGCCCCGGGCGGAGCAAGCTATACATTTAGGTTCCCTAAATGGCCTGTCCCTCTCGACCTGCGGTCGGTGAGAGGGCACACTGGTCGTGTGATCCCCGTGGGCGGGGTCGCTGCGCTGGGCCGGAGAGGGGCAGGGCATGGGTGAGTCTGTGGAGGCTGAGACCACGCTGGAGGCGTCGGTGTCTGCGTCCGCATCCACCCCTGCGTCTGCCTCCCCCGCTGCCCCCGAGGTCGGGTCAGCACCGGGTCCTGCTTCTGGGCCGGGGGGCCGGTTGTTCGCGCGCCGGCGGCGGGCAAACGCGGCGGGTGGGCGTCAGTACTTCCACAAGGTGAAGGTGACGCCGGAGGAGGAGGGGACGCTGGCGCGGTTGGCGTTGGCGCAGCGGGTGACGATCCCTCGCCTGCTGGTGGAGTCGGCGCTGTCGGCGCAGACCTCGGAGACCCCCACGGAGCGGCGCAACGCGTTGGCTGAGCTGTTCGCGGTGCACCGCCTGCTGGCGGCGATCTCGAACAACGTCAACCAGATCGCGCGGGCCACCAACGCCACCGGCGAGATGGGCGAGGACCTGGCGGCGACGCTTCGCGCGGTGCGCCGTACCGCGGAGCGGATCGACGCGACGGTGGACGCGCTCAGCGGCATCCCGGCCACGCCGGCACCGGTCACTCTGCCGTCTACTGGGGCACCGGGGAGTGGGGTGTCTCGGCGGTGATGCCGAACGTCGTCCGCGGGGACCGGATGGCCGGTCTGCTGGTGTACCTGGCCGGGCCCGGGCGGACCAACGAGCACACCGAACCGCACCTGGTCGCGGGCGACCAAGCGTTGCTGACTTGGTACGGCGACAACGAGCTGGACCGCGACTCCGCGCTGGCGATCGCCCGTCACCTGGACCGGCCCGCCAAGGCCTTCGGTGTTGAGATTCCCGGCGGGCACGTGTGGCACTGCTCGCTGTCGCTGAGCGCTGAGGAAGGGATGCTCAGCGACGAGCGCTGGGCCGAGATCGCCGGCGACATCGTCACCGCGATGGGCTTCGATGACCACCAGGGCACAAAGGCTGCGTGCCGGTGGGCAGCGGTGCGCCACGGGGTCTCCGGCAACGGCAACGACCACGTCCACCTGGCGGTGAACCTGGTCCGTGAGGACGGCACCAAGGCGTCGGTGCACAACGACTTCAAGAGCGCCCAGACCGCCTCGCGGGCGCTGGAGGTGAAGTACGGGCTGCAGCGCCTGGAGTCGGTCACCGCCGAGCGTTCCACGCGTGGCTTCAAGCCCGCCGAGCGTGAGGCCCAGGCACGCGCCCGTGCGCAGGCCAAGCACGAACGCCTGCGCACCACGCGCGCGGCCGGGACGGTCGTCCCGGGCCTGCCGGTGGGTGCACCGGTGCCGGCGTGGGAGCAGCTCAGTGGTGCGCAGCGCCAGCAGCGGATCGCCGCTGAGCTGCGCGCCGCTCAGCCCCGTGAAGCGCTGGCGTTGCGGGTGCGCGCGGCAGCGACCGCGGCCGCCGACGAGGCCGAGTTCGTGCGCCGAATGCGCCGCTCCGGGCTCCTCGTGCGGGCACGCTTCGCGGAGGGCACCACCGACGTCATCACCGGCTACTCCGTGGCCGCCAGGCCCGAGCACGGTGAGCGCCCGATCTGGTACGGCGGCGGTCACCTGGGCCGCGACCTGACCCTTCCCCGGCTGCGCAGTGAGTGGGAAGACACCCCCACCGGCGCCAGCGCCGCGGCCGCGGAATGGACCGCCGCCAAGCGCGGTCGCCGCGTCGTGGCAGCGGGCCGAGAGACCCACGAAGTCACCCCGCAGGAGTGGGCCGAGCAGGACGCCAAGCTGCGCGAGCTCGTCGACCGACTGCGCGAGGTTCCGGTACAGGACCGCGACACCTGGGCGACCGTCGCGCGCCAGACCGCGGGGGCGTTGGCGGCCTGGTCCACGGCCACCGAAGCGGTGCCCGGTGACCTCGCCGCGGCCGCCGAGGCGCTGTCCCGTTCGGCGCAGACCTACCGGCGCACCACTCCCCCATCCAAGGCCGGCACCCACGCCATCACCGGCCTGGCGATGCTCGCGGCCAGCGTCAGCCGAGGCGGTCAAGGACCCATCGGGCAGGCCGCGCTGATCAGCTCCGTGCTGCGCCTGACCCAGGCCGTCTACGACCACGCGGTGGTCAGCGAGCAGCACCACCAAGCACGGCTGCTGGCCGGTGAGACCCGGGCCCAGCTGATGCGCGTCCGCGCCGCGCACAGCGTCACGCAGCACCCGGCACCGCGGCCTGCGGGTGGGGCCGCCGAGGTGGGCAGCGGGCCGGCTACGGCGACCGCGACGTTGCAGCGGCCCGCGTCCTACGCCCAGCCCGAGCCCGCGGCTGAACCGCCGGTGAGTGCGGAGGTGAAGGAGATGCTGGAGCGGATGAACGCGGCCTTCCCGCAGGCACCACGCCCCGGCTCGCCCCTTCCGTCGAAGCTGGCCGACCAGCGCGCCAAGCAGCACACCAACCCGTCCGCGGACCGCGGTCAGGAACGCTAGGAGAGGAGCCGGCGATGCCCGAAGGCGATGGGATCGAGGAGACGGTCCAAGGTCAGCTCCGTGTATGGCTGACCACGGCTGCGCAGCTGGCAGAAGTCGCACTGCGGGCACGTGAGGAGGCGCTGCGGCGGATGCAGGTCGCCGCCGAGCGGGAGGCGAAGGAGCTGGCGTCGCGGCTGGCTGCGGAGCAGCGTGCGGCGCAGGCCGAGCTGGCCAACGTGCACCGCAACGAGTGGTGGGAGCGGGCTACCCCGCAGGACATCGCCCACGCCTACACGACGGCGCGCTCGTGGGCGTCGGAGCTGCCCGAAGCGGCGCAGGCGCAAGACCGGGTGCGGTCGGAGATGCGGACCCGTTACGACGTCGACCCCGAGACCTACCTCGCCGCGGTGGCAGCCGAGGCAGCTGGCGCGGAGACCGCACGGCGGCAGGCTGAGGCCGCCCAGGTCTTTCCCACGTCGGAGTGGATTGAGACTAGTCACGAGGCGTTCGATCGGGTCCGACTGAACAAGGACCAGGCGCTGACGCAGCTGGAGCAGATGGCCAGTAGCACCGACACTCAGCCTGCTGCCGGTACCAAACTGGGCGACGCGAAGGGCTGGGTTGGTCGCGACTACGACGTGGACCAGGCCATCGCCGCGAAGTTCCCCCAGCTCCTCGACGACGCCGACCGCGCTCGGTTGGAAGGAGAGACCGAACGGCGCCGAGAGGCCACAGACCGGGCCGAGGCGGAGCGCCTGACCGCCGATGCCGCGCAGGAGGACCGCCGCGCGGAAGCAGCACGCAGCGAGACCACTACGACCGGGGTCGACAGCACAGACCCCCGCGTCGACGCCGCCGCTGTCGTCGCCGCGGCCGCCGTCGTCGGCGCAGAGCGTGCCGGCGCGGGCAGTGCGCCGCTCGGCGCTGAGGGCAGCGCGGAGCGAATGCGCGACCTCATCCGCGGGCAGCTGCGCGGTGGGGCTGATCGTGAGCGAGACGCCACCTCCCCCGCTGACGCGCAGGCCCCCGTGACGGCCGAGCGGGACAGCCAGAGCGCCGATGCCTCGCCCCTCGACAACGACGTGCCCAGCACGACGGGCAACCCCTGGATGCAGGCTGGTGGTCCTGCCGCCACTCCCAGGCCGGCAGCCCCGGCGCCGGGGGCCGAGGAGCACGCCGCGCAGGGTGCAGGCGCGGCTCGCGGTGAGTCCGCAGTGCTCTACGCCAGCGCCGAGCGTCGCCGTGGGGTCGCCGCAGCTCTGGAGGCCAAAGGCATCGACTCCGAGACGGTCGCTGCCCACCTGGCCGCTGACGTCGCGCAGGGCAGACCCGCCAGCGACGCCGTCAAGGACACCGATCGCGGTGCCCCCAAGGCTCGCAAGCACCGTGGGACCGGGGCCCAGCAGAAGCAGCGCGGCGAGCTGAGCCGGTAGGCCGCACTCGCTGCGGCGCTCGATCGGGTCGGCCTTCATGCCCGGGGTCGGCCCGTTCTTGCGTCCGCACCACACGCCTCCGTGATGGCCCGCGGGGTGCTCGTGGGCGAGGAGATGGATGACCGAGGATGGGGTGGTGAGTCTTCCCCGTACGAGCCGCGCCTCGACCCCCGGACACGCTGTGGTGATCGGAGCCAGCGTGGCCGGCTTGTGCGCGGCGGCGGCAGCGAGCTCCGCCGGATGGCGCGTGACTCTCCTCGAGCGCGATGCCCTGCCCGATGGGCCCGTAGCCAGACGTGGGGTGCCCCAGAGCGGCCAGAGCCACATCCTGCTGATGCGAGGCCGCCTGGCCCTGGAGGAGCTGTTCCCCGGCGTCGGCGCAGAGTTGAGCGCCGCGGGAGCACCGCACTTCCAGATGGGACGGATGCCGCTGCTGGGCGCAGACGGATGGGCGCCGATCGGGGACTACGGCCTGGACCTGCTGTGCGCTAGCCGCCCCCTGATTGAGCACACCATCCGCCACCGCGTCCAAGCCATGCCCCGGGTAGCCATGACCACCCGGGCCCGAGTCAACGGCCTGACGCAGACCCCTGACGGGGCCTGGCAGGTGTCCTACGACCACGCCGACGCCACCGAGGAACTGCGAGCTGAACTGGTCATCGACGCCTCTGGCCGGTCCTCGAGGCTGCCGACGTGGCTGGCGGAACTAGGCGTCCCTGAAGCGAAGACCGTCACCGTCGATGCGCAGGTCGGCTACGCCACGCGGCGCTACACCAGCACCCGTGCCCCAGGTCCAGGGGTGCTCATGATGATCAGCCCGACCCGGCCCCGCGGCTGCATGGTCGGACCCATCGAAGACGGACAGTGGCTCGTCACCACCGTCGGGGTCGGTGCCGACCGCCCCGGACGCGACGAGGACGCCTTCGACCAGCACCTGGCCTCGATGCCGCCCACTTCCGCGCTGGAGGCGGTGCGGGAGATGACCCCAGTGGGCGAGGTCGCGGTCCACCGCCAGACCGCGAACGTCCGTCACCGCTACGAGGACGTCCGCCGCTGGCCGCAGGGGCTGCTGGCGGTTGGGGACTCTCTGTGCGCGGTCAACCCGGTTTACGGCCACGGCATCACCGTCGCCGCATGCCAGGGCCTGCGACTGCGCACCGCGCTGCGAGCTGGCCGGTCGACCTCCACCACACAGCGGCAGATCGCCCAGGTCACCAACCTGCCGTGGACGATGGCCACCTCCCAGGACCGGATGTACGCCACCAGCTCCGAACCGGCTCGTCTACAGGAGGCGCTGATCGGAGCGTGGGGGGACCAGGTGGGCCGACTGGCGATGCGCGGGAGCTTGCCGGCTGCCGAGGTCATGCAGCGTGTCGGGCATCTAGTGAGCCCGCCAACCGCCATGTTCAGTCCGCGAATGGTGGCGGGTGTGGCCCGAGCGCAGTTGCGGCGTCGCCGTGGCACCACCCGCGGGATTGCTGCGCGCGTCGTCTAGGTGCGGGTTCAGGGTGCACAGCGCGGCCAGCGTCAGCGGAGCGAGACAGCCCGCTCCGCTGACGCGCTTCGGCCGCTAGATGAGGCCAGGACCAGGCATCGTCTCCTCCCGCCGACCGTCGGGGCTCTGGACGAACCGCGGCCTCCTCGGTAGCAACATCCTTCCTGAGATCAGCAACCCGCCGGCCGTAGCCATCGCATCCGTCTGCTTGGCGAATAGGCCGCCCACCGCCACAACGGCACCAGCGGTCAGCAGTAGCCAGGCCAGTAGTCGTTGTGTGAGGAGCAAGCCCCACCCTCTGGCCTTGGGCACTGAGGACGTGGTGCACTGGCAATGCGAAGGTCGTCGCGACATGAGCGCCGCCTTTCCGGTTGAGGTACCAACAGGTGAGTGATCGCTTGCTGCGGTGGTGGGTGGCCGCCCATCACCGCAGCGTCGGCAGGTTGTCCGCACATGCGAAGCGGACAGCCTCCCGACGCCGACGCTTACCAGCTGGCGCGTGGGTCCCCGCTCCAGGTGCTTCCGTCGACATGACTGACTCTCCGGGGAAGGCCCTCGACCAGGCGACAACGTGTGGAGCTAGTAGCTAAGACGCGCGGAGCTCCCTATACAGCTACGCTTCGAGTCTTCGATGTATAGGGAGCTCCGGCAGTCGTAGCTCCACCGGTGAATGGAGGTCTCGCTGCGGTGCGTGTGGCACCCTCCGAGTCCGAGGACAGCCGAACCCCCGATCAACGCCGCCACCAGCTGTGGGCTGAGGCCGCTGGCGAGAGGGGCCGGACGGACCGCCGCGCTCGAAGGAAGCTGCTGCAGAAGCGCCGTCCAGCGGTCACGGAGGCAACTAGGACACTCCGCCAAGAGCAGCGGGTCGGGCCCGCGGATAAGGCCGACTCCATCTGGCTCAGGCCCGCCTTCGTCTTCACAGACATCCAGGACGCGCAGCTACCTGGCCCGGATCCAGCACTTCACCCGCAGCGGAAAACAGGTCTACTCGGGGCAGCCGTGCGCGAGAAGGTCCTACAGAGACCGCCCCTTGGCCGCCTAGTGCATCGCGGCGGATGGGCCATGACCCTGGAGCTGATGGCGTTGGCCGTTGGCACCTTCCGCTCGACGCCCGACGACCGTCCCGACTGGAGTGGCATCGAGAACGTTGTCGGCACCCCTTCGAAGGCGCCGTCGTGGGGGCGTCTCATGGCCGACCCAACCTCACCTGCAGACGCTCGTCGTCGTCTCGTTGCCGCACTCGGTCGCCTCGACGAGTTGGGCCTCGTGCGACTCGCACGCAAGCGGAACGGGCGGCAGTCATGGATGGGGTGGCGACCACTGGCAGAAGACGGCAGCCGTCATGAGTTCACCCGCGCAGACGGTGGTCTCGAGGTACCCGTGGACTTCTGGCTGAACGGTTGGGCGCACTTGCTCACCCCGCCTGAGATCACCGCTTACATGATGATTCGCCATACCGCGACGGCGACCAACCTGGGTCGAGCGCATTCCACTGACGGCGTCGGACGCGCCCAGTCGGTACGCGAGCTGAAATACGGGGTGACCCAGACCAGCTACCAGAGCCTTCACGAGCTAGAGGAGTTTGGGCTTATCCATCGGACCCACGACCCGCGCGCTCCCGTGGAGCCCGGTGACGAGTCAGACGACCCTCGCGTCGTCGCACGGTTCCAGCTCCTCGACGACGGCCTGGCGGTGCCGGCCGCCCAGAAGCTGGAACATGTCTTCGAGCATCACCCAACCCCGTGGCGCATCATCCGGTACAACCCGGGATTCTCGGATTGGACCGACGACTTCTTCGGTCTCCTCTAAACGATTCACACGCTGCCCCGACGTCCCTCGGTGCGTGATGAGCCGACCACTCAGAGTAACGACATGAGGTAATGTACTGCCGTGGCGATTACGGATGCAGTCAGTCGGAAGCTCTGGATGCTGTCCGGTAATGAGTGCGCATTTAAGCTATGCACGGCTCGACTCTTCAATGAGCACGGTATTTATGTGGCGGAGCGCGCCCATATCGTGAGCGCAAAGAAGGCGGGACCTCGGGGCGAGAAAGATTTGCCCCCGGGGGCGGGAACCCATGACGATTTCGAGAACATCATCCTGCTTTGTGAACCCCACCATAAAACTATCGACTCGCTTTGGAAAGACTTCTCCGTCGATAAGCTAGTCACATGGAAGAGTGAGCACGAGGATCGATTCAGTAATGCGGCGGAGAAAATTAAGGATTCGATTACGGCCGCTCAGCAGATCGCCTCAACCATGCCGACGCGTGACAACTCGGCTCTCTGGCCGGGGCATGGTGCGGAGGAGTTCGCCCACGACCTTCCTTTTCTGCAGCACCTAGAGAATCGACTCTCGAGACTCGCACCATTGAGTCGCAGGATCTTGGCTGTCATAGTGACCCATGGGGTGCTGGATGGCGGAAAGTTGCGGCTAGATATTGTCGAGGCTGGTCGAATCTTCCAGATACCGTACGAAAGCGTCGAGTACTACGTCCAATCCCTCGTGACCCACGACTTTGTAGCAATCAACCATGAATCGGCTAGTATCTTTATCCATGGCGTGAGCCAGGAGTATTGGGGAGAGCGTTTCTGGGTGGACCTGCGAGAGATGCACCAGAGACTGCCGGAAAGTGATGCTGTCGCGCGTGTAATTGAGCAGAGCGACTTCGCTGTTCTGGGCAATTAGTCGCTAGTCACCAGGCTCCTCTCCAGAAGATGGTCGCGCAACGCGCGTATCTGGGAAAAGTTCCTTGGGTGGAGCAATGTACGGTAATGGGTCGCCAAACTCGCTTGTGTTCACGCTGTCGTCATAGACAGCCGGAAACGGACTGGTTGCGGGGCTCGTCAGGACGCCCAAGTGGTAGTCGGCGTGATCGCGCCACCACACGCTCACCCCGGTGGCGGGGTCGAGGCGAAGATGTTCCCAGGCCCGCCAGATCGCCTCTAGGCGGATGCGGGCTTCCGGGTACTTCCACCACTGCGCAGACCACAACCGGTTCTTGCCGTCGATGCGGGGCCGGTACACCACGCGCAAGTGCTCACGCACGAACTCGTCGACTGAGCCGTAGTGCAGTGACGGTTCGTCCGCGTCGGCTAGGGCCTTGGTCCCGTCCTGGGCGACGTGCTCGCTGACGGCCGCGGTCGTGGCCTCCTGGGCGCGGACCCGCAGCGCAGCAAGCACCTCTGGGGTCAGTGCCTTCGCCACAGACTCCTGAGCGATCTTGGCTACCTGGCGCTGCACTGCCGCCTGGACCGCCTCGTCCACGGCATGCGTAGCCAGGCTGCCGACGTCCACGCCCAGGACGCGCTGCGGGCGGTCCGCCCCGCTCACTCTGGGACCGGCGGGCTCGTCCAGTAGTTCTCCCGTCAGCTCGTCCACCGGGGGGTCCTCGCCGAGGTCCACGTCGTCGACCTCCGCGTCCTCGGCCTCGATGCCGTTGCCTATCCACTCAGCGTGTTGAGCGGTAGCAGCGTCCTCGCTGCCGTCGGCCGCGTTGGCTGATCCGCCCCAGTCCTCAACCCCCCAGTCGCTGGCGCTCATCACGCATCCGCCCCGGCGTGGGTGGCCAAGCTGCTGCGCACCGCGGCGAGCTCCACAGCCGCAACGTCGATGGTCACCCGACCTTGCGGGTCGTGAGCGAGGACGGACGCCTTGACCTCCTCCGAGTGAGGCCCGGTCATCCACGGCTGGGTCTCGATCATGGCGGGCCGGTTACCGGAAGACAGCACGATCGCGCGCCCCTTCGGAAGAGCAGCTAGGTCGTCGACTTCCAGGATGCGCTCCCGCTGCAGCTGACGGCTCGTGGTCCGCCGTCCGCGTCCGCTCGAGGACGAGGTCACCACTCGCTCGTAGTTGCCCAGTAGGCGGGACAGATTCTCCAGGAAGTCAACCTCACTGACACCGCCTCCGTAGACCTTGACGTTCGAGGCGCTCCACAGCTTGGCCATCCCCTCCTTGCCCCAGACCACGGCGCCTTGGGACCAGGACTGCAGGATGGTCATCAAGACGATCCCGCGGGACCCGTAGTGGCTGTAAAGGTTCGGCAGCTCCTTCCAGCGGCAGACGTTGGCGGCCTCGTCGAGGACTCCCAGCAGGGGTGTAGCCAGCCGGCCGCCGGCGCAGGTGGTGGCCAGCTCCTCGGCCGCCTCGACGACGGCGACGGTCAGTGCGGTGACCAGCGGTCCCGCGGTCCCTTCACCCTCCTTGGACAGGCTGTAGAGGGTTCCCTGTCCGCGCACGAAGTCGGCGGGGTTGAACTGGCGGCGCTCGTCACGCCCATCACGATCCGGTGTGGGGTTGACCCAGGCCGCGACCTGACGGTTGGTCAAGCAGGAGACGAACTGCTGGGCGCTGCCGTAGACACCAGCGCGCTGCTTGTCGGGCAGGTCGATGGTCGACTGCACGAGAGCGGCCTGCAGCGTGAAGCCGTGGCGACGCAGGATCGTGGCCGGCTCGGTCTCCGTGGGTCGGGTCAGCCACAGGTAGACGTCTGTGATCGGACGCTTGTCCAGAGCTGCAGCGAGCAGCAGGCCGGCGAGGAGGTCCTTGGCGGCGTTGTCGAAGTAGGCGTCGGTCTTGGCGCCCGCTTCCCGGGAGCCAGCCACGAAGTGACCCGCCAGGCGCGCCGCGCGCACCTCGTCGGTGACGTAGGACAGCGGGTTCCACCACCACCACGCTTGTTCGCCGGCGATGTTCTGCGGGTCGAAGACGAAGACGGGACCGGACTTCTCGCGCGGGTTCCGCGTGGCGTCCACGACGTCCCGCTTGTTCGAGGTCACCAGCACCGCGCCGGGGGCCGCGAGGATGGCAGGGATGGCCCGTGAGGTCGTCTTGCCGGTGCGGGGGCCCCAGATGTCGAGGTGCATGTCCTCCCAGGACCCGCACAGCGGGAAACCGCCGTTGACCATCCGACCGATCGGAACACCGGGCACCTCGAGGTCGCCGTGCATCCCGAGACGCCGGGCCGTGGCCCGTGCCGCCTCTGTGCGCAGGCTCTCCACGTCGCGGGCCCGACCCAGGTGGACGGCAGCGGGGTCCACGCGGCTGCGCTTCCTGGTGCCCTTCATGTACCAGCTCAGGACCACGACCCCGAGGGTCAGGAGCACCAGGGGGACCGCGGCGAGGATGACCCATCCGAAGACCCCGGGCCAGGGTAGGTCTCCGCCCAGGACACCGAAGGTTAGGGCGAACGGGTCCGACGGCAGGGTCACGTCGTCACCGGCCAGTCGGTGCCCGAGGTACATGGCGGCGTACAACGAACCCAGCCCGGTGATGATCAGGCCGACGGCGACGGACATGAGGACCGTCTCGGCGCCCATGCCTCCTGGCCCGTTGCGGCGGTTGGTCGTCGCGCTCATCGCTGCACCGCCTCGTCGCCGGTGGGCTGCTCAGGAGTCAGCGTGTCTGGGACCGTAACGGCCCCTGTGGGGAGGTCCTCGCCCATCTCAGGGGACAGGGCGGCCGGCGCGGCAGGCAGGGTGGGTGCATCCGTGGCCGCAGCGGCGTCAGCGGCCGCCGTCGTGAGGTCGATCGTTACGCTGGGGGCAGCCACCTCGTCCTCCTCCGCGTCGGGGTTGTAGCGGCCCACCCGCGAGAGCTCGTGCCAGCGCAGATTGGTGTCGTTGATGGCTCGTTCCGCGTCGGTGAGGGCGACGTAGACGGGGATGCCCGGCCGGGCGCCGACCTTGATCAGGAACTTCCCACGACCGGGCGGGTCTTCCGTTCGCCCTAGGGCGGAGTTCCACTCCCCCGGCGCTGACCACTCGGTGAGCTCCCTCATCTCCGCACCGGACAGCGTCACCGCCTTGCTCAGCCGCGGCATCTCCGATTCCGGCAAGCCACCGCAGACGACGATGCCGGCGCGCTCGACGAAGCCGCGAGCCTTCATGCGGTCCTCCTCCAGCGCCAGGGCTTCGAGGTCCTTCATCGTGTGCGAGGCCCACACGACTCCTGTCCCGGTCTCACGGTTCAGACGGGTCTGGCTGTTGGCCGCGTCCACGATGCGGCCTCCGAACTGCAGGGCCCGCCACAGCTCGTCCACGATCGTGAGGTAGTGCCGGCGCGGTTCGAGCCCGACGTCGGCGAGGACCTGGGCGATGTTGACGGTGGCGAAACCCGTCGACCAACAGGCCAGCAAGAGTCCGGCCGCCAGAGCGTCGTTGCTGTCGCCCGTGGAGGAGACGTCGTAGGCCACGGGGACGTCCATGCGCATCCGCGTCGTGGTGCCCCCGGAGAAGGTGTCGGCCATGGCCCCGTCGCCGCTGACGAGCGACCGGAGCGCGGCTTCCAGGTCCTCGGTGAGCTCCTGGTAGCGGGTCATGACGCCACGATCCAGGGCGGCATCCCTCAGCGGCTGAGGAGCCTGCTCCACCAGCTGCAGGAGGTCCGGCATCTCCGGCACCCGCTGCAGGGTGTCGTCGAGTATCAGCAGTGCGGCGTCGACGACCATCATCTCCCGAGCCAGCTTGGGACGGTCGGGCTGGATCAGCACGAGCAGCGCTTCGACCATCGACCGGCGCCGCTTCTGCGCGTCGGCCAACACCTCGTCGGCCTGCTGGTCGAAGCCCGCAGCCCGCAGTCGGCGCGCGGCACGCGCGGACTCTCCGGGGTCTAGGACGTTGAGACGGTCGCGGCCCGGGCCCAGAGTGATGACCTGCCCGCCGAGGGCGCGGACCATGCGGGTGTAGTCCGGCTTCAGGTCGCCCAGAGCCAGTGGGATCACGCCGTAGGAGCACAGCCCGACCGCCATCCGGCGGATCCAGGTGGACTTACCCAGGCCGGGCATCCCCAGGACGAACATGCTGGGGTTGTTGATCAGGTTGGCGCCACGGTCGGGCTGGAACCAGGAGATCGGGTCACAGCACAGCGTCGCGCCCGTCGTCTGGTGCTTGCCCATCGGAACCCCCACCATCGGGGTTCCTGCGCCCACGGAGAACGGCCACAGTCCACACACCTGCACCGTGGTCCCGCGGAACTCGGGTGGGGCCTCCACCCGGGTTGCGTAGCCACCGCCGGTGCGCGCCCACCCGCGGCTCGTTGGGCGCTCCGGCCGCGGGGTCTTGCTCGGCGTAGAGGGCGCGGTGCTCTTGCCTGCCGCGTGCGGGATCGCCTTGCGGGCGGCCTTGCGGTCAGCTCGACGCTGCGCCCGGTGCAGGCGCGACGTCCTCCCCTTCCGAGTGCCCTGTCCGGCAGGCTCTGCGCCCGTACCAGCACCTGAACGCCCCGCCGCGACGACGGTCTCCACGGTCGGGTCCCAGAAGTCGTCGCGGCTCACAGCTTCTCCCGCAGTTCGGTGGGGATCTTCACGTGCTTGGGCAGGACCAGTCCGAGCGGTAGCGCCGCGGCGAAGGCGGCGTCCTGGGTGCCGTACATCGGGCGCAGCTGCACTCTGGCCGTGGCACCCAAGGTGTCGATGGCGGCCCGGGCGAGGCGCTCCTTGCTGAGGTCGTCGACAGTGGCGGTGACCAGGAGGCCGAACTGCACGAGGCCGGCTCCGTTCGCCTCTTCTCCGGCGATGGCCTGAGCTTGGCGAGCCGCGACCAGTGCCCGCGCCGTGGGCTTGCTGGAGGAGCTGACCTTGAACTCCGCGGCCCGGAGGTTGGTCTCCACGATCGCCGACGCCCGTGCCGTCGGCAGCGGGCGGTACAGGAGGGTGACCCGCTTGCGGGCGATGTCGTCGTGCGGGGCCAGGAGCCGCTCCAGGACGTCGGACTGGCTGTTGCCGCGCGGGGCTTCGGTCATCCCCCACGTCATCGAGAACGCTGAGTCATGCCGGTAGCCGTCCCACGTCGCCTGCGCCGCGGCCGGTCCGACATCGGACCAGTGCAGGTCCGGGACCTCTCCGGCAGCGTGGGCCTCGTCGATGAGCGGTGCGGCGGCCGGGTCGTAGGCGACGCGGACGAGCTCGCACAGCTCCTGGGCGTTCACCAAGCGAGGGCCACCAGCGCCGGTGGCCGCCAGCTCAGAGGTCAGACCAGGCAGCCGGGCCGCCAAGTCGCGGCCCATGTCGTCAGGCTTGCGCCGCTTGCCGTCGATGCGACTGGCTGCGCTGAACGTCAGGGCGATGTAGGCCCGGACCTGCGAGGAGCCGACGGAGTACTCGTCGACGACCTGACGCATGACGGCCTGCGCGAACGCGGGGGCGTCGGGGTCGAGGTGTCCCTCCACCTCCTGCCGCAGTCGCGCGCCGCTGTCGGGAGCGGTCTCAACGGTCACCGAGGCACCCTCGAGGCCCGACTCGTCGGCCAGCTTGGCCAGCCAGCGGCCCCACCGCCCCACCCAGACGTCGACTTGAGCCTGTTCCACGAGTTCGCCGCCGACGGGTTCGGTGCCGATGACCACCGAGTACGTCCAGGTGGCCGGGCAGTAGAGCATCGCGAACGGGCGGCCGTAGGCGTCCTGGTGTTCGCTCAGGCGCACCCCAGCCACCAGCCCGGGCAGCTGGTAGGTGCCCCAGAGGGCCCGACCCAACGGCCCGGAGCGGTACAGGTGCAGGCCGCGGGCACGCGAGGACCACCACGCCGACCGGGCCGCCGTGCGGGTCAGGATATTCATCCCGTGCTTGTCGCGGGTCGTCACTGCGGCGACCAGGATCGCGACCACGAGGAAGACGCCCAGACCGGCCAGGAAGCCGACGAGCATCACGGTGAAGACGGTGAAGATCAGTCCGCCGAAGAGCATGAGGGTCCCCAGCGAGCCCAGGCCCAGCAGTCCCGGAGACGTCGGGCGCTGCCAGTTACCGTAGGTCCGTGGTGCTCTGTCTTCCAGCGTCGTCATCAGGACTTGCTCCCATCGCCTGTTGCCTGTCGTCCGAGGTTCTGTGCGGCCTGCTTGGCGCCGTCGGCGGCCTTCGAGGCGACGCCGATGGCTGCACCGGCGGCGATACCCACGGGACCGCCTGCCGCGCCTGCGGCTGCTGCTCCGCCCGCTCCGGCACCGCCCGCTGCTGCTCCGCTTGCCGCTGCTCCGCCTGCCGCAGCCCCGCCCGAGGTGCCGGCGGCTGCACCGGCGGTCGCCGGTGCAGCACCGGCGGCGGCGGGAGCTGCACCGGCGCTGCCGCTGGGACCGAGGGCCGAGGAGCCGCTGGGACCTTGTCCCCCGCCGCCGCCGGGTGAACCCTGCCCCCCGCCGCTGCCGCTGGGGCCCTGGCCTCCGCCGCTGCCGCTGGGCCCTTGACTGCTCCGTCCCCCGAAGCCGCTCCCGGCCAGGCGGCCGACGGCCGCAGCCCCGGTGGGCAGGGCGGCCAGCAGGCCAGCACCTGCGCCCGCCCCGCCGCCACCGCCGCCGAGGTTGGCCATCGGACTCACCATGACCATGAGGGCAGGGAGCATGATCAGTGCCAGGCCCATCAGGGCCAGGCCGGCGATGATGGCCACCAGCCCCGTGGAGTCCCCGGCGAAGGCGTTGGTACCCGCGAGCTGGAACGCGGCGGCGTAGACCACCGCGGCGGCGGGCTTGTAGAGGATGAACGCCAGCAGCCACGCCACGTGTCGCTTGAACCAGGTGCGTCCCATCTCGGTGTTGGCGAAGGACGCCGACAGAGGCAGCGTGCCGGTCATGATCACCAGCAGGCCCAGGCGAAGGACCATCAGTGCCACCTGGAAGAAGCTGGCCCAGATCGCGGTGGTACCCATGAAGATGACCGTCAGCGGCCCAAGGGGCACCACGGTCGACAGGCCGAGCAGGGTCATCATCTGTCGGCCGAAGCAGCTCCCGGCCGGATCGGTGATGTCGCAGGAGAGAGCGCCTTGAAGCAGCCACGCGGCGGTGGAGTCGGCGGTCTTGGTCAGCATGCTCACGAAGAAGGTGCCTGCACCAGCGACGACTACGAGGGTCAACATCGCAGACAGCCAGTTGCGGCCGGGCTCAGCGCGCTGGTGCCACGCCATCTGCGCGCCACCGATGATCGTGGCGCCGATCGCCACGGAGATCGTCACCCAGGTCAGCGACGACTGCAGGAACAGCACTGCTCCCGCGGAGCCGTTGGGGTTGGTGGGGACAAGGCGGGTGACCACTGCGCCGGCGGCGGAGATCAGGATGACCCCCCCCAGGATCCAGCTCACCCGGCCCACGGTGGCCAGGCCCTCACCGGCTCGCATGGACACGGCCAGCCTCGCTCCGAGGGCGATGAGGGACAGCACGGCGATCGCCAGTGACAACCACATGACGCCGTCCAGGACGGCGACCAGGTTTCCTGCGTTGGCGGGGGCCGCTCCGGCGGGGACGGGGGAAGTCCCTCCCGTTCCCGCCAGGTCCGGGGTCTTGATGTAGACCCACATGCTCCCTAGGGATGCGACGAACTTGCCGAACATCTCGGTGACGCCGTTGGCGAAACTCTCGAGCTGGCCGTCCAGGACGCTAGACACGCCTTTTGCGGCTTGGCACAGCGGATTTATGGCGTTCAGGCCCGTGCAGTCGGGCATGGTTACGGCCCCCAGGAGATGTAGCCGGCGAGGTTCGGGATGGTCGAGACGTCGATGAGGGTCGCGGGGTCCGTGACGACGAGCTTCCAGTCGCCGTCCTCCCAGCGCAGGTTGTAGACCATGGACAGGTCGACGGACTGTCCGGCCGCGGACCCGGTCACGGCCATGTCGACGGTGGCGGTCTCGCCGGTGTAGTCGAGGACCTTGAAGCCAGTAACGTTGGCGCGGACGCCGGACTCGAAGTCGCCACCGGCGGTGCCGCTCAGACCGTCACGCGGGGAGTCCTTGGTCATGAAGGAGTCAAGCCACGTCGCGGCGGTCGAGGTTTCCGTGCCCTGCGCGACCGCGTTGGCGGCCGCGAAGACCGCTCCGGTCACGGACCGCTGGAAGCAGGAGCGCACACCGCTGGCGTCGGTGCTACCGGGGCCGGCGGTCGATGACGTGGGGTAGGCGGTGGTGCCCTGGTACTGCCAGGAGGCCGCGGGTGCCGTCGTGAGGGTGGCCGCGGTGTCTTCTCCCGCCAGCCCGCAGATGCTCGTCGACTCCGCAGCATCGGAGGACTGCGGAGTCGACGAGGAAGAGCCCGCTTCGGTCTGGCTTGTCTGGGTGGGCACCGGGGAGGCCGAGCTGCCGCCGTCACGGGAGTTGATGATCGCCAGAACCACGGCGACGATGACGACGAGCCCTACAGCGACCGCCGACGCGATGAAGTACCACGTCGTGAAGGGGCTGCGGGTCCTGCTGTCCTCGTTGCTCATCACTACCTCCGCTTCGGTGTCCGGCTCGCGCGCCGGCTCAGGTGGCCAGGAAGCCGATCATCGTCCCTGCGCCGCCGATGATGCACACGCCGAACAGGGCGCTGGCGATGCGGCCGACGTGCTCGCCGCCTTCCCCGCGGCGACTGTTGAAGGCCATCAGGGCGCCGGCGGCGATGAGCGCTCCGACGCAGATGATCAGGGCGACCCACTTGCCCCAGTTAAGGACGGTGTCGATGGACTCCATGCCCGGCGGCCGCGCAGCGGTGGGGTCGGGGATGCCGTTCATGGGCAAGGCGGCCACGAGGTCGTTGGCCGAGGTCAAGGCCAGGTGCAGGGTGCTCATCGCAGGTCCTTTCGGTGAGGGTCGCCAGTAGCGCTTTGGTGAAGCAGGACGGTCAGCTCGTCCACGACGCGACGCACACCGCGCGGGGCGTTGGCGGGCTTGGCCGCGTCAGTCCGCCAGGACTCGACCCAGGGCAGCTCCCACACCCGCGGGACGCCGCCGGCGATGACCCGCAGCAGCTCACGCAGCGGCTGCGGTAGGCGTCCCGGGGAGTCCGCGGACACCACGAGCCCCAGGAGCTCGACGCCCGGGGTCAGGCCAGCAGCCCACTGCGTGGCTGCCGCCTGAGCGGCGCGAAGACCCCGGAGGTCCGAGCGCGCCATGAGGACGACCGGGGTGCGTCCCCAAACGCCGACACGAGGCCAGGCGTGCCCAGCCTCGGCCCACCCAGGGACGAGACCGGCGAGAGTGCTTTCTCCTGCCCCGCCGTGAGACCCCAGGCACCACAGATCCGCCTGTCGCTGCTGTTCCCGCATCGGGAGCTGGTCGACCAGGTCCGGTGCAGGAACCCCGGCGTGCGGGGTCGAGGGCCCGGTCGGTGCTGAGAGGTGGATGGTCGTGGTCGCCCCCGGTGCCGGTGCCGGTGGGGCCACGGGCTGAGAGAGCCAGGGATTGCGATCAGCACTCATGTTCGTCCTCCGATACCGTCGGCCTGCTGCGCCGACTATACCCACAGACTCAACCAGAGGGTATGGTGTACGTCAATGGACTACAGACCTCGACAGAGGGTAGGTTCCCTGCCATCGTCCACTCTGCCGGAATAATACCCGTCCAGGAGGTTGCACCATGACGTCGGAGTCAGGGCTCGACGCGCTGTTCGAAGGTCGAGGGCAAACCCTCAGCGCACCCGAAGTCGCCGAACTCCTGGCCCTGACCAAGCCCGGTCTCTACAAGTGGCTCAAGGACGGCGTCATCCCCGGCTACAAGGTGGGCGGAACCTGGTTCATTCTCCGCGACGAACTCAAGGAAACCCTGCGACAAGGCGCCAACGCTGCCCGAGGCCGCGACCCACACTGCGGGTCCAGGACCACCAACGACCATCGGAGCCCCCTGCGCTCCGTCATCGAGGGGACGTTCCAGTGAAGAAGCCGCTGCAGTGGACGAGCGCTGCACTGCTGGTAGGCGTCGTCGGCGCCTGCGGAGGAGGTGGGAGCACGACGAGGGAGGCGCCGCCGAACCCGACGCCCACGAGCACCATCCCCACCAGCAGCCCGCCCTCCGGCCCAGTGCTGCCCACCGACCTGAGCACCGTCCCCTCAGCCACCAGCGGCGACATCGATGAGGACACCGGCGAGACCATCGCCCCTCAGCCGGCGCCCACCTGGGACGAGCAGGCCCGCCACAATGCCAACGAGGCAGCCGAAGCGGCTATGACCGCCTTCGCCCGCCCCTTCCTGGACTACCCCACGTGGTGGGCTGACCTGTCCCCCCTGCTGACTCAGCAAGCGCAGCAGGACTACGCCTACGCCGACCCCGCCAACGTCCCCGCCCACGGTGTCGTCGGGGATGCACGCATCACCGACCAGACGAGCGCCTACGTCGCGAGTGTGACCGTCCCGACCGACGTCGGTCCCTACCTCGTCGTGGTCACCCGCGCCGACGCGACAGCTGGATGGCTGGTGGCCAGCCTCACCCCACCGGAGGGAGTGAAGTAACGATGTCGAACCGCAAGGCAGGAGTGGGGATCGGGTGCGCCGCCTTCGTGGCCGTCCCCGTCCTCATCGTGGCTCCCATCGCGGGGTTCCTGCTGCTGTTCGGCCCCAACGCCAACGCCTCCTGCAACCCCGAGGCCGGCAGCGTCTCCAGCGTCACCATCGAGCCCGCCTCCGTCCCGCAGAACAAGATCGGGAACTACGGCCACGAGCAGCTCGTCAACGCCGCCTACGTCATCCAGGCCGGGAAGGATCTTGGTCTAGGAGTCCGAGACCAGACCACCGGTGTCATGACAGCGATGGGTGAGTCCGGCCTGCGCGTCATCGACTACGGCGATGCGGCCGGGCCGGACTCCCGCGGGCTGTTCCAGCAGCGCGCCAACGGTGCGTGGGGCAGCTACGCCGACCGCATGAACCCCTACATCTCGGCGACGAACTATTTCAAGGCCCTGATGAAAGTCCAGGACCGTGAGTCCCTGGAACCCACGGTCATCGCGCACCGCACCCAGCGAAACGCCGACCCCAACCACTACACCAGGTACTGGGACAACGCGGTCGCCGTCGTGGAAGGCTTGTCCGGAATTGACACCGGGCTCGCGACCGGCACGGGGAACCAGGTGTGCGCTTCCACGGGCACCACCCCGGGGCAAGTCAGCACCACCGGCTGGGCTGTACCCGCAAAGGGACCCATCACCAGCCCCTTCGGCTACCGAATCCACCCCATCACCGGGGTGCGAAAACTTCACGCCGGTACCGACCTCTCCGGCGGTGGATGTGAGGGGCCGATCTGGGCCGCCCAGTCCGGCGTCGTGACTTTCGTCGGGTTCGACTCCGGCGGCAACGGCACCATGACCATCGACCACGGCGGCGGTGTCCAGACCAAGTACCTGCACGAGTATGCGTCCGGGATGCTCGTCAGCGAGGGGCAGCAGGTGAAGGCCGGCGATCAAATTGGTCGCGTCGGATCCTCCGGTGGATCCACCGGGTGCCACCTGCACTTCTCGGTCTACCTCAACAACAAGCCCGTCGACCCCGTCCCATTCATGCAAGGCCTGGGCATCACCCTCGGTTCGTAGAGTCCGACGAAACCCACGTGAAGCGCCTCGCAAGCCCAGCCCGGCTCGTCTCGGATCAGCGAAGGAGAAGCACATGACCACAGCTCCGGTAACCGCAGCCCCTGAGGCCGACGTCGCCCTCGGCAACGACGGGAAGGCCGAGGTGACGATCGCGGACACCACCCACTACGTCTCCGGCAACGACATCGACGACGCCCGCCAGCGAGTCCTCGCCCTGCTCGCCGCCCAGGCGGCCGAGCTGCGCCGCCCCCTGCGCACCCGCACCCACGGCGACGAAGGCGAATGGACGTTCATCGTCCATCCCGACGGGACGCTCGCTCCCGACGACACCGCCGCCGCCCCAACCGCCTCTGAGTCAGTGGCTGCGCCGGTCGTGGAGCCGGTCCCTGAGCCGCTGGTCGCGCCCGTCCCTGAGCCGGTGGCTGAGCCCGTCGTGGAACCCACCCTCACCCCTGCTGCGCTGGTCGTCCCCCTCGCACCGGCGCGCACCCTCACCTCCAGCCCTGAGGAGTCCTCGACCACCCATCCCACGGCCCCGCCCCTCGAGCGGCCCACGGGGTGGACGTCAGCCGCTACGCGAGTCGACACCGCTACAGCCCCGACTGCTGTCCCTGTCACTGACAGCCGGGCACTCCTCGACCAGGACACTGCGGAGACTGACCCGACCCCGGGGACACACCAGCACCCGAAGCAGCGGGAGTCCTTCCTTACAAGTCGCCAGGCCGAGTCCCCGGCCACACAGGGGTTGCGTGGCGCCGTGAGCCTCATGGGCCTGCGCGTCGGCCCCAGCGCCAGTGAATTGGCGTTCCGCGCCGACCGGCGTGCGGTGAGTCAGCACTGGCCCACCCCGCGCACGATCTACATCGCTAACGAGAAGGGCGGCGTCGGCAAGACCCCCACGGTGGTGTGCCTGTCCGCGGTGTTCGCGCGCTACGGCGGTGCCGGTGTCTTGGCCTGGGACAACAACCAGACCCGCGGAACCCTGGGGTGGCGCACCGAGCAGGGCCCCCACGAGGTCACCCTGCACGAGCTGCTGCCTCACGTGGGCGACCTCCTGGGACCCAACGCGCAGGCTGCCCACCTGGCCGCCTACACCCACCACCAGCGCGAGGACCACTACGACGTGCTCCGCTCGAAGCCGGTGAGCCTGGCTGTTGCCGACCGCGTCACCCGTACCGACGTGGACCGCATCCACCAGGTGGCCTCGAAGTACTACCGGCTCATCTTCATCGACAGCGGCAACGACGTCGCAGACCCGATCTGGCAGCGGGGCATCGACCACACCGACCAGCTCGTCATCGCCACCACCACCCGCGACGACCACGCCGAAGCCGGAGCCCGACTGCTCGAGGCCCTCACCGACCGCGATGAGCACTCCGCACGCCTGGCGCGCGAGGCCGTCGTCGTGGTCAACACCGCTGACGCCCGAGCCACCCGCGAGGACAAGAACCGCATGGTCACCGCGTTCGGCCACCTCGCTCGCGAGGCCGTGGTGATCCCCCACGACCCCGGCATGGTGGACGGCATCCTCCGCTACGACGGACTGCGCCCGGCGACGCAGCGGGCGTGGCTGAACGCCGCCGCCCATGTCGCCCGTGGACTGTGAGGCGCACCCGGGCGATCCAGGCTCCTCAGGAGCTGGTCCCCAGCTGGCCGCGCGTCTCTGCTTCGGTCCGTCCCGACGGCACCGGAACCTTGACCATCAACGGCACTGAGCGACCTGTGGCCGCCGGCGACGTCGTGCATCTGCGCTCTGGTGTCATCGCCCGCGCAGCGACCCTGGCTGCGCGGCTGCGCAGGCCGGTGCGACTGACCGTCACCGAGGAACCCGCCACCTGGACCCTCGCGGTTCGCCCTTCTGGCGTCGTTCAACTCCTCACCTCCGAGGACACCCTGCCTTCCGTCGCGGGCCTGCACCCTCACCACGGCCCCTGTCGGGAGTGCGGCGAGGAGCAGCCCGTCACGGCCGGTACTTGCCCCGCCTGCGGAGTCCAGGAGCCGCACCGTGTCGACGTCGTCCTCGGTGGACCGATGATCACCGACCTGGAGGCGTCGACCATGACGCGCTCCCGCACGGCCCACACGACCGACCTCGTGAACGGAGGTGGCGACGTGCGGAACAACGCCTGAACGACCGAAACCCCCGCCCTTGGGGAAGGGCGGGGGTCGGAGGTGAATCGCTCGATCTGGTTGTGCTTGGCGGCCCGACAGATCAAGCGGTGATCGACAAAGGACCGGCCGCGAGGTCGGGGCCTTCGCCTGTTCCACTCACTAGGAGCTATTGCCATCTTAGCCGCAGACCTCGGCGCCACGCCGTCTAATCGCAAGGCGATCGCGTGGGCGTTGACCGCAGCGATCAGCCCCCGCACCCGCGTGCGGGTGGCCACCGTCGACGCCAGCGGACAAGCCCTCAACGACTACGTCGCGACCTGGCCACTGACCGACCCAGCGCCGCCGGTGCCGTGGGCCGTCACCCTCACCGACACTCACGGCCGGTTCCGACTGTTGGTCTTCGACCTCGACGTCAAGACCGACCCCGCCGACGCAGCTCGCGACGAGGAGGTCCTGCGGGAGCACCTGACCGCGGCCGGCGTCGAGCACGTCGTCTGCCGCTCCGGCTCACGCGGCGGTCGTCACATCTGGCTTGCCTTGGCCGAGCCAGCCGACGAGGTGCTCGTCCGCGACGTCGCGACCTCGGTCGCCAGCACCTGCCCCAGCCTGGACCCCACGCCGCTGTGCAACGCCGTCACCGGCTGCTGCCGACCCCCCGGGGCCCCGCACCGGGACGGCAGCACCTCCACCGTGCTGCACGGTGACCTGTCGATCCTGCTGAGCCCGAGCACCACTCGTGCGCAACTACGTGCCTTCGCCGAAACGCTCAACGGCGCACGCCCCGGCGTACCTGTCACCGACCCCCGGCAGCAGGACGGTCCCATCCCCGTCGATGAGACCGGCCACGTCTACCTGCCTGGCACCCGCCGGGCGCTACCAGCCGCAAGCAGCGCCGCCCTGGCCGAACACCCCGGCCCCGGCGATGACGCCTCCAGCCTGCTGTGGCGCGTCCTGATCGGTGCAGCCGCCGCCCGCTGGCACCATTATGACGTCGCTGCACTGCTCGACTCCCCCGGCATGGAGTACGCGCGAACCGAACGCCTGCACGGACAGAGCCGCCGACGACCCCGCCCCACACGGGGCACCCGCTCAAGCACTGCCGTGCTGCGCCACCACTGGACCCGGGCAGTGCGTCACGTTGCTGCCGCCCCCCGCCAGACCGGTGACGACCCGACGTTCGACCCGCGAGCCGATGCTGTGGCCGCCCTCGTCGAGAACCTGCAGACCCGCGCCGATGCGAGCCCCGGCCGGTGGAGTACCGGAAGTGGCCCGGCAGATCGCCGCGTGCTGGACGTGCTGTGCCTGCTTGCCCTGCAGGGACTCGCCACGACCGTCGAAGCCGACATTCGCCGTCTGGCCTTGCACGCCGGCATTGGCCGCGAGACCGCGCGCACCGCACTGCTCCGCCTTGCCGCCAGCGACTGGATTGTCTGCGCCCAGAACGCCGAAGGACCCAACGGTGCCCGCTGGAACATCGACCCGCAGGCGACTGTCCACACCCACACCAACCATGCGCGGTCACAAGCGGACACGCGCCCCGCAGGGGCAGGGGCCGCCCGCAGAGGTCTCCTCATCACCCTGCTGACCCGCCGCACCGAGGCAGCCCGACACGACGTCTTCTTGCCCCACCGCGGTCTGGGGCTACTGGCAGGTAACACCTATGCCCGCCTCACCCGCACGACCACCACCCATGACCTCGCCCGCTCCATCGGGGCGGACACCTCGACCTTGGAACGCACCCTCGACCGGCTCGCCGGACACGGCCTGATCCACCCGGTCGCAGCCGGTTGGGCACCGGCGCGCCACGACCGCCGCGACGCCGTCGCCGACGCTCTGGGCACGAGCGGTGCCCTGGCCCAGCGCGCCGAGCGGTACACCGTCGAGCGCGACGTCTGGTCCTGGTGGCGCACGGAGCAGTCGTGGATGACGGCGCCCGGGCGCAGTGCGCGACGACGAGGCGCCTTGCCTCTGCACCCCGCTCTCGTCCTCGGCCAGCCGTGGGACGTCTACCCCCGGTACCCCCGCAGCGAACAACCCGGGCACCCCGGACGCCGTCGAGGCAACCACCGCGATGCGGCGGCCGCCGTGCGGGCAGGTGTCCTCGCTCACCTCCACCGCGCCGCATGACCTCATGCAGCACTCACAACCCGCCCACGTCGGGCCCCCTCCCTCACCTCGACCCAACGGAGCACGGCACATGAACCGCACGCCCACTCCCCCGTTGCCCCCTGCTACCGAACCTGCTGAGGGTGCGGTGCGCTGGACAGGGCTGCTGCGCTGCGAGTTGATCAAACTGACCAGCCTGCGGGCGATGCGATGGACCCTCGTCGCTCTCGGCGTCCTCATCGTGGGAGCCGGCGTCGCGATCACCGCCGGAAGCACCACCGGGGCCCGCCCCGCCGACGTACGACCCGGCGACATCGCCGCCGCGTTCAGCATCCCGTTGTCCGGAACCGTTCTAGCCCGCGGGTTGGTCGCTGCCTTCGGCGTCGTCGCCGCTACCGGCGATCTGGGCACCGGCATGACCCGCACGACTCTCATGGCCGCACCGCGTCGCGGGCGGCTCCTGCTGGCCAAGGCCGGAGTCGTCGCCTTACTGAGTGCCGGGGTCTGCACCCCTGCCGTGATCATGGTGTGGCTGATCGGCAACGCCCGGCTGAGTCACCACGGCCTGAACTTCCCCCTGGCCAGCTCCCACGCCTGGCTCGCCCTGGCTGGCAACGTCGCCGTCCTGGTCGGACTGGCCCTGGCCGGACTCGCCACCGGCGTCCTGATGCGCAGCGCAGCCGCAGCGATCTGCGCGGTTCTCGGCGCGATCCTCGTCGTCCCCGTCATCCTCCAGCTGCTTCCTGCAGGGGGGCTCACCGACGTCCTGAATCGGTGGTGGCTGACCGAGACGATCACCAACACCGTGGACGTCGTCGACCACACTGCGGCGCTGCCTGGGGGCGCGGGACTCCTGGCCTTCTCCGCCTGGCTGGTCCTGCTGTGTGCCGCCGCCGCGGCCTCGTTCACCTCCCGTACTGCCTGACCGCCTCAACACCGACGTCGCGTTGCAACACCGCCGCCTCAGGAGGTCCCCATGATCGAAGTCAGCAACCTGCGCCGGGTCTACCCCGGCCCTCTCCGCACGCGGCGCCGTTCCACTGCCGCACCGCGTGTCGTCGTCGACGACGTCACCTTCAGTGCGCGTGCGGGGCAAGTCACCGGCTTCGTCGGACCCAACGGAGCGGGCAAGTCCAGCGTCATGCGCCTGATCGCAGGGCTGGACCAGCCCACCGCCGGCACCGTACACGTCGAGGGACGACCCTTCGCGGAGCATCCTGCGCCGATGCGGGCCCTGGGGGTGCTGATCGACGCCAAGGCCGCGCATCCTGGACGGACCGTTCGCGACCACCTGCGCTGCCTGGCCGCCCTCACCGGCCTGACCCGCGCCGACGTCGACCACGCGCTCGAGCTCGTCGGTCTCACAGCAGCAGTCGACCGGCGTGTGGGAGCCCTCTCGCTCGGCATGTGTCAGCGGCTGGGCCTCGCCGGAGCCGTGCTGGGTAACCCGCGCACCCTGCTGCTCGACGAACCGCTCAACGGTCTGGACCCCGAGGGCATCCACTGGATGCGTCAGCTGATGCGCGACCTGGCGGCACAGGGCCGCACGGTCTTCGTCTCCTCGCATCTGCTCACCGAACTAGCCCTCACTGCCGACCACCTCGTGGTCATCGCAGGGGGCAGAGTTCTGGCCGATGAACCGATGACCGTGTTCATGCAACGCGCCGACGCCGGCGGGATCGTGGTCCGCTCCCCCGAACCCCACGACCTGCGAGACCTACTCAGCGGTCTCCTGCGCACCACGGTGGGAGCGGACTCGTCACTGTCTTCGCCGTCGACGGCCCACGGCACTCGAGACCAGCCGCGATCACTGACGATGCTGAAAGAGGGCGCCTTCGAGGTGCGGGGCTTGGACGCTGAAGTGATCGGCCGTGCAGCTGCTCGAGCCCGCGTGCCCCTGAGTGAGCTGACGAGCCGTCGAGCCAGTCTTAAGGAGACGGTCATGGCCCTGACGGGACCTAAGACCGAGGGCTAGGTCGCAGGAGAGACTGTTGTGAGCTGGCGCAGCTCTTGCGCACCCTGCCAGTGGTGGAGGTGATCGAAGCCTGCTGGTCCAGGGTCAGGCCGAAGCTCCAGCAGGTCGCGACAGCAGCCGGCTCAGGGGCCCGCGGCGTCGCACATTGGCTCGCTGCGACGCACTCTCAGTGACGGAAGGACCGTCCGGGCCGCCGTCGGCGACCCACGCGATGAGGCCACCGGTGGTGACCTCACGACGATCCGGAAGTCCCGCCTCGTCCAGCGACGACCAGAAGGTGCCCAAGTCGCCGGTGAGCAGCAGCAGGCGACCCTCTCGAGCTACGGACTGGCGCAGCTGCTCCACGGTGAAGTGGTCGGGGGCTGCCGGGCGCAGAGCCTCGCGGGCCTCCCAGCCTGCAGCCGGTCGGGTGGGGCGAGCGGGACGCAGCACTCCCCAGGCGTCGAGGGGCGTCCGCTGGGTCTCACTGGCCTTGAACAACCGTGCACCGCTGCCCTCTGCGGGCCATAGGTCAACCCGCAGGACGTCGGCGGTGGGGAGAGTCTCAGGGTGGTCCACTGCGTACTCCAGCGGAACGAAGCCCAAGGCCGGCAGGTCGGTCGGTTCGAGGGTCAGGTGGCTCTCGTCGACCAGGAGCACAGGGCTGCGAAGGCCCCAGGTGCTCGGGGGGAGGACTGCCCACGGGAACGACATGGGCTCACGGTACGAGACGGATGCCGAGGACGGTCGATTGAAAACAGCCCTCACGTCCTCTCGGCCAGCATGACCACCTGGGCCCCGGTCGCCGCCGCCTGCACCGTGGGCTTGCCGTTGGCCCGGATGAGCTGACGCAGGTAGCCCACGACCTCGTCCTCAGACCACAAGATCGGCGTCAAGACCGGCGTTGCTTCCTCGGCCGGGCCGGCCTTCGCCAGCACGATCTTGACCGCGGCTCGGGCGCAGGCCGCATCCACTGCGGCCTGGGAGGCCAGCGGGGTCTCGCTGAGCCAGCGCCACAGGCGGGTGGCCCGGACGGGTGCGAAGCCTCCGACCAGGCGAAGCAGCGGGTACAGCCGCGGAGCGAGGGCACGTAGAGCCCGGTGCCGGGAAGAGTCCGTGGCGCCGTGGCCCGTGAGTCGTTCCGCCTTCTCGCGACCCGTCGCAGACAGGTACTGAGCCAGCATCGGGCCGTGGTCGAGCAGCTCCATGGCCAGGCGGTGCCGCTGCTCCTGCAGGTCGGCTGGGGTGGAGGCCGTCTGCAGATCGCCGACGGGTTCGTAGGCGGTCCGGTGGACGTTGCCCAGCAGACGCCACATCGGGCGCAGGGTGTGCACGTCGTCCTCCCACAGCCGCATAAGGAAGCGGCTGACGCGGACGCGGTGGGAGAAGGTCAGTGGCGCCCACGCGCAGCCGACGACGAGGAGCATGCTGGAGAAGAAGACGCAGCTCAGCTGCAGAAGCGCGGCCTCGTTCTCACTCCACAGAGGAGCACCCAACGTCCAGCTCAGGCTCAGAGCCAACTGGCTGCCCACGATCGACATCGTCGCGGACGCGCCGATCGCTACCAGGCGCAAACTGATCCGGACCGCGCGGTCGTACTCCCGCTTGGCTGCACGCCAGGCAAAGACGGCCAGGCCCAGGCAGGTCACCGGTAGGTAGACCGCCATTCCCAGCGTGGAGACGAAGCTCGCCCACGTGGGTTGGTAGTAGTTGACGAACTCATCCAGTGCAGGCCCACGAGGCTGTGGTGGCTGCACGAACCACGGCGCGACGATGAGCACCAGGCAGGCGGCGGCGAACAGGTGGTTCATCCGCACCAGCCGGTGCGCGCGATCCCCGGCCAGGGAGTAGATCAAGCCATCTAGAGCGAAGAGGGCCGCCAGGGAGGCCCCCACGAGGTTGGCCACCCAGGCCGCACCCGGTGCGGTCCATGTCTCCAACCACCACGCCACGGGCCGGCAGTAGAGCGCGAGGGTGATGGTGTTGAAGGCCAGCGCGAGCCACTGCGACCGCTGCGCCTTGAGTGCGTGCTCACCCCGTGCAGTGAGGTTGCCTCGCGTCTCCCACAGCACCTGCCCGGGCAACAGCCCCCGCATCCGATCCTCAGGGACGCCGCCAGCGAGCAGGTCGCGCATAGCGAAGCAGGCCACCAAGGACAGGCCGGCGAGGACCCCGACTGCCCAGGCAAAGCCGTCAGAGAGGGTCAAGGCCACCGACGCGGCGAGCCAGGACCGAGCCGAGCTCGGACTGGGCAGGCATGCTCTCCAAGATCAGCGGCATGTCCATGTACCGCTGCAGGAGGTAGGCGGTGATTTCGACCTCGCGCTCGACCTCATCGCTGACGTTGCACTTGTAGTGCACGCCCGACGGGGCGTCAGGCCCTGCCTGCACCGAGGTCGACAGGAGCTCGCGGGACCCAGGGTCGAGGATCAGGTGGGCCCACTCGTGGGCTTCGGCGTGCTTGGCTCGCTCCGAGCGGAGCGGGTCAGCAACCGTGATCACGATGCGGTCGGCGTGGGTCAGGCGGTCCACGCTGGCGGACACGCCAGCGGAGTACCCCCGAAGGTGCCCGTTCTCACCGTCGTGCACCACCCGGATGGGACGCCCCTCCTGCCGCTCCAGCAGCCGGATCAGACGGCGTCGCGAGATCCCCGGCCGTACCCCGAGCTGGTCCAGCCGGACGGCGCACCGGCGACGACGCTCCGCCGTGCTGGGCTCGTCGCCCACACACTCCCGCTCGTTACCTCTACCGACGCTCATCGCGAGGTATTGAAGCACCCAACGCCGACTCAGGTCACAACGGCGCCAAGGGTGATCACCGGTTGTAACGGGGCGTAGTGATTGAAGGTGGGACTACTCCCCTGAAGCTTGCTCCCTGTTCGCCCGTGTGGCCTGGTCGATCAGTGCGGTGACCATCCGGTAGTCGTGTGGAGTCAGGTTGCGGGCCCGCAGTGCGATCTGCGAGGCCTGCTCGTCCTCGAAGGCGCCGAGCATCTCCAACCGCTCGTTCACCGCGGCCAAGGTGTCGTCGTCGTCGAAGAAGTAGCCCGGACGCACGTCGAAGATCTCAGCCAGGCACTCCAGCTGCTGCTTGGACGGGTTGTCCTTCATTCCGCGCCGCAGGTCGTGGATGAAGCCCACCGACAGGGTGACTCCCCGAGCCTTGGCTGCCGCGCTGACCTGGCGCAGACTCCACGGAGCCCCGTCGGGGCGCAGACGCAAGCGGAACAGCGTCTCGATCCGGGCGGCGAGATCGACCGTCACCGGGGCGGAGTCTTGCTCCCCTGCGGACGGCAAGGTGGCCTCGTCATCAGGGCCCTCGGTGGCTGCTTCGCTCGTTGCCGGGTCCTCTGTGTCGGGGTCCCCAGCGGAAGGGCTTGCCGACGGGAGCTCGTGCGATCGGCTGTAAGCAACGGCCGGGTCGTCCTCGAAGAAGAAGCCGACACCTACGTCAAAGTAACTCGCGAGCAGTTGAAGCGTTCCTACGGTCGGATTTCTTTTTATGCCCGAGCGCAAGGCGTAGATGTAGGGCGCCGAGATGCTTTTCTGTCCGATGCCAGCGGCGATCCGGTCGGCGGTCGCAGGATTTCCGTCCGCGTCGCGGTGATTGCGCATCAGGTAATCCAGGGCGCGAGCAATAGGAGGCTGCTCCTCCGCTAGCTCACGTTTTCCCACTGGTTAGCCCCACCCGGTCCGCTGTCGTCGTCTGCCCACTTCGTTCGGATGGGCCCTCTCATCTTCGCAGGCAGGTTAGCGCGCGGCTCCACTTCCGGCAGAGACGCCATCAACGTCGGGCGCCCGATGTCGCGTCCCTCCCCGAGGTGTCGCGCCTTCCCGCGACCTGCACAGAGTATGGATTAGTCCTACAGAGTCAACGTGTCCCGCAACAAGTCACAGATGGTCTAGGAGCGTGGGACGCTGCGTGGTTTCATGGGTCACGCGACGCGCACTTTTATCCTGTGAGGAGACGCGGCGGATGCTGTGGCTGCCTTCCCTGGCTCCTCGCGCGGTGAGCGGCGCGAGATCACCAGCTCATCCCCGGCTGGGCCGACAACAGCTCCCCACGGCTCGTTCCGCGTGGGCTGCACGAGGTCCTCGTCTGGCAGCGCCCAGGCGTCGTGGTTGGCGCCCGTCCACCTCGCCTCCACGCCACAGCGGTCCCCCCTTCCACCAAGGAGAGCCCCCATGTCTACGCAAGGACGCCCACCGGCTGCCCGCAGCTTCGCGTTGGTGTTGGCCCTGACCGCCGGCGGCGCCGGTTTGCTCGCCGGCCCTGCCTACGCCGCACCATCTACGTCCACAGCCGCACCCACATCGCCCTCCACTCCGAGCGCTACGTCAGGCAGCTGGCTCGAGGTCACCTGGGGCGGCGGCGATGACTCCACCGTGGTCAAGACCGCCGGTGTCCCCGGTGGAGGCACCACGGTGTCGTTCCTCCAGAAGCCCCAGAGCCAGAACAAGAAGGCGGAGCCACGGAAGCTGACGCTGAGCGTCGACGGAGATGCCATCGCCGCCGAGACCGCCGCGCTCGAGGACGGAAGCATGGTCCCGGCCGCCGACTCCGACCTAGGCGCGAAGCAGTCCGAGGGCACGACCACCTTGACCGTCGAGGCCACCGACCAGGCGCAGACGCTCATCTTCCTGCCCGAGGACGCGCCCAAGGCCGCTGATCCTGACGACCAGGACGACGTTGACGGGTGGTGGTCGAAGCTGGTCGGCTGGATCACCGGCGATGACGATAGTGAGGATGCGGCGACCCCGGAGGACACCGCCGCCGGCTCAGGAACCTCCACCAGTACCCCCACCTCCACCAGCTCGCCGTCACCGACGTCGACTGACGACAACAGGGGGCAGGAGGAGGACGACCCGCGGCCGTCCTCGACGAGCACTCCGTCCCCCGCCTCGACCAGCACTCCGTCGAGGACCTCGACCGGTGGCGACGTGTGCGTGGTCACTCAGAGGCAGGACCAGCAGAGCATCGCCGAGGAGGGCGGAGGCCAGCAGTCCGAGGACTACGCCGTCAGCGACGGTCCGACCGCGGCGCCCACCTTCAGCGAGGAGACCCGGAAGAAGGCTGCGGCGGCTTCGGACTGCGGGGAAGGCGACGGCACGAAGACCGTCGCCGAGCCACAGCCCGGCGATCTCGTAACGGACGATTCACCGACTGCCGCTGAGGGTGTCACCCGCGCTGACGTCGCCGACGGGGACTGGCTCTCCGGCGCAGCCGGTGACCCCGACGGCATTGGGGACCTGCGTGGGGCGCCGGCCGAGATCGCCACGACGTGGGCCAACGGCGGCAGCACCGGCATCGACGTCCCCCAGCTCCAGGACGGCGGGGAGTACGGCGCGGACACGTGGAGCAAGTCGTTGATCGTGTCGGTCTCCCCGTTCGAGGACGGCGGGTCGTGGGCCAAGGCCGCGGCCGGCGACTACGACGCGAACTGGACCAGGCAGCTCACCAACATCAAGAACGGGTGGGGCGAGCGCAATGGCAGCCTGTTCATCAGCCTGGCGTGGGAGCTGAACGGCAACTGGTACCCCTGGGCCGTCACGGCCGAGCAGACCCAGGACTTCCGCGACGCCTGGACCCGCTACCGCGCCCTGCAGCGCAAGATCGTCCCCGACGCGCTGCTGACGCTGACCATGAACAAGGAGTCCAACGGCTACGACGGCGACAGCTCCGACCTGATCGTCGAGGGCACGCTGGACGCTTACGGCGTCGACTACTACAACCACTACCCCTACGCGGCCACCGAGGAAGCGTTCACCCCAGCCCTCGACGAGCGCGACGGTGGCGGCGGCCCGAAGGGGCTGGAAGCTCACCGCGAGACCGCGCAGGCGGCCGGGGTGCCGCTGGTGCTGCCGGAGTGGAACGGATCAGCCAAGAACGGCGACGCGCCCGGCTTCATCACCGGGATGCACTCCTTCTTCTCACAGCACGCCGGTTCCGGCGCCGGACAGGTGCTGGCTGAGTCCCTGTTCGAGATCGACAAGGACGACAACAACTGGGCCCTGCTGGGCGGCACGAAGATGCCCCAGTCCGCGAAGGCGTACGCGCGGGAGTTTAGCGACGTCGGGGACCAGTCGTGACCCGCGGACGCCCGGACGCCGGCGCCCGCGCACGGCTGCCGCACCAGCTCCGCCGCCGTGGCGGCGGCACCTCCCCTCTCTCGAAGGAGAGCACCATGCCCACTCGACGTCCCGCCGCGGCGGCCCGCAGCTTCGCGCTGGCGCTGGCTCTGACCGCCGGCGGCACGGGCCTGCTCGCCGGCCCCGCCCACGCCGCACCCACCCCGACGTCCACGTCCACCCCGAGCTCCACGTCTACCGCTACCTCCACGTCGCTTCCGTCTTCGACGGCTACGCCGTCGTCGCGCCCAACCTCGAGCGCATCGACGACCAGCGAGGACGCCGAGAGCCGCACGGCCGACCCCACGCTCGACGCCGACGCGCCGCAGGCCGCCGACCCCGACGACCAGAACGCCCTGGAGAAGGCCTGGGCGGCGATCAAAGACCTGGTCTCCGGCGACGATGACGAGTCCGACGACGAGTCTGATGAGGAGGATGCTGAGAACGACGGGGGGTCAGCGGGCGATGCCGACGCTGCCGGCGGCACCGATGAGGTGACCGGGTCTCTGCCCGGTAAGGCCGAGACGTGCGACAACCCCGCCCGCCTGAGCCAGACCGCCCGGCAGGCCAGGACCCTGGCCGCGACCGCCGCCCTGGACGCCGCCGCGGGGGGCGTCGAGTCGCACCAGGCGCTGCCGGCGGACTGCTTCACCGACTCCCTCGGTGTCGGCACCCACCTGACCTACGGCAACACCCCCTACGCCGACCAGGACATGGTCGCCAAGCGGCTACAGGAGCTGGGCTTCCGGCACCTGCGCGACGGGTGGGGCACCGGCTCCAGCCAGGTCAGCTCCTTCGTCGATGACGACCTGGCCCCGCTGGGCATCGGCATCACGATGGTGCAGGACCCCCGGCAGAACGCCGACCCCGAAGCACTCAAGGACATGATCAAGAAGGAGCTGCCGACCGCGATCGACGCGGTCGAAGGCCAGAACGAGAACGACCTCACCGGCGGAGACTGGGCGAGCGAGACCCGCGAGTGGACTCGACAGGTCGCCGAGGCCTACGACGGTGACCCGGCGACCAAGGACATCCCGATCCTCGCCCCGTCCTTGGCCGACACCAACACCACCGCCAAGTACGAGGCCCTGGGCGACCTCAGCGACTGGGTCGACTACGGGGTCGCGCACGACTACCCCGGCAACCAGTGGGTGATGAACGAGTCGATCACCGACACCGTGCTGAAGAACAACCGCATCACCGCGGGCGACGTGCCCGTGCAGGTGACCGAGACCGGCTACACCAACGGCTCTGCCGGCGGCGGCTACCCCGGCACCCCCGAGGCCCAGGTCACCGAGCAGCTGCCGAAGCTGTTCCTGGACCACTTCCGCCAGGGCATCGCCCGCACCTTCACCTACGAGCTGCTCGATGAGAAGAACGACGGCTCGTTCGAGGGGTCCTTCGGGCTCCTGAAGAGCGACGGCACCCCCAAGCCCTCCTTCGAGACGCTCAGGGAGCTGGTCACGTTGACCAGCGACCCCGGCAAGGGCGCCGGGGACGTCGAGGCGTCCCTGGCCTACCACCTCGATGGCGTCGACGAAGACACCCGCACTCTGCTGCTGGGCCGGCGCGACGGGTCGTTCGTGCTGGCGGTGTACCAGCAGGAACCGACCTGGGACGGGTCCAAGGTCCGCACCTTGGCCGCCCGGCAGATGACCCTCACCCTCGGCCAAGCCGCTGACGTGCGGGTCGACGACCTCGACGGCGACGACGAAGCAGTCACCAGCACACAGGACACGACCACGATGACCTTCAACGTCCAAGACGGAGTCAACGTGCTGACCATCACCCCCACCGGTGCCTCAACGTCCACCAACGCCCCCGAGACGGACGAGCCGACCGCATCGTCCAGCTCCACGCCCACGTTGACCTCGTCCAGCTCGACGCCAACGCTGTCGTCGTCGTCGTCGCCGACGCGGTCGCGGACGCCAGAACCGCTAGACACCGCCGGTCCGAAGGTCGACGACAGCGCTCAGCAGCGATGAGCAACGCTGGCCCACTCGCTGGTCGACGCTCACCAAGAGGTCGCAGCGACGACACACCGAGCCAGCATCCCCACTTTGTGCCCAATCTTCGGTTTGATCTCCGGTATGGCTCGGACTCGGGGTGTGAAAGCTCGTACAGGAGTGAGCGACGCTGTGCTTCTGCGGGTACGCCTTGCGCCTGCGAATGACGACAAGGTCCGTCAGGCCAGCGCGGCCCGTGCTGTCTCCATCGCTGCGCTGATGGACGATGCGGTCTCGCGCTTCATCTTCGACACCACCGGGCGACTGGTTGGTCTCGAGCCCCTGCCTTCTGAAGATCAGCAAGAGGAGCTGCACTTGAAGAGCGCCTAACGACGGAGAGCCCCCCGCTTGGCGGCGGGGGGCTCTCCATAAGTCTCGCGGATCGGTCCTCGGCGACCAACCTGTCCGGTCCGCTGTTCACAGGTCCCGCTCTCGCGGGTCCTGCCTTTCTCGTGCCCCTTGGCGGGAGGCTTGTGCCCAGAGTACGACAGTCCAGCGAGGTTCGACCACCCGATGCGCGACGTGTCGCACCGGGTCAGGTCGATTCCTCCCGCTCGCGCACCCTGCGTCGCGCACTGGACGACCAGCTGTTCACCTGCGGGCCCTGGCTGGCCATCGATGCGGCCAACGCTGCGGTGAAGGGGGTACGCCCGGCCACCCTGGGTCAGGCGCTGGTCCTGGTCGGTCAGGGGCGAGTGGCCAGCGTGGTCGGCACCCTGCGCAGCGAGGTGGTCGGTGTCGACATCGACTCCCCCACCTTCGCGGGCGAGATCCTGGACACCCTGGTCGCCTTCTGCTGCGCCCGTGGCCTGTGGCACCTGGTGCGCCCCTCTGGCGGCGCGGACGGTCGAGCGCACCTGCTGCTGGTGCCCGGTGTGCGCCGCGCCGAGCTCGAGGACCTCGTGCTGCGGCTGCGCCGGGAGCTGGGCCGCAAGGGCGACCCGGTCACGGGCCGGCGCGCAGCTCCCCTGGGCCGCCACCACGTCGATGTTCGTCAGCAGCTGCGCCCGCTGAGCGCTCCGCACCGCTGCAAGCCCACCCCCCCGCTGGACGAGGACGTCCTCGCGACCGCGCTGACGGACCTGAGCGACGTACTGCAGGCGCTCTCCCCCCGCATCCGCGAGGCCCGCGACGGCGACGGGGCCTGTCAGGTGGCGTCGCCGGCGAGGTCGCGGCGGTCCTCCCCCACGCCCGCACCGGCCGCGGCCGGCCTGATGGAGCCGCTGAGTCCGCTGCCTCGTCCTCGCCAGGACCTGCCTGCCGGGTGGGTCGCCTACCTGCATACGGGGAGGTCGGCGGCCGCCGAGGCGGGGCTGGACCGTGAGCCGGGCAGCCGTTCCACCATCGAGTACGACGCCACCCGGGCACTGGTCCTCGCGGGTTGGAGTGAGGACCAGGCGTGGCAGGCCATCGCCGCCGCTCACCGCAGCGCCTTCGTCAAGGCCCGCTCCAAGGGGCGCCAATGGTGGTGGCACGTCTGGAACGCCGCCGTCGCCGCTGCTGATGCTTGGCTGAGCGAGCACCGCGCGGTCGCCGCCGCACGCGGCACCAGTAGCACCGCCGTCGACGAGGCGGTGGGGGCGGCCATCGCGCGTGCCGACGCCGAGCTGGAGGGGGTCTGGCGGGCGTGGCCGGCGCAGTCGCGTCACACCCGCCGCGAGCTGTACCGGTACGTGCTGGAGCGGATGCGGCGGCGCGGGGCGACCGCGGTTCCGCTGCCCCAGCGCGATGTCCTGCTGGACGCGGCCATCGACTCCCGCAACACCGTCGCCACCGCCCGGGATGCCCTCATCGCCGCCGGGCTCCTGGAGGTCGTCTCCACCCACCAGCGCGGCAGCACCGACACCGCGGACACCTGGTGCCTGCCGCCACGGTTCAGCAGCCCCACGACCACACCCGACCCAGAGGATGCAGGTGGGGGTGTGGGGGGCTTTGAGCCAACTAGGGGTACACCCCCCCACCCGGCCGCCCGCCTCCCCCTCGCCCTACGCCGCAGCCTGGGTCTGCCGCGCGCTCACCTGTTGGAAGCTGTTCGTGCTCACCGGGGTCCAGTCACTCCTGCTGTCCTCGCTTACGCCGCGGGTATCACCACGTCTCCACGACCACCCTGTTCCGGTCTGGCAGCACCTGACGCAGCCTGGGAGGCGGCTCTTACCCGGGAGCAGGAGCGGACGATGCGTGGCCACCTGCAGGCGCTGGGCGCCCACCAGCTCGTCAGCGTCGACGCTGACGGCCGGTGGACCGCCACCGATCCCGCCTCCGTCATCCACGACGCTGCAGCCGATCAGGACGCCGGCGCGGCGCGGCTCGAGCACGTCGCGCTGGAGCAGCTTGGTCGAGACCGGCAGGACACGATCTGGCGGGCGGTGGCGAGTGAGCGGCGTGAGTACCGCGCCGCTGTGGACCCCACCGCGCGACGCCATCGTTGGGAAGCCCAACGCCAGCAGGTCCTCGCCCGCCAGGCCAAGGTTGACCTCGCCCGGCAGAAAGCGTGGTGGGACGGCCTGGACGACCACGCTCGTCGTGTGCAGACCACGGCCGGGGCCGCGGTCTTCGCGGCCCTCTCCCCCACCGAGCAGGCCCAACGCAAGCACCAGCTCGCAGTACGCCGTGCCCGGGCCGGGCTCGTCGAGCGCGACCGGCACACCGCCTGGTGGAACGGGCTGAGCAGCCAGGAACAGGACAAGCGCAGCGTCACCCGCGCCTGGGCCTACCAGCGCCTGCCCGAGGACACCCGAGCCAGCCTGGCCGGAGTCTGGAGTGAGCACCGCACCCGCTGGGACCTCCCCCAACCGCGGCGCGCACCGTCTTCGCTGGCCGCACCTGTCAGGCCCGATGTGATGGCGGATCTGGTCATCGACCTCACGGGACCGCCTGAGGGGGTGCAGGACTCGCTCCTAGACCTGCTCACTACCGCCACCGGTGGCCAGCCCGCTGGCCGTGAGCTCGTCGCGGGCAGCGCCCGGTGACGAGCCGCGAGGCGCCCAGCGTCGGTGCCTACGGCGCCGGATCCTGTGGTGCGGGGTCCTGCGGGACGCACTCGACGTGCACGAGGCAGGTGAGCCCCGCGATGAGCGGGACTTCGACGTACTCCTCGCCGTCCTGGACGCTCTCGCCGCACTCCTGACAGCGGCGCCCGCGTGGGCGCGGTGGCTGATCCTCGTGGCGCAGCTCAGCGAGGAAGTCCTCCAGCACCGGCGGCGGCCACCAGCCCTTGGGCCGGCCGTCGACGGGTGAGACGCCGATCGGAACGACGGTCACGCCCGCCATGCTCAGCCCGACCGCGAGGTCCTCGGGTAGGAGATCAGCCTCGTCCAGGCGCAGCAGTCGGCCGCGGTCGACCTCGTCGAGCTCGGCGAACCACGTCCGCACCGCGTCGGCCTGCCTCACCTGCATCGCTCCCCGCTTTGGTCGTCAGCCCTGGCCGACTTGGTCACCGGTCCAGTATTGCCAGGATGGCGCGACGGCTGTCACTGACGCTGCCTCCAGCATTCCTAGGTATGCCTGTTATGTCTGTAGTGACATGACTGCATTTAGTGCCCGTGCCACGGTCACTGCCGTTGCCCCTAGCGTCACTACGCACTGACCTCCTCCTCAGCAGTATTGCTGCCGGTAGGGCTATTCCTAGGAATGCTTGCGTCGACAGCTGTGCGAGCAGTGCCAACGCTTGTAGCCGTGACAGCGTCGCGGCAGTGTGTAGTATTGGCAGGATTAGTCCCAGCCATAGCGTTCCTAGGAACGCGCTTAGACCGAGGAGAGCTATGACTGCGATCATTGCGATCAGCAACCAGAAAGGCGGCGTGGGGAAGACCGCCACCACGCTGGGACTGGCGGCCGCCGCGCGAGCGGCTGGAGCTCGCGTGCTGGTCATCGACCTCGATCCGCAGGCTAACGCCACCGATGTACTGACCCTGCCGGACGTCGAACTGGGCGACGGCGCGTTCGGACTGCTAGCAGACCCCAAGCACGGGGGAGGGCAAGCGCTCAGCGAGGTCATCGTGGCCGGGGCGGGGGAGTGGGTTGGAGTGGACCTCGTCCCCGGTAGCCGCTCGATGGCCGAGGTCGACACCGACACCGGCGCCACCCAGCCCCTGCGGCTACGCAAGGCCCTCGGGCAGGGGCGCGACAGCCTCGCCCACTACGACGTCGTCCTCATGGACTGCCCGCCCAGCTTGGGGCGGGTGCTCCTCGCCGGCCTCGTCGCCGCGACGCACGTCGTCATCGTCACCGAACCCGCTGGACATGCCCTCCAAGGCGTTGGACGCCTCGAGGAGACGATGACCGAAGTCCGGGACGGCTTCGAGCAGAGCACCCCCCGACTGCTGGCCCTGCTCATCAACAGGGGTAAGCGCACCGCCGAGGCGGCCTTCCGCGAGCAGGAGCTCCGGGACAGCTACGGCCCCCTCGTCCTGGACGGCATCGTCCCCGAACGCACCGCCGTCGCAGACGCAGCCAGCGCGGGTCTACCGATCCACGCCATGAAGAGCCCCGGGGCATCCGCCGTCACCGTCGTCCTGGACGCCTTGTGGGCCCAGATCGACGCACGCCTGCGGGAAGCGGCCCCCACCCCCGCCGCCACTCCTTCCTCCTGACGACCCACCCTGGAGACAACAACCATGGCTACCCCGTCCCGCCGCGCCGCCATCAGCCGCCCGCACCCCGCCAAGGCCGCCGCCGACGCCGCGAAGGCCGCTGTTGCTGAGCAAGACGCCTCTGCCAAGGCCCCCAGCACCACCCCCCCTACGGCCACCGCCGCACAAGCCCCAGCACCGTCGCTGCCAGAGCTGGCCGCCGGCCAGCTGCAGGCCACGGGGGACCACGACACCGCGGCGCCAGCAAGCCGTCCCACTGAGGCGGGGGAGAAGCCCAGCAATGACCCCGCTCACACCGCCGCCGGTCAGGACACCGACGGCCCGGAGTCCTCGTCCCCCAGCTCCGCGGGCACCACGCCCCGACTGGTCAGCGGGCGCGTCTCCTTCGCAGGCAGGGCCACGACCGTGTACTTCGGATCGCCCGAAGAGCGCGACCGCGTCAAGGCCGCCTTCCGTGCCCGCGGAGGCGCGGACGGCTACGGCTCCGAGACCGACTGGTACCGCGACCTCATCCTGCTGGCCACCGAGACGTGGGAACGCGAGCACAACAACGGCCAGCCCTTCCAGCTACGTCGCCGCGCCCGCCGCTGAGTGGCTCGCAGCCCATCGAGGCGGCCATCTGGCGGGCTGCGCAGCATTCCTAGGGACGCGAGGAGTGATACGGGTACGCGGAGTGCAATCGACGATGGCCGGTGACCGGGACGAGCGGTCTGATCTGAAGGAGCTCATGAACTTCCGCGGCGCCAGCGCCACCATCCGCCCTGTCCTGCAGCACGTCGCGGCTCAGGGCTACACCGTCACCCTCGCCGCCAGGTCCTCGCACTGGCGCGTCCAGGACGCCGCTGGCGCCTTCCGCTGCGCACTGCCTCACACCCCGTCCTCGCGCTCCGCCGCGGCCCGCGCCAACTCCGTCCTGCGCCGGGCCGGCATCGAGCCCATGCCGTCGACCAAGACCAAGCCGAAGCACGCCCGGTAGCCGGGCAGTAGGGGAGGGGCCGGTCGGGCGGTGCCTTCCCCACACCACTCGACCGACCCGAGGTGATCGTACGCGTGTTCGAGGCGTGGGCCTCTGTACCCGGGCAGCCGTTGACGCCCGGACGGCCCTCACGCACTGTGGCGCCATGAGCGAGGACACCGTCGCGCGGTGCGTCAGCCCCACACCGTGCTGGGTCTGCGGGTCCCCCATCGAGGTCGGGGAGGTGATGATCGTCCACGCCGATCCCCCGGCGGTCGAGCACGTCGAGTGCTGCGAGGACGACCAAGCCTTGGCGGCGGCCGAGCGTCTGAGCGACACCGACGAAGGGCTGTGGCAGCCCGTCATGCTCGACCCCGGCCCTGGGGTCCTACCGCGAGCCGTGAACTGACTAGAGCGGTGAGACGAACAGCTCCCCACGCAGGGTGCGCTCGATGAGCGCCCCGGCGTGCGCGCGGGCCTTGAGCTCGACGCCGACGCGCTCGAGAGCTCGGCGGTGCTGGGCCACGAGGGTGTCGTCGGTGGACTTCGATGCCTGGCGTCGTCCGTCGGCGCTGCCACTGCGTCTGGTCGGGTGTGCCGCGCCGCACTCACGTGGTCTTCGAGCACACGATCACCTGCACACCAGGTAAGAGCGGTAGCTCGGGGCTGTCTGTAGCCGCCCCGTTGGGCTGCTCAGTCGTCCTGCTCGGCACCAGCTGTGTCTGACCCCGGTGGGTGGGTGCGCGGTTCGTGGAGGGCGTCGGTGAGCACGGCGGTCAGTGCGGCGACGTCAGGTAGGCCGGCTCGCTGTTCGGGCGGCAGGGTGTCGTAGGTGGCCACGGCCATTGGTGCGGCGGCGCTGGAGAGGGCGTAGCGCACCAGGGTCTCGTTGCGTCCGGCGACCAGGAGGATGCCGATGGTGGGGGAGTGCTGGGCGTGTCGGAGCTTGTCGTCGACCAGGGCGACGTAGGTGCCCAGCTGTCCCAGGAAGGCGGGCTCGAAGCGGCCGATCTTCAGCTCGACTACGACGTAGCGCAGTTGCTCGAGGTGGAAGAGCAGGAGGTCGACGATAAGCTCGTCACCGTCGACGTCGAAGCGGATTTGGCGTCCGACGAAGGCCATGCCGTGGCCGAAGGCGGTCAGGGTGGCTTGCAGGCGGTCCATCAGACCCGTTTCCAAAGCCTTCTCGCTGGCCCGGTCGGTGGCGGTCAGGTGGTCGAAGACGTAGGGGTCGCGGGTCAGCTGCTGGGCGAGGTCGGAGTCGGTGGGGGGCAGGTGGGTGGTGAAGTTGGACGGTGCGGCGCCGGTGCGGGCGTGCAGCCGGGTCCTGAGGTGGTGTTCCAGGACGTTGCGTGACCAGCCGTGCTCGACGGCTTGGGTCGCGTACCAGTCGCGGGTGGCTGGTTCGTCGAGGCGGTCCAGCAGGGCGCGGACGTGACCCCAGGGAAGTGCTGCCACAGGCTGTGGCAGAAAGTCCGCGCCGGGCCAGGCCGAGGCTAGGGCTCGCATGTAGTGCAGGTTGCGCACCGAGAAGCCCCGCTGGTCGGGGAACGCCTCACGCAGGTCGTGGGCGAGGCGGTCGATGACCTTCGCGCCCCAGCCGGCCCGGTCCTGGCGGGTGAGGATGTCGTGGCCGATGGAGTGGTAGAGCCGCAACAGCTCGGTGTTCGCGGCGCGGGCGGCGCGCAGGCGGGAGGTGGCGACGCGGGTCTTCAGCTGCTCCAGGAGCTCGGTGTAGCCCGCAGGCAGTGCTGGGTCGACGTCTCGTGCAGACACGGGCGACATCCTGCCGTCTCGGCCGGGGCGTGACGCCTGGGCCGTCGTCGTCCCTCGACCAGCCGCAGCACGGGCGAGCAGATGCGGGTCAGTCATCAGCGCACGTCGTCATCATGTCCGTTCTCAGCTGACCTGTCCCGGCGCCGCCCTTGACCTGCGGTGGGACAAGTCGCACGAGACGGGTCGGGTGCCTGCTTGTCTCATCCAACTTGTCCTCGTCGAAGATCGCGAGGACCTGCCGGGGGAGTGCAGGAAGTCAGGCCAGCGCGCACCGCGGTGCGACCCTGAAGTCAGGGGCGTGCGCTGTTGTGCCCTCGATCTGTGCTGGAGGCGGCCCGAAACTGGTTTCGGCCCGATTAGGTTTCGGGGCAGACTCTCGGTCCGTCTCAAGACGGCGTGTCGCACACCAGGGCAGGCCGTCATCGAGCGTCCCGAGCACGAGTGTTTTCAGAACGCCTTCAGCCTTGCCAGAACAACCTCGGAGCTCCGTCACCCCCTCCGACCTAGGCCCGGCCAGCCGGCGGTGACCTCACGCGATCCACGGTACGGCTGGGTATTCAGCGCAGATTGTGGGGCCTGGCACTGGCATAGCCCACTCTTCTACTTGGTCCAGGCACTCCGACGTAGAAGACGCAGCCCGTTCAGGGCGACGACCACGGTCGAGCCTTCATGTCCGGCGACGGCCAACGGCAGCGGCAGGTGGCCGGCGAGGTCCCAGGTGACCAGCACGACAATGAAGACCGCGGCGATGACGAGGTTGGTCACCACGGTGCGGTGGGCTCGGCGGGACAGGGCCACCAGACGGGGGACAGCATCGATCTCGTCACGCACGATGACCGCGTTGGCCGTGTCCAAGGCCAGGTCTGAGCCGTGCCGACCCATGGCCACCCCGGTCGCGGCCGTGGCCAGCGCCGGGGCGTCGTTCACGCCGTCACCGACGAGCAGGACCCGCTCGCCTGCATCCTGCAGCTCGGTGATGATGCGGGTCTTGTCCTGCGGCAGCAGTCGGGCGTGGACGGCCCCGATCCCGGTGCGGGACGCAATGTTCTGCGCGGTCACCTCGTCATCGCCGGTGAGCAGGTGCACCTTCTTACCGGTCAGCTGCGCGGCCGCGGCCACCGCGGACGGCGACGATGGACGCAACCGGTCCACCAGCGTGATCGTCCCGACGAGGTCGTCGTCGAGGTGCACGGCGACGAGGGTTCCGACTTCGGCGTCGCCGTCGGGTCGGGTAGCCCGCTCCACGCGGATGCGGTGACCGTCGACCGATGCGACGACACCGCGCCCGGGCAGTGACTGGAAGTCTTGTGCCGGCGGGACCGTCAGATCCCGCTCGCGGGCCGCGCGCATGACCGCCCGACCCAGGGGGTGTTCGCTGAACTGCTCGGCCGCGGCCGCGGTGCGCAGGACCTGGTCCTCGCTCAGCCGGCCCGTGACGCTCACGCGGGTGACCTCGGGGCTGCCTTCGGTGAGGGTGCCTGTCTTGTCGAAGGCGAACACCGTGGTGTGCCCGATCACCTCCATGACGGTGGCCGACTTCACCAGGACACCGTGGCGGCCGGCGTTGGCCATGGCCGAGAGCAGCGGCGGCATGGTCGCCAGCACCACCGCGCACGGCGAAGCGACGATCATGAAGGTGATCGCCCGGAGCAGGGCGGCGTCGAAGGGGGTTCCGAAGGCCATCGGGACCGCCAGGACGAGCAGGGTCGCGGCGACGACGCCGAGGGAGTAGCGCTGCTCGACGCGCTCGATGAACAGCTGGGTCTTGGCCTTGGTGGCGCTGGCCTGCTCGACCATCGCCACGACGCGGGCGATGACCGACTGGCTGGCCTCGCGCTCCACTCGCACCCGCAGAGCGCCGGTGCCGTTCGCGGTGCCGGAGAGCACTTCGTCACCTGGCCCGCGCGGTACGGGGACGGACTCACCGGTGATGGCCTGCTGGTCGACCTCGGAGAGGCCGTCGAGCACGGTGCCGTCGGTGCCGATGCGCTCACCAGGGCGGACCAGGACGAGGTCACCCACCACCAGATCGGCCACGTCGACGACCTCTTCCGCCCCACGGGCGGGGTCGAGGCGGGTGGCCTGCTCGGGGGTGAGGGTCAGTAGTGAGCTGACCGAGTCGGCGGTTCGCTGGGTGATGACCGCCTCGATGGCACCGGAGGTGGCGAAGATGACGATGAGCAGTGCCCCGTCGAGGATCTGACCGATGGCGGCGGCAGCAATCGCGGCCAGGACCATGAGCAGGTCGACGTCGAACGTCTTCTCCCGCAGAGCCTGCAATCCGGCCCAACCCGGCTCCCAGCCTCCGGCGGCGTAACAGGCCAGGTAGGCGGCCCAGTACGCCCAGGTCGGGGCGCCGGCCAGTTGAAGCGCGCCACCGATGAGGAACAGCGCCAGCGCCAGACCGGCCCAGCGGACCTCCGTGAGCCGGGCACCGGTGCGGAAGATCGACGGCGGGCGGGGCAGGACGCGCCCGGCTCGCTCGAGATCCGGGTGCGGGGTGAGCGTGCTGGTCATCGGGCGGGGCACTTCCCGTTCGAGGCTCGGTCTTCGGTGCGGTGAGTGCTGTGGGTGTGCGTGTGGGCGGAGGCCCCAGGGGCGACACCGGCGCGCTCGTGCGCGGTGCGGGGTTCCAGGGCGTGCTCGGCTTGGGAGACGGCCTCGGCGACGAGGTTGCGGGCGTGCTCGTCGGTGAGCCGGTAGAAGACGCGGTTGCCTTCCTGGCGGGTCGTCACCATCCGACCCCAGCGCAGCTTGCTGAGGTGCTGCGACACCGCCGTCGGGCTCTTGTCCACGATGTCGGCCAGGTGGTTGACCGAGAGCTCCTCATCGCGCAGGGCCAGGACGATGCGGATGCGGGTGGGATCCGAGAGCAGGGAGAAGACCTCCGCGGCGACCTCGACGTACTGGCTGTCGACTCCCAACGTGCATCTCTTCGCATCTTCGTTCATGAGTAGATAGTTATGCCTTGGATCCTCGCGGTCAAATGATCTTCGGTGCACCACTCGCAGATCTGCATGAGCGCGACCGTGCGGCCGGGAGGCCGTCATGACGACGGCCCACCGACAAGCTCACCAGCAGGGAGTGAACGTTGGTCCTTAGCGGGGTTCAGCGACACACCACCGCCATCGGCTGCCTCGTCCCGCACCTCTTCGGGGCACTGGGTCTTGGCGAAGACTCTGCAGGTGAGGTGAGACAGCAGTCGCCTTGTCAGGTGATGAAGAAGGGGTGGCTCGGCACCACAGCTGGTGTCAAAGCCACCCCTTCTGCACTGACCCGACCGACCGCGATGAGGCTCGCTTGTCGTAGAGCAGCGCGGCGATCAGTGGCGGTGGTCAGCCGATGGCGCGGTGGTAGACGACCGCGGCGCTCCAGATCTTGCGCTTGCTGACGCTCTTGCCAGCGCGGGGGGAGTCGTACATGTAGCCATCTCCGGCGTAGATGCCGTTGTGGTAGGCCCGTCCGCTGCTGGAGAGGAAGAAGACCAGGTCGCCGGGGCGTGCCTCGGCGGGGGAGACCCGGGGGGTGGCGAGCATCTGGGCGTTGGCCGTGCGCGGTAGCGCGACGCCGAGCTGGCGGAACACGAAGCCGGTGTAGCCGGAGCAGTCGAAGCCGGCGGGGGTGGTGCCACCCCAGACGTAGGGCACACCGACGTACTGGTCGGCGATCGCCAAGACGGGGGCATCGACTGCCACGACATCGACTGCCACGACATCGACTGCCACGGCGGCGGCTGCGAGGGTCGCTCGCGGGCGGGAGTGGGCTTCTGCGGGAACGGCGAGGCTCAGGCTGAGACCACCGGCGATCACGACAGTGGCGCCCCAGCGCAGCGCTACCTTGCTCGCACTTCGCGCAGGGCTGGACGTGCTGGAGCCGGAGTTGGGCATGGCGAAGGACATGAGAAGTGACCTCTCATCGCCTACGAGGTGAGCTGTCGGGTTCGGATGGAAGGTGCACCCGGCTCACGTGTGAGCTTGACCCCAAGGACGCGTCGTAGCGCCCGAAAAAGTGGTTCCCCCGCCCTCTGCCACCCGTGCTCAGGGTCCCGGCTGCTGTGGCAGAGGCTCGGCGTCAGCAACAGACACTTCCGACCCGTGCCGGGAAGTGAAGGTGACACTACCCATGGTCACAGCTGACACCAAGCCTCTACGAGGGCCGGCTCGTCGCGTCGTGGTCCGGTTGGGCACGCCAGCCGCGGCCTGAGGGGTTGGTGGACCGCGTGGACGTGCTCATCACCACATCAGCGCCAGTGCGACGCCACCGCCGACTGCGGTGGTCGCCGCGCCTAGGAGTAGGCCGTTGCGGGTCGAGCGCAGTCGTGGAGAGAGACGGCACGGCCGCTCGATCAAGACCATCGTGGCTACTGCAGGTAGGGCCGCGAGCAGCTCCACCGCCAGTCGCAGCGACCAGGTATGCACCCCCAGGCCTTCAGCGGCCATGACGAACGGGACGTGCCACAGGTACCAGACGTAGGACAGACGACCGAGGTAGCGCACCGGGGAAGTCGAGAGCAGGCGGGCGACAGCAGTGGTGGGACCGTTGACCCCTCCCGCAACGATGATCAGGGCGGTGGCCACCGTGGCCAGCGTGGCCGTCACCGACAGTCCCCAGCGAGAAGACCACAAGGGTGACGCGAGGAGCAGGGCTGCTCCCGAGGTGGCCAGCACCCAGGCGGTGTGGGCCTGAAGGTGACGTTGGAGCCAGCGGATCAGGTGCGGCCCACTCAGGGCCAAGAAGGCTCCGGTGCCCAGCTGCCAGGCACGGGTAGGGCCGGCGAAGAAGGCGGCCTGGAAGGCCAGTTGTGACAGCACAGCGTGTAGTGCCCAGGAGGCCAGACAGATGACCACGATCGTCACTACCAGCGCCTGGCGCACGTCCTTACCGCGACGGCGGGCATGGGCGGCGACCAGGAGCACCGTCAAGGGCCACACCAGGTAGAACTGCTCCTCCACCGCCAGCGACCAGTAGTGGCGCAGTGGGCTGTCGGCGATCTGCGGGGCCAGGGTGGAGGTGTCGAAGCTGAGGAACCACCAGTTGGCGACCTGCAGCACGCTGGCCAGGCCGTCGCGGGCGATGGCCTGCGTGCGCTCTTCAGGCAAGACGACTGCGCACACCAGCAAGGTCACCACGAGCACGAACGTGGCGCTGGGCAGGATGCGCCGGGCCCGGCGGGCGTAGAAGTCAGTTAGTGACAGGGTTCCGGTGCGCTCCACTTCTTTGACCAGCAAACCGGTGATTAGAAATCCGGAGATGACGAAGAAGACGTCTACTCCGATGTATCCACCGTCAAAGAACGGCACCTGGGCGTTAAAAAGCAGCACTAGGCCGATGGCGACCGCGCGCAATCCCTCGATGTCACCGCGGAATCCGGCGCTGGGTTTTGCCAGGCCGGTGTCTGTGCGGAGGTGGGCTGGGGTGGGTTTCGATTGAGTCATATCGTCTCCTCGACACCTGAGAAGGCTCGCCACAATCGTCAGACGCGATCGGGGTCGTTGCATGCCCGGTCACGGTCTTCGGTCGCCGACTGAATGCGAGATTCAAGATGTCACGTGGTTAATGTGAAAGTTGATTTAAGAGCCACGAAGATGCGTGAATGCTCGTGGCGTCGTTACCGAGCGCACGAGCGCAGCTGTCGACCTCGGCGTCGAAGGGCGTCAGGGGCGTCCAGCGTCCGCAAGTGCGTGTAGGCGAACAGATCAGCTCGCTGACGCCATGGTGGGCGCCCGCCGCGCAGCGGCTCGAAGTGAGCGCGCTCAGACGCGACTAGTAGGCACGCGAGGGCGCAGTGGCGCCGGTCCGCATCTTCGCCAAGAAGCTTAGAGGCTAGGGCGCCGACGGTGCGGAGTGCCCCGTGGTGATGGCGCAGCGGATCTTTGTCTCACCCAGTCGATGAGGCATGTCGTCGCTTCTTCATGGCGCGTGCGAGTCGCCGACGCTGGGAAGCGTCAGCAATCAGAGGCGGTGCACACACAAGACGATGTGTCGCCGCGTGGTCGCATGGGTGCGGAAGCCAGTTACAGGGCCGGGAAGTGCAGCCCACATCCGACGATGGCGCCCGGATCGACGGCGTAAGAGTGCCGAGAAATAGTTGAGGCGGCGCTGACGTCGTGTGTTGATCAGCTGCTGTAGGCCGCGGAGCAAGCGCGCACGGGATGAGGTGACTTCTTCGTGAGCGCCGGGGACGGTGCTGGCCCCGTGCGGGGAGTGGGGGACGACGGCTACGGAGTGAGTAGCCAGGCCGCCGTGAGCGGTCAGCGGTGCAGCGTGGTGGGCTGCGCCGGTGAAGAGGAACACCAGCACCAGCAGCCAGCCGGTGGGAGACCACGCAGCGGTGTTGCCTGTGAGGGGACCCACCGAGCGGGTGGATCGGCTCGAGTGCACCGCCATCCCCGGAGGCTAACGCCTCGGCCCAGCTGAGCTCAGGTGTCCTCACCCGATAAGCCCACCACCTTCAACATCTCACGACACGGCCCGCACGAGTCAGGTGGTGAAGGTCCAATGCCAGGGCTCACGGGGGACGTTTTCGCTGAAGCCGTAGTCCTTGGCGTGGGCGCGCATCCACGTCAGTGCCTTGGTGTTGAGGTCCAGGTCGAGGCTCAACCCCCACCCGTGCTCGCTGGTGCCGGGCTTGGCGGCCAAGCCGCCTTGGGAGTACAGCCCCTTGCGCTGGGCCAGGTCGACTTGCTGTTCGTAGGGGCGGTAGGAGTCCGTCGCCTCGATCGTGACCCCGTCGCGGGCCGCGGCCGCGCGCAGCGTCTGGTAGGCCTGCGCGGCTGGGGCCCACATCGTGTGCGAGCCCTGTCCGATGCTGCTCAGCGCAGCAGCGGGGATCTCCCCGTTGCCGTACTTCGCCAGCTCTAGCGGCACCCCGGCCGCGGTACGCAGGCCCTTGGTGATCGTCGCGGTGCTCGCCGTGCCAGTCAGCGACGACCCGGTCAGCGCCGTGCCGGTCAGTGAAGCGCTGGTGCTGGTGGCGATGCTCTGGGACAACGTCGAGGCGAACGTCAGCCCCGAGGTGGCGCTGGTCGTGCTCGTGCGGGGTGCGGCTGCGGTGGAGCTCCCGGTCGAGGTCACGACGGTGGCCCGCTGGGTGGGGGTCGGCTGGAAAGAGGCGATGAGGGCCTGGATCTCCGCGATGCGGGACATGGCTCCGCTGATGCCGTCCACCATGCGTACCTGCCCTCGACTCGACCGACGATCGGTGGCAGGTCTCTCGACCGATCCGGTTGACACCTTGAACGTGAGCTGTGCGCCGTGAGACCGGTGACGAGCAGTACGGGGGGCGGCCGGGGCTGCGCTCGACGCTTGGCGCCCTGGCGGGATACCCCCAAGGGGTTAACCTGGGTACATGCGATGGACCGCCGGCCTGCTGATCAGGCGGTCCATGTCGTTGCGTCTGCTGCTCGTCGCGGCTTTGGCGGTAGGCCTGTCGGCGATGCACGTCCTCGCGGGCGGGTCCGGGCAGCAGCAGGCGCAAGCCCGCGGGCACCTGAACGCCCCCGTCGTGGCGGGTACCCCCAGTGCGCACGGGGCCATGGCGGTCGATGCTTCGACGGTCGATGCGTCACAGACCTTGGTCTCACCGACGTGGGCCTCGCAGGTCAGCGACCACGTGCATCACCCCTCGGTCGACTGTGTGCTTTTCCTCAGCGCCGGCGTAGCCATGCTGGGAGTCCTGCTCGCTTGGGTGGCCGCCCGGGCGCTACGCCCGTCGTCCTGGCCGGCTGATCCCTGGCTGGCGACGGTAATGGTCAGCACGCCGTGGCGTGGACCGCCGCCGTGGCGCTGGCCTCGCATCCGCCTCTGCGTGATTCGGGTTTAGACCGACGCTCGTGCGTCTCGGACGGCTGCTGTCCGAGCGCTACCTCGTCGTGACTTGCATCCCGTTGACTCACCAAGGAGCTATGCCTGACATGCGCACCACTACTCGCCCGACCATGAGCTCGCCCACCCGTAGCGCCACCCGGATCGGCGCCTTCGGCGCTGCCGCCGGCCTGTCCCTGCTTCTGGCCGCCTGCGGCGGCAGTGACACCGGTTCGAGGGACATGTCCTCGATGTCTTCCTCGGGGTCCTCCTCGACGTCGTCGAGTCCCGCTACCAGTGCCACGAGCGCGGCAGTGGATGCCGCGCACAACGACCAGGACGTGATGTTCGCGCAGCAGATGATCGTGCATCACCAGAGCGCGGTCGAGATGGCCAAGATGGCCGCCACCAAGGCTTCCAGTCAGGAGGTCAAGACCCTGGCCGCGAGCATCGAGTCCGCTCAGGCACCTGAGATCGAGGAGATGACGTCGTGGCTCACCGCCTGGGGCGAGCCCGTCAGTGCTGACTCCTCGATGGGGGGCATGGACCACTCCTCCAGTGACCCCGCGATGACCAGCTCGTCCATGTCCAGCTCAGCCATGGGTGGTTCCTCGATGCCCGGGATGATGAGCGAGGAGCAGATGACTCAGCTGAACAGCGCCACCGGTGCTGACTTCGACCGGATGTTCCTGCAGATGATGACCGAGCACCACAAGGGTGCGGTGACGATGGCTCAGACCGAGCAGCAGCAGGGCCAGAACATCCAGGCCAAGGAACTGGCCGACTCCATCGTGACGAGCCAGAGCGCCGAGATCGACCAGATGAACCAGATGCTCACCGCCATGGGCTGAGCAGTCATCAAGAGCCGATGAGGACCGACTGGTGGGTGGCGCAGGCCGTCACCCACCAGTCGGTGTCAGCAGACTCACGCGTGACCTGCTCAGCGGGAGCGACCCCGAGGCGTCAGCTCCTCACCGCCGAGCGGGCATCCCTTGCGTTATTACCCCTGGGGGGTATTGTGCGGTCATGACTACTCGAGACGACGGCCTGCGGCAGGCGACACGCCCGTCTGCGGTAGATCCGGTGTGCGGCATGACGGTGGACCCTGCGACGACGGTCGCGGCCGAACACGACGGGCAGACCCACCACTTCTGCTCCGACGGCTGCCGGGCCGCCTTCCTCAAGGACCCGGACCGCTACGCCAGCGCGGCCCTGGCCGGTGAATCAGCCGTCACCCACGGCAGCGCTCACCAGCGCGACCACAACAGCCACGACCACAGCCAGCACGAGCACCACCACGGTCACGGCGGTGGTTCGGGAGCTGACGTGCACGCCGGCCCGGGTGAGGCTGTGGAGTACACCTGCCCGATGCACCCGGAGGTGCGTCAGGAGGGTCCGGGCAGCTGCCCGATCTGCGGGATGGGCCTGGAGCCGGTCGTCATCACCGCGCAGACCGGTCCCAGCCACGAGCTGGTCGACATGCGCCGCCGCTTCTGGATCGGGCTGGTCCTGGCGTTGCCGGTTCTGCTGCTGGAGATGGGCCGGCACCTGTTCATGGCCGTGCACGACGCGGTTCCGGCGGAGGTCTCGACGTGGATTCAGTTCGCGTTGGCGACCCCGGTGGTGCTGTGGGCGGGGTGGCCGTTCTTCGTCCGCGGCTGGGCGTCGCTGCGTACCCGCAACCTGAACATGTTCACCCTGATCGCGATGGGCACCGGGGTGGCGTGGGTGTTCAGCACTGTGGCCACCTTCGCGCCGGGGATCTTCCCTGACGCCTTCCGTGACGAGAGCGGCACCGTCGATGTCTACTTCGAGGCCGCCGCCGTCATCACCGTGCTGGTGCTGCTGGGTCAGGTGCTGGAGCTGCGGGCCCGCGAGCAGACCTCCGGCGCCATCCGCGCCCTGCTGGACCTGACCCCGAAGACCGCCCGCCGCCTCGACGAAAACGGCGAGGAGCGTGAGGTTTCCCTCGAAGACGTCCAGCTCGGCGACCGGCTGCGGGTGCGTCCCGGGGAGAAGGTCCCCGTCGACGGCACCGTGGTCGAGGGCCGCTCTTCCGTCGATGAGTCCCTGGTGACGGGTGAGTCGTTGCCGACCACCAAGACCACGGGGGATCGGGTGCTCGGTGGCACCATCAACTCCTCCGGCTCGCTGGTCATCACCGCCGACGCGGTGGGCCGCGACACGATGCTCTCGCGCATCGTGGCCATGGTCGCCGATGCACAGCGCTCCCGGGCCCCGATCCAGCGCACCGCTGACCGGGTCGCGGCCATCTTCGTGCCCGTGGTGATCAGCGTCGCCGTACTGGCGTTCATCGTCTGGGCCACCGTCGGCCCCGACCCGCGCCTGGCGCACGCGCTCATCGTGGCCGTCGCCGTGCTGATCATCGCCTGCCCGTGCGCGCTCGGCCTGGCCACCCCGATGTCGATCATGGTCGGGGTCGGTCGCGGCGCCCGGTCGGGTGTGTTGATCAAGAACGCCGAGGCGCTCGAGCGTCTGGAGAAGGTCGACACCCTCGTGGTGGACAAGACCGGAACGCTCACCGAGGGCCGGCCCTCCCTCGACCGGATCGTCGTCGTCTCTGGTGCCTCCGCGGAGGAGGAGACGGAGGTGCTGCGCCTGGCGGCTGCGGTGGAGCGCGGCTCCGAGCACCCTCTGGGTGAGGCGATCGTGCGGGCCGCGCAGGAGCGAGGCCTGTCGGTGCCGGCGGTGCAGGACTTCGAGGCTCCGGCTGGGCGTGGGGTCAGTGGTGTCGTGGACGGCCGGCGGGTGGCCATCGGCAGCGCGGGACTGCTGTCCTCCCTCGGCATCGACTCCAGCGCCGGGCAGGAGCAGGCGGACGCGGTGCGCTCCACCGGTGCCATCGCGGTCCTGGTCGCCGTCGACGAGCAGGTGGTGGCCGTGCTGGCCATCGCCG
>NZ_VWPY01000021.1 GCF_011839805.1 Kineococcus rubinsiae | reverse complement strand
GCGCCGGCTCCGCGCTGACCGCCGCCGCGGCCCTGAGCGCGCGCGACGACGCGGCGGGGGCCCTGCTGCTCCTGGCCGCGGTCGTCCGGCACCCGCCCGCGGCGCCGGGGGCCGGCGCCGTCGTCGCCGCCGAGCTGGGGCGCCGCCTCGCCGCGGTGGGCGGCCGTCGCCGCCTGGACCGCCCGACCCGGCGCGCGTGGCGCGTCCTCGCCTCCCGCCACTTCGAGGTCGTCGACGGCACCGCCGTCGCCGTCGCCCGCGAGCTGCGCACCCTCGACGTCGCCGTGGGGGCCGCGGCGCTGCTGCCGGCCGTCGCCGTGGGCGCGGTGTGGGCGCTGGCGCTCGCGGTGCTCGTCCTGACCGCGCACGTAGGCCTGCGCACCGTGCTCGCCCGCTCGGGCCAGCGGCGCGGGGAGAGCGCCGCGCGCCGCGCCGCCGACCGCGCGGGCCACGGCTGCCGCTGCTTCGAGACCCCCGTGCTCACGGGCGCCCCGGCGGCCCGCGTCCTGGCCGGCCACCTGGTGCCCGTCGCGGGAGCCGGGCTGGGCCCCGCCGCCGGCGGTCTCCCGCCGGGCAGCGCGGTGTCGTCCTGCCCGAGCACCGGCTACCTCTGGCTGCGCCCGGGCAGCGCCCCGGACCTGCTCCTGCGGGGCGCCGTCGCGGGCGCCGAGCCCGACGAGGCCGCCCCGCCGCCGGGTGACGGACCCACCGGCTTCTACCTGTGAGCGGCACCCCCGACGAGTCCGGTTCCGCACGGTGCTTGACTGCGACGGTGCGCTACGTGGTCATCGGGTCCGGTGCCGTCGGCGGGACGATCGGCGGCCGCCTCGCCCAGCACGGCCACGAGGTCGTCCTGGTGGCCCGCGGGGCCCACGCCGACCGCCTCCGCGAGCACGGCCTGCGGCTGCTGACGCCGACGGGGCCCGTCGAGGTCTCCGCGCCCGTCGCCACGTCCCCGCAGGACCTGGTGCTGACGCCCGACGACGTCCTCGTGCTCGCCGTGAAGGTGCAGGACGCCGCCGTGGTCCTCGCCGAGTGGGCGGCGGCACCCGTCGGCGACACGACGGCCGGCGACGTCCTGCCGGTGGTCTGCGCGCAGAACGGCATCGAGGGCGAGCGCCTCGCCCAGCGCTGGTTCCGCCGCGTCGTCGGCGCCTGCCTGTACCTCCCGGCGAGCCACCTCGAACCCGGCGTCGTCGTGTCGGAGGGCTCGCCCGTCTCGGGGGCGATCGTCCTGGGCCGCTACCCGGCGGGCGTGGACGAGCTCACGCGGACGATCGTCGCGGACCTCGCCGACTCCTCCTTCGCCAGCACCACCCACCCCGACGTCATGGCGGTCAAGCGCGGCAAGCTGCTCGACAACACCGGCAACGCCCTGGACGCGATCTGCCGCCCCGGCGAGGGCTGGGACGAGCTGCGCGAGGCCGCCCGCGCGGAGGGTGCCGCGGTGCTCGCCGCCGCCGGGCTGCCGGCCGTCGGGCGCGCCGAGGCCTTCCCCGCGTTCGCGGCGATGGGCTTCCGCACGGCCCCCGTCGCGGGGGCGGAGCGGCCCGGCTCCTCGTCCTGGCAGAGCCTGCGCCGCGGCGGCACCGTCGAGACGGACTGGCTGAACGGGGAGGTCGTGCGGCTCGGTCGCGAGGCCGGCGTGGCCACCCCGGTGAACGAGGCGCTGCAGGTGCTGGCCGGTTCCTGCGCGCGCCGCGGCACCGGCCCGGGGGCCGTCGAGGTCGCCGACGTGCGCGCGCTGGCGGACCGGCTGGCGAACCGGGCCGGGGACCTCTGAGACGATGACGCTCATGCGCCTGGACCACGTGGGCTACGCCGCCGGGCCGGAGGGGCTGCAGGCCACCGCCCGCACGCTCGCCGCCCAGCTCGGGGTGCGGACCATCGACGGCGGCCCGCACCCGCGCTTCGGCACGCGCAACGTCGTCCTGCCGCTCTCGGACGGCTGCTACATCGAGGTCGTCGAGGTGCTCGACCACCCCGTCGCCGAGAAGGCCCTGTTCGGCCGGGCCGTGCGCGAGCGCTCCGACGCGGGCGGCGGGTGGTTCACGTGGGCGGTCACCGTCGACGACCTCGACGCCTACGTCGAGCGCCTCGGTGAGGCCGCCGAGGAGGGCGTGCGCCGCCGCCCCGACGGGGTCGAGCTGCGCTGGCGGCAGATCGGCGCCCCCGGCCTGCGCGAGGACCCGCAGCTGCCCCTGCTCATCGAGTGGGCCGGCCCCGCGACGCAGCACCCCTCCGCCATCGCGCTCGCGGGCGGGACCCGGCTGACCGGTCTCACCATCGCCGGCCAGCGCGACCACGTCCGCGCCTGGCTGGGCCTCGAACCCGAGTTCGTCGTCGACCGGCTGGCGTTCACGTGGCTCCCCGACGGTGCGAGCACCGGGCTGCGCGCGGTGACGTTCGAGACGTCGCGCGGGCCGGTGGAGATCTGACCCGGTGCCCGACTGGCTGCCGGGGTTCGACTGGCTGCCGGACTCCGCGCCGTCCCTGACCGTCTCGGCCGTGGCGCTGCTGGCCGTCGACTTCGTCGTCCGCGTCACCGCGATCGCCGTCGTCCCCGTCAACCGGCGCCCCAGCTCCGCCCTCGCGTGGCTGCTGACCATCTTCTTCATCCCCTACCTGGGGATCCTCGCGTTCCTCGTCATCGGCAGCCCGAAGCTGCCGCGCAGCCGGCGCCGCAAGCAGCGCGAGATCAACCGCCTCATCCTCGAGACGACCCAGGGCATGGACCTCGTCAGCACCGACCAGCCGTGGCCGCCGTGGCTGGCCGGGATCGTGGCGATGAACCGCAACCTCGGGTCGATGCCGCTCGTCGGCGGCAACGTGGCCGAGCTGGTCGCCGACTACGACGCGGCGCTGCGGCGGATGGCGGAGTCGATCGACGCCGCCACCGACTACGTGCACGTCGAGTTCTACATCATGATCCGCGACGCGACGACGGAACCGTTCTTCGACGCCCTCGCCCGCGCGGTGCAGCGGGGCGTGAAGGTGCGGCTGCTGCTGGACCACATCGGCTCGCTGCGCTACCCCGGCTACCGCAGGACCATCCGGTTCCTCGAGGACGCGGGCGTCGAGTGGCACCCCATGCTCCCGGTGCAGCTGCACAAGCTGAAGTACCAGCGCCCGGACCTCCGCAACCACCGCAAGCTGCTCGTCGTGGACGGCGACGTCGGCTGGGTCGGTTCGCAGAACGTCATCGACCGCAGCTACGACAAGCGCGGCAACGTCAAGCGCGGTCTGCGGTGGCAGGACCTCATGGTCCGGCTCGAGGGACCCGTCGTCAGCGGGGTCGACGCCCTGTTCATCACCGACTGGTACTCCGAGACCGACGAGCTGCTCGAGGGCGAGGCGCGGCCCGTGACGTTCCCGGAGGGGCCGGGGGAGCTCGAGTGCCAGGTGGTGCCGAGCGGGCCCGGGTTCGACGGGGAGAACAACCTCAAGCTGTTCAACGCGCTGTTCTACTCGGCATCGCGGCGCATCTCCATCACGAGCCCGTACTTCGTCCCGGACGAGTCCATGCTCGCGGCCATCACCTCGGCCGCGGAGCGCGGCGTCGAGGTGGAGCTGTTCGTCTCCGAGCTCGGCGACCAGGCGCTCGTGCACTACGCGGAGTGCTCCTACTACGAGAACCTGCTGCGGGCGGGGGTGCGCATCTTCCGCTACCCGGCCCCCGCGGTCCTGCACGCGAAGCACCTGACGATCGACGACGAGGTCGGGCTCATCGGGTCCAGCAACATGGACATGCGGTCGTTCCTGCTCGACCTGGAGCTGACCCTCATGGTGTGCGGCAAGCGGTTCGTCGACGACCTGCGGGCCGTCGAGGACGACTACCGGGCGAAGTGCACCGAGCTCACCCTCGCGCAGTGGATGTCCCGCTCCCGCGCGCACGTCATCAAGGAGAACCTGTCCCGGCTGACCTCCGCCCTGCAGTGACCTGCGGGGCGGAGGCCGGGTGGGTCAGGGCAGCCGGCGCTCCGCGGTCTCGGCGGAGGTGAGGTCGATGGGGGCGTCGTGGGCGTCGCTCACGGCCTCCTCGACGGGCTGGCCCTCGCGCGCGGCGGACGCCACACCGGAGTCGCCGGTCAGGAACCGGTAGGCCAGACCGGCCACGGCCCCGCCGACGAGCGGGGCGACCCAGAACAGCCAGAGCTGCGACAGCGCCCACCCGCCGACGAAGATCGCCTGACCCGTGGATCGGGCCGGGTTCACCGACGTGTTGGTCACGGGGATGCTGACGAGGTGGATGAGCACGAGCGCCAGGCCGATGGCGATCGGGCCGAAGCCCTGCGCCGCGCGGCGGTCGGTGGCGCCGAGGATGACGAGCAGGAAGAACGCGGTCATCACGACCTCGATGACGAGGGCGGCCAGCAGGTTGTACCCGCCGGGGGAGTGCTCCCCGTAGCCGTTGGCCGCGAACCCGCTCTCGGAGGCGGAGAACCCGGCCTGGCCGCTGGCGACGACGTAGAGGACCGCGGCGGCCACGACCGCGGCGACCACCTGGGTGACGACGTAGGGCAGGACGTCGCGTCCGGGCAGCCGCTTGGCGAGGAACAGCCCGAGCGTCACCGCGGGGTTGAAGTGCCCGCCGGAGATGTGCCCGAACGCGTACGCCATGGTCAGGACGCTGAGGCCGAAGGCGGCGCTGACCCCGAGCAGGCCGATGCCCACCTCGGGGAAGGCCGCGGCCAGGACGGCGCTCCCGCAGCCCGTGAAGACGAGCCAGAAGGTGCCGATGAACTCCGCGGTCAACCGCCGCGACAGCGTGCTGGTCATGTGGTGTGCCCCCAGTGCTAGACCATCACGTTGCGTAGCGGCAGTCTGACCGAGGGCCGTCGGGGTTGTCGAGGTGCCCGCAGGCAACGGTCGGGTGACGCTCGGGTGGCGGTGCCTCAGGGCTGCAGGACGGTGATGCCGGCGCTGGCCGCGGTCGTGAGGTCGGCGAGGGCGCGCGGCCCGGACTCCAGGGGCAGCACCCGCTGCACGAGCTCCGCCACGGGGAACCGCCCGGACAGGACGACGTCGAGCAGCCGGGGGTAGGCGTGCGCGGCCATGCCGTGGCTGCCGAGGACGCGCAGCTCCAGCGCCACGACCCGGTCCATCGGCACGGCCGGGCGGCCCAGCGCCGCGGGCAGCAGGCCGATCTGCACGTGCCGACCCCGGGTGCGCAGGCTGCGCACCGACGCCTCGCACGTCGCGACGCTGCCGACGGCGTCGAAGGAGACGTGCGCGCCGCCGTCGGTGAGGTCGCCGACCGCGGCCACGACGTCACCCGCGGCGGGGTCCAGCACCTGCTCCGCGCCGAAGGCCCGCGCGAGCTCCCGGGCGGCCGGCGAGGGGTCGACGGCGACGACGCGGGCGCCGGCCGACACCGCCAGCGACACGACCGAGAGCCCCACGCCGCCGCAGCCGTGGACGACGACGCGCTCCCCGGGCCGGACCCGCCCGACGTCGGTGACCGCGTGGAAGGCCGTCGCCACCCGGCAGCCCAGGGCGGCCGCGGCGTCGGACGGGAGCTGGTCGGGCAGGGCCACGAGGTTCACGTCCGCGTGGTCGAGGGCGACCAGCTCGGCGAAGGAACCCCAGCCGGTGAACCCGGGCTGGGTCTGGCGGCGGCACACCTGCTGCTCGCCGGCGGCGCACTCCGGGCACGTCCCGCACGCCGTGACGAACGGGACGGTCACGCGGTCGCCGGCGCGCCAGCCCCGCACGTCCGCGCCGACCGCCGCCACCGTCCCGGCCAGCTCGTGGCCGGGCACGTGGGGCAGCACGACGTCCTCGTCGTGGCCCTGCCAGGCGTGCCAGTCGCTGCGGCACACGCCCGTCGCCTCGACCGCCACGACGACCCCGTGCGGGGCCGGCGCCGGGTCGGGCACGGTCGTCAGGACCGGCGCGACGCCGAACCGCTCGACGACGAGCGCGCGCACGCCGGGACCTCAGGCGGACGGGGCGTCGAGGTGGTCCACGAGGGCTGCCGCGTCGCCGACGTAGTCCGCCGGGGTCAGCGCCGCGAGGCGCGCGGCCTCCCCCTCGGGCAGGCCGAGGCCCAGGACGAACTCCCGCATCGAGCCCGCGTCGACGCGGCGGCCGCGGGTGAGCTCCTTGAGGCGCTCGTAGGGTTCCGGCAGCCCGTGCACGCGCATGACGGACTGGACGGCCTCGCCCAGCACCTCCCACGTCGCGTCGAGGTCCGCGGCCAGGGCGGCGGGCACGGCGTCGAGGCCGGACAGCCCGCGGCGCGCGTTCTCGATGGCCAGCAGCGAGTGCCCGAAGGCGACGCCGATGTTGCGCTGCATGGAGGAGTCGGTGAGGTCGCGCTGCAGGCGCGACGTCGTCAGCGTGTCCTCCAGGACCCGGAAGATCCCGCCGGAGACCTCGAGGTTCGCCTCGGCGTTCTCGAACCGGATGGGGTTCACCTTGTGCGGCATGGTGCTGGACCCGACGGTGCCCTGACCGCGGACCTGCGCGAAGTAGCCCAGCGAGATGTAGGTCCACACGTCGGTGCAGAGGTTGTGCAGCACGCGGCCGAAGCGGGCCACGTCGGCGTAGAGCTCCGCCTGCCAGTCGTGGGACTCGATCTGCGTGGTCAGCGGGTTCCAGGTCAGCCCCAGCGACGTCACGAACTCCCGCGACACCGCGGGCCAGTCGGTCGTCGGCACCGAGACGCGGTGCGCGGCGTAGGTGCCCGTGGCGCCGTTGAACTTGCCGAGGAACTCCGCGCGGGAGATGCGGGCGAGCTGGCGCCGCAGCCGGTGCGCGAGGACGGCGAGCTCCTTGCCCAGCGTGGTGGGCGTGGCGGGCTGGCCGTGGGTGCGGCTCAGCATCGGCTGCGCGCGCAGGTCGTGCGCCATCGCCGCGACGTCGTCGGTCAGCCCCGTGGCGGCGGGCAGCCACACCTCGCGCACGGCGTCGCGCACCATGAGGGAGTAGGCGAGGTTGTTGATGTCCTCGCTCGTGCAGAACAGGTGCACGAGTTCCGCGACGTCGGCCAGCGACGTGCCCTCGAGGCGGCGCTTGATCCAGTACTCGACGGCCTTCACGTCGTGCACGGTCACGCGCTCGATCTCGGCGAGCTCCGCGACGTCGGCGGCGTCGAACCCCGCGGGCAGCGAGCGCAGGAACGCGACCTCGTCGCCGGTGAGGCGGCGCACCCCGGGAACCACGTCGTGCGTGCCGAGGTGCACCAGCCACTCGACCTCGACGAGAATCCGGCGGTGGTTCAGCGCCGCCTCGGACAGGTGCACCGCGAGCGGCGCGACGGCGCGGCGGTAGCGGCCGTCCAGGGGCCCGAGAGCGGGTTCACCCAGCCCCTCGTAGGTGGGGCCGGCAGCGGTCGGGGCAGCGACGTCGGTCACTGCCCCATGGTCCCACGGTCAGGTCTTGTCGACGGACCCCTCCTTGTGGGCGGCCTCCTTGCCGCTCTTGTCGCTCTCGACGACGACCTGCGGGTCGTCCTCGCTCGCCTTGCGCTTCTTGCCGTACATCTCGAAGTCGTCGGTCTTCTTGTCGACGACCTTCCCCTCCGTCTCGCCCTGCGACGTGTTCCAGCTGACGTGGTCACCCTTCTTCACCATCCGCCCACGGTCGCAGCGCTCCCGGGAGCCCGCACGTCGGCCGGCGGGTCGCCGGGGGGCCACGGTGCCGGGGTTCAGGGCAGCGGGGTGCGCCGCAGCACCGCCTCGCCCGCACGAGCCGGGTCGAGGGGGACGGGGGAGCGCAGGGTCGCGGGACCGGTGACGAGGCGGCCGTCGCTGAGCGGGGTGCAGCGCAGGCCGCCCCGCCCCCGCAGCGCCCGGTGCGCGCCCGCCGCGACCACGCGGTCCATCCACGCGCAGGGGTTCGCGGGGCGCCCGCCGTGGAAGCGGACGGTGCCGGCCGCGGTGACCAGCTCGAACTCGCCGCCGCGCAGCGGGTCCAGCTCGACGCCGCGCACCACGACGTTGCGGCGGGCCAGCAGCGGGTCGGGCACGGGCGAGAGCCCCAGGTCCGCGGCGACGGCCTCCCACGCCTCGGCCGCGAGGAACGTGACGGCCGCGTCCATGTGCGCGGCCTTGCCGAAGAACCGGTCGCCGCGCAGGCCCTTGCCGGCGACGACCTCCACCTCGGCCGCGTCGTGGGTCTCGACGTCCGCCGGGCCGTCCTTCGGGCGCCCGAAGTAGGCGTGCTCGGGGGAGACGAGCAGGCGCTCCACGGTCACCGCGTACTCGTGCACCGGCGCATCCTGCCCCGCGCCCGACGACGCGTCGAGCACCGGGTGCGCGCCGGCCGGGCCCTCGCCGGTGCTCACAGCGCGAGGCTCCGCCGGGCGGCGTCGACGGCCCGCGCGCCGTAGCTGCCGCCGAAGAGGACCGCGTGCACGAGCAGCGGGTGCAGCTGGTGCAGCGGGATGCGGGCGGCCCGGCCGGGTGCGGCGCCGGAGGCCTCCGCGTGGGCGGCGAGCACCACGTCGAGGTGCGGCAGGCCGAACAGGGCCAGCATCGCCAGGTCGGTCTCCGGGTGGCCGCCGTGGGCCGCGGGGTCGACGAGCACGGCCCCCTCCGCCGACCACAGGACGTTGCCCGACCAGAGGTCGCCGTGCAGGCGGGCCGGGACCTCGCCCCCGGCGACGAGGGCCTGGTCCTGCGCGGCCAGGCGCTCGCACACCCGCTCCACCGTGCGTGCCCCCGCGGCGTCGAGGGCCCCGGCGTCGCGGGCGGCGCACAGGAACGGGGCGAGGCGCTGCGCGGCGAACCAGGGACCCCAGGCCTGCGGTGCGTCCGACAGCGGCAGCGGCAGCGTCGCGATCCACGCGTCGCCCTCGACCCCCGGCGGGCCCGCGCCGTGGTGGGGCGCGCCCGCGGCGTGCGTGCGGGCGAGGTCGCGGCCGAAGCGCTCCGCGGCCGCGGCCGTGGGCGGTGCCGGCTCGATCCGCTCGAGGACCAGCGCGTCGGGCCGGACGTCGAGGACGTCGCAGACCTGGACGCCGCCCGCGGCCGCGAGCCAGCGCAGCCCGGCGGCCTCGACGGCGAGGGCGGACCCGGGCGCGCCCGGCTGCCGCTTCACGAACTCCCCGGTCGGCACGGCCCCATGGTCCTGCCCGGGCGGCCGGCGCGCAGCCCCCGGGCGGAGCGGGGTCCCGGGCGCGCAGGGTCCACAGCCGCCGCGGACGGCCGGTGTCCACAACCCGCGTCCGCGGCCCGGGCCGCGGGAGGGAGGCGACCTAGCGTCCGGATCCGGTCGTGGACGGTCGGCGTGGAGGAGGAGCGGGTGGGCGGGGACGAGCTGGGCGCCGGGGTGCAGGCCCTCGCGGGGGACCTCGCACGGGCGTCGTGGCAGGCGCGCGGGGCGGCGAGCCGCCTGACGGGGCTGGGGCACCTCGAGTGGCACTCGCCGTCGGCGGCGCGCTTCGCCGCCCGGCTGGGGGCCGAGGTGCGGGCGGTCGCCGCGGTGGTGGCGCGCTGCGAGGATGCCCAGGCGGCGCTGCAGGCGCACGCGAGGGTCTTGCAGTCGACGGCGCTGCAGTCGACGGCGGTGCGGGCCGGATGAGCGGTGACGCGATCAGCGTCGCGACGGGCGCCACGACCGTCGACCCGGCGGCGCTGGAGCGCGCCGCGGGGGTGCTGGCCGGGTGCGCGGCGGCCCTGGCCGAGGTGGGCCTGGTCGCCGCCCGGACCGCGGTGGACCCGCGGTTGCTGGGAACGCTGCCCGCGGCGGCCGGGACGGGGCTGCGGGCCGAGGCCGCGGTCGGCGCGGTCCTCGCGGACGGGGGCGGGGCGCTGCGGGTCGCGGCGCGCGTGAGCGCGCTGGCCGTGGCCCTGCGGACCGCGGCCCTGCGCTACCGCCTGGGCGAGGAGGCGGCGGCGGCCGTCGTTGCGCTGGCCCGGCGCGCCGCCGCGGAGGTGGTCGTGGCCGCGGCGCCCGTGGTGCTCGCGGGTGCCGCCACCGTGGTCGCGGCCGACGTCGTCCACCGCGCCCACCAGGCGCAGGACGAGGTCCTCCTCGGTGCCCTCGGGCTGGCGCTGGCCGGGGACCTCGACGCGACGTCGCTGCGCGCCACGGCCGCGGCGGCGACCCGGCGCGCGGGCGACCGCCTCACGGCCGACGCGGGCGCCGTCCTGCACCCCGTGGCGCGGGAGCTGGCGTCGCACCCCGAGGTGGTCCGGGAGCTGGCCGCGACCACGCCGGCCGTGCTGGACGCGGTCCTCGCGGACTCTCCTGCGCTGGCGCTCGCGGTCGCGGCGGTGGCGCCGGAGGCGCTGCCGCTGGACGACGTGGCCGCCGCCGGCGCGGTGCTGTCGGCGCTGGGCACGGTCACCCCGCTGTTCTGGGAGACCGCGGTCCGCGTCAGCCCGGCGACCGTCCCGCGCTCGGTGCCGACCCGGCCGCCGGGCGGGATCGCCGACGTCCTGGACGGCGTGGCCCGGCAGTCGACGGGGTGGACGAGCACGTCGCAGCCGCAGCCCGGCGGGCGGATGCCCGCGGCCGGCCCGCCGCCGCCGGGCACGGTGCGGCTCGAGCGGGTCCGCAGCGCCGCCGGTCGCGTCGCGTGGGTCGTGGAGGTCCCGGGGACCCAGACGTGGAGCCCCTTCCCGGGGGCGGGCTCCGCGGGCCGCAGCCCGATGGACCTCACGACGAACGTCCGCGCGGTGGCCGGGGAACCGACCGCGACCGCGGACGCCGTCGTGCAGGCCATGCGGCAGGCCGGCGTCCGGCCCGGCGAGCCGGTCATGGTCGCGGGGCACAGCCAGGGCGGGCTGACCGCCGCGGCGCTCGCCGCCGACCCCGCGGTGCGCGCGGAGTTCTCCATCACCCACGTGGTGACGGCCGGCTCCCCGGTCGACGGGATCGCCGTGCCCGCCGACGTCCGCGTCCTGTCGCTGGAGCACACCGGTGACCTCGTGCCCGCCCTCGACGGCACGGACGCCGAGGGCTCGGCGCACCGCACGGTCGTCACCCGCGACGTCGGCGCCTCCCCGGCGTGGGCGGCGGCGGTGGCGCGGGACCCGGTGGCCGCGCACGGCTGGGCCGGGTACGTCGACACCGCCCGCCTCGTCGACGCCAGCGACGACCCGACGCTGCGCGCCTTCACCGCCTCCGCGAGCCCCTTCCTCGACGCGCCGGGGTCCTCCGTCGAGGTGTTCGACTACCGCGCGGAGAGGGTGTCGTGACCGCGGGGCAGCGACGCCGTCGCGGTGAGCGCGGGCTTCCACCGCTCGGCGTAGGCGGCGAGGGCCGGGGAGTCGGCCCCCTCGGAGTCGATCAGGTACAGCCCCGGGGCGGGGCAGGTCGCGCCGAGCTCCACCAGCACGGGCTTCAGCAGCAGGTCCGCGGCCAGCGCGTGCGCCGGGCCGGCCCCGAGCATGAGGGGGACGACGGTGACGTCGCGCAGCCCCTCGCCGCCCGCGAACTGGTCGAGGAAGAGCTTCAGCAGGCCCGTGTAGGTCGCCTTGTAGGTGGGGCTCGCCACGACCACGAGGTCGGCGCCCGCGACGTCGGCCACCGCGGCCCGCACCGTCTCGTCGCCCCAGCCGAGCAGGCCCGGGCCGAGGGTCGTCACGTCGACGACCAGGTCGGGGCCGGCGCCGGTGAGCAGCTCGACCGCGCGCACGGCCGCGGCGAGCGTGCGCGAGGCCGGCTTGGGGTTGCCGACGACGACGGCGGTCCTCACGCGTCGACCTTGGGGGTCAGCGCGCGGAAGGACGAGGCGTGCCACACCAGCGGCTCGGTCTGCGCCTCGTGGCCCATGGCGTGCACGCGCAGCAGCACGACGTCGTGGTCACCCGCGGGGACCTCGGAGTGGATGCTGCACTCCAGCCACACGGGGGCGCCGAGGAGGAAGTGCGCGCCGGTCTCCGTGGTGTGGGTCTCGATGCCGGCGAAGCGGTCCGCGGCCTTCGACGCCATCTGGCGGGCGGCGGGCTCGTGCGCCTCGCCGAGGACGGAGACGCCGATGCGCTCCGCGCCGCGCAGCTTCGGCCAGCTGGTCGAGGTGTGCTGCACCGCGAAGAGGACCAGCGGCGGGTCGGCGGAGATGCCGACCTGGAAGGAGGACGCCACGAGGACGACGGGCGCGCCGTCGACGACCGCGGACAGGGCCGCGACGCCGGAGGGGAAGAGCGCGAACGTCGAGCGCAGCGCCATCGGGTCGCTGTCGAAGGGGATGAGGTCGGGCATGGCGGGGACCGTCCAGCGTCTCGGAGGGAGCGTGCTCGGCGTGCGGCGGCCGGCCGCGCCGTGACCACGGCGACCGGCGTTCCCGGAGCATCGTACGAGCGGCGTCCCGGGCGTGCGGATGACGTGCGCCACACGCGGGAGGCGCTCCGTAAGCTGGCGGGCATGTCCGCCGCCCCCGACGCCGCCCCCGACGCTCCGACCGTCGCCTCCACCGTCGCGTCCACCGTCGTCCCGCGGCTGCGGGCGAGCCTGGCGGGCGTGCCGGCCTACGTGGCGGGCAGGCCGGCCGTGGCGCGCGACGGCGTCGAGGTCTACAAGGTCTCCTCCAACGAGAACCCGTACCCGCCCCTGCCGAGCGTGCTGGCCGCCATCACCGAGGCCGCGGCGACGCTGAACCGCTACCCCGACATGGCGGCGACGGCCATGGTCGCGGCGATCGCGGAGCGCTTCGGCGTGGCTCCGGAGAACATCGCGACCGCGACGGGCAGCGTGCGGCTGCTGGCCCAGCTGGTCGAGATCACCTGCGAGCCGGGCGACGAGGTCGTCTACGCGTGGCGGTCCTTCGAGTCCTACCCGATCGTCGCGGGCGTCTCCGGCGCCCGCTCGGTGCGGGTGCCGCTGACCGCCGACGCCCGCCACGACCTGCCGGCCATGGCCGCGGCCGTCACGGACGCGACCCGCCTCGTCGTGCTGTGCTCGCCGAACAACCCCACCGGCCCGTCGCTGCGCTCGGGGGAGCTCGAGGAGTTCCTGGCCGCCGTCCCCGCCGACGTCCTCGTCGTCCTCGACGAGGCCTACCGCGAGTTCGTCACCGACCCGGACACCCCCGACGGCGTCGACGTGTTCCGCGCCCACCCGAACGTCGTGGTGCTGCGGACGTTCTCGAAGGCCTACGGGCTCGCGGGGCTGCGGGTCGGCTGCGCCGTCGCGCACCCCGAGGTCGCCGAGGCCCTCGCCAAGGCCGCGACACCGTTCGGGGTGTCCGGCATCGCCCAGGCCGCGGTGGTCGCCTCCCTCGAACCCGCCGCCGAGGCGGAGCTGATGGAGCGCGTGGCGGCGCTGGTGGCCGAGCGGGACCGCGTGGTCGCCGCGCTGCGCGCGCAGGGCTGGCCGGTGCCCGACGCGCAGGGGAACTTCTGCTGGCTGCCGACGGGGGAGCGCACGGCCGAGCTCGCCGTGGCCTTCGCGGCCGAGGGCCTCGTCGTGCGCCCCTTCGCCGGTGAGGGCCTGCGCCTGACGATCGCGGAGACGGCCGCCAACGAGCGGCTCGTCGCGGTCGCGGCGACGCTCCTCGGCTGAGCCGGCGGCCCACCCGGCGGTGGGGGGCGCGGGTCAGGACGCGGCGATGGCCGCGGCGTCCTTCTCCAGCGCGGCGAGGTCGACGAGCAGGCTGGCCGCGCCGTAGAGCCGGTCGCTGAGCGCGTCCATGCCGGGGGAGAGGACGGTCAGGTCCCCGCGGTCGGCGAGGTCGGCGAAGATGCCGTCGTTGGAGATGACGAGGACCTCCACCGGGTCGGCGACCCCGGCCGCGGCGGCGAGCAGCACGAGGTCGGCGACGTCCGCGCCGTCGGCCACGGGCTGGGCGCGCGCGGCGAACTCCGCGAGCCACGGCCGGGAGCGCTCGACCGCACCGGCCTGGCCGGCGAGGCAGACGACGTCGGCCTGCCGGGCCAGCTCGACGACGACGCCGAGGCGGGCGCGCAGCCGGCCGCGCGAGGCGCGCAGGTTGTCGAGGTCGACCAGGAGCACCCGGGTCGCGCCCGCGCCGGCCCACACGGGGTAGTCGCGCACCAGGGCGCGCAGCGCGTCACCGAGGGGGTCGGGGCCCTCGTCGACGACCTCGTCCTCGACGGGGTCCGGCCGCGAGCGGCGGCGCGTGGCGGGGCGCTCCACCACGCGCTCCGCGGGCAGGTCGGCGAGGCGGAACCACTCGTACTCGTCCCACTCGCTCGGTCCGCCACCCAGTCCCATGCCCCGATGCTCCCAGGTCCCGTGCCCGGCAGGCGCCGCAGGAGCCCCGCCGTGTCGCGGGGCCCCGGCTCAGAACGCCAGGACGTACATGAGGGCGACGTTCGCGGCCAGCAGCGGGACCGCGGTGGGCAGCTGGGCGCGGATGACGGCGTAGTCGTCGCGCAGGTCCAGCAGGGCGACCGGGACGATGTTGTAGTTCGCCGCCATCGGGGTGCACAGCGTGCCGCAGTAGCCGGACAGCATGCCGATCGCGAAGACGGCGGGCGCGTTGCCGCCGAACCCGGTGACCAGCAGCGGGTACCCGACGGCCGCGGTGAGGACGGGGAAGGCCGCGAAGGCGTTGCCCATGATGACCGTGAAGACGGCCATGCCGACGCAGTAGACGACGACGGCCGGCAGCAGCACGCCGCTCGGCAGGACGGCGGAGGCGCTGCGGCCGATCGCGTCCCCGACGCCGGCCGTGGCGAACACCAGGCCGAGCATCGCGAGCAGCTGCGGCAGGACCGACGCCCAGCCGATGTTCTCGGTCAGCCGCCGCCCCTCGGCGAGCGGGACCGCGAGGGAGTGGGTGCGCAGCAGCCACATCCCGAGGGCGAGCGCGACGACGGCCGAGACGCCCAGGCCGATGACGGTCTCGGACAAGGGTTGCAGCAGCGGCTGCCCACCGACCGAGATCTTCGGCCCGAGCGTCGCGAACAGCGCGGTGACCACGGGGATCGCCAGGACGGGGATGAAGACCCTGCCCCCGAAGCGCTCCGCGAGGCCCTGCCGCTCCTGGCGGCTCGTCGTGCCCGCGCCGCTGCCCTGGCCGAGCCGGCCGGTGCCGGCGATGAGGGCGATCGCGATGACGAGCAGGCCCAGCGGCCAGGCCGGGGCCGTCTCCGCGACGACGAAGGAGCTGTAGGGGAAGCTGATGCCGAGCAGCGCCCAGAACACCGCGCTCGGCACGCGGTGCGGGTTGGTGCGGTCGCGCACGGCGGAGGCCGCGACGGCCAGGAAGAACAGGCCGATGAGCCAGTAGAACCACTCGACGCGGATCACCCCTCCACCGCCCCGGTGCGGCCCTCGGCGGAAGCGGCGGCGCGGACCTCGCGCGCGACGACGCGGTCGACGTGCAGGCTCCGCGCCCCGTGCAGCAGGAACGCGACGACGGCGGTCGGGATCGACCACAGCGCCACGTCGAGCGGCCGCAGGGTCAGCCCGTAGGTGGTGTCGACGAAGGAGGTGATGAGCAGGACCGCGCCCACCGCCACGAAGATGTCCTCGCCGAAGAACGCGCCGACGTTGTCGGTGCCGGCGGCGAACGCGCGGATGCGGCGCGAGACCGCCTCGGGCAGCGCGCCGTGGCGCTTGACCGCGGCGGCCTCGGCCATGGGGGCGATGAGCGGTCGCACCGACTGCGCGTGCCCGCCGATGCTCAGCAGGCCGACGGCCGCGGTGATCTGGCGGACCACCAGGTAGGCGGCGAGCACCCGGCCGGTGGTGAGCCGCGCGAGGCGGCTGATGAGCCGCCTCGCCTGCTCCTGCAGGCCGTTGCGCTCCACGAGGCCGATCACCGGCAGCACGAGGAGGAACACGGCGATGGACCGGCTGCCGGCGAAACCGGTGCCGAACGCGTCGAGGATCTCGCGCAGGGACAACCCGCCGAGGAAGCCGGTGACGAGACCGGCGACGGTGACGACGAGCATCGCGTTCAGCCGCAGGGCGAAACCCACGACGACGACGAGCACTCCGAGGAGGACGAGCACGCTTCCGCCTTTCCTGGCGCAGAACAGGCACGGAGGGGGAGGGACGGGGAACGGCGGCCAGACCCGGAGATCCGGAGATCGGGGGGCGCCGAGGGGGTGCACGCCGACCGCTGCTCCGGGTAACGTATGGATCGTTCAACGATTGCGCAAGGGGTTCGGGCGCCGTTCCTGCGGTCCGGGCTCGACCGTCGTCCGACCTGCGAGGTGCGTCGTGGTCCCCCCTCCCGAGAACGTCTCCCCCCGTCCGGAGGACGTGGCCGCCCGTCCGGAGCACGTGCCCGCCCGGCCGGCACCGGGTTCCGCCCCGGTGCGCCCGGCGGTCCTCACCGTCGAGGAGAGCCGGCTGGAACTCCCCTTCGCGCCGGGCCGCCCGCCGGTCGCGCAGGAGTTCCTCGCGCTGTCCGGTTTCGACGCGCTCGTCGCGGAGTTCACGGCCGCGGTGGCCGCCGCCCCCACCCTGGGCGCGCTGGCCGACACCGTCACCCGGCGGGGGCAGGGGTTGTGGGAGGCCGCGATCGCGCGGGCCCAGGGCCCCGCCGACGGCACGCCGGCGCTCGACCTCGTCGACGACCGTCCCCTGTACTGGGCGCGCACCGCGATGTCCGCGCACCTGCGCACGCTCGACCCCCCGCTCCTCGAGGCCGGGGTGCAGCGCCAGGGCCTGCTGCGCCTGCTCGACCGGGCCTCGCGGGGGATCGGGACGCCCCGCTGGCCGGCGGGTCCCGCCACCCGCGTGCTCGTCAGCGGGTTCGACACCTTCGGCCTGGACGACAGCCTGCGCCACTCCAACCCCTCGGGGTGCGCTGCCCTGCAGCTGCACGGGCGGACGTTCGACACCCCCGGCGGCCCCGTCGCGGTGCGGGCGGTCGTGCTCCCGGTCAGCTGGTCGGCGTTCGACCAGGGCGTCGTCGAGGACGCCTTCGGCCCGGCCCTGGTCCCCGGGCCCGACCGCGCCGACCTCATCACGACGATCAGCCAGACGGCGCGCGGCCGGATGGACGTCGAGGAGTGGGCCGCGAACGCGCGCGGGGGTGCGCCCGACAACGAGCGGCAGCAGCACTTCGGCGCGGTCTCGCGCCCCTCGCACTGGCCGCAGCCGTTCGACTCACCGGACTGGATCCGCACGACGCTGCCGCACGCGGCGATGGTCGCGGCCGGGACGGGCCCGTGGCCCGTGGTGCTGCGCGACGGCGTCGCGGAGTGGCCGGCCGGGACGTTCCCCGACCCGACGGCCGTGCGGTCGGTGCCCCGGCCGTCGCCCGGCAGCACGGCCGCGGCGGGCACCGGCGGCGACTACCTGTCCAACGAGAGCATGTACCGCTCGAACCGGCTGCGGCAGGGGCTGCACGCGTGGGACGTCCCCGGCGGTCACCTGCACGTCTCGGCCCTGGCGTACCCGGAGGCGCCGGACGCTCTCACCGACCCGTCCTTCGAGGCGGACCGGCGGGCGATCGTGGAGCAGACGGTGGCCCTCGTCCTCGCCGCGGGTTCCGCCGTGGCGCAGCGTCAGGCGCCGGCGATCGAGCGCTGACGGTAGGTCTCGAGCGTGTGCTGCTCGGCGTCGTCGAGGTAGGCGTGCAGCGCCGCCTCGGCCGCCGCGGTGTCGCCGGCCGCGAGCGTCGCGGCGAGCGCGTGGTTGCGCGCGAGGTAGCTGCCGTGGAACTCGGCCGGTTCGCCCACGACGTGGAACACGAGCCGCATCTCGTTCCACACACCCGCGGTCATGCCCACGAGCCGCTCGTTGCGGCTCAGGGCGACGAGCGCGCGGTGGAACGCGATGTCCGCGGTGCCGACGCCGATCCAGTCGGCGGTCCCGGCCAGCGCGTCGGCCTGCGCGAGCGCCGCGTCGACGCCGTCCAGCTCGCCGGGTTCCCCGGTGCAGCAGCGCACCGCGGCGCACTCGACGATGCGGCGGCAGGCGTACAGCTCGGTGACGTCCTGCGCCGTCGGCACCCGGACGAAGACGCCGCGGTTCAGCTCGTGCACGACGAGGCGCTCCTGCGCCAGGGTGCGGAACGCCTCGCGCAGGGTGTTGCGGGAGACGTCCACCGCGGCGCAGATCTGGGGTTCGGACAACCGCGTGCCCCAGCGGAACGTGCCGTCGAGGATCGCCTCGCGGACGACGTCGGCGGCCCGGTCGGAGCGGCTGCCGCGCCCCGCGGAACCGTCGTCGCCGGTATCCCGGGCGGCGATCGCGGCGAGGCTCGGCGGTGGCATCCGGTGCTCCTCGGGACGCGCCGGCGGGGAGCGCCCGCGGCTGGTCGGCTGGGCCGCGACGTTACCAGCACGAGACCCCACCCCCTCTTGCGCGATCGTTGAACGATCGGCAGGCTGGCCGCGACCGAGGAGGTGCCGTGCAGCAGATCGACCTGAACTCCGACATGGGCGAGGGCTTCGGCCGCTGGAGCCTGGGCGACGACGAGACGATGCTCGAGACGGTCACGAGCGCGAACGTGGCCTGCGGCTTCCACGCCGGCGACCCCGAGACGATGACGCGCGTCGTGGCCGCCGCCGCCGCTCGGGGCGTGCAGGTCGGTGCGCACGTCGCCTACCGCGACCTGGCGGGTTTCGGCCGACGCTACGTCGACGCCACCGAACCCGAGCTGGTGGGCGACGTCGTCTACCAAATCGGTGCGCTGCAGGGCATCGCGCGCTCCGTCGGCGCCGAGGTGACCTACGTCAAGGCGCACGGGGCGCTCTACAACACCATCGCCTCCGACGAGCGGCACGCGCGGGCGGTGCTCACGGCGATCACGCGCTACGACCCCTCGCTCGCGGTGGTGGGCCTGGCGGGTTCGAGGTTCCTGGAGCAGGCCCGCGCGGCCGGGCTGCGGACCGTCGCGGAGGCGTTCGCCGACCGCGCCTACACCGCCGACGGCGCGCTGCTCTCGCGCCGCGAACCCGGTGCCGTGCTGCACGACCCGGACGAGGTCGCCGAGCGCATGGTGCAGCTGGTGCGGACCGGGACCGTCGAGGCGGTGGACGGGACCCGCGTCGACGTGCGCGCCGACTCCCTCTGCGTGCACAGCGACTCGCCCGGCGCGGTCGCGATGGCGCAGGCCGTCCGCACCGCCCTGGAGGGCGCGGGGATCGCCGTGCGCCCGTTCCTGCCCGCCGACCCCGGCGCCGGTTCCTAGGCGGTGGCCGTGCGCTTCCTGCCCGCCGGTTCCGGCGCGCTGCTGGTGGAGGTCGCCGACCTCGACCAGGCGCTGGCCCTGTTCGCCTCGCTGCGCGACGAGCCGGTCGAGGGCGTCGGGGAACTCGTGCCGGCCGCCCGCACGGTGCTCGTGCGCTTCGACCCCGACCGCACGGAACCCCGGCGGATCGCCGCGGCGGTGGCCGGGCGCTCCCTCGCCCGGGCCGCGGCCGCGGACGGCGAGCTGGTCGAGGTCCCCGTGCACTACGACGGCGAGGACCTCGACGAGGTCGCACGGCTCTGCGGGTTCAGCGCGGAGGAGGTGGTGCGGCGGCACACCGCGGCGACGTACTCCGTGGCGTTCACGGGTTTCGCGCCGGGTTTCGCCTACCTCGCCGGCGGCGACCCCGCGCTGCACGTCCCCCGCCGCCGCTCGCCCCGCACGTCGATCCCCGCGGGTTCCGTGGGCCTCGCGGGGGAGTTCAGCGGGGTCTACCCGCGGGCGAGCCCCGGCGGGTGGCAGCTCCTCGGCCGCACCGACGTCCCCGTCTGGGACCTGGGCCGCGAGGTGCCCGCCCTGCTGCAGCCCGGCGCGCGGGTCCGGTTCACGGACGCGGCCGGGACCCCCGCCCCGCCACCGCCGGCCGCGCGGGACGCCGTGGACGCCCCCGACGACGGGGGCCCGGCCCTGGTCGTGGTGGCGACCGCGCCCCTGATCCTGGTGCAGGACCTGGGCCGGCCGGGCCACGCCGGGCTCGGGGTGTCGGCCTCCGGCGCCGTCGACCGGGGTGCGCTGCGCCGCGCGAACCTGCTGGTGGGCAACGCCCCCGGCGCGGCGGCGCTCGAGGTGGCCGGCGGCGGGTTGCGGCTGCGGGCCCGCGGGAACCTCGTCGTCGGCCTCGCCGGCGCCCCCGCCGCCCTGACCCGGTCCACCCCGCGCGGGAACCGCTCCGTCCCTGCGGGGACGGCCCTGGCCCTCGACGACGGGGAGGAGCTCCTCGTCGGTCCGGCGCCGGCCGGCGTCTACTCCGTCCTGGCCGTGCGCGGCGGCCTCGCCGTCGACCTCGTGCTCGGCAGCGCCGCCACCGACGTCCTGGCCGGGATCGGGCCGCCGCCGCCCCGCGCGGGCGACGTCCTGCGGGTGCGAGACGGCGCGGCCCTCTCGGCGGTCGCGCTCGACGCGGGCGATCCCTCCCCGCTGCCCGCGGCGGGCGATGTCGTGACCCTCGACGTCGTGCCCGGGCCCCGCGCGGACTGGTTCACCCCGGCCGCGCTCGCGACGCTGACGGCGCAGGAGTGGACGGTGACGCCGCGCTCGAACCGCGTCGGCCTGCGGTTGCACGGGGAGGCGCCGCTGGAGCGCGCGCAGCCGGGGGAGCTGCCCAGCGAGGGCACCGTCGCCGGCGCCCTCCAGGTCCCGCCCGACGGGCAGCCCGTCCTGTTCACCGCCGACCACCCCCTGACCGGGGGCTACCCCGTGATCGCCTGCGTCGCCGCGCACCACCTGGGCCTCGCGGCGCAGGTCCCCGCCACCGGACGCCTGCGCTTCCGCGTCGTCCCGCAGACCCCCGGAGGAACCCCGTGACACCTGGAGGAACCCCGTGAAGAAGGTGCTCATCGCCAACCGCGGCGAGATCGCCGTCCGCATCGCCCGCGCGTGCGCCGACTACGGCGTGGGTTCCGTCGCCGTCCACAGCGACCCCGACGCCGACGCGCTGCACGTGCGGGTGGCCGACGAGGCGTGGGGGCTGGGCGGTGCGTCCCCGGCCGAGACCTACCTCGACGCGGGGAAGCTGCTGGCCGCCGCCCGGGCCAGCGGCGCGGACGCCGTGCACCCCGGGTACGGGTTCCTCAGTGAGAGCGCGGAGTTCGCCCGGCGCGTGGAGGAGGCGGGCCTGTTCTGGATCGGGCCGAGCCCCGAGAGCATCGAGGCGCTGGGGGACAAGACGACCGCCCGGCGCATCGCGACGTCGGTCGGTGCGCCGCTCGTCGCGGGAACCCCCGGGCCGGTGGCGGGCGTGGAGGAGGTCCTCGCGTTCGCGGACGAGCACGGGCTGCCGATCGCCATCAAGGCCGCGTTCGGCGGCGGTGGCCGGGGCCTGCGCGTGGTGCACCGCCGGGAGGACGTGCGCGACGCGTTCGACGCCGCCGTGCGGGAGGCCGTGACCGCGTTCGGGCGCGGGGAGTGCTTCGTCGAGCAGTACCTCGAGCGCCCCCGCCACGTCGAGGCGCAGGTGCTCGGCGACGGCCGGGGCGGCGTCGTCGTGGTCGGCACCCGCGACTGCTCGCTGCAGCGGCGCCACCAGAAGCTCGTGGAGGAGGCGCCCGCGCCGTTCCTCACCGCCGAGCAGCACCACCTGGTCGTGACGGCCGCGCGCGACGTCTGCGCGGCCGTGTCCTACCGCGGGGCCGGGACGGTGGAGTTCCTCGTCGGCACCGCAGGCACCGTGTCGTTCCTGGAGGTGAACACCCGGCTGCAGGTGGAGCACCCCGTCACCGAGGAGACGACGGGCGTCGACCTCGTGCGCCAGCAGCTCCTCGTGGCCGACGGGCTGCCGCTGGAGGTGACCGGCACGCCGGAACCCCGCGGGCACGCGTTCGAGTTCCGCCTCAACGCCGAGGACCCCGGCCGGGGCTTCCTCCCCACCCCGGGCACGGTCACGCGCTTCGACGTGCCCGGAGGTCGCGGGGTCCGCGTGGACTCCGGCGTCGTCGCCGGCTCCGTCGTCCCCGGCCGCTACGACTCGCTGCTGGCCAAGCTCGTCGTCACCGGCCGCGACCGCCCCGAGGCCCTGCGCCGCGCGCGCCGGGCGCTGGCGGAACTGGCCGTCGAGGGCGTCTCGACCGTGCTGCCGTTCCACCGCCGCGTTGTCGAGGACCCCGCCTTCACCGCCGAGGGGTCCTTCGGCGTCCACACGCGCTGGATCGAGACGGAGTGCGCGTGGCTCGACGAGCTCGCCGCCCCGCGCCCGCCCGAGGGGGAGGCGGAGGAGGAGGTCGTCCGCACGTGGGTCGAGCTGGACGGCCGCCGGGTCCGCCTCGGCCTGCCCGCCGCCCTGCTGCGCGCGGGTTCCCCGGGGACCCCGCCGGCCGGGGCCGCGCCGGCCTCCGGACCCGGGAGCGACCCGGCCGTGCTGACCGCGCCGGTCGCCGGGACCCTCCTGCACTGGACGGCCCAGGACGGCGCGGAGGTCCGCGCGGGTGACCCGGTGGCCGTCGTGGAGGCCATGAAGATGGAGACCGTCGTCAGCGCGCACGCCGACGGTGTGCTGCGCGTGAGCGTCGCCGCGGGCGAGGCGTGCGCGGCCGGGGCGGAGCTGGCCCGCATCACCGCCGCCGGCTGACGCCCCTCAGCCGGTGACCCGCCGGGCGGCGGCCACCACGTCGCCGGTCAGGGCGCCCAGGCCGGTGTGCAGCCAGAGCCCGACGAGCGTGAGGACGGGGAACACGACGACCCGCAGCAGCCCCTCGGGGCCGTGCCCGGCGTCGAAGGCCCGCAGCCCGAACGAGCGGGGCCGCCCCACCCACGTCGTCAGCGGCACGGGGACACCGTCCGTGGTCAGCCAGTCGCCCGCGATGTGCACGAGGACGCCGCCCGCCACGGCCCACGGCAGCCACGCGACGCTCTGGTGGCCGTGGGAGGCCAGCAGGAACGCGCCGGCCGCGGACACCGCGAGGTTCACCAGCGGCCCGGCGGTGCGCGGCAGGCGCCGCTGCACGAGGCCGTGGAACGCGAGGCCGATGACCACGGCGAGCAGCAGCAGCGCCGACCACCGGGCCTGCGCGGCCGCCGCGGCGAGCAGGCCGAAGGCGAGCGGGGCGACCAGGGCGTCGTGGGTGCCCTTGCGGTGACCCCCGGCGGCCGTGCCGATCACCCCGGCCGCGGTCTGCGTCAGCGGTCCCCAGAGCGACCCCGCGGTGGAGCCCTTCTGGTCGAGGTCGGGCAGGTACGCGGCGCCGCCCCACGCGGCCACCCACGCGAGCTGCCAGAGGGCGGTGTCGACGCCGTGCGCGGCGGCGACCGGCAGGGTCAGGGCCCCCGCCGCGAGCCCCGAGGCGGTGTGCGCGGGACCCATCACCGGGCACGCCCCGGGGTCCGTGCTGCTGCGGTGGTGCGGGTCTCGGTCGGTGCGGGAGGCGGAGTCCGTGCTGGCTGTTCGAGCGGTGCTGGAGCGGTGGTGTCGTGGTGCACGCCGGCGAGCATGCCGGGCGGCGCCGACACCGCCCGGAGGCCGACACTGCCCGCACACCGAGGTCCGCGACGGATGTCGTGCCCGCCGTGGCTGCGGCGAGCGCGGCGCGCGGGACGGCTGACGGAGCACCCGGGCCGGGCGACGGCCTACGGTCGGCCCAGCCCCACCCGCCCGGAGCGCGACCCGCACGACGACCGGAGGACGCCATGAGCCCCTGGAGGACCACTGCCGCCGTCGTGGAGGCGACCGACGGGCCGTTCCGGCTGTGCGACGTCGAGGTCGACGACCCCGGGCCCGGCGAGGTGCTCGTGCGGGTCACCGCCACCGGCTTCTGCCACACCGACGCCATCGCGCGGCACGGCGACTTCCCGTTCCCGCTGCCCGGGGTGCTGGGCCACGAGGGCGCGGGCGTCGTGGTGGCCGTGGGGGACGGGGTGACCTCCGTCGCCGAGGGGCAGGGCGTCGTCCTCGGCTGGCCGTGGTGCGGGCAGTGCCGCAACTGCCTCGACGGCGAGCCCCGCTACTGCCTGCGCCTCGGCGAGCTGGTCGGCAGCGGCGCCCGGCCCGGTGGGGGCCGGTCGTCGATCCGGGCCGTCGGCGGCGAGCCGCTGGCGAGCCACTTCTTCGGCCAGTCCTCCTTCGCGGGCTACGCGATCACCGCCGCGACGTCGCTGGTGCCGGTGCCCGCCTCGGCGCCGCTGGACCTCGTGGGGCCGCTGGCGTGCGGGCTGGCCACCGGCGCGGGGGCCGTGCTCAACACCGTGCGCCCGGAGCCCGGGACCTCGCTCGTCGTGTTCGGCGCCGGGGCGGTGGGGCTGGCGGCGGTCATGGCGGCCCGCAGCTCGGCGGCCACGACGATCATCGCGGTGGACCGCACGCCCTCGCGGCTCGCTCTGGCCACCGAGTTCGGCGCGACGCACGTCGTCGACGCCCGCGAGGCCGACGCCGTCCGGGCCGTCGCCGACATCTGCGGCGGGCCGGCCGACGTCTCGCTGGAGTGCACCGGGGTCATCGCCGTGGTGCGCCAGGCCATCGACGCCGTGGGGATGCGCGGGCGGTGCCTGCTCATCGGGGGCGCTCCCGCCGGCGCGGAGTTCACGGCCGACCACCTGAGCACGCTGTGGGGCAAGACGGTCCAGGGCACGCTGGGCGGCAGCGGCCGCAGCCCCCGCCTGGTCGGCGCGCTGCTGGACCTGCACGCGCAGGGCCGCTTCCCGTTCGACCGGCTCGTGCAGCGCTTCGCGCTCGAGGACATCGCCGACGCGGAGGAGGCCTCGCGCTCCGGCGAGGTCGTCAAGCCCGTGATCGTGATGCCGGCCTGACCCTGCGGGCCGCCGGCCACCGCCCCCGGCGGTGGACACGGACGGCCCCCCTGCGGCGCGTGTCCTGGCGGTCCGGGCTACGGATGCGTAACGTACGCCTCCGTAAGGTACGGAACCGTAGGTTAGGACGCCGAGCAGGAGCCTCCCGCCCACGGCCCGACAGCCATGGAGGAGTGCACGTGACCGACGGAGCGGTCAGCCCCACGACCAGCGGGGCTCCCACGATGGTGCAGCTGCTCGACGCCTCGGGCGTCCGGCACGAGCACCCCGAGCACGACGCCCACCTCGAGCCCGACGAGCTGCTGGGGCTGCTGCGCGACCTCGTGCTGCTGCGCCGCTTCGACAGCGAGGCCGAGGCGCTCCAGCGGACCGGTGAGCTGGGCCTCTGGGTCGGCACCCGCGGCCAGGAGGCGGCCCAGATCGGCGCCGCCCGCGCCGTCCGCCCCCAGGACCACCTCTTCCCGACCTACCGCGACCACGGCGCGACGCTGTCGCGCGACGTCGACCCGCTGCACATCCTCAGCATCTACCGGGGCATCGACCACGGCGGCTGGGACCCGGTGCAGCACGGCGTGCACCCGTACACGCTGGTCATCGCCGCGCAGCTGCTGCCCGCCGTCGGCTACGCCATGGGCGTCCAGCGCGACGGCGCGATGGGCACGGGCGACCCGGCCCGCGACACCGCCGTGCTCGCCTACCTGGGCGACGGCGCCACCTCGCAGGGCGAGGCGTCGGAGGCCCTCAGCTGGGCCGCCGTCTACAACGCCCCCGTCGTCTTCCTCTGCCAGAACAACCAGTGGGCGATCTCCGAGCCCGTCGAGCGGCAGGCGCGCGTACCCCTGCACCGGCGCGCCGAGGGCGTCGGGATGCCCGGCGTGATGGTGGACGGCAACGACGTCCTCGCGATGTTCTCCGTGGTGCGCAGCGCGCTGGACCGCGCGCGCTCCGGCGGCGGGCCGACCTTCATCGAGGCGTGGACGTACCGCATGGGCGCGCACACGACGTCGGACGACCCGACCCGCTACCGCGACTCCGTCGAGGTCGAGCAGTGGCGCGAGAAGGACCCGATCGACCGGTTCCGCACCTACCTGCGCGCCGAGGGCGTCCTCGACGACGACTTCGAGGAGCAGCTGGCCGCGGAGTCCGAGGCCCTCGCCGAGCGCATCCGCGCGGGCGTGCGGGGCATGACCGACCCGGACCCGGTGGGCATGTTCGACCACGCCTACGCGGAACCCCACGCCCAGGTCGAGGAGGAGCGCGACGCGTTCCTCGCCGCGTGGGCCCAGCACGAGCAGGACCTCGAGCAGTCGCCGGCCGGAGGGGGACGTTGATGGAACGCGCAGGGATCCAGAGGATGGCGCTGGGCAAGGCGGTCAACGCGGGCCTGCGCGTCGCGATGGAGCGCGACCCCCGCGTCCTGCTCATGGGCGAGGACATCGGCAAGCTCGGCGGCGTCTTCCGCGTCACCGACGGCCTGCAGAAGGACTTCGGCGAGGACCGCGTCCTGGACACGCCGCTGGCCGAGGCCGGCATCGTCGGCACCGCGCTGGGGATGTCGCTGCGCGGCTACCGGCCGGTCTGCGAGATCCAGTTCAACGGGTTCGTGTTCCCGGCGTTCAACCAGATCGTCACCCAGCTCGCGAAGCTGCGCGCCCGCACCCGCGGCCGGCTCACCGTGCCCGTCGTCATCCGCATGCCCTTCGGCGGCGGCATCGGCTCGGTGGAGCACCACTCCGAGAGCCCCGAGGTGCTGTTCGCGCACACGGCCGGGCTGCGGGTCGTGGCCCCGTCCTCGGCGCACGACGCGTACTGGATGATCCAGCAGTCCATCGCCTCCGCCGACCCGGTGCTGTTCCTGGAACCCGAGCGCCGCTACTGGGAGAAGGGCGACGTCGACGTCGACCTGGGCCCCGGCGAGGTCGCCCCGCTGCACCGCGCGCGCGTGCTGCGCACGGGGAAGGACGCCACCCTCGTGGCCTACGGCCCCACCGTGCGGCTCGCGCTCGACACCGCCGCGGCGGCCGCCGAGGACGGCACCGACCTCGAGGTGATCGACCTGCGCTCGATCTCCCCGCTGGACGTGGACACCGTCGTGGAGTCGGTGCAGCGCACCGGCCGCCTCGTCGTCGTGCACGAGGCGCCGACGTTCCACGGGCCGGGGGCGGAGCTCGCCGCCCGCGTCCAGGAGCGCTGCTTCTACTCCCTCGAAGCCCCCGTGCAGCGGGTGGGCGGGTTCCACGTGCCCTACCCCGCGGCCCGCTACGAGGACCACTACCTGCCCGACGTCGACCGCGTCCTGGACGCGGTCGAGGCGGCGCTCGCGGCCTGACCGCGCTGCCTCCCCCCACCCCGACCCGAAACTCCGAGGAACTGTGCCCGGTCCCCAGCGCTTCTCCCTGCCCGACGTCGGTGAAGGCCTCACCGAGGCCGAGATCGTCTCCTGGAAGGTCCAGGTCGGCGACGTCGTCGCCGTGAACGACGTCCTCGTGGAGATCGAGACCGCGAAGTCGCTCGTCGAGCTCCCGAGCCCCTACGCGGGGACCGTGGAGCAGCTGCTGGCCGCGGAGGGGGAGACCGTCGAGGTCGGGGCCACGATCGTCGTCGTCGGCGACGGGACCGCCCCGGCGGCGCCCGCCGACGCCGCGCCGCAGGGCGAGGCGGAGGAGGGGTCCGGTGCGACGCTGGTCGGCTACGGCACCCGCGAGGCCCCGTCCCGCCGGCGCCGCCGCGGCAGCGCCCCAGCCGCCGAGCAGGCCCCCGCCACTCAGCAGGCTGCCGCCGCTGCCCAGGCCCCCGCCCCGCAGGCGCCAGCTCCGCAGGCACCGGCGTCCGACCTCACCCCGCTCGAGGTCAGCGAGCCCGAGCTCGTCCCGCGGCCGGGAGCGGACGCCGACGAGCTCGGTGCGCAGGCGCCCGGCGCCCGGGCCGCGGAACCGGTGGCCGCCGTGCACGTCCTCGCGAAGCCGCCCGTGCGCAAGCTCGCGCGCGACCTGGGCGTCGACCTCGGCCGCGCCCGGGCCAGCGGCCCCGGCGGGACGGTGACGCGCGCCGACGTCCTGGCCCTCGTCCCGGCCGCCCCCGCCGAACCCGAGCGCCGCGTCGAGCGCCACCCGCGCGAGCGCCACGTCCCGATCCGCGGGGTCCGCAAGGCCACGGCCGCGGCCATGGTCGAGAGCGCCTTCTCCGCCCCGCACGTCACGGTGTTCACGACCGTCGACGTCACGCGCACCATGCGGATGGTGCAGCTGCTCAAGCAGGACCGGGAGTTCGAGGGCGTGCGGGTCTCCCCGCTGCTGCTCGTGGCCAAGGCCCTCATCGTCGCGGTGCAGCGCAACCCCGACATCAACTCGACCTGGGACGAGCAGAACCAGGTCATCGTCGTGAAGAACTACGTCAACCTCGGCATCGCCGTCGCCACGCCCCGCGGCCTGCTCGTCCCGAACGTCAAGGACGCGGACGAGATGACGATGAAGGAGCTCGCGATCGCCCTCGGCGCCCTCACGGCGACCGCGCGGGACGGCCGCGCCACCCCGAAGGACCTGTCCGAGGGCACCATCACGATCACCAACGTCGGCACCTTCGGCATCGAGACGGGGACGCCGATCCTCAACCCGGGCGAGGCGGCGATCCTGGCCGTCGGGAAGATCGCCGAGCGGCCGTGGGTCCACAAAGGCAAGGTCAAGCCGCGCCTGACGGTCACCCTGGGGCTGTCCATCGACCACCGGATGCTGGACGGGGAGAGCGGTTCGCGCGCCCTCGCCGACATCGCGGCCGTCCTCGAGGATCCGGTCCGCGCGCTCGCCTGGACCTGAGCACCCCCTACGGTGTTCGTGCCCCGGGCAACTGCCCGGGGTGCAGGCGAGTCGAGAGGTACCGGCGTGTGCGCCTCCTGCGGTCCCGAGCCCGCCCCGTCGGCGGCGGGGGACCCCGCCGTCGCCCCGCCCGCCGCGGCGCCGCGGAAGTTCGCCGCGCTGCGCAACCGCGACTGCGGCCCCTACCTCGTCGGGGCGATGCTCGCGATGATGGCCGACAACCTCGAGCACGTGATCACGTACTGGGTGCTGTGGCAGACGTTCCACTCGCCGGCGCTCACGGGGTTCCAGGTGATCAGCCACTGGACGCCGTTCCTGCTGCTGTCCGTGACGTTCGGCGGGCTCGCCGACCGCTACGACTGCCGCCGCGTCGTCCAGGTCGCGCAGCTGCTGTTCATGGCCGTCTCGCTCGCGTGGGGCGTCCTGTTCGTCACCGGGACGCTGAGCATCCCCGCGGCCTGCGTGCTGCTCGTCCTGCACGGCACGGCCGGTGCGCTGTGGCGCCCGGCCGAGCAGCTGCTGCTGCAGGACTTCGTCGGGCGCGAGGAGATGCCCAGCGCGGTCCGGCTCAACTCGACGTTCCAGAGCCTCGGGGTGCTGTGCGGGCCCGTCGTCGGTTCCGCGCTGTTGCTCGGGATGGGCCCGACCGCGGGCATCTTCGCCAACGCCGCGATCTACCTGCCGCTGACGGTCCTCATGCTGCGCACGCGGTTCACGGGCCACACCCGCGAGGGCTTCCCCGCCCGGCAGCGCCTGGGCGCGCTGGCCGCGCTGCGCTCGATCGGGACGGTCACGCGCGACCCGGCGATCGCGGGCGCCGTGGTGGTGGCGGGCCTGACGTCGTTCTTCGTAGGCTCGGCGCTGCAGACGGTCATGCCGGAGTTCGCGGAGTCCCTCGGCCGCGCCGGCGCGGACTCCACCTACGGCCTCCTGCTGTTCGCCAACGGGCTCGGCGGTGTCGTCGGGGGCCTCGTCCTGGAGGCCACCGGCTGGCTGCGGCCCAGCATCGGCGTGGGGGTCGTCTCGACGCTGGTGTTCGCGGGGGCGATCGCCGGGTTCGCCGTCACCGGCAGCCTGGCGCTGGCCGTGGCCCTGCTGGTCGTGGGCGGGGTCGCGAACCTCGTCTCCACGTCGGTGACCCAGACCGTCGTCCAGCTGCGGGCCGACCCCGCCACCCGCGGCCAGGCCGTCGGCGTCTACTCGATGGCCTCGGGCGGGCTGAAGGTCGGCAGCGGCGTGACCATCGGCCTGTTCGGGGCCCTCGTGGGGATCCACGTCTCGGTCGTGCTGAGCGCGGCCGGGCTGGCTCTCGGGACCCTCGCGGCCGGGGCCTACCTGCTGCGGCGCCGCGCACTCGTCGCGACGGGCTGACCGGACGCGGGCGGCCTTGAGGCGTCCCCCCACCCTGTGGGCCGAGGACGCCACCTGGGTGATCGGCGGCAGCGAGGGCCAGCCCTTCGAGCGGCGAGCCGAGGGCGTGCAGGAGATCACCGCCCTGTTCCGCGGCCTCCGCGAGGAGCGCGAGCACTTCGTGCAGTTCATCTTCCCGGGCGTCGTCGAGGTCGACGGGGACACCGCCACCGCCCGGTCCCTGTGCCAGGAGGCCGCCAGCGGCGGGGGGAAGTTCTACCGGACCCACGGCGTCTGGACGGACACGTTCCGGCGCACCGACGCCGGGTGGGTCTTCAGCAGCCGCGCCTACCGGTACCTGTGGCTGGACTTCTCCACGTTCTCCGGGGACGTCTCCTGGGCGGGTGGGAACGCCGCCTGACCACCGCCGGGCGCTGGTCACGAGCGGCTCCCGTGGGGGTGCGCTGCGTGACGAGGTGGGGGTACGTTGCGGCCACCGACCAGCGTCGCGACGGTGTCGTCGCGACCTACCCGTAGGTGGTTCCCGTGTTCCCAGCCCTGTCCCGTCCCGCCGCCGCACGCCGCGGCGCCTCCCTGCTCTCGGCGGTCGTCCTCGCCGGTGCCCTCACCTCGGTCGCCGCGGCGCCCGCGCTCGGCGCCGCGGACGCCGGCCGGCCCCCGGTCCGCCCCGCGGCGGCCCCCGACCTCGGCCCGAACACCATCGTCTTCGACCCGAGCATGACCACGGCCCAGATCCAGGCCCGCGTCGACGCGATCGCGGCGCAGCAGGTCGGCAACCAGTTCGGGCGCGAGCGCTACGCGCTGCTGTTCAAGCCGGGCACCTACGGCACACCCGCCGAGCCCCTGCGCTTCCAGGTGGGCTACTACACGGAGGTCGCGGGCCTCGGGCGCGACCCCGGTGACGTCACGATCAACGGCTCCATCGACGTGTACAACCAGTGCGAGACCACCCCGGAGGGCGAGCAGAGCTGCACCGCGCTGAACAACTTCTGGCGCTCGCTGTCCAACCTGCGCATCGCCCTGCCGCCGAAGGGGAACCCGGAGTTCTGGGCCGCGTCGCAGGCGGCGCCCATGCGCCGGGTCGACCTGACCGGCGGTGACGTCTTCCTGTTCGACTACAACTCTCAGCCCTCCTACGCCAGCGGCGGCTTCATCGCCGACTCCGCGTTCAGCGGGGGCAGCGTCATCAACGGGGGGCAGCAGCAGTACTACACGCGCAACTCCTCGCTCGACGGCTGGAGCAACGGCGTCTGGAACCAGGTCTTCTCCGGCGACGTCGGGGCCGTGCCGCCGCAGTCCTTCGGTGTCCCGGGCGTCCCGGGCCCGTACACGACCCTGGCCACCACGCCCGTGTCGAAGGAGAAGCCCTACCTCTACGTCGACGGGGCGGGGGCCTGGAACCTGTTCGTCCCGAGCGCGCGGACGAACACCAAGGGCACCAGCTGGCAGGGCGGCCACACCCCCGGCCGCTCGGTCCCGATGCGCGACGTGTTCGTCGCGCGCCCCTCCAACAGCGTGGCGAGGATCAACGCCGCGCTCGCGCAGGGCAAGCACCTGCTGCTCACGCCCGGCGTGTACGACGTCGCCACGAGCCTCGCGGTCAAGCGGGCCGGCACCGTGGTGCTGGGCCTCGGCCTCGCGACCCTGACGGCGCAGAGCAGCGCGCCCGCCATGACCGTCGCCGACGTCCGGGGCGTCGACATCGCCGGGGTCACCTTCGACGCCGGGCCGGTGAACTCGCCCGTCCTGCTGCGCGTGGGGTCGAAGCACGGGAAGGGCGGCGAGCACCGGGGCAGCGCGGCCGACCCGACCGCGCTGCAGGACGTGTTCTTCCGCATCGGCGGGCCGCACGTCGGCAAGGCCGACGTGAGCCTCGAGGTGAACAGCGACCACGTCCTGCTGGACGACCTGTGGGTGTGGCGCGCCGACCACGGCGAGGGCGTCGGCTGGACGGTGAACACGGCCGACACCGGCGTGGTGGTCAACGGGAACGACGTCACGGCCACGGGCCTGTTCGTCGAGCACTTCCAGCGCTACAACACCGTCTGGAACGGTGAGCGCGGGCGCACGGTGTTCTACCAGAACGAACTGCCCTACGACGCGCCGAACCAGGCCGCGTGGCGGCACGACGGGGTGGACGGCTGGGCCGCGTACAAGGTGGGCGACCGGGTCCGGACCCACGAGGCGTGGGGGCTGGGCAGCTACATCTTCACGAACGTGGACCCGACGCTGCACGCCACGAACGCCTTCGAGGTCCCGGTCAGGCCCGGCGTGCGCCTGCACGACCTGACGACGATCTCGCTGAACAAGGCGGGGACGATCGACCACGTGGTCAACGGCGTGGGCGCGGCGGTGACCCCGGAGTTCCAGGGGCCGAGCATCGTCGTCGACTACCCGACGCCCTGACCGGCGACGGGAGCGGCCGGGGCACCGTCCCGGCCGCTCCCGTCAGACCCGCTTCAGCAGCCGCTTCCGGGCGGCGACCAGGTCGGTGACCGCCTGCTGCTCCGACGTCGTGCGCAGCTCGCCGTCCTCCACGACGACCCGGCCCTCCACCGTCGACAGCCGCAGCGGCGGCGTGGGGCCGATGACGAGGGCGACGACGGGGTCGTCGAGGTCGGCGTGGCCGAGGCCGGTCAGGTCCCACACGGCGACGTCGGCGCGCTTGCCGACCTCGAGCGAGCCGATCTCGTCGGAGCGGCCCAGGCAGGCCGCACCCCCGGACGTCCCGGCGCGCAGCGCATCGCGAGCCGCCATGGCGGTCGGCCCGCCGCGCAGGCGTGCCGTGTAGACCATCTGCCGCAGCTCGTCGGCCAGGCCGCCCTGCTCGCTGGAGGCCGCGCCGTCCACCCCGAGCCCGACGGGGACCCCCGCGTCGAGCAGGTCCCGGGCCCGGGCCATCCCGGCGCCGAGGCGCGCGTTGGAGCTGGGGCAGTGGGCGACGGAGCTCCCCGTCCGCGCGAGCGTGGCGATGTCCGCGTCGGACAGGTGGACGCAGTGCGCGAGCCACACGTCGGGGCCCAGCCAGCCGAGGTCCTCGAGGACCTCCACCGGGCGCCGGCCGAACGTCCGGGCGCAGAACTCCTCCTCGTCGGCGGTCTCGGCGAGGTGGGTGTGCCGGCGGATCCCGAGCTCCGCGGCCTGCGCCGCGGTCTGGCGCAGCAGGTCCGGGGTCACCGAGAAGGGTGAGCACGGCGCGGCGCCGATGCGCACCATCGACCCCGGTGAGGCGTCGTGGTGGCGCCGCACGGCGTCGGCCGTCGCCGCCAGGACGGTGTCGACGTCCTCCACCACCGAGTCCGGAGGCAGCCCGCCCGCCGACGTCCCGAGGTCCATCGACCCGCGGGTGGGCGAGAAGCGCAGCCCCACCGTCGCGGCCGCGGCGATGCTCGCCGCGAGCTGGTCGCCCCCGTCGCGCGGGTGCAGGTAGTGGTGGTCGGTGGTGGTCGTGCACCCCGTCAGCGCGAGCCGGGCCAGACCCGCGCGCGCCGCGGCCTCGACGTCGTCGGCCCGCAGGTGGGCCCAGATCGGGTACAGCGTCGTCAGCCAGGCGAACAGCCCCTCGTCGACCGCGAAACCCCGCGTGGCCCACTGGTAGAGGTGGTGGTGGGTGTTCACGAGCCCCGGGGTCACGAGGCACCCGGTGGCGTCGACGATCCGGACGTCGCCGGCCCGCAGCTCGCGCGGCGCCTCGCCCGCGCCGACGGTGGCCACCACACCGTCGCGCAGCAGCACGTGGCCCACGGCGTGCTCCGTGCCGGCGGCGTCGACGGTGGCGATCGCGGCGCCGGTCAGCAGGAGGTCGGGCATGCGGGCATCCTGCCGCAGGGCGCTCGTCCGGACCCGGGCGCCTAGCGGCGTCGCAGGAGGGCCACCGCCGCCCGCACGACCGAGAGCGCCCTCGCGGCGAGCCCGTCCGGTCCGCCGGCCGCCGTCGGCCGCGGCTCGGGTGCCGGCTCCGGCCGCGGTTCCGGTGCCGGCGCCGTGCGGACGGGCGTCGGGCCGTTCGCGTGCTCCGGTGATGCCGGGGCGATCTCCGGGGCGATCTCCGGGACGATCTCCGTGGCGACGTCCGGGGTGATCGTGGGAGCGACCGACGGGGCGGCACCGGTGGCCGCCGGACGGGACTCGTCGAGCGGCACCTCGTAGTGGCGAGCCAGCGCCTCCCGCGCCGCGGCGGTGAGGTCGGTCCCAGCGGGGTGGCGGGGAGACCGGTCGACCTGGGCGCTGCTGACGGCGACGACGAGCCCGCCCTCGTGGTAGCTCGCGCCCGACAGCGGCACGAGGCGCACGTCGGAGTCGGTGATCCCCGTCTGCACCCACGCCCACTCGGGCTCCTCCGCCCCCCGGGGCTGCAGGTCGACGACGGGTCCGAGCCGCTCCCCGGAACCGGTCATGGCGATCGCCTCGGCGAGGACCTCCGCGGCGGGTAGTGCTCCTGGCATGTCCTTCTCCTTCGTCGACGAGTTCGGGCACGTGGATGGTCTCGCACCCGCGCGACCGGGGAGCGTCGACGCGTCCTCGCCGCGACGCCCGCGGGCGGCCCATCGCCACGGACGACTCCCGGCACGCCCTGCGGTGCAACACCTTTGGCACTGAGCGCAGCAGCTCGGTGACGCACGGTCATGTGGCGCGATCTGGTTGCGCGTCTTAGCATTCTCCCAGCCGTGCAACAGCCCGCGGTGACCGCTGAGTCGTCACGCGGTCCACCGTCACCGGCTTCCTCGACATCACCGCCCCTGCCCCGCCGTCGCGGGCCGTGCCGAAGGGGCGGGTCCTTCCGCTCCGTCCTCCCGGGATCCTCCATGCCTGCTCGCCCGCCCGTGGCCGCCCCCGCGCTCACGGTCGCTCTGCCCGTCCCCCGTCCCGCCGCTCCCGTTCCCCCCGGCTCCGGGTCGGTGGCTCGATGAGCCGTCGCTTCGACCCCGCCTACCCCTACGAGGAGTACAGCCGGCTCACCGGCGACCAGCGCCGCTGGTCCGGTACCGGTGACCGCGTCACCTTCCGTCCGCTGACGCGGGGCTGGCGGGCGGGTGCCGGCCGCGCCCTCGTCCTGGCGGCCATCGCCTGCGAACTCGTGTTCCTGCTCTGGCTCCTGCACCCGAGCCACCTGCCCCAGGCCGACGGTTCCTGGCTGCACTGGGTCAGCCTCGCGTCGGTGGCCTCCATCGGGGTGATCGAGCTCCTGCGCCTGCTCAACGTCACGACCCTCGCCCTCGCGACCGTGAACGCCCGCGAGGTCGAGCCGGTGCGGCCGGCGGGCGACCTCCGCGTCGCGTTCATCACCACCATCGTCCCGAGCAAGGAGCCCCTCGACCTGGCCCGACGGACGCTGGTGGCCGCGCTCGAGGTCCGGCACGAGGGCCTGTACGACGTGTGGTTGCTCGACGAGGGGAACGACCCCGCCGTCCGGGCCATGTGCGCCGAGCTCGGGGTCCGCCACTTCTCGCGCGAGGGCGTCGAGCGGTGGAACCAGCCGTCGGGCACGTACAAGGCGAAGACCAAGCACGGCAACTACAACGCCTGGCTCGACGCCGAGGGCGACGGCTACGACGTGTGGGTCTCGGTCGACACCGACCACGTCCCGCTGCCGAACTTCGCCGAGCGCCTGGTGGGGTTCTTCGCCGACCCCGACGTCGCCTTCGTCGTGGGGCCGCAGGTCTACGGCAACTACGACAACTTCGTGACCCGCGGGGCGGAGAGCCAGCAGTACCTGTTCCACTCCGTGCTGCAGCGCGCCGCGAACCGCTTCGGGGCCGCGATGTTCGTCGGCACCAACAACGCGGTCCGGATCTCGGCGCTGCGCGCCATCGGCGGGTTGCAGGACTCGATCACCGAGGACGCCGCGACGAGCCTCGCGTGGCACGCGGACCGGAACCCGGCCACGGGTGCCCCGTGGCGCTCCGTCTACACCGCGGACGTCCTCGCGGTCGGGGAGGGCCCCACGTCGTGGGGCGACTACTTCACGCAGCAGCAGCGCTGGGCGCAGGGCACCGACGAGGTGCTCCTGCGCTCGTTCCCGCGCCTGGCCCGGCGCCTGCCGCTGCGGCGCCTGGTGCACTACGGCCTCCTGATGTCCTACTACCCGTCCGCGGCGATCTCCTGGGTCCTCGGGATGTTCAACATCGTCGCCTACCTCCTCACGGGGGCGGGTGGCGTCGTCGTCGCCACCCAGATGTGGCTGATGCTCTACGTCAACGCGGCCGCTCTGCAGGTCGGCATCTACTTCTGGAACCGCCACCACAACGTCAGCCCGCACGAGGAGGAGGGGTCCTCGGGCATCAGCGGCATGTTCATGTCCGTCCTCGCCGCCCCGCTCTACGTCAACGCGCTCGTCCGCGCGGTGACCGGCCGGCGCGGCGGGTTCACCATCACCCCGAAGGGCAGCCGCTCCTCGGTCGACGGACTGCACACGTTCCGGATGCACCTCGGCTGGGCGGCCCTGCTCACCGCGTCGCTGGCGGTCAGCCAGGTCCTCGGCCACGACCACCCGATGATGCGGTTCTGGGCCTACCTCGCCCTGCTCGTCTGCGTGCTGCCGCCGGTCCTGTCCGCCGCAGCCCGCCGGCAGCGTCCCCGGCAGCCGCGGACCGTCGCGCTGCCCGAGGTCCCCGCACCGCGGCACCGCCTCGACCGGGGAGCCCTCGTCGGCGCCACCAGCACCGCCCGGACCACCACCACCACCACCACCGCCCAGGAGAACCGCTCGTGAAGACCTCCCGCCGCGCCCCGCTGCGCCGCCGGATCCGCAACTCCGCCCTCGTCGGCGCGACGGCCGTCGCGCTGGTCGCGGTGAACGGCTCGTTCGTGGCCTCGACCGCGTCGAGCGCCGTCGCCGCCTACCAGGCGTCCCGCCCGGACTACCAGGCGACCCACGGGTCCTGGTCGGTCGTCGAGGTCCCCGACGAGTTCAAGGTCAACGCCATCCACGCCGCGATGCTCTACACCGGGAAGATGCTCATCATCGCCGGGTCGGGCAACGACACGAAGCAGTTCGCGGCGGGCACGTTCAAGAGCATCCTGTGGGACCCGGCGACCGACACCTACGAGGACGTCCCCACGCCGGAGGACATGTTCTGCGGCGGGCACGCCTTCCTGCCGAACGGCAACCTCCTCATCGCGGGCGGCACCCGGCGCTACGAGGTGCTGGCCGGCGAGGTCCGCAACGCGGCCGGTCCCGTCGTCCTGAAGAACGAGTCGCCGGACTCCCGGCCGGTGTCGCTGGCCAAGGGCACCGAGCTCGTCACCGCGACGGGCCTGCGCTACCGCACCACCGAGGACGCCGTCCTGCAGCCGGCCGAGAAGATGCGGATGGACGGGGCCACGATGGTGCACGCCTCCCAGACCGAGGTCTGGGCCGAGGCCGTGGAGGAGGGCCGGGGCTCGGTCCTGCCCCAGCCCACGCAGTTCACCGTGGCGGGCCAGCCGTCGACCGTCTACGGGGTCGCCGACAAGATGACCCTGGAGAAGCAGGAGTACCAGGGCCTCGACGCCTCCTACGAGTTCGACGTGCAGCAGGAGCGCTACGTCCCGACCGGCCGGCTGCAGGAGTCGCGCTGGTACCCGACGCTGATCTCCGTCGAGGGCGGCAACGTCATGGCCGTGTCGGGTCTCGACCAGCACGGGGTGGTCCTCGACGGCCAGAACGAGGTGTTCGAGCAGTCCGCCCGCCGGTGGTTCGACAAGCCCGAGCTGAACCGGTACTTCCCGACCTACCCGGCGCTGTTCCGCCTCGCCGACGACCGGTTGTTCTACAGCGGCTCCAACGCCGGGTACGGCTCGGCCACGGCCGGCCGCCAGCCGGGCGTCTGGGACCTGCACGACAACGGCTTCCAGCCCGTACCCGGTCTGCGCGACCCCGGCATGAACGAGACCAGCACCTCGGTGCTGCTGCCGCCCGCCCAGGACCAGAAGGTCATGATCATGGGGGGCGGCGGGGTGGGTGACTCGATGGACACCACGGCGCGCACCGACATCGTCGACCTCAGCCGCCCCGACCCCGCCTACACGCCCGGACCGGACCTGCCCTCGCCCACGCGGTACCTCAGCGCCGCCGTCCTCCCGGACGACACCGTGCTGACCACCGGCGGGTCGGAGAAGTACCGCGGCATGGACGACAGCGACCTGCACCTGGCGCAGATCTACCACCCCGACAGCGGCACCTTCAGCGCGGCCGCGAGCCCGCACGTCGGGCGGAACTACCACTCCGAAGCCCTGCTGCTGCCCGACGGGCGGGTGCTGACGCTGGGTTCGGACCCCCTGTACTCCGACGCGGACAACACGATGCCCGGGACGTTCGAGCAGCGGCTGGAGATCTACACGCCGCCGTACCTGCACCAGGGTGGCGGGCGGCCCGTGATCGACAGCGTGCCGGATGCGGCCGTGCAGCGCGGGACCACGTTCCACGTCGGCTCCTCCGACGCCGTCACCTCCGCGCGCCTCATCCGCCCGAGCGCCGTCACGCACGTCACCGACACCGAGCAGCGGTCCGTGGCGCTCGACGTCACGCCGTCGGCCGGGGGCTACGACCTGACGCTGGGGCCGCAGGAGGGCATCGCGCCGTCGGGCTGGTACATGCTGTTCCTCCTCGACGCGCGCGGGGTCCCCTCCGTGGCCCGCTGGGTCCAGGTGGCCTGACGTGGGTCCTCGCGGTGCCGGCCGCGCGCTGCTGAGCGCGGCCGTCGCGGTGCTGCTGCTGGCCGGGTGCTCGGACGGCAGCGGCACGGCCGGGGCACCGGCGGCGGAGCCGGGCCCGCTGGCCGGCGCGCGCCTGCACGTGAACCCGGCGAGCCACGCGGCCGAGCAGGTCGCGAGCTGGCGTGCGCAGGGCCGGGTGGACGACGCCGCGGTGCTGCAGCGCATCGCGGGGCAGCCGACGGCCGTGTGGTTCGCGGGGCAGCAGGCGGACCCGGGTGGGTCGGCGGCCGCCCTGGTGCAGGCCGCGGCCGCCGCGGACGCGGTGCCCGTCCTCGTGCTCTACAACCTGCCGGGCCGCGACTGCGGTCAGTTCTCGGCCGGCGGGGCCGCCGACGCCGACGCCTACCGCGCGTGGGTCGGCGCGGTCGCCGCGGGCCTCGGTGACGCGCGGGCCGTCGTCGTCCTGGAGCCCGACGCGGTGCCCCACCTGATCGAGGGGTGCGAGCAGGTCCCGGTCGACCGCGCCACGCGCCTGCAGCTGCTGAACGCGGCGGTCGACACGCTGGCCCGGCACCCGGGCGTCCGCACCTACCTGGACGCGGGGAACGCCTCCTGGGTGGGCGACCGCTCCGCCCTCGCCGACCAGCTCTCGGCGGCGGGGATCGCCCGCACGGCGGGGTTCTCGCTGAACGTCGCGAACTTCGAGACGACCGCCGCGAGCACGGCCTACGGGCACGGGCTGTCCGACCTGCTCGGCGGCGCGCACTTCGTCGTCGACACCGGGCGCAACGGGAACGGGCCCGGGGACACGTGGTGCAACCCGCCCGGCCGCGCGCTGGGCACCCCGCCCACCACCGACACGGGCGACGGGCGCGTCGACGCGCACCTGTGGGTCAAGCAGCCCGGCGACTCCGACGGCGCCTGCGGTCAGGGACAGCCCGCGGCCGGCGTGTGGTGGCCGGAGTACGCCCTCTCCCTGGCGAGGTCCGCGCCGGTCGTCAGCCCGCCGCCCGCAGGCTGAGCCCGATCGCGTAGTCCGGCCACCAGGTGCCCGCCGCGGGTTCGCCGCGGCCGCACTCGCCGTCGCTCTCCCCGACGCGCTTGACCCAGAGGTAGGCGTCGGCGTTCGCCCGGCCCGTGGAGCTCGTCGGGACGGGGCCGAGGGCGCGCCCGGCGGGGTTGCACCACGTGTCCCCGGGCCCGCGCCCGTTGCGGCTGGTGTCGACCACGTAGTGGCTGCCGGGCAGCCGCGCGACCAGCTGGTCGCCGTAGGCGGCCTCCGCGTCGGTCCAGCCGAAGTTCGACACGTTGAGCGAGAAGCCGCGGGCCTGCGCCACGCCCGCGTCGCGCAGCCGCTGCGCCATGGCGTCGGCGGCGATCCAGCGCGAGGTCCCCGCGTCGAGGTAGGTGACGGCACCCGGGGCGCCGGCGAGGACGCCGACGGCGTCCTTCAGGGCCGCGGTGCGCGCCCGCCGGTCGGCGTCGCTCGGCAGGCAGTCCAGCTGCGCCAGGGCGTCGGGTTCGACGACGACGACCGCGCGGCCCGTGCCCAGGCCGGCGCGCACCTGCCGCACCCAGGCGGCGTAGGCCGCGGTGTCGCGCAGGCCGCCGGCGGAGTAGCTGCCGCAGTCGCGGTGGGGGACCGCGTACAGCACGAGGACGGGCACCGTCCCTGCGCTGCGCCCGGCCGCCACGACCGAGGCGACGCGCGAGGCGACCGAGGACGTGGGCACCCAGTCGCCGATCCACTCGGCGTTCGGCTGGTCGGCGATGCGCAGCAGGGCCGTGCGCGCGGCCGCGTCATCGGAGCGGCGGGCCGCCTCCTGGCGGGCGTTGGAGCTCGGGTCGACCCAGAAGCGGGCACCGGCCAGCGGGCTGCCGGTCACGGGGGCGGTGGCGGGTGGCGGCACCGGTGCGGAGGCGGTCGCCGGCATGGACACCCGGTCCACGCGGAGGTTGCGGTCGCAGCCGGCGGCCTGCGCGTCGTTGCCGAAGGCGACGGAGACGCGGTGCGCCCCGGGACCCCAGCTGCCGGGCAGCGCGTAGCTCGTCCACGTGGTGGCGGCGACCGCGACGGTTCCCGCGGCGCGACCGTCGACGCTCACCGTCATGCTCGGGGCGCCCTGGCACTGGTCGCCGCGGGCGACGACGCTCAGCCCGGACGTCGCGGCGCTCGTCGTGAGGGGACCCGTGGCCGCGGCGTCCGACCAGATCAGCAGCCCGGCACCGCCGGAGGCCCCGGCCTCCTGAGTGACGAGCCCCGCCGAGGAGGGCAGCGCCAGGCGCTCGGCCTCGACGCCCGGCGTGGCCCGGGCGAGGCGCTGCACCTGGGGTGCCGCCGTCGCGCCCGCGGGCGCGAGGACGGCGGCGGCGGCGAGGACGGCGGGCGCCAGCAGCGCCGGGGTGAGGGAGGCGGACCGGTGCCGGCCGCGACGCCGCACCCGGGCCGGAGACGCTGCGGGAGAGGACGACGCGGTTCCGTGAAGCACGCGCAGTAGCAAAGCACATACGCATAGTGATCGCCACGATCCTGCGACGCCACGGAGACGACGACGGCCCCCGGGTTCCCCGGGGGCCGTCGTCGTGCGGAGTGCCGGACGTCAGCGCTGCACGCCCAGCGCGTCGCGCTGCGGGGCGGGGATCCGCTCCGCGGGGATGTCCCCGGTGGACGGCCGCGCGGCGGCCGGGGCCGGCGCGGGGTCGACGTGGCCGGCGTGGCGGCCGCGGACGGTCGCCGCGTCCTCACCGAGGGCGGCCTCGATGGAGGACTCGTCCAGGCCGAGGTGGCGCAGCTCCGCGACGGCCGCGTCGAACGCCGCCTCGCGGCGGGCGGTCTCCTCGGCCAGCTCGACGACGGCGCGCTGGGCGTCCTTCGCCCGCTGGACGCCGCGGCCCAGGCGCTCGGCGAGCTCCGCCGGGTCGGTGGGACCTGCGGTCGAGGTGGAGTCCGTCCCGGCGGTCGTGGTCCCGGACGGGGAGGTCACGCTCCCGGGGGAGGAGGCGGTGTCCGCCCGGCCGTCCACGGTCGGGGAGACGGGCGCCCCCGCGGCCGCGGTCGGGGCGGCACCGGCCTCGGCGGCCTGCGGGGCCGCGCCCTCGGGAGCGGAGCTCGCCGTGGTGCGGCGCAGCGGGATGCTGGGTAGGAAGAACATCGTGATGAGGCCGATGATCATGACGAGCGCGGCGACGAGGTAGATCAGGCTCGTGGAGTCGGTGAAGCCGAGCTTGAACGGGTAGCTCACCGCGTCCGGCAGGGTCGACAGCACCGAGGTGTTGTCGGTGGCGCGGGCCAGGACCTGCTGCAGCCCGGCTTGGTCGAGGTTCGCCGACTGCAGCCCCGCGGTGAACGCCGGGGTGCCCGCGGCGGCCTGGTACTGCGAGGAGATGTTGCCGCCGAGCGAGGAGAACAGGATCGACAGGAACACGGCGGTGCCGAGCGTCCCGCCCATCTGGCGGAAGAACGTGACCGACGACGTCGCCACCCCGATCTCGCGGGGGTTCGCGGCGTTCTGCACGGCCAGGATGATCGGCTGCATGTTGCCGCCGAGGCCCCAGCCCATGAGCAGCATGACGATCATCGTCTGCCAGATCGGGGTGTCGGCCTCGACGCGGCTGAACAGGAACAGCGCGAGGACCATGAGGCCGGTGCCGACGACGGGCAGCGGCTTGTACTTCCCGGTGCGGCTGATGATCTGACCGGAGGCGAAGCTCGCGCTCATGATGCCCAGGACGAGCGGGAGCATCTGCAGCCCGCCGACGGTCGGCGAGGAACCCTTGACGACCTGCAGGTACTGCGGCAGGACGGCGAGGGCGCCGAACATCCCCATGCCGAGGATCAGGCTGCCGAGGCTGCCGACGAAGAACGTGCGGCCCTTGAACATGCGCAGCGGCAGCAGGGCCTCGTCGCCGTAGGCGCGCTCGGCGAGGAGGAAGCCGATCAGGCCGACGGCCCCGATGGCGTAGCAGATCAGCGACTTGGTGTCGCCCCAGCCCCAGATGCGGCCCTGCTCGGCGACGATCAGCAGCGGCACCAGGGTCATGACGAGCGTGAGCGCGCCGGGCCAGTCGATGCGGTGCTTGGTGGAGCGCTTGGGCAGCTTGAGGTTGCGGACCACGACGAGCAGGGCGAGCGCGCCGAGCGGCACGTTGATCAGGAAGATCCAGCGCCAGCCGGTGAAGCCGAGGAGCGTGTCCTGGCCGGAGAAGAACCCGCCGGCGACGGGGCCGAGGACGCTCGAGGTGCCGAAGACGGCCATGAAGTACGCCTGGTAGCGGGCGCGCTCACGGGCCGGGACGATGTCCGCGATGATCGTCAGCGCGAGCGACATCAGGCCGCCGGCGCCGAGGCCCTGCAGGGCGCGGAAGGCCGCGAGCATGTACATCGAGGTCGACAGCGCGCACAGCGCGGAGCCGATGACGAAGATGACGATCGCCGCGATGAAGAACGGGCGGCGCCCGTACATGTCGGAGAGCTTGCCGTACAGCGGCGTCGAGATCGTCGAGGTGATGAGGAACGCCGTCGTCGCCCACGCCTGGAGGGAGAACCCGTCGAGGTCGTCGGCGATCGTGCGGATCGCGGTCGCGACGACGGTCTGGTCCAGGGCGGCCAGGAACATGCCCAGCAGCAGGCCGGAGAGGATCGCCAGGATCTGCCGGTGGGTGAACTGCGGGGCGGCGGTCGGCGCCGGCCCCGCGGTGGTGGTGCTCATGCGGTCTCCTCGACGTGGTCGGTGGCCGCGGGTCGGCCGGGGGTGGCGGGGCGGGTGCCGGTGGTCAGCTCGGTGCGGGTGCGCTCGAGGGAGTCCGCGAGGCGCCCGAGGTAGTCGCCCAGCGCCTCGACGTCGGAGTCCGACCAGTCGTGCAGCGCGTGGGCGAGGAGGTCGTGGCGGCGCTCGCGCATGGCGTGGGCGACGTCGAGACCCTCGCTCGTGACGGCGAGCAGCCCGGCGCGCCGGTCGTCGGGGTCGGGCAGGCGCTGCAGCAGCCCGCGCTTGACGAGCTCGGCCGCCTGCCGGCTGGTGGTGGACGGGTCGGTCGCGAGGCGCTCCGCGAGCGCGGTAACGCGCTGGGGCCCCGTGTCCGACAGCACGAGCAGGACCGTGTGCATGGCCCGCTCCGCATCTGTCTCGTCACGAGCCATCACGGCCTTGACCCCGTGGAGGGCACGGATCTGCCGGGTCAGCTGCACGGCGAGGCCCGCGACCGGACCACCCGCGAGGCGGCTGCCGGGCGGCAGGCAGGCGGCGGGGTCCGCCGGGTCGGTGTCGCGCGGGGCGTCGGTGGCCGTGGTCACCGGGTCGCCTGCGGGGAGGAGGCGGGGAGCATCAGGGGCTGGTCCTCGGGTCGGTCGGTGGTGCGGGAGGGAGCGCACCCGTCCGGGTGGCCCGGAGGAGTGCTGTGGTGTGTCGCGCGGTCGTGCGTCGCTCGCGTGGTGTAACGCTCAAGCTCGCGCTCGCGAAGTACCCCTCGGGCGCTGCTCCCCAGGGTCCTGTCATTGGATGCTACACGCAACAAGTTGCCAACGGGCACCGTTCCGGAGGGGTCGTCGATGTCAGCTCAGGTCACGCCACTCCGGGGCACCCGTCGCTCCGACGCCTGCGCTAGCGTGGCGAATGACCCTATGTACCGGGAGAGTCACTCTGTGTCATTCGAGGACTGGTCGCGCGTCACCACCCTGGCGCCCGAGCCCACGTCGTCGCGCGCTGCGCGCCACGTGGTCGCCGACTGGTGCATCGAGCAGGGGATCATCGGCGATGTCGTCGACACCCTCCTCCTCCTGACCGCCGAGCTCGTGACCAACGCCGTCCTGCACGGGCGCAGCGAGGTCGTCCTCCGCCTCGGCCGCGTCGGCTCCCGCGTCCGCGTGGGGGTGGGCGACGAGAACACCCGCCTGCCGCACCGCGGCGACCTGGACCCCGACGCGCTCACCGGCCGCGGGATGACCCTCGTCGAGGCGCTCGCCGACCGCCACGGCGTCGACCTGTCCCCGCTCGGCAAGACCGTCTGGTTCGACGTGCTCACGGGCCTCGCCCCGGTCCGCGCCGGCCGCGCCACCGCCTGAGCCACCGCTCCTCCCCGGGCCCCCGACCCGGCACCCGACCGGCCCGCGCCGGGGTGCGCAGGCCGACCTACCCTGGTGACGTGTCTGCCCCCCTGCGAGGAACGCGCGAGCGCTCCGGGACCCCCGCCACCACCAGCCCCCTGACGGCCGGTGCCGCGACGGCCGTCGCGAGCCTGTGCGCCGCCCTCGCCGTGCTCCTGCTCGCCCTCGCCTCCTCCGGCGGCCTCGACCGCTCGGTGCTGGGCGACCCGGGCGCGCTCGTGCGCTACGGCCTGCCGATCGCCCGCACCGTCCACGACCTCGCCGCGGCGCTGACCGTCGGCGGCTTCGTCGTCGCCGCCGTCGTCCTGCCCCACCCCAGCCCGGCGTGGACGCGCGCCGTGCGGGTCGGGGCGGTCGCCGCGGGCCTGTGGGCCGTGGCCGCCCTCTTCGTCCTCGTGCTCACCGCCATGGACGTGATCGGCGCGGCCCCGGGGGCCGCCGGGTTCGGGGCGCAGTTCGCGCAGTTCGCGCAGCAGATCGACCTCGGCCGCGCCCTGCTCGTCACCACCGTCCTGGCCGCGGTCGTCGCGACCATCGGCGCCGCCGTGACCAGCGCCGGCGGTGCCGCCGCCGGGGCCGTCGCCTCCGTCGTCGCGCTGCTGCCGCTGTCCCTGTCCGGGCACGCGTCGGGCTCCGCCTCCCACGAGACGGCCGTCAGCTCCCTCGCCATGCACCTCGTCGGCGTCAGCGTCTGGGTCGGCGGCCTCGCGGTGCTGCTGCTCGTCGTGCCGCTCACCGGCCGCGCCACCGCCAAGGGGGAGCGCAGCGTCGACCTCGTGACCGTGGCGGGCCGCTACTCGCTCATCGCGCTGTGGGCCTTCGCCGCCGTGGCCCTGTCCGGGGTGCTCAACGCGGCCGTCCGCCTCGGCAGCTTCTCGGCCCTGTCCTCCTCCTACGGCGTGCTCGTCGTCCTCAAGGTCGTCGCGCTCGTCGCCCTCGGGGCCTTCGGCGTCTGGCACCGCCGCCGGACCCTGCCCGTGCTGGCGACGTCGCGGCGGGCCTTCGCCCGCATCGCGGTCGCCGAGCTCCTGCTCATGTCCGCGGCGATGGGCCTGGGCGTCGCGCTGAGCCGCAGCCCCACCCCCGTGCCCGACGACGACCCGACCGCCTCGGCCGCCGAGAACCTGCTCGGCGAGGCCGTCCCGCCGCCGCTGACCGTGGGCCGCTGGTTCACGCAGCTGTCCCCGGATCTGCTGTGGATCTGCATCGCCGGCCTGTGCCTGGTCCTGTACCTGCTCGGGGTCGCCCGGCTGCACCGCCGCGGCGACGGCTGGCCCGTCGGGCGGACGATCTGGTGGGTCCTCGGCTGCCTGTCGCTGTTCTTCGTGACCAGCGGCGGGGCCGCCGCGTACGGCCGCGTCAGCTTCAGCACGCACATGCTCCAGCACATGCTGCTCGCGATGGTCGTGCCGCCCATGCTCGTCCTGGGCGCCCCCGTCACGCTGGCCATGCGGACGCTCAAGCGGCGCCACGACGGCTCCCGCGGGGCCCGGGAGTGGCTGCTCACGGTCGTGCACTCCCGCTACCTGGCGGTGCTCGGCCACCCGGTCGTGGCGGCCGTCCTCTTCGGCGGCAGCCTCATCGTCTTCTACTACTCGCCGCTGTTCGAGCTCGCCCTGCGCACCCACGTCGGGCACGAGCTGATGATGTTCCACTTCCTCGGGACGGGGTTCCTCTTCGCCTCCGTGCTCATCGGCGTCGACCCCGGGGCGCACCGCCCCGCCTACCCGATGCGCCTGATCCTGCTGCTCGCGACGATGGCCTTCCACGCCTTCTTCGGCGTCGCGCTCATGCAGGGCACCGACCTGCTGGCGCCCGACTGGTTCTCCGCGATCGACCCCACGGCCAACCTGCTCGCCGACCAGCAGCGCGGCGGCGACTTCGCCTGGGGCATCGGCGAGTTCCCGACGCTGGTCCTCGTCCTGGGCGTCGCCATCGGGTGGTCGCGCTCGGACACCCGCGAGAACCGCCGGGCCGACCGCGCCGCCGAGCGCGACGGCGGCCGCGAGCTGCAGGACTACAACGCCATGCTCGAGCGGCTGGCGCAGCACGACGGGCCGCGCGGGGCGGGGCAGCAGGCGGGTCGGCAGGCGGGGCAGCAGGTGGGGCGCGAGGCGCCGCAGGACGCACCGCGGCCGCCGGCCCAGGGGTGAGCGGGGTGGACCGCCTCGTCATCGACGGCGCCTCGCCGACCCCGCCCTACGAGCAGCTCAAGGCGGCCCTCGTGGAGGGCGTGCGGGCCGGGACGCTCGTCGCAGGCTCCCGGCTGCCGACGGTGCGCAGCCTCGCCGACGACCTCGGCATCGCCCCCAACACCGTCGCGCGCGCCTACCGGGAGCTGGAGGCCGACGGCTTCATCGAGACCCGCGGCCGCAACGGCTCCTTCGTCGCCCCGCAGGGCGACGCGACCGGGCGGCTGGCGCAGGAGGCCGCGGCGGCCTACGCGCACCGCGTCCGGCAGCTCGGCGTCCCCGCCGAGGACGCCCTGCGCTACGTCACGGCGGCGCTCCGCGGCTGACGCGGCCGGTGGGCGACCCCGTGGGCACCCGGAGCCCCGGCGTGCCCGATGATGGGCGCGACGCCCGCCCGGACAGGAAGAGACCGCCCCCATGGACAACGGCAGTGGCATCGACTTCACGGTGGAGACCCTGGGGGCCTGCACCGTGGACTCGCCCCTGGCGCCCCGGCTGGACGCCCGTCGCACGACGCAGCACTACGTCCAGGAGACGGACCGCATCCTCTTCGACGACACGCTGTCGAAGGTCAGCAGCCGCGACGGCGACGTCTCCGACCTGCCGAGCCTGGAGCCCACCGGCCCGCGCAAGAAGATCTTCTTCGACCCGTCCAAGGTGCGCGTCGGGATCGTCACGTGCGGCGGCCTGTGCCCCGGCATCAACAACGTCATCCGCGGCCTCGTCACGGAGCTGACGACCCACTACGGCGTGCGGCGCATCCACGGCTTCCGCAACGGCTACCAGGGGTTCATCCCGCGCTACGGCCACGACGTCGTCGACCTCACCCCCGAGGCCGTGCAGAACATCGACGGCGAGGGCGGGACGATCCTCGGCTCCTCGCGCGGCCAGCAGGACCCGGTGGAGATCGTCGACGCGCTCGAGCGGATGGGCATCTCCATCCTCTTCGTCATCGGCGGCGACGGCACCATGCGCGGCGCCCAGCGCATCGCGGCGGAGATCAAGTCCCGCCAGCAGCGCATCGCGGTCGTGGGCATCCCCAAGACCATCGACAACGACATCCCGTTCATCGACCAGAGCTTCGGGTTCCAGAGCGCCTTCTCCGAGGCGACGCGGTCGATCCGGTCGGCGAAGGTCGAGGCGCGCACGGCCCCCAACGGCGTCAGCGTCGTGAAGCTCATGGGCCGGCACTCGGGCTTCATCGCCTGCTACGCCGCGCTCGCGCAGAACGACGCGGACTACGTCCTCATCCCCGAGGTGCCGTTCCAGCTGCACGGCCCGGGTGGTTTCCTCGAGAACCTCCGCGCCAAGGTGCAGGCCCAGGGCCACGCGCTGATCGTCGCGGCCGAGGGGGCCGGGCAGGAGCTGTTCGACGACGACGGCGGCCGCGACGCGTCGGGCAACAAGAAGCTCCAGGACGTCGGACGCCTGCTGCGGCAGTGCATCAGCGACGACTTCGAGGCCCACGGCATGGACCTCAACCTGCGCTACATCGACCCCAGCTACGTCATCCGCAGCGTGCCCGCGAACCCCTACGACAGCGTCTACTGCATCCGCCTGGCGCACGCCGCGGTCCACGCCGCGATGGCCGGGCGGACGAACATGGTCGTGGGGCGCTGGCGCCGCCGGTTCGTGCACATCCCCATCGCGCTGGCCGTCTCGGCCCGCAACCAGGTCGACCCGCACGGCGACCTGTGGTGGTCGGTGCTGGAGGCGACGGGTCAGCCGTGGTCGTTCGGGGAGTTCACGGGCGACGACGTGACCGCCTTCGGCGGTCAGTGACCTGAGGCGGTTCGCGACCTGAGCCGCCCGTGTTCTGACGTGGCCCGGCGGCGGGTCCGCCGGGTCACTTCGCCTCCGACCAGCGCCGGACGACCGCGACCTCGGCGACGAACCGGACGCCGCTGCCCGCGGCCCAGCGGTGGGCGGTCTGGGCGAGGGCGGTGTGCAGCAGCGCGACCGCCGCGTCGGCGTCGTCCCGCGGGACGTGCAGGAGCAGCTCGTCGTGCAGGCACAGCACGATCCGGCCGCCGGTCCCCGCGAGCCCGGCGCGGACGGTGGCCGCCCACGCCTTGAACAGCTCCGCCGCCGCGCCCTGGACGACGGCGTTGCGCGCGAACCGGCCGCGGGACGCGAACGCCGCGTCGGGGCCGCTGGCCGCGGCGTCGGCCAGGCGCAGCAGCCGCCCGCCGTAGGTGCGCACGTCGCGGCCCTCCCGGCCCGCGGCCTCCGCGGCCCGCAGGTAGGCCAGCGCCGTCGGGTACGCCTTCTCCATGCGGCGCAGCGCTTCTCCGGCCGTCCCCGACGTCTGCCCGTACATCGCGGCGAGCACCGCGACCTTCGCGGTGGGGCGGTCCGCGGCGAGCGCCGCCGCGACGGGCGCGTACAGGTCGTCGTCGAGGGTCGCGGCGACCAGGCCCGGGTCGCGCGACACCGTGGCCAGCACCCGGGGTTCCACCTGGCCGAGGTCGGCGCGCACCAGGACGTGGCCCTCCTCGGCGGCGACGGCGGGCCGCAGCTCCGTGGGCAGGTTGTGCAGCCCGGCCTGCGCGGTCATCCGCCCGGCGGCCGCGTCGGCCGACGACCACGCCCCGCGCAGCCGCCCGTCGGCGGTGACGTGGCGGTCCAGCCACCCGTACCCGTAGGTGGTCGCGAGCCGCTCGGCCTTGCGCCAGCGCAGCAGCGCCTCGATCGCGGGGTGCGCGCCGGCGAGGCGCTCCAGCCGCCACGCGCGCGTGTCGGGCACGTCGAACCCGAGGCCGTGCAGGGCGTCCAGGACCTGGGCGGGGTTGCGCAGGTCGAGCGCCGACCCGCCGAACTGCGCCGTGACGGGGGCGTCGCGGGCCGCGCGCAGCCGCACGTCGTCGGCCGCGTCGCGCGGGCGCGGCCCCACGGCCGCCCCGACGATCTCCTCCGCGGTGCCGCGGTCCAGCGGCAGCCCGACCGCCTCCAGCTCGACGGCCAGCAGCGCGGCCGCCGACTCGGCCTGCGCGGTCTGCACGGCCAGCGGTGCCCCGACCGGGGAGACCCGGTGCTCGGGCAGCCCCGCGACCGCGGCGAGCTGGGCCGTCGCGGCGCGCAGCGCCAGGCCCGCCAGCTCGGCGGCGCGGGCGAGCAGCTGCGCGGGCGGGAGGTCGTCGTCCAGGGCCCGGCCGTCGGCCCAGGCGGGTGACAGCTGGCCCCGCTCGTCGAGCGCGTCGTCGCTGCCGCCGTCGAGGTCGAGCAGGCCCGTGCCGTGCAGGGGCTCGATCCCGCGCCGTCCCGCGGCGGGTTCGGGCAGCCCGGCCGCGGCGGCCCACACCGCCGCCGGGTCGTCCCGCGACCCGCCGTGCAGGAGCCGGTGCACCGCGGCGAGGTCGTGGCAGCGCGCGAGGTGCACGGGCGGGGCGCCGTCGCCGCCGAGCGCCCGCACCGCGCCGGCCGCCGACCACCACACCCACCGCGGGTGCAGCCGCTCCTCGAGGTCGGCCACGAGCCGGGCCGGGGGACCGGCGACGGACCAGGTGCCGCGGGCGGAGGCGAGGCCGACGCCGTGGCGCGCCAGGACGACCAGGGCGAGCGGTTCGCCGGGGGTCGGGGGACCGTCGGCGACCAGCAGGGCCGGAGCGGGCGCGGACGGGGACACCGCCGCATCATCGCCGACGTCAGTCGTCGCTCTCCGCGGAGTCGTCCGCGGCGACGTCGTCCGCGTGCGGGGAGAGCGGTCGGGGCGTCTGGCCGAGGGTCCCGAGCAGCTGGACCGTCGAGGTGGCGAGCAGGCTCGCAGAGGTCGACGCGATCGGCACCGGAGGGGTGGGGGCGTGTTCCGGGTGCCCCCCGGCGCGAGAGTGTGAGAGCGCGCTCACGCCTGGTCCCGTCACCGTGCGGGTCTCGTCCACCGATCTCGCCGTTCAGCGATGGCTGTCGAGCAGCGCGCTGTTGACTGGCGCCATGGGGCGTCGGGCGCTGGTGGTCGTGGTGGGTCTGCTGGGTGCGGTCCCCGTGGGGACGGGGTTGCTGGGCGTCGTGGGCGGCCTGACGATCGGGCCGGGCCCGGCGGACGCGGTGCGCTACTTCGACAGCGAGTACCGCTTCCTCAACGCCGTGTGGGTCCTCGTGGGGCTGCTGCTGTGGTGGTCCCTGCGACGTCCTGGAGAGCGTGCGCTCGTCACCCGCCTGGTCCTCGCCTCCTTCGTGCTGGGCGGGGTGGCACGCCTGGTGTCGGTGGTCGCCACGGGGTGGCCGGCGACCGTGTTCAGCGCTGCGCTGGCCGTCGAGCTGCTCCTCGTCCCGGTGGTCCTCGTCTGGCACCGCCGGGCGTTCCCCGCCGTCGGGCAGGTGGCGGACTGACCGCCGACGGCGGGGACGACCGGTCAGGACGGTGCGGCCGCCGACCGGGCACGGCGTTCCCCGAGGGCGCGCAGGTGGACGGCGGCCCAGGTGCGGTAGGGCCGCCAGGCCGCGGAGACCTCCGCGAGGGACCGGCCGGGCCCGTAGCGCCGGGCGACCTCGTCGTCGAGGCGACCTTCGTGCCGGGGCAGGCCGTCCGGGGCACCGGCACCGCGCAGGACGACGAGCTCGGCGCTGAAGGGCCCCAGGCCCGTGATCCGCTGCACCGCCTCGACGGCCCGGTCCGGGTCCTGCGACCTCAGCGCGGTGGTGTCGAGGGCGCCGTCGAGGGTGGCTCCGGCGACGGCGTGCAGGTACTCCGCCTTGCGACCCGGCAGGTCCAGGTCCGCGGCCAGCAGGACCGCGGGAGCGGGGAAGGCGCCCGCCTCGCCGCACCTCGCGACGACCGCGTCGCGCAACCGGGCGGCCTGCGTGAGGCGCAGGCGCTGCGAGAGCACCGCCCAGGAGGCGGCCTCGTAGGCCGAGTGGAACCCGCAGGGGCGCAGGCCGGGCAGCTGCTCCTGGGCGTCGGCGATGACGGGGTCGCGGTCGGCCACGTCCGGCCAGCCGCGGGCGTCGACGTCCAGGGACAGGAAGCGGCGCACCTGGGCGGCCGCCGAGCCCAGGTCGCCGTCGCCGGTCACGGTGACCGTGGCGACGGCGCCGTGCTGGGTCACCGCCGCCTCGGTGCGGGACCAGTCGGCCTCGACGCGGAACACCGTGCGCAACTGCTCGGCGCACGGGTTCCCCGGCGACGGCAGCGGGGCGGGGGCGAAACCCTCCCAGAACGCCCGGCTGGTGGCCAGGGACCACGGGCCGAGCACCTCGAACTCCGTCTCGTGCGACGTCATCTCCTGCTGCTCCTCGCCGGCCCGAAGGCCTGGTCGTGCGCGGTGGCGGCGGTGCCGCCCGGTGTGCGCGGGCGCCCCGTACGTGTCAGCAACCTGACACCCTCGAGTGTATGTCAGGTTGCTGACACACATCGAGCGGAGACCGTCGCAGGTCCCCGGCGCACGGGTCGCACCCGGGTGTGACACGAGGGCCGTGAGCGGACATGTGGGGGTGTGACGTTGCGGGGAGGACCGATGGGCGATGACGTGCCGGACGGCGCCGGGGCGGTGGTCGGGTGGCCGGCCGGCGGCTCAGCCGAGGAGCGGTTGCGATCGCTGCACACCGCGACCTACCCCGACCTGCTCCGCTTCGTGGAGCGGCGCCTGCCCGCGGACGAGGCCGAGGACGTCGTCGCGAAGGTGTTCCTCGTCGCGTGGCAGCGGCTGGACGACGTGCCCCGCGCGTCGGTGTCCGAGGCGCGCGCCTGGCTGTTCACGGTGGCGCGCAACACGATGGCCAACCACGCGCGGGCCTCGTCGCGGCGGGCCGGCCTGGACGTCCGGGTCGCGCTGGAGCACCGCGACCGCCAGGAGGACTGCACCGAGGCGGTGAGCACGCGCATCGACCTGGCGCGAGCCTGGTCGACGCTGAGCGCGCGTGACCGCGAGGTCCTGGCCCTGGTCGCCTTCGACGGGCTGGACGGCCGGGAGGCGGCGCTGGTGCTGGGGTGCCGGCGGTCCACGGTCGCCATGCGCCTGGCGCGGGCGCGGCACCGGCTGCGCCAGGCCCTCGGGGCGCAGCAGGACGCGGACGGGCCCGGTGCCGCTCGCGCGCACCGCAGACCCCCGGGCGAGGGCCTCGACGACCTGCGCGGTCCTCGCCCCGGTGCCGTGCGGGGGCCGACGGACCCCGCCTCCCGTGCAGGCGGGGCGGGGGGAGCTGCGGCAGGAGTCGCGGTGAGGGGGGACTCGACAGCAGGAGCAGGGGACGTGCAGGACGTGGCGTGGGACCGAGCAGGAGGAGTGTCAGCGTGAACGACGACGGGAACGAGCGCGTGGACGACGTCCACGTCGAGCCGGGCGGCACCTCCGCCGGTGGCGACGATCTGGACCTGGCGCGGTTGGTGGTGCTGGACCCGGCGCACGGCCGTGAACCGAGCGCGCAGGAGTGGGTGCGCGCCCGAGCGCAGCTGGAGGGGATCCTCGCCACCCCGGGCGGGGCCCTCGTCCCGGCCGCTCGGACGACCGCCTCCGCCCCGGGCAGAGCGCGGAGCACCCGGGTCGGCCGCCGGGTGCCTGCAGGGCCGGGGCACGGCCCGGGCCGCGCACCGACTCGTGCCCCTCGCGCGGCCGGCCGCCGCCGGTGGGTCGCGGCCGGTGTGGCGGTCGCCGGTGCGGTGGTGGCGCTGAACGTCGCCGGGAGCGTGGTGCCGAGCGCGCAGAAGTCGGCCTTCGCGTCGTGGACGGCCTCGCCGCAACCGCAGAGCGCCTCCCAGGAGCTCGACCGCGCCACGGCGTGCGCGACGGCCTGGGCCGCGGACGAACCGACGAGGCGACCTCGGCCCGTGACCGCCGACGACGTCCTGCTCAGCGACCGGCGCGGCCCCGGCGCGATCACCCTGGTGCGCATCGGTGTGGACGTCGTCGAGTGCCAGACGATGCGCGAGGGCGGCGGGGTCTCGAGCGCGACGCTGACGCCCACGGCGCAGACCAGGCGCCCGGCGCCCGGAGGGGCGGTCGTCGACTTCATCGGCTACGCCGGCGACGAGGACCCGGCCACCGTCTACTCCTTCGCCACCGGTCGCGTCGGCGCGGGCGTCGACGGTGTCGACGTGGTCACCGAGGACGGCAGGACCGTGCACGCCAGTCTGCGGCAGGGCTGGTGGGTCGCGTGGTGGCCCGGCGAGCAGCACGTGGGCCCGGTGCCCGTCCACGAGTCCGACATCGTCGTGCGCACGGCGGCCGGGGAGACGCGGCACGACTGGCGCGACCTGTTCGTGCTCGAGGACTACCGGTCGTGAGGGCGCCGAGGTCCGCGTGCTCCCCCGCGGCCCGCCTCCCCGCACCGGACGGGAGGTCGGTCGTCCGGTTCAGCCGCTGAGCGGTCGAGGCCGCAGGCGCAGGACGATCCGTTCGGTGCTCTCCCTGCGTCGTCGGCGGACGAGGGCTTCGACGGGCACGACGATGCGGTGCTCGAGGCCGTACTTGCTGCGGACGGCCGCCGCCTCCTCCGGGTGGTCGCGGTCGTGACCCAGGACCTCGGCCACGGCCTCGACGACGGGCGCGCCGGGGGTGACCTCGCCGAAGCGGCCGCAGGGGCTCAGCAGGACGCGGGTGTCGTGGCGCAGCCGCTTCAGCTTGCCGCTGCCGGCCGGTGTCGTGACGACCAGGTCCTCGCCGAGACGGGCGATCCACACCGGGGTGGCGACCGCACCGCCGTCGCGGCGGAACGTGGTGAGGGAGACGAAGCGCTCGGCCCCCAGGGCGGTGAAGGCCGCAGGCGGGCGGGCGCCGGACGGGGCGCTCACCACGGGACGGGCCCGTCGCTGTCGGTGAACGTGGCGGTGGGTCCGTCGGCGCCGATGAGGGCCATGGCCACGGCGGCCTGGACGCCCTCGGTGATGTCCTTGCCCATCCCGCCGGTCGCGTCGGTGGCGGTCAGGCCGGGGTCGACGGCGTTGATCCGGAGGGTGGGGAAGGCCTTGGCGTACTGCACGGTGAGCATGTTCACCGCGGCCTTGGAGGAGGCGTAGGCCAGGGAGGGCCAGCGCGACTCCATCGCGGTGGGGTCGCTGGTGCGTCCGAGGGAGCCCATGCCGCTGGAGACGTTGACGACCACGCCCGCGGGGGAGGTCTGCAGCAGGGGCAGGAACGCGTGGGTGACCCGGACCAGACCGAGCACGTTGGTCTCGTGCACGACGCGCAGGTCCTCGGCGTCGACCTGTTCGGTGGTCCGGTCCAGGGCGCCGACGACGGCGGCGTTGTTGACCAGCACGTCGAGGTGCCCGACCTCGCGCCGCACCTGCTCGGCGGCGGCGGTGACCGAGGCGTCGTCGGTGATGTCCAGCTGCAGTGCTCGCGCGCCGAGCTCGCCGGCGGCGACCCGTCCGCGCTCGGCGTCGCGGGAGGCGAGGTAGACGTCCAGGCCCGCGGCGAGCAGGCGGCGGACGGTCTCGCGGCCGAGGCCCTTGTTGGCGCCCGTGACGAGCGCCACGCGGGCGCCGGGGGAGTGGTCGGTCGCACGGGTCGTCGGCTCGGGCGGGGAAGGGGGCGGTGTCGCGGTGGTCACGGGGTCCTCCGGTGGTCGTGGTGGTGCGGCTGGCGGGGGTCGTGCACGGGAGCGGTGCGGGTGCGGGCGACTCAGGCGTGCGGCGCGTGCTCGGCGCGGGCGTCGATGCTGACGTGCAGCTCGGTGGCCGCCATCGCGGCAGGGACGGAGATCCCGTGGCGGGTGCGGTCGACGACGGCTGTGGCGGTGACGTGCTCGCCGCCGTCCGCCCCCGCGCGGTGGGCCACGAGCAGGTCGACCGGCGCCGCGACGCCCCTGACGGTGAGCTCACCGCGCACGAGCCACCCGCCGTCGCGACGCTCGACCCCGGAGGAGCGGTAGGTGGCCTCCGGGTGTGCGGTGGAGTCCAGGAAGCGGGGGGAGGCCACCACGCGGTCCCGGGCCGTGCTGGCTGAGGCGAAGCTGCGCGCGTCGAGCACGGCCTCCACCGCGACCAGCGAGCGGTCGCGGGGGTCCACCGTCGCCGAGCCCCGCACGAGACGCAGGGCACCGGTGACGGCGAGCAGGCCGAAGACGTGCCGGGTGCGGAACGTCACCGCCGTCTCCCCGGGCACGAGCGCGTAGTGCTCCATCAGGTGGTGCGTCGTCGTGGTGCTGGTGGGTCCGGTGTCCATCTCGGTTCCTCCGCGGGTGGGGTGTCGACCTGAGGAGAAGTTAACTGTCTTAGACAGGTATCACAAGAGCCGAGACGGTGTGGTTCGTCGGTCGACGTCCCACCTGTTGCCCGGCAGCGCTTCTCGAGCGGTGAGGACCCCCGACCGGACGTGGATCTCACCGACTGTCCCGGACAGGGGAGTAGGGTGGCGTCCCGCCCAGAGGAGGTCCCCATGTCCCACGACCCTGCGCCGACCCGTGCCGGCGCGGCGGAACCCGGCTCGTCGGGAACCGGCCCGTCGGTCGAGTTCGGCCCGCTCAGCTCGGCGGTCGTGCGACTGGGCCGGGCGCACCGGGCCCTGGCCAGCCAGCTCATGCGCGAGGTGGGGCTGCGTCCCGAGCAGGGGGCGCTGATGATGCACCTGTGGGCGGTCGGTCCCGTCCGCCAGAGCGCCCTGGCGCAGCACTTCGGCAAGGACTCCGCCGCCACCACGCGGACCGTGCAGCGGCTGGAGCACTCCGGCTACCTGCGCCGGCGCAGCGACCCCAGCGATGGTCGCGCCACCCTGGTGGAACCCACCCCCGCGGGCAACGCGCTGCGGGGACGCGTGGAGGAGGTGTGGGGGCGCCTCGAAGCGGTCCTCGAGGCCGCCGTGCCCGCTGCCGAGCGCGGGCCCGCGCTGACGATGCTGCAGCGGACCGCCGACGCGGTGCTGGCCGAGCTCGACGCCGAGGCGACCCGGTCCCTGACGGAGGTCTGACCGCCGGGTCCCGGGGGTGGTGCGGGCCGGCCGCCCGGGCGCTCGCGGTAGAACGGGGCATGGCCAGCTCCAGCGCACCCGTCCCCGCGAGCCCCGCCGTGCCGTTCGCCGACCTCGACGCCTTCGCGGCCCTGCCGCGCCTGTCGGGGCTGACGCTGTCGGCGGACGGCACCCGGCTCGTCACCTCGGTCGCGACGCTGTCGCCGGACGCGACGCGGTGGGTCGGCGCGCTGTGGGAGGTCGACCCCGCGGGGGAGGCCTCCGCGCGGCGGCTCACGCGCAGCGCCAAGGGGGAGTCGTCCCCGTGCTTCGCGCCGGACGGCACGCTCCTGTTCACCTCGGCGCGCCCCGACCCGGCGGCGTCGGCCGCCGACGGGGACGCCCCCGCGGCGCTGTGGGCGCTGCCGCCCGGCGGGGAGGCGGCCGTGCTCGGCACCCGGCCCGGCGGCGTCTCGGGCGTCCTGACCGCCCGCACCGGCGGCCGGGTCGTCGTGCAGTCGCCGACCATGCCCGGCGCGGACGCCACCGAGGAGGGACCCACGTCCGACGCGGCGCGGCGCGCGGCCCGCAAGGACCGCAAGGTGTCGGCGATCCTGCACGAGGGCTACCCCGTGCGGTACTGGGACTCCGACCTGGGGCCCGACGAGGACCGCTGGCTCGCCGCGACCCTGCCCGCGCAGGCGCCGCTCGCCGGTGAGCAGCCCGCGCTGACCTGGACCGACCTCACCCCGGCCCCCGGGCGCTCGCTGCACGAGGGGTCCGCCGCCCTCAGCCCGGACGGTTCCCTCCTCGTGCACACCGAGAAGGTGTTCACCGCCCACGGCGACCAGCGCGACCGGCTGGTCGTCGTCCGCGTCGAGGACGGCGTCCGTCGTGTCCTCGCGGACGACCCCGCCGCCGACCTGTTCACCCCGCAGGTCTCGCCCGACGGCCGCTGGGTCGCGGCGCTGCGGGAGTCGCGCAGCAGCCCGACGCAGCCGCCGACCGTGCGGCTCGTCGTCGTCGCCCTCGACGACGGCCCCGCCGACGCGGCACCCGGCGACCTCCGCGTCGTCGTCCCCGACTGGGAGGTCTGGGGGGCGAGCCCGCAGTGGGGGCCGGACTCGCGGACGCTGTTCCTGGCCGTCGACCACGAGGGTGGCGCGCCGGTGTTCCGCGTCGACGTCGCCTCCGGTGCGGTGCAGCGCCTCACGGGCGACCGCGGCGCCTACTCCGACGTGCAGGTGTCCCCCGGCGGGGAGTCCGTGTACGCGGTGCGCTCCGCGGTCGACGCGCCGCCCGCCGTCGTGCGCCTCGCGGCCTCCGGTGCGGACCAGCGGCCGGTGCCGCTGCGCGGGCCCGCCGCGGTGCCCGAGCTGCCCGGGACCCTCGACGAGGTGACCACCACGGCGGCCGACGGCAGCCCGCTGCGCGCGTGGCTCGCCGTCCCGCACGGCGCGGGACCGGAAGCGCCCGCCCCGCTGCTGCTGTGGATCCACGGTGGTCCGCTCGGCTCGTGGAACGCGTGGTCGTGGCGGTGGAACCCCTGGCTCGCCGTGGCGCGCGGGTACGCCGTGCTGCTGCCCGACTCGGGCTTGTCCACCGGCTACGGCGCGGAGTTCCTGGCCCGCGGGTGGGGGGCGTGGGGCGCGGAGCCGTACACCGACCTGCTCACGGTCACCGACGCGGCGCTCGAGCGCGACGACCTCGACGCCGGGCGGACGGCCGCGATGGGCGGGTCCTTCGGCGGGTACATGGCGAACTGGGTGGCCGGCCACACCGACCGGTTCCGCGCGATCGTGACGCACGCGAGCCTCTGGGCGCTGGACCAGTTCGGCCCGACGACGGACGGCGCGTACTACTGGACGCGGGAGATGACGCCCGAGATGCAGGCCGCCAACGACCCGGCCGCGCACGCGGCGGACATCGTCACGCCGATGCTGGTCATCCACGGCGACAAGGACTACCGGGTCCCGATCGGCGAGGGCCTGCGGCTGTGGTGGGCGCTGAACTCCGCGTGGGAGGGCGACCCCGCGGACCTGCCGCACAAGTTCCTCTACTACCCCGACGAGAACCACTGGGTGCTCACCCCGCAGCACGCGATCCTCTGGTACGAGACGGTGTTCGCGTTCCTCGCCACCCACGTGCACGGCGTCGAGTTCCAGGTGCCCGACCTGCTGCGCTGAGGAACCCCCGTGAGGGCTTGCTCCTGACGCGACGTCAGGTCGCATCGTGGTCCGGGCCACCGCGGAGCGCGGTGGTGGACGTCGGAGGAGGCGCGGCGCGGTGGACGAGTGGCGGATCGGGGAGCTGGCCGAGCGGACGGGGGTGACCGTCCGGGCCCTGCACCACTGGGACCACATCGGGCTCGTGTCCCCGTCGCGCCGCAGCGCGGCGGGGCACCGCCGCTACACCGCGGCCGACGCGGAGCGCCTCTACCGGGTGCTCGCGCTGCGCCAGCTCGGCCTCGGGCTGGAGGAGATCGGCGACGTGCTCGCCGGTGACCTGCCGCTGCCCGCGGTGCTGACCGCGCACCTGCGCCGGGTCGAGGAGCAGCTCGCGGCACTGCAGCGGCTGCAGACCCGGCTGCGCTCGGCGCTCGTGCCCGGGGGGAGCTCCGGCGACGTCCTGGACCTGGTGAGAGAGGTGAGTGCGGTGGAAGAGACGACGGGGAAGTACTTCACGCCCGAGCAGCTGGAGGTGCTGGCGCAGCGCAAGGCCGAGCTGGGCCCGGCGGTGGAGGCGGTGCAGGCGCGCTGGCCGCAGCTCATCGCGGAGGTCGAGGCCGCGATCGCCGACGGGACGGACCCCGCGTCGGCGCGGGGGCAGGAGCTCGCGGCCGAGTGGCGCGGGCTGCTGGAGCAGTTCCACGGCGGCGACCCCGGGCTGCGGGAGAGCCTGTACCGGATGCGGGAGGAGAACGCCGCCGAGATCGAGACCCGCTACGGCGGGCCGAGCCCCGCGACGATCGAGTTCATCACCCGCGCGAACGCAGGCTGAGGCGACTCGGGACGAGGGGTTGGCGACCACGCTGCGGCCGCCGACCCCTGGTCCCGGGTGGCGTCAGAGCGGCTCGACGCCGAACGCCTGCGCGAGGGTCTGGATGCGGCGGGCGCGCCCGATGCGGGGCAGGTCGCTGCCGTCGCGGACGACGCCGCCGTTCTCGTCGAAGGCGCGCAGGATGTCGCGGGCCCACGTCGCGTCGGTCTGCGTGGGGCTCATGACCTCGTTGATGACCGGCGAGTGGTCGATGTCGAGGCTGAGCTTGCCGGTCATGCCGAGCGAGACGGCCATGTGCGACTGCTCGCGCAGCGCGCCGTGGCCGCCCGCGACGGTCGGGCCGTCGATGGGGCCGGGCAGGTTCCCGATGCGGCTGGCCGTGACGAGGCGGCTGCGGGGGTAGGCCATCGCGAGGTCCTCGGCGCTGGCGCCGGTGTCGCGGCGGTAGTCGCCGCTGCCGAAGGCGAGCCGGAAGCAGCCGCGGGCGGTGGCGATGTGGCGGGCGTCCTCGATGCCGAGGGCCGACTCCACGAGGGCCAGGACGGGCGTCGTCCCGCCCAGCGCGGCGTAGGTGTCCTCGACGTGCTCGGCGGACTCCGTCTTGGCGAGCATGACACCCGTCAGGCCCGGGACGTCCTTGAGCTCGTCGACGTCGTCCTGCCAGTGCGTGGTGCCGCGGTCGTTGATGCGCACCCACGCCTCGCCGCCGCCGCGCAGCCAGCTGATGACGTCGGCGCGGGCCGACGGCTTGCGGCTGGGGTCGACCGCGTCCTCGATGTCGAGCACGATCTGGTCGGCGCGCGAGTTCAGCGAGGTGTCGAAGCGGTCCGGCCGGGTGGCCGGCACGAGCAACCACGTCCGGGCGTACCGCGATTCCACGGGATGGGTTCCTGGTGTCCGAGTCACGCCCGGCCTCCTCGAGTCAGCGGTTCGTCGGGATCGACGCGTCGGACCCTAGCCAACCCCGGCGGCCCGCCGGACCGCCCCGGCGCGCGGCGGAGCGCCTCGGCACCCGGCGGAGCGCCTCAGCCGTCGAGCAGCCCCGCGTCGTGGGCGACGATCGCCACCTGGACCCGGTTGTGGGCGCCGAGCTTCGTCAGCAGCCGCGACACGTGCGTCTTGACGGTCGCCTCGCTCATGAAGAGGGAGCGGCCGATCTCGGCGTTGGACATCCCCTGCCCCACGGCCCCGAGCACCTCGCGCTCGCGGTCGGTGAGCAGCTGCAGGCTCTGGGTGGCCTCGCGGCGGCGCGGGTTGGACGCGTCGGCCGCGAAGTGCCCGACGAGGCGCTTGGTGACGGTGGGCGACAGCATCGCCTCGCCGGCGGCGACGACGCGGACCGCGGCCAGCAGCTCGCGCGGCGGGGTGTCCTTGAGCAGGAAGCCCGTCGCCCCGGCCTGCAGCGCCTGGAAGACGTACTCGTCGAGGTCGAACGTCGTGAGCATGACGACCGCGGGGGCCGCGGGCCGCGAGGTGATCGCCTTGGCCGCGGACAGCCCGTCCATGACGGGCATCCGGACGTCCATGAGGACGACGTCGGGGCGGTGGGCGGCGACGGCCTCCACGGCCTGGGCGCCGTTCTCCGCCTCGCCGACGACCTGCAGGTCGTCCGCGCTGGACAGGATCATCTGCAGCCCCGCCCGCACGAGGGCGTCGTCGTCGACGAGCAGCACCCGCACGGGCTGGGTGCCGGCCGACGCCTGGGGGCCGCTGGTCTGTGGTCCCGGACCGGTCACGGCTGGGTCCTCCGTCCGTCGTCGAGACTGGGTGCCCCGGCCGGGGCGGTGACGATCCTCGCATCGGGCGGCGTCCACGTCGGACCCCCCGCCCGGGGGTGGCTGCCGTCCGGGCTCGCCCACGGCAGCCGAGCGCGGACCGCGAAGCCGCCGCCCGGCTCCGGGCCGCTGGTGATCGTGCCGGCGGCGATGCCCACGCGCTCGGACAGCCCGACGAGGCCCGACCCGGCGCCCGGCAGGCCCGAGCGCTCGCCCGTCGGCCGCGCGTTGACGACCTCCACGAGCAGGTGGCCGCCCGCCTCGCCGGCGATCGTCACGGTCGTCGCGGCCGAGGGCGCGTGCTTGTGGACGTTGGTCAGCGCCTCCTGCACGATCCGGTAGACCGTGCGGCCCAGCTCCGCGGGGACGTCCGCGTGGACGGGGACGTCGGTGCGGAACTCCGCCGCGACCCCCGCCTCGCGGGAGGACTCCACGAGGCGCCGGACGTCGACGAGGGTGGGCTGCGGGGTCAGCTCCGCGGCCGAGGCCGCCGCCCCCGACAGGCCCGGGGTGCGCAGGACGCCCAGCACGCGGCGCAGGTCCTCCAGCGCGCTGCGCGCGGTCTCGCGGATGGTCGCGGCGGTCGCCTCCACCTGCTCCGGGCCGACGTCGGGGCGCACCTCGAGGCCACCCGCGTGCAGGGCGACGAGGGAGATGCGGTGGGCCAGGACGTCGTGCATCTCGCGCGCGATGCGGGTCCGCTCCGCGAGCCGGGCCTGCTCGGCGCGCAGCGCCTGCTCGCCCTCGGCCCGCTCGGCGCGCTCGCGGAGGCTGCGGACCAGGTCGCGGCGGGCGCCGACGAAGGCGCCGACGAAGACGGCGAGCGCGACGGCCGCCGTCGCGGTGACCAGGGCCACCCACCAGACCTCGGTCGTCGTGCGCACGGCGGAGAGCGTCGAGGCGACGAGCGCGACGCCCGAGAGCAGCACGAGCAGCCGGTCGCGCCGGCGGATCGCGAGGGTGAGCAGGGCGAAGAGCAGGGCGCCGTCGAAGGCGAGCAGGAGCGCCACGACGAGGCTGACGAGGGTGACCGCCAGCGGGTGCGGGCGGCGCCACCACAGCAGCACGCAGTTGGCCAGCACGACGACGGCGGCGAGGACCCCCGTCACGCTGAGGGAGCCCGGGTCCAGGAAGGGGGTCCGGTCCTCGGGGCGGCCGGTCTGGCCGAGCACCGCCTGGGCGAACCACGCGCCCGCCGTGAGCAGCGCGCCGGCGAGCGCCACGAGGTCCCGCACGCGGGGACCGACCCGCGCCCACCACCCGTCCTCACCGTCGAGGGAGGACCAGAATGCTGCGCTCACCGCCTCAGGGTAGGGAGGCGGCCCCCGGGCGACGTCGCCCGATCGTCGGTCGGCGACTCCCGCTACCGGTGGGGGTCCGCACGCCCGGCCCCCGCCCCGGGGACCTCGCGGGGACCCGGGGCGGTGCGGACGTGTCGGGCGGTCGATCGCGTCGGGGTGGGCGGTCAGCTCCCGCTCTTCAGCGCGGCGAGCCGGGCCTCCACGTCGAGGTCGGTGCCGGCGTCCTCGAGGCTCGCGAACTGCGCCTCGAGGGAGTCGCCCTGCAGCTCGGCCTGACCCGCGACGCGGGCCTCCTCGCGGCGCACGCGCTCCTCGAAGCGCGACAGCTCCGACGTCGGGTCGAGCACGTTGATCGAGCCCAGGGTGTCCTGGACCTGCGCCTGGGCCTGGGCCGCCTTCGCCCGCGCGACGAGCTGGTCGCGCTTGGTCTTCAGCTCCTGCAGCTTCTCCTTCATCTGCGTGAGCCCGGACTTCAGGCGGTCGACGACCTCGGTCTGCGACGCGATCTGCGGGTCCGCGGCCGCGACCTCCTGCTCGAAGCCGATCTGGCGCTTGAGGGCGAGCTTGGCCAGCTCGTCGAAGCGGTCGGCCTCGGCCGTGCGGCCCTCGCCGCGCAGCGCGTCGGCCTTGGCGGAGGCCGCCGCGGCCTTCGTGCCCCACTCCTTGACGGCCGCGACGTCGTCCTCGCGGTCGGCCTCGGCCAAGCGCAGGTTGCCGATGGTCTGGGCGATCGCCCCCTCGGCCTCGGCGATGTTGCTCGTGTAGTCGCGCACCATCTGGTCCAGCATCTTCTGCGGGTCCTCGGCCTGGTCGATGAGCGCGTTGACGTTCGCCCGCGTCAGCTGCGCGATGCGTCCCAGGATCGACTGCTTCTCCGCCACCGGTTCCACCCTCCTCGCCGGGCTCCCGCCCGGCCTCGTCCGTGTCGTCACCCTAGGGATCTCCGTGCGTCCCCGCCCGGACACGACCCAGGTCGTCAGTCGCCGGTCCGCTCGCTCACCGGGGCCGGCCGGGACGGTCGGTGGGACGGGCCGCCCGTCAGAACCGGCCGCCCGCGCTGCGACCACCGCCGCCGCCCCCGCCGCCGAAGCCGCCGCCGCTGCTGCGACCGCCGCCGCCCCCGAAGCCCCCGCCGAACCCACCGCCGAAGCCGCCCCCGCCGAAGCCGCCGCCGCCCCAGCCGCCCTGGCGCCGGCCGCCGCTCCCGCCGCTGAGGATGCCGCCGAGCACGGCGCCGAGCAGGGCGTCGCCGCCCACGCTCCGGCCGCCGCCGTAGCCGCCGCCGTAGCCACCCCCGCCCAGTCCGCCGCCGCCGGTGAACTCCTCGACGTCGGCGCGGGCCGCGGCGCTCGCCCGCTCGGCGAGGGAGTCGGCGGTCCGCGCGTGCTCCAGCGCGGCCGCCGGGTCGCTCGCGCGCAGGGCCTCCGCCTGGTCGAGGTGCCGCTGCGCCTCGGCGAGCCGGGTGCGGGCGGTGCCGCCGACGGCGCCGCGGCGGGTGGCGATGAAGTCCTCGGCCGCGTCGACCTCGGCGCGCGCCCCGAGGAGGGTCTGCTCCAGCAGCGCCCGCAGCCGCTGCTGCTCGCGCGCGGCCGCCTGCCGGGCGTCGACGACGGCGTCCAGGGCGCGGTCGGCCTCGACGACCCGGTGCAGCGCCCGCGACCTGGCCCAGGCCGCCGC
>NZ_VWPY01000003.1 GCF_011839805.1 Kineococcus rubinsiae | reverse complement strand
GAGGCGATCATCCGCAGCGCCGCGGGCCACGTGTTCTGCCCCAGGTGCGCGCCCAGGACGTTGAGCTCCTTGTCGTCGCTGATGATCGACCAGTCCACGCTCACCGGGTCCTTGAACACGCTGTACTCGACGTAGGTGCCCTGCTTGCGCAGCAGGTTCAGCCCCTGCGACACCGCCGAGGGGTGACCGGTGCCCTCGATGTACACGTCGGCGCCGTAGCCCCCGGTCATCTCCTTGATGATCTCCACCGCGTCCTGCTCGGCGATGTTGATCGTCAGGTCCGCCCCGCACTTGCTCGCCAGCGCCAGCTTCGAGGGCAGCGCGTCCAGGGCGATGACCTTCGCGGGGAACTTCGCCGCCGCCCCGGGGGTGCGGCGCTTGAACCCGAACATGTCGTGTGGCTGGCACATGTGGTACTGCCCGCGGTCGCAGTAGCGGCAGTTCCAGCACGGCACGATCTGCTCGGCCACGACCCGGTCACCCTCGACGACCCCCCACCGGGCGGACGCCTCGGCGTCGATCTCGACGATGCGGCCGGTGAACTCGTGACCGGGGCTGGTCATCGTCTCCGCCCACGCGGGACGGTTCTCGTCGCCCCAGAACTTCGCCGCCCCGTGGTAGCACTTCAGGTCCGAGGCGCAGATCCCGACGGCCTCGACCTTCAGCAGGGCCTGACCCGGACCCGCGGTCGGGACCGGGATCTCCTCCAAGCGGTAGTCGTGGGGACCGTGCACCACGACAGCCTTCATCGTGCTCGTCATGACTGCTCCTTCGCAGACGGCGCTCTGGCGCTCCGAACGCTAGGGGCGTTCCGCACACTTGTCCAGCACATCTGTGCAACAGTGTGGCCGCGATGAGGCACCGACGCCTCGTAGGGTGAGCGGATCCCGAGAGGAGGCCGTCGTGGCCCTCAGTCCGTCCGGCGCGCGGTTCCCCGCATCGCTGCTGCACACCGCCGCGACGCTCTACTACCTGCAGGACGCCACGCAGGCCGAGGTCGCCGAGCGCCTCGGCACCAGCCGCGCCACCGTGAGCCGCCTGCTGCGCGAGGCGCGGGCCCGCGGCATCGTCCGCATCGAGGTCGTCGCCCCCAGCGAGCAGGACTCCTCCGACCTCGCCGAGCGGCTGCGCGAGCAGCTCGGCCTGCAGCGCGTGCACCTGTCCGCGGCCGGGGCGCCGGGCCACGTGCCCGACGCGGTGTCCCCCGTCCTGGCCGAGGCCCTCGCCGGCGTGGGCCTCGTGCGCGACGACGTGCTGCTGGTGTCCTCGGGCCGCACGGTCTACGAGGTCGCGCAGCGGGGCCTGCCCTCGCTGCCGGGGGTGCTGGTCGCCCCCATGGTCGGCGGGCAGGACGAACCCGAGGCCTGGTACCAGACCAACGAGATCACCCGGCAGGTCGCGGTCGGCATCGGCGGGGTGCCGAAGTTCCTCTTCGCGCCCGCCATGCCCGGGGAGGACCTGCGCGCCAGCCTCGTCACCGACCCCTCGATCCAGCGCGTGTTCGACCTGTGGAGCCGCGCCCGCTGCGCCGTCATGGGGGTCGGTGCGCCGCCCCTGCTGCGGGAGTCGATCCCGGGGTTCGTGCCCACGGGCGAGGAACCCCTGCGCCGGGCCGTCGGCGACGTCGTCAGCCGGTTCTACGACGCCGACGGGGTCGAGGTCCTCTACGACGGCGCCCAGCGGCTCATCGCCACCCCGCTGGAGACGATCCGCACCATCCCCACCACCATCGCCGTCGCCTACGGCGCGCAGAAGGTCCCGAGCATCGTGGCCGGCGCGCGCGGCGGGTACTTCAACCACCTCGTCACCGACCCGTCCACGGCCGCGCTCCTCGTCGCGACGACCGCGGACGCCCCGATCTCCCCGGAGGACACCTGATGCCCACCTCGTCGTCCAGCCCGTCGTCCAGCGCGCCGTCCACCCCGTTCAGCCTCGCCGGGCGCCGCGCCCTCGTGACCGGTGCGTCGCAGGGCATCGGGGCCGACGTCGTCCACGGGCTCGCGGCCGCGGGCGCCGACGTCGTCCTCACCGGGCGCCACCGCACCCCGCTCGAGGCGCTCGCGGCGGACGTCGAGCGCGCCCACGGCGTGCGCACCGCCGTCGTCGTGGCGGACCTGTCCTCGGCCGCGGAGACGGAGCAGCTCGCCGATCAGGCGCTGGTGCCCTTCGGCGGGCTGGACGTCCTCGTGGGCAACGCGGGGATCTCGCACCCGCAGGCGGTCGTCGACGTCGACGCCGACACGTGGGACGCCGTGATGGCGGTGAACCTGCGCGCGCCCGCGCTGCTGGGTTCGCGCGTCGGGCGGGCCATGGCCGCGGCCGGCGGCGGCAGCATCGTCATGGTCGCCTCGGTCGCGGGCTCGCTCGCCCTGGCCGAGCACTACAGCTACTGCGCCAGCAAGGCCGCGCTCATCATGGCCACGAAGGTGCTGGCGCTGGAGCTCGGGCCGGCCGGGGTGCGCGCGAACGTCGTGAGTCCGACCGTGGTCATGACCGAGATGGGGCAGCGGGTCTGGGGCGAGGCGGAGAAGGCGGCGCCGATGCTGAGCCGGATCCCGCTGGGCCACTTCGCCCTGCCGCCGGACGTCGCGAACGCCGTGGTGTTCCTCGCCTCCGACGCCTCGGCCATGGTCAACGGCCAGGACCTCCGCCTCGACGGCGGGTTCTCCGCCGCCTGACCCGCAGCCGCCTGAGCGACGGGGTTCAGGCGGTGGCCGTGCCGCGACCGGCCTCGAGCCGGGCCAGCGTCTCCGCGCCGATCGCGGCGAGGTCCGCGAGCTGGTCGGGCCGCGGGTCCAGCGGCGCGTCGTCGAGGACGCACAGCGCCCCGATCGCGTGCCCGTCGACGGTGATGAGGGGAACCCCCGCGTAGCTGACGATGCCGCCGGGCTGCACGAGCGGGTTCGCCCGCTGCAGCACGTCGACGGTCGCGTCCTCGATGACGTAGGCCTCGCGCCGGCGCACCGTCGTCGCGCAGAAGGCCCACTCGACGGGGGTCCCCCCGGCCTCGAGCGGCCACCCCTCGAGCTGGTGGCTGCCGACGTAGCTCTGCGCGCCCTCGGTCAGGAGCGTCACGAGCCCGAGCCGGGTCCCGAGCCGCTCGGAGGCGCGGCGGGCCGCCGTGTCGAGGATCCCCCGGTTCGCCTCGGAGAACAGGTCGAGCGCCGCGATGGCGGCGATCCGCCGGTCGTCGGGCATCCGGCTGCGCACCAGCTGGGCCGCGGAGCGGAACCCCGGGTCGTAGGGCCGGGACGGCACGCCGGCCGCCGCCTCCTGGTCCGCGAGCAGCTTGTAGCTGAGGACCCGCACCCGGAAGTCGCGGCCCGCGACCCCCACGGCGGCGGGCTGGGCGACCATGGCCGCCGCGAGGTCCTCGGCCTGCGCCACGGTCAGCAGGTGGACCCCGGTGGACAGGCCCGCGGCGGCGCAGACCTCCACCCAGACCCGGTCGACGATTCGGCCGTCCGCGTGGGCCGCGTGGCCGAGCACCCGGCGGGCGTCGTCCCCGGTGGGGGCGGAGAGCCCGTGCAGCGGCAGGCGCGGCAGGGGCGTGGCGGCGGTGGTCATGGTGTCCTCATCGACGGTTCTAGAAGGGGGCTTGAGCCCTCAGACCCGCGCGCCCGGGGCGTGACGCGGGGCGCGGCTCCCGGGGGCCGTCTCGGCCTGGACCCGGCGGGCGAGGGCCGGCAGGTCGAGGTCGGGCAGCAGCTCCCGGCCGCCGCCCACGCCGATGAGTGCCGCCGAGCGCAGGGCCTGCGCCGAGGCGCGCACGGGCGGGCGCGGGGCCGGTGCGCCGTCCGGCCCGGCCTCCTGCCACGTGAGGGAGTCGATGCCCCGCAGCGTGTCCACGACGAAGGCGACCTGCTCCCCGTCGACCTCGACCAGCAGCAGGCACGTGGAGGCGGTGGGCGCGGTGCGCGGCAGGCCGAGGATCGCGGGCAGGTGCAGGACGGGGACGGCGGCACGCCGGTGCACGAGGACGCCGAGCACGTGCTCGCCGACGTGCGTCGGCGTCCACGCGGGCGGGTAGGGGAGGATCTCCGCCACCTGGTCCAGGCGCGAGGCGACGTCGACGCCGACCGAGTACGTCAGGTACGCGGGGGCGGTGCGCGAGGCCACGGCCGCCGCGGCCCCGTCGCGCGCCCCGCCGTCGGCGGCCCCCGCCAGCAGGGTGTTCACGGACGCGTAGGTCACGAGGTCCGGCTCGGCGCGCAGCGCGTCCCCGTCGACGACGAGGCACTGCCCGCGGCCCGCGACGTCGACGATCCCGGTCAGCAGGTCGGGGCGGCCCACGGAGAACCGCGGGACCGGCAGGACGTCGTCGGTGGGGACGCGGACGATGTCGAGCACCGCGGAGACGGCCAGGACGACGTAGCCGGAGCCGAGGTCGAGCACGACCCCCGCCCCCGACTCGGGGCCCGCCGGGAGGCCGCCCAGCCCCAGCACGGCCAGCGGGTCGAGCACGGCCACCTCGCGGCCGGCGAAGTCGGTGACCCCCCGGCACGAGGCCCCGGCCAGGACGGACGGGCGCGCCGCGGCGCCGGCGAGCGTGGTGTGCACGACGTCCACGTCGAGGGCGAGGACCTGCGGGCCGCACTGCAGCAGCGTCAGCGTGCGGCGCGTCGCCGACGAGCGCAGCTCCGCGGTGCGCTCGGCGACCGCGGCGTCGTCGACGGCCTCCCCGACCTCGACGGTCGGCACGCCCGGCAGCGCCAGGACGGCCCCGACGTCGAGGACGCTGAGGACCGCGTCGCTGCCGGCGTCGCGGACGGTGTGCGAGAACAGCAGGACGGTCCCGGCGGCGCGCACGGCGCGGCGGGCCGCGAGGCCGATCTCGCCGATGCCCCGGACGGCGTCGGCGAGCAGCCCCAGCTGCCGCTCCCCGTCGGAGACGATGACGACGACCTGGTCGAGCAGGCGCTGCGTGGGCGTGCCGAGCACGGGCCGCAGGTCCAGGACGGGCAGCGGCACGCCGCGCAGGACCATCGCGCCCAGCAGGCCGGGTGCGCGGACCGGGAGGTCGGTGAACTCCGCCGGGGCCGGGACGACCTCGCGCAGCGCCGACAGCGGCAGCGCGACGTCGACCCCGGCCATCGACAGCAGCCCGCAGACGACGTGCCCCCCGCCGGTCGCGCAGTCGGTCGCCCCGTCGGGCACCTCGCCGGCCGCGGCCGGGTCAGGCACCGTGGTGGTCCGCGATCTGGGAGATCAGCTGGTTCACCGTCTCCGACGTCTCCTGCTGCACCCGGGTCCGGTCGGAGATCGTGCGGATCGCGTCGTTCGTCTTGGCGACGCTGGTGACGATCCGCTCGAAGGCCTGCTCCGCGCGCTTGGACACCTGCGCGCCCTGCGCGACGCGGTCCTCGGACTCCTCGATGAGCTTGCCGATCTGCTGCGCCGCCTCGGCGGAGCGCTCGGCGAGCTTGCGGACCTCGCCGGCGACGATCGAGAAGCCGACGCCGTGGTCGCCGGCCCGGGCGGCCTCGATGGAGGCGTTGAAGGCCAGGAGGTTCGTCTGGTTCGCGATCTCGCCCATGACCCGGACGATCTTGCTGATGGACGACGACGAGCGCTGGATGAGGTCGATGGCCTCCAGCGCCGCGCGCAGCGCCTCGACGCCCTGCTCGGCGTTCGCGTGGGTCTCGTGCGCCAGCTCGGTGGCCATCCCGGAGCTCTTCGCGATGTCGCTCGTCGAACCCACGAGCCCGCGGACCGAGACGGTCATGTCGGCGGTGCTGCGGGCGACGCGGCTCTCGCGCTCGACCGAGTCCGTGATGTCGTAGGCGTACTTGACGACCTTGACGACCTGCCCCTTGAGGTCCAGGACGGGGTTGTAGGAGGCCTGGATGTAGACGTCGCGACCGAACTTGCCGACGCGGTGGAAGCGGCCGCTGATGACCTCCCCCTTGCCCAGGCGCATCCAGAAGTCGCGGTACTCCGCGGACCGGGTGTAGTCCGGGGGGCAGAGGGTGCTGTGGTGCTGGCCGACGAGCTCGCGGCCCGAGTAGCCGACGCACCGGAGGAAGTTCTCGTTGGCGTCCAGGACGACGCCGTCGAGGTCGAACTCGATGACGGCCTGCGACCGGTCGACGGCCGTCATCCGGCTGGCGACCTCCGCGGTGGCCAGCTTCGTCGCCGTGACGTCGGTGGCGAACTTGACCACCTTCAGCGGTGCCCCCTCCGAGTCCAGGATGGGGTTGTAGGTGGCCTGCAGCCACACCGCGCGGCCGGACTTGGCGACGCGCTCGAACTCCCCGGCGCAGTAGAGCCCGGCGCCGAGCTGCTCCCAGAAGGTGGCGTACGCGTCGGAGGCGGCGTGCGCCGGGTCGCAGAACATGCGGTGGTGCTTGCCGACGACCTCGGCGAGGGTGTACCCCATCACGGCCAGGAAGTTGGCGTTGGCGGTGAGGACGTGCCCCTTGAGGTCGAACTCGATGACGGCCTGGGCGCGGTCGACGGCGGCGACCTTGCCGATGAACTCGGCGTTGGCGATCTTGGCGGCGGTGACGTCGGACGCGAACTTCACGACGCGCTCGACGCGGCCCTCGGCGTCGAACACGGGGTTGTACGTCGCCCGCAGCCAGAGCTCGCGCCCGTCGCGGCCGAAGCGCTTGTACTCGCCGGCCTCGTACTCCCCCGCGCCGAGGCGGTCCCAGAAGTCCTGGTAGGCGGCCGACGCCACGAGCTCCTCGCTGCAGAAGATGCGGTGGTGCTTGCCGACGATCTCGGGCAGCGTGTACCCGACGACGTCGAGGAAGTTCTTGTTGGCCGTGATGATGCGGCCCTCGCGGCTGAACTCGATGACGGCCTGGGACCGCTCGATCGCGTTGACCTTGCTCACCTGCTCCGCGGCCCGGACGGTCGACTCCGTGACGTCGCTCGCGATCTTCACGATCTTCAGGACGGTCCCGTCCACGTCCAGGACGGGGTTGTAGGTGGCGTTCAGCCACACCTCGCGGCGGTCCTTGGTGAGGCGCTTGAACTCCCCGGCGACGTACTCGCCGGCCCCCAGCCGCTCCCAGAAGAGGCGGTACTCCTCCGACGCGGCGTGGGCGGCGTCGCAGAAGGCGCGGTGGTGGCGGCCGACGACCTCGGCCAGCCCGTACCCCATCAGGTCCAGGAAGTTCCGGTTGGCGGTGAGCACCCGGCCCTCGAGGTCGAACTCGATCACGGCCTGCGCGCGGTCCACCGCGGCCGCGGTGCCCCGGGCGAGGGCGGCGTCGCGCTCGGACGACGTGACGTCGACGGCGTTCAGGAGCACCCCGCCGGTCTCCGGCAGGACGTGCAGCTCGGCGTGCAGCAGGCGGGTGCCGCCCTCGGCGGCGAGCCGCAGGCGGAGGCTCACGGGCTCCCCGGACGCGGCCACGGCCACCTCGGCGGCCAGGTCGCGGCCGCTCGTCGTGCTCAGCAGCGCGGCGGCACCGTCGGCGACGACGTCCGCCCGGGGGCGCCCCGCCACGCGGCAGAAGGCCTCGTTGGCCTCCCGCACGGCGAGGTCGGCGGGATCGAGCACCAGGACGAGCTGCTCGCGCAGCGCGATCTCGCCGAGGCGCTCGGCGATGGCCTGTTCCGCGGGCGCACCGGGCACCGGGTTCGCGGGACGGGGGTCTGCCATGACGGGGCTCCTCGAGGACGAGCGGCGGTGCTGTGCACGGAGGGCCGCTGGTGGACCCACCTCCACCATCGACCGCCACCCGCCGGTCCTGAACGTCCCGGGTCGGCCGGCCCGCGCGGGGTCAGTCGTGGACGACGACGGTGCGCAGGCCGCGGGCGGCCCGCAGGTCGTCCAGCGCCGAGCCGATCTCGTCGAGGGCGACGGTGCGCCCGACGAGGTCGCCGAGCGGCAGGGCGCCGGCGAGGTGGGCCCGGGCGAGGCGGGGGAAGTCGACCTGGGCGATCGAGGAGCCGTAGTTGCAGCCGAGGATCCGCTTGCCCGCGTCGGCGAGGTCGAAGGGCCGCAGCCGCACGGTCGTGTCGTAGGCCGTCATCCCCACGAGGACGGCGGCGCCGCCGGGGGCGACGAGGTCGGGCAGGCCCTCGATGGTGGAGGCGCGGCCGATGCACTCGAAGGCGAACTCGGCGCCGCGGCCGGTGAGCTCGCGGACGGCCGCGGGCAGGTCCTCGACGTCGCCGCGCACGAGGTGCTGGGCGCCGAAGCGCCCCGCGGTGGCGAGGCGCTCGTCGGAGAGGTCGACGGCGATGACCGGTCCCGCCCCGACGAGGTGCAGGCCCATGACGGCGGCGAGGCCGACCCCGCCGCAGCCCACGACGACGGCCGACTGACCGGCGCGCACCCCCGCGGTGTTCACGACCGCGCCGACCCCGGTGGCGACGGAGCACCCGATGAGCGCGGCGACCTCGAAGGGGACCTCGCGGGGGACCCGCACGACGGCCGACTCCCCCACGACGACCTCGGAGGCGAACGCCCCGAGGCCGAGGAACGGGGCCACGGGGTTCGCGTCGAGGTCCGTGGACGGCACCGACCCGTCGGGCAGGCGGTTCTCCAGCGACCGGGTCCGCGAGCACGTCCACGGCCGGCCCTGGGCGCAGTCGGCGCAGCGCCGGCACGGGGCGAACCAGGACAGCACGACGTGGTCGCCGACCTCGAGGTCGAGGACCCCCGCGCCGGTCTCGGTGACCACCCCGGCGCCCTCGTGGCCGAGGACGAGGGGTTCCTCCGCCGGCCAGTCCCCGTCGACGACGTGCAGGTCGGAGTGGCAGACCCCGCTGGCCCGGACGGCGACCCGGACCTGGCCCGGGGCGAGCGCGTCCGGGGTGCGGACCTCGCGCACGACGACGCCGGCGGCCCCGGGTTCCAGGACGGCGGCGCGCACGACGCTCACGCCCCGCCTCCGAGGTCGGCGAGGGTGTCCTCGCTGCGGGTGATGGCGGCCTGCTCCTGCCGCGGGTCGAGGCTGCGCGAGAGCAGCAGGTAGACGACCCCCGGCACGACGAGCCCCACGACGACGGCGACGTCCACGCCGCCGAGCGCGTCGGCCACCGGCCCGGAGAACACGTCGGCGACGTGGATGAACGGGAGTTCCGCGACGATCCCGACGCCGTAGGCGACGAGCCCCCGCCGCCCCCAGCGCCCGTAGATGCCGTCGGGCGTGAACAGGTCGGCGATCGCGTAGTGGCTGCGGCGCACGAAGAAGTAGTCGACGAGGTTCACCGCCGTCCACGGCGCGAGCAGGTACAGCATGATGAGCAGGGCGTTGTTCACGGCCGCGCTGGCGTCGCTCAGGCCGATCGCCACGACGGTCCACACGACCGCGAGCACGAGGATCGCGACGACGCGCACGGAGCGCGTCCGCGGCACCGGGCGCACGGAGTCGACCGCGGTGACCAGGGAGAGCATGCCGCTGTAGGCGTTCAGGCCCATGGTGGCCACCAGCGCCAGGACGGCGAGCAGCGTGAGGATGCTGCCGAACGCGGGGACGACCTCGTTGCCGGCGTCGTGCAGGCCGACGAGCGCGTCGGTCGCCCCGAGGTTCGTGGCGAACCAGGCGCCGAGCGGGATCAGCCAGGCCGGCGAGGCGGCCGCACCCCAGAACACCGAGCCGATGATCTTCGCGGGGGCGGTGTCCTCCGGCAGGTAGCGGGAGTAGTCCGACACGTAGGGCGCGTAGGTGATGTTGTAGCTCGCCGCGACGGTGAACATGATGACGAACCCCGTGCCGGAGAACCCGCCGGGGTCCGCGGGCGCGGTCCCCCCCGCGGCGCCCGCGAGCACGCCGATCGTCAGCACCAGCCAGAACGGCAGCGAGATCCAGAACAGCACCTTGAAGGCGAGGTGCAGCCAGTCGTGGCCGAAGATCGCCAGCGCCGTGGCGATGACGCTGATGACGATCCCCACCAGCACCGGGCTCCACCCGAACAGGCCCTGCAGGCCCGAGCCGATGATGACGGTGTCGACGATGTTGAACGCGACGAACGTGACGAGGGAGCCGACGAGCGGGACGAGCACGCCGCTGTAGCCGAACTGCGCGCGCGACTGCACCATCTGCGGCAGCCCGAGCCGGGCGCCCTGCGTGGCGTGGAACGCCATGAACAGGGTGCCGAAGAGGATCCCGGCGATGCCCGCCACGGCCGTCCAGCCCAGGGAGAGGCCGACGCTCGGCCCGACCAGCCCGATGGCCAGCGTGAACGGCTGGAAGTTGCCCATGAACCAGAACGGCCCCTGCAGGCCCACCCTGCCGTGGCGCTCGGAGGTGGGGACCCAGTCCAGGGACCGGGCCTCGACCAGCGGGGTCCGCGGGGCCGGGGCCGGGGCCGGCCCACCGGAGGACGGGCTGACGGGCGTCATGCTCACTCCCTCGTGTCGGGTGACGTCACGCGCTGCCGCGCGGTCCCACGCTCCCGCAGCCCGAACACGCGGTCAACCCCGGTTTATCGCCCGAAACCGACAGTTAACAACCCGGCACGTCTGCCGTAGCGTGGCGCGCTCCCCGACCGGGAGGACCCCCATGACGCCGCCGCCGGCAGCACCGCGCACCACCCCCTCCGACACCGCCCCCTCCGACATCGAGCTGGCCGCCGCAGCCGAGCGCCTCGTCGCCGCCTTCGCCACGGGCGACCTCGACGCCTACTTCGCGAGCTTCGCTCCCGATGCGACGTTCGTCTTCCACAGCACGGCGGAGGTCCTGACCTCGGTCGCGGCCTACCGCGCGCTGTGGGCGCGCTGGGTGGCCGAGGACGGCTTCACGGTCCTGGCCTGCACGAGCAGCGAGCAGCACTGGCAGGAGGAGGGGGGTTCCGCGGTGCTCGTGCACCGGGTCGCGACCACCACCCGCGCCGGCGGGGTCGTCTCCTCCACCGACGAGCGGGAGTCCATCGTCTTCACCCGGCGCGAGGGCCGCTGGCTCGCCGTCCACGAGCACCTCTCGGAGCACCCCGCCGCCGGGGCGGACGCCTGACGGGGGTCAAGGACCCGATCCGGGGACAGTAGGCCCGACACAGGTCAAGGGCGGGGTTCACAACGACACGCTGAGCACGCCTTTGGGTTCAGTTCCTTGCACCGTTTACTGATTCCGGGTAGTGTCTGCGCCATGAGCGAGCAGGATGACGCACTGCATGACCTCGGCGAGTCTCTCGTCCTCGAGGGGCTGCGCTGGGCGGCTGCGTCTAGCGCCAACCGGGTCCTCAGCGACTACGACGCTGAGACCGGTCACGATCAGGGTTGGCTGGGGTACTCCCACCACAAGCTTATGAAGGACCGCATGGATCGGGTCTTTTCGTGCGGCAAGTACGCCGCTCCGTCAGTCGACGAGTCAGCGGCTGGCCTCGACGTGGTCGGAGCCGGGCTGAGCCAGGAGGATCTGCGCGCCATGCCGCAGCTGGCGTCTGACTTAGTTGTCAGGGAGGACCTCAACGGCTCGCCGGGGTGGCGCTTCGGGGAGTGGCGATGGCTGCTTGCCTCCTTCCGCCACGGTGAGGCCCACCGCATTCAATGGACTAGGAAGAGTTTGACCAAGCAGCGCGTGGCAGCACAGCGGAACCCGGACCAGCTGGCGTTCGACGACGAGCAACTGGGCATCGCCGAGCTGACGGACGTGTTCGCCAGCCTGTCGCAGTTGACCGCCGTGCCCAGCACGACACTGGTCCTAGGGCATGCTCTCGATCCGTTCAACGGAGGCGTACAGCTCCCTCTCGGTCGGCCTCGGCTGAATCCCGGCGGCACTGAACCGTGGTACTGGATGAAGGACCTCGTCGACGACTGGCAGCCGGGCGGCCGAGGTCGCGTCGGCAGCACTGGGTCGAACCCCAGTGGATCGGGTGGGCCTGACCTGCCGGACGCCCCTATTCGTCTGCGCAGGCGCAACATGAGTGCGAGCGGCGGCGACAGCGACCAGTGATCCAGAGGTCTGCGTCGCCCGACCGAGTTGGCGATGCCGCACGCATGTTCGACGGCGAACGACTGACGCTTGCTCGCCACCTCGCGGGCCTGCGCAAGAATGCGTTGGCTGAGGCCATCGGCAAGACGCCAACCGCCATCGCTTCCTACGAGAATGGGACGAAGAGGCCGTCGGGTGGGACTGTCGCACAGCTGTGCCTTGCTTTGGGAGTCGAGCCAGAATTCTTCATGGCCGGCTTGCCTCGTTTCGCGTCATCGCATGGCAGTCCACATTTCCGGTCCCTTCGGTCGACTACTCAGGTCGCTCGCGACCAGGCGTACGCCCTTGGACAGTTGGCGGTCAGCGTCGCCGCAACACTTGAGCGGCACGTCGAGCTGCCTGCCGTGGACGTACCTCGACTGAACGTGAGCCTGGACAGCTCACTTGACGATGCTCAACATGCAGCGCGTGAACTCCGCGAGCTGTGGGGCATTACCTCGGGCCCTCTCTCTCATACGATTCGACTGATGGAGCATCACGGGATCCTTGTACTGTTCTCGGCTGCACAGACCTCCTCGGTTGATGCCTACTCTTTCGACAATTCTCACCGGCCCGTGGTACTGCTCAATCCGGTAAAGGACGACTATTACCGACAGCGGTTCGATGTTGCTCACGAGCTCGGACATCTAGTGATGCACGCCGATTCCGAGCCGGGCGGAAGAGTTATCGAGGAGCAAGCTCACCGTTTCGCAGCTGAACTGTTGATGCCAGCCGAGCAGATCGTGGATCTACTACCGACGAGGGCGGACTGGAGACTGCTAGGTCGATTGAAGGAGACTTGGGGGGTCAGTCTTCAAGCGCTGCTCTTCCGGGCGCGGCAGCTTAACGTCATGAGCGATGTGACTTATCGGAACGCCATGGCGACTGTGTCAGCTCGCGGCTGGCGGCGGCGTGAGCCGGGCGCCAGCATGACCGTGGAGCAACCCTCGCTGCTCTCTCGTGCTGTCGAGCTTTTGGAGTCGGAGGGTGTCGCTGGGCTACGTATCGCAGGAGAGGCTCGGGTACCACTTGAGCTTTTCTGGCTGGTGACATCGCGAACGCCTCTCATGTCCGCAGTGGACCAAGACGGCGACGCCCCCTCGACCGCCACCGGAACGGTCTCGCTGCTCACCGCCCCTCATCCTTGATAGGCAAAGTGTGTCTAGCAGTCTCTAGTCTTGTGAGGTTTTGAGGCCTGGCCGGCCGTCAGCCCCGGTCGCTCGAGCGCTCGAGCGCCGACAGCTGGTGCTGCAGGTCGGCCGTGGCCTCGTGCAGCCGGCGGTACGCCGGGTACAGGCTCGCGTAGACCCCGGCGTCGGGGCCGGGTTCCGTGACGACCTCGACGGAGTTCCAGGTCGCGTCCACCGCGACGGCGCCGAGCGCGACGGCCGCGAACTTCGCGTCGCCCAGGGAGGCGCCGATGCGCTCGGCGGGCAGCTCCTGCGGGCGGCCCGTCACGTCGGTGACGATCTGCGGCCACAACCGCGACCCCGTGCCGCCCCCGACGCCGACGACCCGGCGCACCTCGACGCCCGCGTCCTCCAGGGCGTCGACGTTGTGCCGCACGCCGAACGCGGTCGCCTCGAGCAGCGCGCGCTGGACGTCGCCGCGCGTGGTGCGCAGCGTGAGCCCCAGCACGGCGCCGCGCGCGTCGGCGTCGGCGAAGGGCGTCCGCTCCCCCGCGAAGTAGGGGAGCGCGAGCAGGCCGTGCGCGCCCGCGGGCGCCGCGGCGGCCTCGGCGACGAGGTCGGCGACGGGCGGTGAGCCGACGGTCTCGCGCCACCACTCGGTCGCGCTGCCCGAGCTGGCCATGCCCGCCGCGAGGGTGCTCTGCCCCGGCCGCGCACCGGCCGTCCCCCACAGGGCCGGGCTGGTGCGCGGGCCGTCGGTGACGGCGACGAGGAACATCGTCGAGCCGTACATGACCATGAGGTCGCCGGGGCGCCCGACGTCGACGCTCTCCGCCTCCGCCCACGCGTCGATCGTCCCCGCGGCGACCGGGATCCCGGGCGGCAGGCCCGTCGCCTCCGCGGCCGCGGCGCTGACGCGACCCACCTCGTCGGAGGGCCACACGAGCCGCGGCATGGGGATCCCCGCGGCGATCTCCTCGCAGCGCTCGGGGATCCACTCCGCGGCGTGCCGGTCGTACAGCGGGGTCGCCTGGCTCGCGGAGTGGTGGTCCAGCACGTACTCCCCCGTGAGGCGGAACACGAGGTAGGAGTTGCACATGAAGAGGTAGCGGGCGCGGGAGAACTCCTCGGGCCGGTGGCGGCGCAGCCACTCGACCTTCGCGCCGGCGGCCTGCGAGGACATCTGCGACCCGCAGCGGCGCAGCAGGTCCTCGGCGCCGTAGCGCTCCTGCAGCTCCGCGGCCTCGGCGAGGGCGCGGGTGTCGACGCCGTAGAGGATGGCCGGGTGCAGCGGCCGGCCGGCGTCGTCGGCCAGCAGGACGGTCGGGCCGACGCCGCTCGTGCACACGGCGACGACGTCGTCGCCGTCCTCGCGGGCGCGGTCGGTCAGCACCCGCGCGATCGCGGCGAAGTCCGCCCACCAGATCGCGTCGGCGTCGTGCTCGACGTGCCCCGGCCGGGGGTTGTCGGTGCGGTGCGGGCGCGACTCGCGCGCGACCACCCGCCCGTCCAGCGTCGCGAGCACGCCCTTGCTGCTGCCGGTGCCGATGTCCACGCCCAGGACCAGGTCCACCACGCCTCCTCGCGCTCCGCCTCGCCGCGCATCCTGCCACCCGCGGCGGCGGGGTCCGGGCGGGGGCGCTCACCCCCTCCCGTGGACGGGCACCTCCGCGACCGCCGGGCCGCGGGCACCCCGGGCGCGGGCCGCGTCGAGGACCGCGACGGTCTGGACGTGCGGGAACGTCAGCGCGAGCAGGACGGCGATCTCGGTCGCGAGCAGGGACGACTCGCGGGTGGCGGCGATGGCGAGCAGCGCCGCGAGGGCGACCGCGGTGGGCGCGGCCGCGTGCAGGGCGTAGCGCAGCAGCGCGCGCCCCGGCCCCCTCACCGGTCCGGTCCCCGACGGGCCCGGGGCGGCGGCGAGCTCGACCATGCGCCACGTGTGGCGCATGGCGTGCCAGAGGCCGAAGTAGACGCCGAAGGCCGCCGCCGGCGGCACCACGGCGAAGCACGCGACGAGGACGGCGAGCTCGGTCAGCTCCCGCCACCGGCCGCGCCGCGCGAGGTCCGCGGCGGCCAGCAGCACGAGCACGCCCGTCGCGGCCACGACACCGAGGCGCAGCGCGGGCGACGGGTCCGCCACGGCCGGGGCGAGCTGGCGCAGGACGGCGGCGGCCTCCCGGCTGCCCAGCGCGAAGAGCAGGCCGACCACCGTCGCGCCGTGGGCCAGCGCGAGGGGGAGGTCCTCCAGCAGCCGCGGGGCGGGGCGTCCCGCGCGGGCCGCCGCGACGACGACCTCGCCCCGCCCGAAGTGCAGGGCGGAGACGACGAGGAACACGACGAAGGCCGGGCCGGGGGCGAGCAGGAGGGCCGCGGCGGCGAGCCCGGCGACCGCGAGGTAGGAGGTCAGGACCCCCACGAGGCGGCGCAGGGTGACGGGTTCGCCCGTGCTCCAGAACGGCACGAGGTGGTCGACCGCCCCGTGCGGCAGCCCCAGCAGGAGACCGGCGACGGCCAGCGCGGGCGCGGCGGCGGCGAGCGAGGCCGGGGACGCCAGGTGCCAGAGCAGCAGGACGGCGAGCGCACCCGTCGACGCGGTCGAGACGAGGGCGGCCCCCCGCCCCGGCCGGGCGCCGTGAGGGCGCCCGACCGGGGTGGGCCGCAGCAGGAGCGCCACGGCGGGCGACGTCAGTCCGCGACCACGACGGGCCGGGGGCCGTCGGCCGCCGGCCGGCCGTTCCGGTTCCCGCGGTGCTCGTCCCCGGGTTCCGTGCCGTGGTCGTCGGCGTACACCGCGTCCTCCAGCCCGCTCTTGACCCGGGCGATCTTGAAGATGATCAACCCGTAGGCGGCCTTGGCGAGGATGTCGGCCACGGAGTAGCCCACCTGCTTGGACACGAAGGCGTCGGAACCCACGAGGCCGAGGATCGGGAACAGGTAGGCGATCGGGTAGATGCCCCAGAGGCCCACCAGCATGATGCGCAGCATCTTGATGGTGTGCTGCACCTCGACGGGCTGGCGCACGATCGAGCGGGACAGCTCCACGAACAGCACGTACAGCAGGTAGACGAACGGCACCGTCGAGGCCGCACCCCACAGGGCGCGCGGCACGACCTCCACGGTGATCTCCCCGGGGTAGCCGAGGATGATCATCAGCGCGGACGCGGGCACCAGCTTGTAGAGCAGCCGGCTCTGCTCGACCTTCGCCAGCGCCATCACGGCGACCGTCTCCACCAGCAGCAGCGGGACGGTGAGCAGCCAGTCGACGTAGCGGTAGCCCTCGTTGAACTCGATGTTCCCGAGAGCGTGCGCAGCGGTCGCCGTCGCGCCGGGCGGGAAGCTGTCGCGGAAGTTCTCGAAGATCCGGAAGTAGTGGTACGCCGCGATGCTGCAGACGATCGCCGAGACGACGACCGCGTTGCGGTAGCGGGGGGCGACGCGGCTGCGGGAGAACAGCAGGTAGATCGCGGTGAACAGCAGGCTCGCCAGAGCGAGGGACAGGACGTTGTAGACCGTGGCGTACTGCGAGGCGGTGAGCGATGCGGGGACAGCCTGGGCCGGGAGCATGGATCGTCCTCCGTGCGGGAGTGACCGGGACGTGACGGGGCACCGCGGCGGCGGTGCCGCGACGGTGGTGCCGCCGGGACGGGCCCGGCAGCGGGACGAGCGGGCGTGCGGCACCGCCGGAGGTGCGGGGGTGCCGCTGGACGGGCGTGACGTGGTGCGGGACAGGCGCTTCTCGACGACGAGGGGCCGTGCGCGACGGCCGTGTGCGCTCGCGGGGGCTGCGACGGTGCAGCGCGGCGCGGGACGCGATCGGATGAGCGGGGGAACTCTCAGGACGTCCTGAGTGCTCACATCATGCGCTCAGGTCGTGACCCTGTGATCGCTGTCCGGGGGTGACCTGCATCACGCCGGCTGAGGTGCGCCCGGCCGCTCGCGGAACTCCCCCCGGCGGTCGCCGCCGGGGAACCCTCAGGCCCGCTCGCGCCCCGTCGCGCAGGCGCGGGCCAGGCGGGGCAGCACCTCGCCCAGGGGCGCGTCCAGGCGCAGGTCCGCCTTCTCGTCGCCGCGGGTCGGGCCCGCGTTGACGATGGCCACGGGCAGGCCGAGCTTCGCCGCGTGCAGCACGAACCGGTAGCCCGACATGACCTTCAGGGAGGACCCGAGGACGAGCAGCGAACGGGCGCCGTCGACGATCGCGAACGAGCTCTCGACGCGGTCCTTCGGCACGGTCTCGCCGAAGAACACCACGTCGGCCTTCAGCGCGTCCTCGCCGCAGCGGCGGCAGACCACGGTGCGGAAACCCTCGAGCTGCGCGTCGCTGAGGTCCGCGTCGCCGTCGGGGTTCACGGCCGTGAACTCCCGGCGCCGCGCGTCGAACTCCGGGTTCGCCGCGGCGAGGCGGAGGGCGAGCTCGGCCCGCGCGGTGACCTCGGCGCAGTGCAGGCAGACGACCCGGTCGAGGTTGCCGTGCAGCTCCACGACCGAGCGGGTCCCCGCCGCGACGTCGAGGCCGTCGACGTTCTGGGTGATGGTGCCGCGCAGCAGGCCCGCCGCGTCCAGGGCCGCGACGGCGCGGTGGCCGGAGTTCGGCTGCGCCCGGCGGAAGTGCTCCCAGCCGACGTGGCTGCGGCCCCAGTAGCGGCGCCGGGCCTCCGCGGAGCCCGTGAACTCCTGGTAGGTCATCGGGGTGTGGCGGGACAGGGACCCGCCGGGACCCCGGTAGTCGGGGATGCCCGAGTCGGTGGACAGGCCGGCCCCGACGAGCACGGCGACCGCTCCGTCGCCGACGAGGTCGGCGAGCCTCTCGTCGTCGCTCACGCGGCCATGCTGCCCGCCGGGCGCGCGCGCCGCAGCACCAGCCCCGCCAGCAGCACCGCGACCGCCGCGAGCGCCGTGACGAAGGCGACGACCGCCCCCCACCCCGCGGCCCCGTAGAAGGCGCCGCCCAGCCACCCGAGCACGCTGGAACCCAGGTAGTAGCCGAACGTGTAGAGCGCCGACGCCTGCGCCCGCACCTCGGGGCGGGCCCGCGCACCCGTCCAGCCGCTCGCGGTGGCGTGGGCGGCGAAGAACCCCGCCGTGAGCAGGACCAGCCCGGCGACCACGACGGGCAGCGACGCGGCCAGCGTGAGCAGGCAGCCGACGGCGAAGACGGCGCCCGAGCCGACGAGCACCCGCAGGCGGGAGGACCGCCCGGCCAGCCGCCCCGCCAGCGTCGAGCTGGCCGTGCCCGCGAGGTAGGTGACGAACAGCAGGCCCACGACGGTCTGCGACAGGGAGAAGGGCGCGGCCAGCAGCCGGAACCCGAGGTAGTTGTAGACGGTCACGAAGGCGCCCATGAGCAGCAGCCCCTGCGCGTAGAGCACGAGCAGGCCGGGGTCGGCGAGGGCGGCGGACAGGCGCCGCACCAGGTTCGCCTCCCCGGGGGCGCGGCGGCGGCCCGCGAACCCCCGCGCGCGCGGCACGAGGACGCAGAACACGACGGTGGCGGCGACGCCGAGCGCGGCCACGGCCCCCACGCCCCAGCGCCACGACGTGAGGTCGGCGACGGCGCTGGACACGACCCGCCCGGACAGCCCCCCGATGGTGGTGCCCGCGACGTAGGCGGCGGCCGCCTGCGCCACCTGCGACGAGCGGACCTCCTCGGCCAGGTAGGCCATCGCGACGGCGGGCAGCCCGCCGAGGGCCGCGCCCTGCAGCGCGCGCAGCAGGAGCAGGCCGCCGAGGCCCGGCGCGAGGGGCACGGCGAGCCCGAGGACGCTGGCCGCGACGACGGAGGCGACCATCGCGGGCACCCGCCCGACGCGGTCGGCCAGCGCGCTCCAGCCCACGACGCCGACGGCCAGCGCGCCCGTCGCGACCGAGACGCCGAGCGCGGCGCGGGAGGGGTCGACCGCCAGGTCGCCGGCCAGCGCCGGCAGCACGGCCTGCACCGAGTACAGCTGCGCGAACGTCGCGACCCCGGCCGCGAACAGCGCGACGACGACGCGGCGGTAGCCGGAGCTGCCCAGCGGGTGCCCCGTCCAGGGCGTCGTGCGCAGCTCGGTCACCCGCTCGACGCTAGGCACCCGCCACCGATGCGTCCAATGCATCGGAGGGCCCGGACTGATGCAGGATGGCGGGGTGGAGGAGGACCTGGACGCCGTGCTGCGCGAGCTCGCCGGCCCCCTGCGGGTGTTCGCGGCGGTCGCCGAGCACGGGCACGTGACCCGGGCCGCGCAGGCGCTGGGCCTGGGCCAGCCCACGGTGAGCCGGGCGCTGGGCCGGGTGGGTGAGGCGGTCGGCGTCCCGCTCGTCGTCCCCGCCGGGCGCGGGGTGCGGCTGACCGCGGCCGGGGAGGTGCTCGCCGCCGCCGCGGTCCGGGCGCTCGCCGAGGTCGAGCGCGGGGTGCGGCGCGTGCGGGAGGACGACGACCCCCGCACCGGGCGCGTCGCCCTCGGGTTCCTGCACACCCTGGGCGCGAGCGCCGTGCCCGCCCTGGTGCGGGCGTTCCGCGAGCAGAGCCCGGGGGCCCGGTTCTCGCTGCGCCAGGGGGCCGCGGGCGCGCTGCTCGCCGAGCTGGAGACGGGGGCCGTGGACCTGGTGCTGACCTCCCCGCTGCCGCAGCGCCCCGGCCTGGCGGTGCGGGCCCTGCTGGAGCAGCCGCTCGTCCTGGCCCTGCCGACGGGGCACCGGCTCGCCGGCCGCCCCCGGCTGCGGCTGGCCGACGTCGCGGCGGAGGAGTTCGTCGTCTTCGAGCCGGGCTACGGCCTGCGCAGCACCGTGGACCGCATGTTCGCCGAGGCGGGGATCGTGCCGCGCATCGCCTTCGAGGGGCAGGACGCCGACACCGTGCGCGGCCTCGTCGCCGCGGGGCTGGGCGTGGCGGTGCTGCCCGCCGCCGAGGGGGCGCGGGGCGTCGTGGACCGCCCGATCGACGGGCCGACGACGTCGCGCACGCTGGGCCTGGTCTGGCGCGAGGGGGACCTGCCCCGCGCCGCGGTCGCCTTCCGCGACAGCGTGCTGCGCCACCCGGACCCGCTCGGTGGCGGGGCTCCCGGCGCCACCTGACCGGTCGCTGGGAACGCCCCGCCGTGCCATGGTCACCGGTGGGGGACGCGGACGTCCCCCACCACCGACGAGGAGGACGACATGGGTCTCGACGACAAGATCAAGAACGCGGCCGAGAAGGTCACCGGCCAGGGCAAGGAGAAGGTCGGCGACGCCACGGGCGACGAGCAGCTGAAGGCCGAGGGCCAGGGCGACCAGGCCAAGGGCTCGCTCAAGCAGGCCGGCGAGAACGTCAAGGACGCGCTGCGCTGACGTCCCGTCCTCCGGTGCCCCCGCGCGGGGCGCCGGGGGTCAGCGTCCGCCGCTGACGTCGAGCGTCGCCCCCGTGACGTAGGACGCGGCGTCGGACATGAGCCAGACCACGGCCTCGGCGACCTCCGCCGCCTCGCCCCCGCGGCCCATCGGCACGGTGCGCTGCAGGCGCTCCACACGGCCGGGTTCGCCGGCGCTGGCGTGGATGTCGGTGCGGATGAGCCCCGGGCGCACGCCCGCGACGCGGATCCCGTCGGCCGCGACCTCCTTGGCCAGGCCCACGGTGAGGACGTCGACGGCCGCCTTCGATGCCGCGTAGTCCACGTACTCCCCGGGGCTGCCGAGCACCGCCGCGCGCGAGGAGACGTTGACGATCGTCCCGCCGCCCCGCGTCGTCATCCGGCGCACCGCCTCCGCCGCGCAGAGGAACGCCCCCACCACGTTGACGTCGAGGATGCGCCGGATCCGGTCGGCGTCCAGGTCGACGACGGAGGACTGCGGGGCGTTGATGCCCGCGTTGTTCACCAGCCCGCCCAGCGGGCCCATCTCGTCGGCCTCGGCGAACAGGCGGCGCACGTCGGCCTCGACGGAGACGTCGGCCTGCACGGCCTTGACCCGGGTCCCGAGGTCCTCGGCCGAGGCCGCGACCACGTCGGCGGCCTCGCGGCGCGAGGCGTAGCTGAAGCACACGGGGATCCCCCGGGCCGCGAGCGCCTGCACCACGGCCGCGCCGATGCCCCGGCTGCCACCCGTCACCACCACGGTTCCGTCCACGCACGCACGGTAGCGCTCAGGCGAAGACCGCGTCCGTCCACAGGTGCAGCAGCGCGTACCCCCGCCACGGCCGCCACGGCTCGGCGGACGCGGTCGCCTCGCGCGCCGCGATCCCGCCCAGCGCGCGCCGCAGGACCAGGTCGGAGCCGAGGAAGGCGTCGGAGTCCCCGAGCACCCGCAGGGCGACGTAGTCGGCGGTCCACGGGCCGATCCCCCGCAGCGCGAGCAAGTCCCGGTGGGCGCGCCGCGCGGCGTCCGGGTCCCCCGCGGCCGCGGCGAGCGCGGCCGCGTCCAGGTCCAGGCCGTCCGCGAGCGCGGCGGCCAGGGTGTGCAGCGCGAGGGCGCGCGCCCCCGTCACGCCCGTGGTGGCGCGCAGGGCGTCCGGCCCCGCGGCGGCCAGGACGGCGGGCCGCGGGAAGGCGGTCAGGCCGTCCGCGACGGGCCGGCCGAACGCGGCGACGAGCCGGCCGCCGAAGGTGCGGGCCGCCGCGAGCGACACCTGCTGCCCGAGGACGGTGAGCAGCGCGGTCTCCGCGCCGTCGACCGTGCGCGGCACCCGCAGCCCCGGCCGGGCCGCGACCAGCGGCGCGAGCCGCGGCGACGCCGCCAGGGCGTCCTCCACCGCGTCGGTGTCCGCGTCGAGGTCGAGCCAGCGCCCCACGGTGGCCAGCACGGCCGCGGAGGGGTCCCCTCCCCCGCTCGCGCCGGCCGTCAGCACGCGCACGGTCCGCGCCCGCGCGTCCGGGCCCAGGTCGACGCTCACGACGACGGGACCGTCGGGTGCGGGGACGACGCGCGTGTGCACGCCCGTGGCCGGGTCGTACCGCTCGGCGCCGGGCAGGGCGTGGGCGGCCAGCCAGCGGCGCAGCGGCTCCGCGTTCACGGGCGTGCGGGCGGCGAGGTCGGTCACTCGGCGGCCTCCTGGACGGCGTGGGTGGGGACCTCGAGTTGGGAGGCCGTGGGCGCGGGCTGGAACACCGGCGGCGGGCCGGGCTCGAGGTCGGGGTCGTCGTCGGCGAAGGTCCGGATCCGGCCCACCGGGGTGTGCGGGCCCTCGAAGCGCACGGTGACGCGCCCGACGCCGGACCCCTGCACCCAGCCGGGCCCGTGCTCGGCGTGCACGACGTCCTGCCCGGGGCGCCAGCCCGCCGCCGCGGCCGGCGGGCCGTAGGGCTGCTCGCTCGCGACGGGGGTCTCCTCCGTGGCGGCCTCGTCGGCGTCGCCCGCGGCGGTCTGCTCCTCGGCGGCGGCCTCGTCGGCGAGGAGGTCGGCGAGCAGGTCGGTCTGGGAGAACTCCGTCAGCCCGGACACCCCGACGCCGAGCAGCCGCACGCCGTCGGCGACGTCGATGCCCGCGAGGAGCTCCGCGGCCCGGGCCGTGATCTCGGCGGCCGAGGACGTCGCCCGCGTCAGGGTGCGGGAGCGGTTCAGGGTCGTGAAGTCGTAGCGCCGCACCTTGATCGTCACGGTGCGCCCGGAGACGCCGGACGCCGCGAGGCGCGCCGCGACCCGGTCGGCCATCCGGCGCGCGCGCTCGGCGAGGTCGCGGGGGTCGGTGAGGTCGGTCGCGAACGTCTCCTCCGCCGAGACCGACTTCGCCTCCCGCTCCGAGACCACCGGGCGCGGGTCGATGCCGCGCGCGAAGGCCAGCAGGCCGCTGCCGTGCGCCTTGCCGAAGGTGCGGACGAGTTCCGCCTCGTCGGCCACCGCGAGGTCGCCGATCGTGCGGATCCCGCTGCGGGTGAGGCGGTCCGCCGTCACGGCCCCCACCCCCGGCAGCGTCCGGATCGCCAGCGGTCCCAGCACCTCCGCCTGCTCGCCCGGCGGCACGACGACCAGGGCGTCGGGCTTGCGCAGGTCGGAGGCGATCTTCGCGACGAGCTTGCTGGCCCCGACGCCCACCGAGATCGTCAGGCCCGTCGCGGCGAGGACCCGCTCCCGGAACCCCTCGGCGATCGCGGTGACCTCGGCGACGTCGATCGCCGGGTGCTCGACCGAGAGGTCCACGTACGCCTCGTCCAGCGACATCGGCTCCACCAGCGGCGAGAGCTCCCGGGCCAGTTCCATCACCCGCTCCGACACCACGCGGTAGGCGTCGAAGCGGCCCGCGAGGTAGGCGGCGTTCGGGCACAGCCGCCGCGCCTGCTGGGTGGGCATCGCGGAACCGATCCCGAACACCCGCGCCTCGTAGGAGGCCGTCGCGACCACGCCCCGCCAGCCCGTGCCCCCGACCACGACGGGCCGGCCCCGCAGCGACGGCTTGTCCCGCTGCTCGACCGCGGCGAAGAACGCGTCGAGGTCCAGGTGCAGCACGCCGGGGCGCGTCGGGTCGGGGTGGTGCACCCCACGATTCTGCGCGCCCTACCGTTGCGCGAGTGCTACCGCCCCGACCCCGCCCCACCACCGCCCCGTCCGGAGGTCCCTCGTGGACGTGAGCACGGGGGGTTTCATCGCCCTCGCGATCGCCGCCCTCGTCGTCGGGTTCTCCAAGACCGCGATCGGCGGGGCCGGGCTCATCGCCGTCGCCGTCTTCGCCGCGGTGCTGCCGGCCCGCGAGTCGACCGGCGTCATCCTGCCGCTGCTGCTCGTCGGTGACGTCTTCGCGATCGCGGCCTACCGCCGCCACGCCGACTGGGGTCTGCTCGTGCGGCTGTTCCCGTCGGTGGCCGTCGGCGTGCTCGTCGGCGCCGGGTTCGTCTCGGTCGTCGACGACACCGTCATGCGGCGCTCCATCGGCATCGTCCTGCTGGCGCTCGTGGTGATCCACGTGCTGCGCCAGCGGCGGCTGCGGCGCAGCGGGGAGGCGCTGCCCGCCTCGCGCACCCGCCGCCTGCTGCTGGCCGGGGGGTTCGGGTTCCTCGCCGGGTTCACCACGATGGTCGCCAACGCGGGCGGGGCGCCGATGGCGATCTACCTGTTCACGATGGCCCTGCCCGTCATGGCCTTCCTCGGCACGGGCGCCTGGTTCTTCTTCATCGTCAACCTGTTCAAGCTCCCGTTCAGCATCGGGCTCGGGCTCGTCAGCGTGGACTCGCTGTGGCTGGACCTGCGGCTCCTGCCCGCGGTGGTCGTCGGCGCCCTGCTGGGGCGCTGGGTGATCGGGAAGCTCGACGCCAAGCGGTTCGAGAACCTCGTCCTGGGTGCGGTGACCGTCTCCAGCCTCAACCTCGTCCGCTGAGCGCGCGCCCTCCCCCCGTGTCGGCGGGCGGGGGCACCCTGGGGGCGTGACCGCAGCGAGCGCCACCGCGACCCGCCTCCCGCGCAGCGAGGTCGGCCTCGTGCGCCTCGCCGCCCAGCGCGTGCACGCCCCGCCGGGAGGCGCCGCGGACGTCGTGCGCCACCTCGGCGCGGTGCAGGCCCAGGACCTCCGCGCCGGCGCGACCGCCGTCGCCCTGCGCTGCGGCGCGGCGGACGTCTCCGGGGTCGCCGCGGCGCTCGCGGCGGGGACGGTGGTGCGGACGTGGCCGATGCGCGGCACCCTGCACCTGCTCGCCGCCGAGGACGTCGGCTGGGTGCTGGGGCTGACCGCCGGGCGCACGGTGACGGCCACCGCGACGCGGCGGCGCCAGCTCGGCCTGGACGAGGCGTTCGTCGAGCGCGCCCGCGAGGTCGCCGTGGGCCTGCTGACCGGCGGCCGCGCCGCGCGCCGCGCCGACCTGCACGCGGCGTGGACGGCGGCGGGCCTCGACGTGACGGGCCAGCGGGCGCCGAACCTCCTGCAGCACCTCGCCCTGACCGGGACGCTCGTCCTCGGCCCGCCCCGCGGCCGCGAGCAGCTCGTCGTCCTGCTCCAGGAGTGGGTGCCCACCGGGCGCCGGCTGACGGGCGAGGAGGCGCTGACGGAGTGGGCGCGGCGCTACGTCGCGGGCCACGGCCCCGCGACGGCCGCCGACTTCGCGACCTGGACGAAGCTGCCGCTGACCGCGGCCCGCCGCGCCTTCGCCGCGCTGCGCCCCGAGGTCGAGGCGGTCGACGTCGACGGGGTCGAGCACCTCGTGCACCCCTCGGCCACCGCGGCGCTCGCCGCGTCCCGCCGTGCGCTGCGCGCCGTGCACCTGCTGCCCGGCTTCGACGAGTTCCTCCTGGGCTACGGCGACCGCTCGCACGTCCTCGCCCCGGAGCACGTCGACGCGGTCTGCCCGGGCGGCAACGGCATCTTCCGCGGCACCGTGGTCACGGCGGGTCAGGTGGTCGGCACCTGGGTGCGCGAACGGGGGACGGTCGCCGCCACCCCCTTCACCGCGTTCGGCGCGGCGGTCACCGCGGGTGTCCGGCGGCGGGCGCAGACGCTGCCGGACGGGTTCCTCGACGAGGGCCCCGCCCCCGCAGCGGCCGCCCCGCGGGCCCCCCGATCGGCCCAGGCCCCGGCTCCTCCGACCGGGGGATCTCAAGCCGCGCCGCTCTAGCCGGCCGCCGCGGGACCGATCCCTCATGTCGCGGGACGAGCCCGCTCCGTCGAGAGGACGACTCCCATGGCCGGCTTCGGCAGCTCCACCCTCAGCATCGCGTCCGTGATGGCCGCGCAGGCGTACGTCGCCACGCGCCCCGCCACGCCCAAGGTCGAGGAGCCGGCCGCCGCCGCGCTCACCGCGCCGGAGCCCGCGCCCGCCGACGGCACCGTGGCGCCCGTCGGCGACGCCCGCCGCTTCCGCCACTGGTCGGCCCTGGGCGCCGCCCGCCGCGCCGTCCTCTGACGACCGCCCCGGCCGCCGCACGGTGGCCGACGCGGGGCGCCTCCGTCAGGTGGTGCTCGTCAGGTGGCCATGTCCACGAAGCGCGAGTAGTGCCCCTGGAACGCGACGGTGATGGTGTCCGTCGGGCCGTTGCGGTGCTTGGCGACGATGAAGTCCGCCTCCCCCGCGCGGGGAGACTCCTTCTCGTACATGTCTTCCCGGTGCAGCAGGATGACCATGTCCGCGTCCTGCTCGATAGATCCACTTTCGCGCAGGTCGCTGATCATCGGCTTCTTGTCGGTGCGCTGCTCCGGCCCGCGGTTCAGCTGCGAGAGCGCGATGACGGGGACCTCGAGCTCCTTGGCGAGCAGCTTCAGGGCCCGGGAGAACTCGGCGACCTCCTGCTGGCGGCTCTCGACCTTCTTCCCGGAGGACATGAGCTGCAGGTAGTCGACGATGACGAGCTTGAGGTCGGCCTTCTGCTTCAGGCGCCGGCACTTCGACCGGATCTCCATGAGCGACATGTTGGGCGAGTCGTCGATGTACAGCGGCGCGTCGGCCAGCGCGCCCATGGTGCGGGCGAGCTTGGTCCAGTCGTCCTCGCGCATCGTGCCCTTGCGCATGTTCTGCAGCGGGATGCGCGCCTCGGCGGACAGCAGGCGCATCGAGATCTCGTTGCGGCCCATCTCCAGCGAGAAGATGACCGACGCCAGACCGTGTTTGATCGAGCAGGCCCGGGCGATGTCGAGCCCGAGGGTCGAGTTGTGCGTCGGGACCATGGACGGCCCTGCGAGGTAGAGGTGCTCCGCGTTGTCGACCTCCACGCACCGCACCGGCACGGGCTCGACCCGCCGCACCTCGGTGATGAACCGCGAGTCCCGGCGCTGGAACGTGCGCTGGCGCCGGTCCTTGTGGACGAGGCGCTTGCGCTCCAGCCGGAAGACGTCGTCGTCCGTGCTGAACGTGATCGTGAACGCCGTGCTGGACTCCGGCGACCGGCCCCGCACGGCCTTCTCGCTCCAGCCCGTGCGGTAGCCGAGGCTGTGCAGGAGCTCGCGGACGTCGTCGGCCAGCCGCCGCGACGTCACCGCGAACTGCACGGTGCCGCTCGGGGCGACCGTCCCGTCGGTGTCGAGCAGGCCGGCGAGCAGCTGACGACGCTGGTCGACGGAGGCCCGCAGGTACGTCGTGGGGATGTGCTTGTCGCCGAGGACGCCGAGGGTCCGCAGCCGGGCCTGCACGGTCCCGTGGTGGTCGCGGCACGCCTGGCAGAGCACGAACCCCGAGGAGGGGCGGTCGCAGTCGGGGCAGCGCGGCGGCACGCTCGGCCCGCCGATGCCCTTGGCGCGCCCGCCGCAGCTGCGCCCGCACGTCTTCACCTGGGAGGTGTGCGGGACGAACTCCTCGCCGCACACGACGCAGTCCTTGCGCGCGACCACGGGGACCGGCAGCTGCAGCGAGTAGGAGTACCCGCCCCGGGGCACCACGTGCAGCCCCTCCGCCTCGAGGTGGACCACGATCTCCGGGTCGGCCGTCGTGAACTGCGCGGACGCGCTGGTGCCGTCACCCAGCCAGGCACCGAGGACGTACGGCGGGACCAGCAGGTCGGCCACCTCCGGCAGCTCCAGCGGCGCCGTCAGGGCCACGGCGTGGTTGAGGCGCTGCTCGGCGGGGCCGCCGCAGCGGACCGTCGCGGCGATCTCCTCGGTGGTGCGCACCGCGGGGAACGTCCGCTGGGTCCGCGTGCCACCCGAACCCGTCGCGGCCGCGTTGGCCGACTTCCGCGACGCGCGGCTGCTCGTCAGCCACTGGTGCTGCGCGTCGGCCACGACGACGCTGCCGTCGGAGAAGTGCACCTCGTAGCAGGGCCGGTCGAGCATCACCTCGGTCGCCGCGACGACGCGGGTGGGTCGGCCGTCGGCCGCGATGAGCTCGTCGCCGACCTGGACGGCACCCATCGTCGTCCAGCCGGTGGGCGTCGGTAGCGGCGTGTCGAGGGCGAGCGCCTTCCCGACTGCCGGTCGAGCCGCGATCACGATCATCTGACCGGGGTGCAGGCCGTTGGTCAGGCCGTCGAGATCCGCGAAGCCCGTGGGGACGCCGACCATGCCCTCGCCGCGGTGCGCGGAGGCCTCGATCTCGTCGATCGCGCCCTCGATGATCTCGCCCAGCGGCGCGTAGTCCTCGCGGACCCGCTTCTCCGTCACGGCGTACACGGCGGCCTGGGCGGCGTTGACGATGGTCTCGACGTCGCCGCCGTCGGTGCCGTAGCCCATCTGCACGATCCGGGTGCCAGCCTCCACGAGGCGGCGCAGGACGGCGCGCTCGCGGACGATGACGGCGTAGTAGCCGGCGTTCGCGGCGGTGGGGACGGTGGAGATCAGGTCGTGCAGGTACGGGGTGCCGCCGACGCGGGACAGCTCACCGCGGTTGGTCAGCTCCGCCGACACCGTGACCGGGTCGGCCGGCTCGCCGCGGCCGTACAGGTCGAGGATCGCCTCGTAGATCAGCTCGTGGGCGGGGCGGTAGAAGTCCACGCCCTTCAGCGCCTCGACGACGTCGGCGATGGCGTCCTTGGAGAGCATCATCCCGCCGAGCACGCCCTGCTCCGCGGCGATGTCCTGCGGGGGCATCCGCTCGTACGGCTCGCTGCCGACGGAGGGGCCGCGGTCGCTGCCGCCCCGGCCGCCGCGACGGGGTTCGTCCTCGAATCCGTCCCACTGGGTGGGCAAGTCCTGGTCGGTCGTCACGCAGCGCCTCTCTCTCCTGCAGGTGTCCGCCGAACGTCTCGACGGGGCAGTCCTACAGGGCGCCGCCGACACTGGTGCACGGCCGCGCCAGGGTCAAACCGCCCTGTGCACAGCCCCGTTGACAACCTGTGGATGACGGGGGGGCGGTTGTGCACAGGCGGTGGACAACCCTGGGGACAACACGCCGGAGCGCGACGGATGTGGCGCACGCCCGGCCTGTGACCTGCGACGATGTCGTCCACCCCGTGTGGAGGGGAAGAACTTCGGGGAGACGGGCGGGTGGCCGGCGTGTTGCGGTCGGGTAACGGTCTGGCCCGCAGGCTTCAGGTCACAGCGCGTGATGCCGAGATACTCCGGTTGGCTGTCCCCGCCCTGGGGGCCCTGGTCGCCGAGCCGCTGTTCCTGCTCGCCGACTCCGCGATCGTCGGCCGCCTCGGCACGCTGCCGCTGGCCGGGCTGGGCATCGCGGGGGCCGCGCTCTCGACCGCCGTCAGCGTCTTCGTCTTCCTCGCCTACGGCACCACCGCGAGCGTCGCGCGCCGCCTGGGCGCCGGCGACGAGAGCGGCGCGCTGGCGCAGGGCGTCGACGGGATGTGGCTCGCGCTCGGCCTGGGCGTCGTCGCGGCGCTGCTCGCCGTGCCGTCCGCGGGCTGGGTCGTCGACGCGCTCGGGGCCTCCGCCGCGGCCCACCCCTACGCCGTCACCTACCTGCACCTCAGCCTCCCCGGACTGCCCGGGATGCTCGTCGTCCTGGCGGCGACCGGGGTGCTGCGCGGGCTGCAGGACACCCGCACCCCCCTCGTGGTGGCCGGCGCCGGGGCGGTCATCAACGTCCTGCTGAACCTCCTGCTCGTGCACGGGCTGCACCTCGGCATCGCCGGCTCCGCGATCGGCACGGCCACCACCCAGGTCCTCATGGCCGTGGCGCTCGCCGTCGTCGTCGGGCGCGGGGTGCGGCGCACCGGGGCACGCGTGCGCCCCCACCCGCTCGGGGTGCTGCGCACCGCCCTGGGCGGGGTGCCGCTGCTCGTGCGCACCCTCACGCTGCGCGCCGCGCTGCTGCTCACGACCGCCGTGGCCGCCGCCCAGGGCGACGCGTCGATCGCCGCGCACCAGGTCGCGATGACCGTCTGGACGACCACCGCCCTGGCCCTGGACGCCCTCGCGATCGCCGCACAGGCGCTCGTGGGCCGCGCCCTGGGCGCCGCCGACGTCGAGGGCGTCCGCTCGAGCGTGCGGCGGATGGCGCAGTGGGGCGTCGCCGTGGGCGTCGTGCTCGGCCTGCTCGTGGGCGCCACCGCGTGGCCCGTCGCGGGCTTCTTCGCCCCGGCGCCCGACGTCCGCGCGCACCTGGCGGCCGCGCTGGTCGTCGTCGCGGCCTCGCTGCCGCTGGCCGGGTGGGTGTTCGTCCTGGACGGCGTCCTCATCGGCGCGGGCGACGGGCGCTACCTGGCCCGCGCGGGGCTCGTCACCCTGGCCGTCTACGCGCCGCTGGCCCTCCTGGTCCACGCGAGCGCCCCGGCGGGCCGCGCCGGGCTCGTCTGGCTGTGGATCGCCTTCGCGGGCGCGTTCATGCTCGCGCGCCTCGTCACGCTGGTGCGCCGCGAGCGCTCGGGCCGCTGGATGGTCACGGGCGTCTGAGGGGTACGACCGTGCGCGGACGGTCCCCGCGGGGCGGGTGTCCGCGCACGGTCGTCACCGCCGGCTCAGCGGCGGCGCGTCGTCAGGGTGAAGACGCTGATGGTGCCGTCGTCCTCGTTGCTCGTCAGGAGCAGGTCGCGCGAGGGGACGGCGAGGACGCCCTCGGGCGCCGTGCCGGTGGCCAGCACCTGCTGCAGCCGGGGCGCGCGGTCGTCGTCCAGGACGTAGGTCAGCACGGCGTTGCCCCGCTCCGAGCCGATGAACGCGTACTGCTGCGCGTTCCGGCCCCGCCCGAAGGTCGCGACCTCCGCGCCCTCGAACTCCGCTCCCTTGTCGTCGCTGCGGCCGTCGGGGTAGCGGCCGGCGCCGGCCAGCGCGCGCTCGGCGGAGCCGCCGGCCGTCCAGAGGACCTCGCCGCGGGGGGAGAACACCGTCCAGCCGCGGCCGCCGGAGGGTTCCCCGGCGAGGTCGCCCTCGTCCGCCGTGACGAGGTTCCCGTCGGCGGTCCACTGGACGCCGTCGGGTTAGCGCGGGGCGGTGAGGGGCTCGGTGAAGCTCACCCGGCCGTCGTCGTGCAGGTCGGCGTCGGTGCGGTGGACCTGCCCCGCCGAGAACGACGTCAGCACCTGCGCCGCCGCGAGGTCGACCAGGACGACGGCGTCGTTCTCCTGCAGCGTCACCGCCGCCACGCCGCGGGCGTCGACGTCGACGAACTCGGGCTCGGGGTCCTCGGGGAACGCGAGACCGGGCAGGCCGGCGACGTCGACGCGGGTCCCCCTCCAGTGGGCGACCCCACCCGTGAGGTCGAGCGCGACCACGAAGCCCGCGGGGGCCTGCGGCAGGCCGCCCTCGACCCCGCCGACGGTGAGGTCCTCGTCGCGCTGGTTCTCGATCGCCACGGCGCCCGTGCGGCCGTCGGGGGCGATGCCGATGGAGTCGGGCTGCCCGCCGAGGTCCAGGCTCCGCACGACGGTCGCCGTCCGGAGGTCCACGACGTCCAGGCGCCCCGAGGGGGTGGTGAACGCGCCGTCGGTGGTGTCGACGACGACGAGGGCGTAGCGGCCGTCCGGCGTGGTGGCCACCGAGGTGGGCTCGCCGCCGACGTGCACGACGCCGAGCTGCCGCGGGTGCGAGGGGCGGGTCAGGTCGACGAGGCCGAGCTCGCCGCGGGCGGAGTCGGTGTAGAGGACCGTGCGCCCGTCCGGGGTGACGGCCAGGATCTCCGCGACCTCCCCGCTGACGGCGAACGTGGCCGTCGGGACGAACTGCCGGTTCGCGGGCGGCCGGGGGTGGGCCGAGGCGGCGGGGGCGGACGCCGCGCCGGTGACGACCGGGACGAGGGCCAGGGCGCCGGCGACGGCGAGTCCGCGCGGGGTGCGGCGGGCGGTGGAGCGGGCGGTGGGGGACACCGGGCGTACCTCCGTAGGTGGTGGGACCGAACACCTACCGGCCGTGGACGACCTGAGCGTGTCCTGGGTGTGAACCCCCGACCACGACGCGGGGCCGTCCCCTCCACCCCGCCGACCGGCGGCCGCGCGGGCCGCGAAGCCGCGGCTCAGAACCGGCGGTCGGCCAGCACGGGCAGGCTCGCGCGCGCCGCGGCGACCTCGGTGAGGTCGAGGTCGACGACCAGCGTGCCCACCTCGGCGCCGAGCTCCGCGACGACCTGCCCGAGGGGGCCGACGACGCGGGAGTGCCCGACCCCCGTGGGGGCCCCGGTCGGCTCCTCGCCGCGGGTGGCGGGGTCGGCCTGCCCGCAGGCGGCGACGAAGCAGGTCGAGTCCAGGGCCCGCGCCGCCGTCAGGAGGTCCCACTGCTCGACCTTGCGGGGCCCCGCACCCCACGACGCGGCCAGCGCGACCACCTGGGCGCCGCGGTCGGCGAGCGCCTGGAACAGGCCCGGGAAGCGCACGTCGTAGCAGGTGGCGAGGCCCACGCCCACGCCGTCGACGTCGAGGACGACGGGTTCGGTGCCCGCCTCGACGGTGCGGGACTCCTCGAAGCCGAAGGCGTCGTAGAGGTGGACCTTGTCGTAGTGGGCGCGGACGCCGGCGCCCACCGCGACGAGGGTGTTGCGGACGCGGTCGCCGGCCGGGGTGAAGGACCCGGCCACGACGGTCAGCCCGGCGTCGTCGGCGAGGCGCTCCACGGCGCTCGCCCAGGGCCCGTCGACGGGTTCCGCGACGGGGCCCAGCGGCACGCCGAAGCGGCAGATCATGGCCTCGGGCAGGACGAGCAGCCGCGCACCGGCGTCGCGGGCGCGGGCCACCTCGGCGGCGACGAGGTCCAGGTTGGCGCGCGGGTCCGTCGTGCTGATGGTCTGGCCGAGCGCGATGCGCACGGTGCTCCTCCTCGGGTCCCGGCGCGCCGGGAGGCGTGCCGCCGCGGGTGCGGGTCGTGACCGCACGGTACCGAGCGGGCCCGCGACCTGGCGGGGAACGCCCGCCGGGGCGCGGTCCGCGCGCAGCCTCGGCGGGTGCACGCTGGGCCCGACCCGGCGTTCCGGGCTCCTCGGCAGAAGGGGTCGACGATGACCACCACCAGCAGCGGTACCAGCGTGCCCGTCGGCCCACCGCCGCCGTTCGACCCCGAGGTCGCCGCGGCCCTGGCCGCGATGGGCGGCTTCCCGCCGATCACCCCCGACCTGATCCCCGTCCTGCGCCAGGGCCTGCCCGGGCAGGAGCCGCCGTCGGACGCCGACCTCGCGCGCGGCGGCGCGTTCTCCGTCGCGGAGCGCTCGGTGCCCGGGGCGGCGGGCGACCCCGACGTGCGGTTGCTCGTCTGCCGGCCCACCGGCACGACGACGCCGGTGGGGGCCGTCTACTGGATCCACGGCGGCGGCATGGTCCTCGGCGACCACCGCAGCGGCGTCCTCGAGGCCCTGGACTGGGCGCAGGAGCTGCAGCTCGTCGTCGTGTCCGTGGAGTACCGGCTGGCGCCGGAGACCCCCCACCCCGGTCCGGTCGAGGACTGCTACGCCGGACTGGTGTGGACCGCGGAGCACGCCGCCGAGCTGGGCGTCGACCCCGCACGGCTCGTGGTGGCGGGGGCGAGCGCCGGCGGCGGGCTGTCCGCCGGGGTGGCGCTGATGGCCCGCGACCGCGGCGGCCCCGCCCTGGCGGGGCAGCTGCTCATCTACCCGATGCTGGACGACCGCAACGACTCCCCCTCCGCGGTGCAGATGGGCGACACGGGCACGTGGGGGCGCACCGCCAACGACACCGGGTGGACGGCCCTGCTAGGCGAGGCGCGCGGCGGGCCGGACGTCTCCCCCTACGCCGCCCCGGCGCGCGCGGAGGACCTCTCGGGCCTGCCGCCGGCCTTCGTCGACGTCGCCTCGGCGGAGAACTTCCGCGAGGAGGACGTCGCCTACGCGACCCGGCTGTGGCAGGCCGGGGGCCGGGCGGAGCTGCACGTGTGGCCCGGCGGGTTCCACGGCTTCGACACCTTCGCGCCGGAGACGGTGATCGCGAAGGAGGCGCGGGCGGCGCGGCTGCGCTGGCTGCGCCGGCTCCTGGCGGACTGACGCGGTCGTCGGTGGGGCCGTCGACCGGAGGGGACACCGCCGCCGGGTCCCGCGCGGGGCGATGATGACGCCGTGCGGGAGCTGACGGTGCGGCTGGCGGCGCTCGACCCCGAGGCCGGGGCGGCGCTGCGCGTCGTGTCCTACTTCGACGAGCTCGCGGCCGGGCACGCGGGGCTGCAGGCCGTCGTGCGCGGGGCGGCGGTGCTCACCGGGGGCGCCGCGGGCCTGACCGACGACCGCCGTCACCTGTCGGTGCGGGTGGCGGCCGACGGCGCCTCCTCCCCCGGCGCCCCGGACCCCGGCTGGCTCAGCACGCCCGTCGACGAGGGCGCGGTGTTGTGGCTGGAACGCACGGGCCCGGCGCGGATGGTGGACGCCGTCGTGCTGGAGCGCGCGGCGGCGCTGGCCCGGACGGTCCTCGAGCGCACGCGGCCGCTGCCGGGGGCCGGCGCGGCGGGCGGCCGCCAGGACGACGCGCTGCTGGAGGTCGTCGGCGACCCCGCCGCCGACGTCGTCGCCCGCCGCGCGGCCGCGCACGCGCTCGGCCTCGCGCCCACCGCGCCGGCCCGGGCCGTCGTGTTCGCGGGCGGCGAGCTCCGGGTGCTGCCCGCGCACGAGGCGGTCGACCCCGGTGGGCGCCGCGTGGGCGTCGGGCCGGCGGGGCCCGTCGAGGACCTGCCGGCCTCCCTCGCCGCGGCCCGCCGCGCGCTGCGGCTGACAGCCGAGGACACCCCGGGCGACCCCGGCCCCCGCGTCGTGCACGCCGAGCAGGCCCAGGCCCTGCTCCTGCTGGCCGGCACCGTGACCCCGGCCAGCCCACCGGTCGCCGACGTCGTGGCGCTGGAGCGGGCCGCCGCCGCGGCGCCCTGGATGCTCGGCACGCTGCACGCCGTCGTCTCCGCCCCCACGCGGCGCTCCGCGGCCACCGACCTGGCCGTGCACCACTCGACGCTGGCCGAGCGCCTCGCCACGGCCCAGCGCCTGCTCGGCTGGGACCTGCACGAGCCGTCGGGTCAGCAGCGGCTGCACCTCGCGCTCGTGCTGCGGCGCCTGCACCGCAACCCCGCCTGACTCCCGGCCTCCGCGAAGATCACGCCCGGTGCTCAACCGGGCGCACCCGCGTGTCGATGGACTGCTGCGCCCACTCCCCCGGTGGGCGCACCAGTCCTCCGGGAGCAGCGAGCGTCAGGCGGTGAGCGGTGCAGCCAGCGGTCGGCACCGTCGTGTCCCGGTGGCGCGCCCCGCTGCGCAGCGCGGCCTTCGCCGCCGTCTTCGCCGGGGCCGTCCTCCTTGGGCGCCTGACGGTCATGGACGGCACGAGCCTCAGTCTCGTGTGGCCCGCCGCGGGCGTGGCGGCGGCCTGGTTCGCCGTCCAGCGCGACGCCGGGACCCGCCCGCTCGACGTCGCTCTGCTCGCCGTCATCACGTGGTCGCTGAACGTCGCGACCGGCACGGGCGCCGTCCTCGCCGTGTTCTTCGTCGCCGCCAACCTCGTGCAGGTCGAGGTCTTCGTCGTCCTCCTGCGCCGCTGGTGCCCGGGCCTGTGGGGGTCGGGGGGCTCCGCACCGCTGACGGGCACGCGCACCCTCGCCCGCCTCCTGGCCGCCGCCGTCGTCGCGACCGCCGCGGGCGCCCTCGTGGGACCCACCGCCGCAGCGCTCGACACGGGCCGCTGGTCGTGGCTGGTCGTCGCGGTGTGGCTGGTCCGCAACACGGTCGCGGTCCTGCTCGTCACGGTGGCCGCGCTGCGCCTGGGCCACGTCCTCGGCGCCGTCGCCGGCCGAGCGGGGCAGGGCCCCCGGGCCACGGCCGACGCGCTCCCCCGGCAGCTGCCGTTCCTCGTCCCGCGGGGCTGGCAGGCCCTGGAGCTGGCGGCTGCCGTGCTCGCCTCGGCGCTCGCCTACGGGGCCGTGTTCTGGTTCGCCCACGGGCTGCCGCTGGCCTTCCTGCCGCTCTCCCTCACGGTGTGGGTGGCGCTGCGCTTCGACACCACGCTCGTCGCCGTCCACGGCGTCGTCGTGAGCTCGGTCGCGGTGGTCTGCACGCTCGCCGGCGGCGGCCCCTTCGCCCTCATCGCGACCGACGCCACCCGGGCCCTCGTCGTGCAGGCCTACGTCGGGCTGCTCGCCGTCATCGGCCTCATGCTCGCGGTGAGCCGCGACGAGCGCGAGGTCCTCGTGCGCCGGCTGCGCGGCTCCGAGACGCGGACGCGGGAGCTGCTGGACCAGGTCCGGCTGCGCGCCGACTTCGCCGACACCGTCCTCGCGACCGCCGACGTCGGGGTCGCGGTGTGCGACGCCGACGGCCGGCTCACGCTGCTGAACGACACCGCCCGCACCTGGTTCGGCCTGCGCCCGGACGACGACCTCGACACAGCCGGTCCCGCGCTCGACGCCCTCGTGAGCGACGGGTCCGCCCTGCGGCGGGCCCTGGCCGAGGGGCGCGTCGAGGGCCTGGAGCTGCTCGTCGCGCCGCCCGGGCGACCGCCCGTCCCCGTGACCTGCAGCGCCCGCCGCATGAGCGCCTCCGACGGCACCCACGTCGGCGCCGTCGTCGCGCTGCACGACCTGCGCGGCCTGCGCTCGCGGGAGTCGGCACTGGCCGCCGCCAACGACCGCCTGCGCGAGCACAGCGAGCACCTCGAGCGCCTGGCCCACGCCTCCCGCGCCGTGCTCACCTCCGAGGACCCGCGCCGCGCGGTCTGCGAGGCCGCCCTGGACATCGGCGGCGCCTTCTCCGTCACGCTCTGGCAGCCCGACACCGCCCGGCAGCGGTTCGTCGCCACGGCCAGCGCCGCCGACGGCGACTCCACACCGGTCGCCACGCTGCGCCTCGACCACGACGGCGACCGCGCGAGCAGCCTCGTGAGCGCGTGCTACCAGGCCGGCGAGGCGATCTTCCTGGCCGACGCGGCCCGGCACCCGCTGGCCAGCCCGCTCATCGCCGAGGTCCTCGGCGACGCGTCGGGCGTGTGGCTGCCCGTGCCCGACCCCGACGGCGGGGTGGCCGGGGTCCTGGTGGTGCTGTGGACGCAGCGCGTCGCGGTGCTGCCCGCCGCGACGTCCGCCCTGCTCACCGCCCTGGCCGGGGAGGCCGCGCACGCGTTCGACCGCGCCGACCTCGTCGCCCGGCTCGACCGGGCCGCCGGGCACGACGCCCTGACCGGCCTCGCCAACCGGCGCCGGTGGGACGAGGCGGCCGCGGCGGAGATCGCCCGCGCGGCCCGCACCGGCGACCCCGTGACGTTCGCGCTCATCGACCTCGACCACTTCAAGGCCTACAACGACACCCGCGGTCACCTCGCGGGTGACGCCCTGCTGGCCGAGTTCGCACGCCGGGCCCCGGAGCACCTGCGCGAGGGCGACGTCCTGGCCCGCTGGGGTGGCGAGGAGTTCGCCGTCGCCCTGCCCGGCTGCACGGCCGAGCAGGCCCGCACGGTCGCCGACCGCATCCGCGCCGACGTGCCCGACGGGCAGACCTGCAGCATCGGGGTCTGCCAGTGGCAGCCCGGCGCGAGCGCCGAGCAGGTCATGGCCGAGGCCGACGCCGCGCTCTACCGCGCCAAGCACCAGGGCCGCGACCAGACCGTCCTCGCCGGGTCCGAACCCTCGCTGAGCCGGTCCGGCGCAGCGCGCTGACGACGCCCCCCCACCCCGACCCACCGACCTGGAGGACCTGTGCCCGCCGCCCCCGAGCACCGCGACGAGCGGCGACGCCTCGCGTCGCTGGAGGAGCTGGACGCCCGGGCGACCAGCGCGGACGTCGAGCTGCGCGCGCTCGCGACGGAGGCGGCGCGGGCGCTCGGCATGCCGGCCGCGATGATCAGCATGGTCGGCGGCGACCGCCAGTGGTTCGCCGCCCGCCGGGGCCTCACCGGCGTCCTCGGCTACGACGCGCCCCAGACGCCGCGGGACGTGTCGTTCTGCGCGCACGTCGTGGCGGCCGAGGCACCCATCGCCGTGCCCGACGCCACCGCCGACGAGCGGTTCGCCGACAACGCCCTCGTCACCGGCCCCGAGCACCTGCGGGCCTACGCCGGCGCGCCCGTCTTCGACCGCGACGGCCTGCCGCTGGGCGCGCTGTGCGTGCTGGACCGCCACCCCCGCGACCTCGACGCCACCGCGCTGGCGGTGCTCAGCGAGCTGGCGGCGTCGGTGGGCGAGGTGCTGGACCGCCACCGCCCGGCCGCTCCCCCGGCCTGACCGGCACGACCTCACCGCCGGTCTCCACGGCCCGTCGCGGACCGGACCCGGCCGGACGCACCGGAGGCCGGTCACGCTGCTGCGTGACCGGCCTCCGGGCGACCCCTCGCGGGGTGGGCGAGCTCCCTCAGGCGGAAGCCTCGGTGACGTCGACCGTCACCTTGGCGGACACCTCGGGGTGCAGGCGGATCAGCACGGTGTGCGAACCCGTGATCTTGATCGGCTGCGGCAGCTCGACCTTGCGCTTGTCGACCGACGGGCCGCCACCGGCCGTGACGGCCAGGGCGATGTCGGCGGGCGTGATGGCACCGAACAGGCGGCCACCCTGACCGGCCCGGGCGGTGAGCACCACGGGACGCGACTCGAGGGACTGCTTGATCGACTGCGCCTCGTCGAGCGTCGCGATCTCGCGAGCCTGACGAGCCTTGCGGATGACCTCGACCTGCTTCTCGCCGCCGCGCGTCCACGGGGTCGCGAGGTTGCGGGGCAGCAGGAAGTTGCGGCCGTAGCCGTCCTTGACCTCGACGATGTCGCCGGGGGTCCCGAGGCCGGAGACCTCGTGCGTGAGGATGAGCTTCATCTCTGGTCCCCTCCTCAGCGGGCGGAGCTGCTGTAGGGCAGCAGCGCCATCTCGCGGGCGTTCTTGATCGCGGTCGCGATCTGCCGCTGCTCCTGCACGGACACACCCGTCACCCGGCGCGCGCGGATCTTTCCGCGGTCCGAGATGAACTTGCGCAGCAGCGCCGTGTCCTTGTAGTCGACCGCCTCGATCTTGGCGGCCTTGAGCGGGTTCTGCTTCTTCTTGGGCTTGCGCACGGGCACCTTGGCCATCGTGGTGCTCCCCTCTCGTGAGAGCCCGGGGGACTGCCCCGGGATGGTGGTGTTCTAGAGGTGGACGACCGTCAGAACGGCGGGTCGTCGTTGGAGGAACCGCCCCAGCCCCCGCCGGATCCGCCCTGGCTCCCGCCGGACGGGCCGGTGGCCCAGGGGTCCTCCTGCTGCTGGCCGCCGCCACCCTGACCGCCGCCGGAGTTCCCACCCCAGCCACCGCCCTGGTTCCCGCCGCCGCCGGAGTTGCCGCCGCCGCCGAAGCCACCGCCGCCGCCACCCCCGCCACCGCGCGAGGTCTTGTTGACCTTCGCGGTCGCGTAGCGCAGCGAGGGGCCGACCTCGTCGACCTGCATCTCGATGACGGTCCGCTTCTCGCCTTCCTTCGTGTCGAAGGTCCGAGACTGCAGACGGCCCGTGACGACCACGCGGGTGCCCCGGGTCAGCGACTCGGCGATGTTCTCCGCGGCCTCACGCCACACGGCGCACCGCATGAACAGCGTCTCGCCGTCCTTCCACTCGTTCGACTGACGGTCGAACGTGCGGGGGGTCGAGGCGACCGTGAAGTTCGCGACCGCCGCACCCGAGGGGGTGAAGCGGAGCTCCGGGTCGTTCGTCAGGTTCCCGACGAGGGTGATGACCGTCTCGCCGGCCATCAGGCGACCTGCGCGCGGAGCAGCTTCGTCCGCAGCACCGCCTCGTTGAGGTTGAGCTGGCGGTCCAGCTCCTGGGCGATCTCGGGCGTCGCCTGGAGGTCGACGACCGCGTAGATGCCCTCGGACTTCTTCTTGATGTCGTAGGCCAGACGGCGACGACCCCAGATGTCGACCTTGGCGACCTCGCCACCGCCCTGACGGACGACGTTGAGGAACCTGTCCAGCGACGGGCCGACGGTCCGCTCCTCGAGCTCTGCATCGAGGATGACCATGAGCTCGTAGTTGCGCGTGCTCATTCCCCACCTCCTTCGGTCTCATGCGGCCACGGTCTCTCCGTGGCAGGAGGGTGAGCGTTCAGTCTACCGGCCCTCCGACGCCCACCCTGCCGCGAGCACCGGGCGCCGGCTCCGCCCGTCCACAGGCTGGCGTCGCGCTGCGGCGCGAGCCCCCCTGTGGACCCGGCGGACGGGGCGGCCTGCGGGCCGGCTCAGGCCACGCGGACGACGAGGCGGTCGGGCGCGCCGTCGAGGACGCCGCCCGCCGGGTCGTCGTCGCCGTCGGCCCGCACGACGTCGCGCTCCGGGGTGCGCACGTCGCGCACGACGGCCACCACGAGCCACGCGATGCCCGCCGCGCGCAGCAGCACGGCGACCGCGTAGAACTCCGGCGGCAGCGCGCGGGCCGGCGTCGACTGGCCCGCGATGAACAGCCAGACGGCGCCGAAGTACAGGGCCTCGGTGACCCACCAGAGCACGTGGTCGCGCCAGCGGGGCGCGGCCAGCGCGGCCAGCGGCAGCAGCCACAGCGCCGCCTGCACGGGGAAGGACGAGCCGAGCACGCAGAATCCCGCCACGAGCAGGAACGCGACCTGCGGCACGCGGGGCCGCCGCGGCGCCCACAGCACGAAGACCGTGACGAGCAGCGACCACACCACCCACGCGGCGAGGGTCAGCGCCGTGACCGCCCCCGCGGGCAGGCCGTCCTGCGACGCGGCCTCGGTCGCCTGCTCCACCAGCTGCGGCAGCAGCCAGAGCGAGCCGTAGCCGGCGCGCTGGGGGAAGAAGCCCGCCAGGTACGCCGACCAGGCGTCGTAGGAGGTGAGCGCCAGGGGCAGGTCGACGACGAGCCAGGTCGCGACGGCGGCCGCGGCGGTCGTCGCGAAGGCGCGCAGGCGGCCGGCGCGCAGGGCGAGCAGGAGCAGGGCCAGCAGCAGCAGCACCGGGTAGGTGCGGGCGGCGACGGCGAGGCCGAGCAGGACCCCGGCCGCGACGGGGCGGCGGCGGGCCCAGCAGGCGAGGCCCGCGGTGGCCAGCGCGACCCCGGCGAGGTCGAGGGACACGAGACCTGTGATGGCCAGCAGGGGGCTGACGGCGACGAGCAGCACGTCGAGGCTGCGGCGGCGCCCGGCCGCGACGACCACGGCCGCCACGACGACGAGGGCGGCCAGCAGCAGGGCCACGGCGGTGGCGTCGAAGTAGGCGCGCTGCGCGGCGACGGTCACCTCGTGGGGCGCGAAGCGGCCGATCAGCCACGCCAGCCCGGCCGTGACCGGCGGCTGCGACAGGGACACCCCGTCGGCGTAGGGGCCGAGCCCCGACGCCAGCCCTGAGGACGTGTAGACGACGGGGGCGTCGGAGTAGCAGAGGTGGAAGAACTGGTCGGGGCTGTTCCAGCCCACCGTGCGGCAGTGGTGCTTCGCGACGGCTCCGACCGCGACCAGGACGGCCGCGAGCGCCAGCCCGAGGGGCAGCGCCCCCGCCCACCAGGGTGGCTCGCCCCCGATCCGGCGCCCCGCCGGTCCACCGACGACCTCGCTGGCCGCGCGGGCCAGGGGGTCGCTGCTGGTCGGCGACTTCGCTCGCCGTGTCGGAGTGCTCACCGACCCAGCTTCCCTCACCCGGTCGGGCCAGCGCTCGCAGACCGCTGGTCGGGGGCTTGCGTCGGCACGGCCTGGGCGGCGTCCTGCGTCGTGGACGGCGCGGAGGAGGTCGCGGCGCTCGCCGTCGGCGAGGACGTCGGGGCGTCCGTCGCCGAGGAGGTCGGCGACGCCGTGGGCGACTCGGTGGGCGAGGCCGTCGCGGTCTCGCTGGGCGAGGACGTCGCGCTGGTCGACGGCGACGGGGTGCGCGAGCGGGTCGGCGCGCTCGTCGCGGCCGGGGCACCGCGGGAGGTGCCGAGGTAGACGGGCTTCGGGAACGCCTGCGTCGGCTGGCCCTGCAGGGCCGCCCGCATGAACGCCGTCCAGACGCGGACGGGGTAGGAGCCGCCGGTGACCTCGCCGGAGCCGAGCTTGACCGTCTGCTGGCTGCCGTCCTCGCCGATCTGGTACAGCGCCACCGTCGCCGCGAGCTGCGGGGTGAAGCCCGCGAACCACGCGGACTTGTTGCCGTTGGACGTCCCGGTCTTGCCGGCCGCGGGGCGCCCGAGGTTGCGGGCGTAGCGGCCGCTGCCCTGCTGCACCACCTGCTGCATCGCGTACGTCGCGTCGGCCATCACCTCGGGGGAGAACACCCGCTGGTTGGTGGGCGACGCGGTGAAGGTCCGCGCGCCCGTCGCGTCGTCGACGGAGGCGACGGTGTGCCAGTCGTTGCGGACCCCCTGCGCCGCGAACGTCGCGTAGGCCTGCGTGACGTCGATCGGGCGCGGTGCCGCCGTCCCGAGGACGTTGGCGGGGTTGTCCGCGAGGTCCTGCGTGGTGTCGGGGTAGCCGGCCCGCACCGCGACCTGCTCGGTCTTGGCGGGTCCGACGGCGGCGTTGAGCTGCGCGTAGACCGTGTTCACCGAGTTCGCGGTGGCCGTGAGCAGGTTGATGCGCCCGAAGGACTCCGAGCCGAAGTTCCTGACGGGCGTGCTCCAGCCCTTGACCGTCATCGGACTGGACCCGCTGTAGGTGCTGCGCAGCGAGATCCCGTCCTCGAGCGCCGCGACGAGCGCGAACGGCTTGAAGGTGGACCCTGCCTGAGCTGTGTCCTGCGTCACGGCGTTACGGCTGCGCTGCAGGAAGTCCGCCCCGCCGTACATGGCCCGCACCCCGCCCGTCGCCGGGTCGATCGCCGACACCGCGACCTGGAAGCCGGCGGGCCGGTCCTCCGGCAGCTGCTCGGCGACGGCGTCCACCGCGGCGGCCTGGGCGGTCGCGTCGAACGTCGTGACGATCCGGTAGCCGCCGCGGTCCAGCTCGTCCTCGGTGAGCCCGACCGTGGGGGACAGCAGCTCGCTCCGCACGGTGGACAGCAGGTACCCGTCGGTGCCGGCGTAGGCGTCGGGCTCCTGCGACGGTTCGACGGTCGGCGGGAGCCCGGAGGCCGCGCGGTCCGTCGCCGACAACCAGCCCTCGGAGACCATGCCGTCGAGGACGTAGTCGACGCGCTGGGTGGCCGCCTCCGGGTCCTTGCGCGGGTCCAGCGCGCTGGGCGCCTTGAGCACGGCGGCCAGCAGCGCGCCCTCGGAGGCGTTCAGCTGCCCCACGTCCTTGCCGAAGTACGCCTGCGCCGCGGTCTGGATCCCGTAGGCGTTGCGCCCGAAGTAGACGGTGTTGAGGTAGTCCTGCAGCGTCTCCGACTTCGACTGCGCCTGGTCGATCTTCAGCGACAGGAAGAACTCGTCGAACTTGCGCTTGTAGGTCCGCTCGGACGTGAGGAAGTAGTTCTTCACGTACTGCTGGGTGATCGTGGAGCCGCCCTGCTGCGAGCCGCCGCTGACGTTGTTCCACACGGCGCGCGCGATGCCCGTCGGCGAGACGCCGCGGTTCTCGTAGAAGCTGCGGTCCTCGGCCGCCAGCACCGCGTGCTGCACGACGAGGGGCACCTGGTCGATCGTGACGCTCTCCCGGTTGCGGGTGGCGAAGTCGCCGATCTCGGTGGTGCCGTCGGAGTAGTAGACGGTGCTGACCTGGGCGTCCGCGAGGGCGTTCGGGTCCGGGATGTCGGTCAGCGAGTACGCCGCCGCGAAGCCGCCGACCCCGAGGACCAGACCGAGGCCGACGAGCCCACCGAGCCACGCGGCGATCCGGCGGCCGCGGCGCTTCGGGCGGCGCGCCGCCGCCTTCGTCGCGGCGCGGGTCGGGGCGGGGGCGGGTCGGCGTGCTGCCACTGCGGTCTGGTCCTCCGGCGTCGGGGAGCGCACGGCACCGGCGGTGCGCCTGGAACTGGTCCTGCTCCACCGGGGCGGCCGGCGGGGACCGGCCCCGCCGTCGGGCGCACCGGTCACATCCAGTATGCGGGCACGCCGAGGGCGGACCCCGCCCTCGGGCGGGCGCACCCCGAGGTGTGCACAGCACCTCCACGCGGCCCCGCCGGCCGCGGCGGCGGCCCGGGACGCGGGTGGATCAGGGGCGGACGGGCGGTCGGCCCGAGGCGAACGGCGGGACCGATGGCCCGCCGGACCTCGGCGGTTCCACGGTGACGGAGGCGCTCGGCAGGATCGTCGTCGTCGGGCTCGACGAGGGGCTGGTCGGCTCCGTCGTCGGCGAGGGCGACGACGTGGGGGCCGGCGACGACGGGGCCGGGGACGACGGGGGTGGCGACGAGGGGGGCGGCGACGTCGGCGGGGGCGAGGCCGGCGGCGCCGAGGAGGGCGGCGGCGGGGTGATGACCGGCGGCGTCGTCACGGGCGGTGACGTCACGGGGGGCGACGTCACGGGGGCCGACGTGACCGGGGGCGACGTGACCGGCGGGGACGACGGCACGGGCGCCGCGGACGGCGGGAACGGGCCGGACACCGCGGGCGGGATGAGCGGCGGGACGGTCGGCACCTCGCCGGCGGGCGGCACGAGCGCCTCGCCGGGCACGAGCGCGCCGGGAGCCGACGTCGGGGGGACGCCCGGCACGGTCCCGGGGGCCGTGCTCGCCGCACCGGAGGAGCTGCTGCTGGGCCGCCGGCGCGTGGTCGTCGAGGGCGCGCTGTCCCCCTCCGCGCTCTCCTGCGCCGCGCTGGGGGCCTGCGTGCTCGGGACGCCGAGCGCGTCGGTCGACTGCGTCACGGGTGCCGGCTGCACGATCGCGACGGGGTTCGGCACGTCCTTGAGGCGGCCCTGCTGCACGGCGGCGATGGCGATGCCCGCCCCGGCGGTGGCCAGGACGAGGGCCCCGACGACGACGGCGACCGGCCGGCGGGGCAGCGAGCGGGTGCCGGCCGCGGCGCGCGCGGGGTCCTCCGCGACGACGTGGCCGACCGGGACGACGGGCAGCGCCTCGGTGGCGGGCGACGGGTCGACGTGGGCGCGCAGCGCGTTGACCCACAGCGGCAGCCGGTCGGGGCGGTCGTGCGGGTCGGTCGCGACGGCCTGCAGCAGCAGCTCCGCCATCCCCGGGTGCGGGGCCGTGTACGGCGCGGCGCCGAGCTGGCGGCGCACGAGGTCGAGGTCGGGCTCGCCGTCGTGGCCGACGACGGGCGGCTGGCCCGTCAGGACGGTGATGGCGGTGGCGCCGAAGCCGAAGACGTCGCTGGCGGCCGAGGGCAGGCCGCCCGCGCGCACCTCGGGGGCGGTGTAGGGCGAGGCCGGGTCGCCGTGCAGGGGGCCGCGGCGCAGCCCGCCCAGGCTGGCCCCGGCCAGGCGCACGCCGTCGGACGGCCAGAACCCGCCGAGCCGGACGGTGCGCGGGGAGATGTCGCCGTGGACCAGCGGGGGCACGTGGTCGGAGCCGCGGTGCAGCTCCTGCAGGACGCCGGCCGCGGTCGCGAGGACCGTGAGGCGCTCCTGCACGGGGGCGCCCGGGTCGTCCCGCAGCCAGTCGGCCACCGAGCGGCCCGAGGCCTGCTCCAGCACCGCGTAGCTCCACGGCTCGTCGTCGGCGACGGCCCGCCCCGGCGCGTGCGGCGCCGGGCCGCGGAAGGTCGTGACCACGCCGGCGAGGCGCTCGTGCCGCACCCGGGTGAGCCCGGCGGCGCGCTCGCGCCACATCTCCTGCTCGGCCTGGTGGCCCTCGGCGTCCTGACCGGCGCGCGGCGTGGGCCGCAGCGTCACGAGGGTGAACAGCGCGTCCCCGGCCCCCGCGTCGCGGTCCAGGACGTGCCAGCCCTCGTCGGGGCCGTCGGCCGGGCCGAGGATCTCGTAGCGGTCCTCGTCCCCCACCGGGCCCGCGCAGTGCCGCACGATCGACGGGACGTCCGCAGCGCCGGTCACCCGGTCGTCAGGCCATCCCTCGGTCACGGTGGCTCCTCAGGGCCTCGGCGGTGCGACGTGCGCACCGTGGTCGGAGTTCCATGATGCCGCATCCGGGGGCCGCGACCGCCCGTTCGCGGCAACGGTCCGGTGGAGCGCCTTGCACCCCAGGCGCACCGGGGGTAAAAGGCGTCCGTCGCGTCTGCTCCCCTCCGACGCGCTCACGCGCCCCGGGGTTCCCTCACGCCCCGGACGTGACGGGCTGGTCGAACACGGTGACGCGCGGCACCGGCCCGTCGAAGGACGACACCTCGACGGCGGCGTGCTGCCCGGTGCAGCCCTGCGCCAGCCGCGACGTGCCCGTGTCGGTCGTCAGCACGTTGACGTTGCCGTGCCCGCACGTCACCCCGGCCGCGGCGCCCGCGACGGGGTCGAACCAGGCGCCCGTCGACATCTGCGCGACGCCCTCGCGCACGTCCGCGGACGCCACGAGCCCGGCGAGGCAGCTGCCGCGCCGGCTGCGGACCACGACGACCTGCCCGGCCACCAGGCCGCGCGCGCGCACGTCGGCGGGGTGCATGCGCAGCGGTTCGCGCCCCGCCACCTTCGACGCCTGCGACGTCGCCCCGTGGTCGAGCTGGCTGTGCAGGCGGCCCGCCGGGTTGTTCGCGACGAGGTGCAGGGGGAACGCCGCGTCGGGACGCTCCTCGGGCTCGCGCCACACGGGGTGCCCGGGGCAGTCGTCGTAGCCGAATCCGGCGACCACGGCCGAGTGCAGCTCGATGCGCCCGCTGGGCGTGCGCAGCGGGTGGCGCTGCGGGTCGGCGCGGAAGGACGCGAGCAGGACCCGCTCGGTGGGTTCCGGCGGCAGCACCAGCTCGCCGGCGGCGACGAAGCCCGCGTAGGGCGGCGCGTCGATCCCGGCGCGCGCCGCAGGCCCCTCCCGCCACTGCTCGTAGAGGTGCTCGACCCACTGCTGCGCCGTGCGGCCCTCGGTGAACCGCTCCCCCACCCCGAGGCGCTGCGCCAGGGCGGCGAGGACCGCGTAGTCGTCGCGCGCCTGGCCGAGGGGCTCGTGCACGCGGCCCATCGCGATGACCCGGTCGTCGTAGCGGGCGGCGCCCAGGTCGACGCGCTCCATCGTCGTCGTCGCGGCCAGCACGACGTCGGCGTGGCGGGCCGTGGACGTCCAGAACGGCTCGTGCACGACGACGGTGTCCGCGGCCCGGAACGCCCGCTGCAGGCGCTGCAGGTCCTGGTGGTGGTGGAAGGGGTTGCCGCCCGCCCAGTGCACGAGCCGCAGCCGCGGGTAGGTCTCGGTGCGCCCGTCCACGGCGTACTCCTCGCCGGGGTGCAGCAGGGCGTCGGCGATGCGCGCCACCGGGATGCGCCGGCGCAGCGGGTCGCCGAACTGCGGCAGGGTCGGCAGCGCGAGGCTGCCCGCGCGCCGCGCCACCCCGCCCGTGGAGCCGTAGCCGTGGCCGAACCCGCCGCCCGGCAGGCCGATCTGGCCCAGCAGCGCGGCGAAGGCGATCGCCGCCCACAGCGGCTGCTCGCCGAAGCGGGCGCGCGGCACCGACCAGCTCAGCGTCACCAGGGTGCGCCCCGCCGCGGCCCGCCGGGCCAGGGCGCGGATCCGCTCCGCGCTGATCCCCGTCAGGGGTGCGGCCCACTCGGGCGTCTTCTCCACGCCGTCGTCGCCGCCGCGCAGCGACGCGAGGAACTCCTCAGGCCCCGCGCAGTGCGTGCGCAGGAACTCCTCGTCGTGCAGGCCCTCGGTGACCAGGACGTGCGACATCGCCAGGAGCAGCGCGGTGTCCGTCCCGGGCTCGACGGCGTACCAGTCGGCGTCCAGCTCGGCGGCCAGGTCGTCGCGCAGCGGGGAGACGAGGACGAACTCGGCGCCCCGCGCGCGGGCCCCGCGCAGCCGCCCGGCGACCTCGTGGCGGCTGATCCCGCCCGAGGCGACCTGCGCGTTCTTCGCGGGCAGGCCCCCGACCGCGATGACGAGCTCCGTCGTCGCCTCCACGACCGACCACGCCGTCGGCGAGACCAGCGCCTCCAGCGACCCCAGGACGTGCGGCAGCAGCACCTCGGCCGTGCCGTGGCTGTAGGTGCCGCTGGAGCGCGTCGCGCCGCCCAGGCAGTTGAGGAAGCGGTGCAGCTGGCTCTGCGCGTGGTGGAAGCGCCCCGCGCTGGCCCACCCGTAGGAGCCCCCGAAGACCGCCTCGGGGCCGTCGGTGTCCAGGACCCGCCGGTACTCCGCGGCGAGGCGGTCCAGCAGCTCGTCCCAGCCGACGGCGAGGAACTCGTCGCGCCCGCGCCGCTCGTCGGGGCCCGCGCCGTCCTCCCACCAGCCGCGCCGCACGTGCGGGCGCAGCACGCGCGCCCTGCCGGTCGCGGCGACCGGGAGGTTGGCGAGCAGGGCGGAGGGGTCCGGGTCGTCGGGGTGGGGGCGGACGCCGACGCTGCCGTCGGCCTCGCGGACGGCGGTGAAGGAACCCCAGTGCGACGCGTGCGGGACGGTGCTCACGCGCCCAGGATCCGGCACGCGCGCGGCGCGGGGGAAACTTCGTCCGTCCGGGCGCTCAAGGTCCGGCCCCGACCTGCCGAAGAGGGCACATGATCACGGCACCGGCCCGAGGTGGGGACCTCACCCGTCCGGCCCAGCGACGTCGCGACGGCACCTCGGGCGGCGGTCCTTCGAACGGCGGCTACGGGAGCGTCCGGGGCGGCGGGCCGCGGCTCGCGGTGACCACGGCCGCCGTCGTCGCCGTGCTGGGTGTGCTGATGACCGGGCTCGTCGGTGCCGACTCGCTCGGCGCCACCGTCTGGTGGCCCGCGGCGGGCGCGGCCCTGGCGCTCGCGGTCCGGCGCCCGGCGCGCCGCTGGTGGGTGGTCGGCGGGACCCTCGTGGGCACCGTCGTCGCCGGCCGCCTCGTGGGGGACGACGCGTCCGCGACCGCGGTCTTCGCGAGCGCCCAGGCGCTGCAGTGCGGCGTCGGCGCCTCCGTCGTGACGCTGCTGGCCGGCGGCGCGCCCGTGCGGCTGCGGCGCGGCCGCGACGCGTGGGGGCTGAGCGCGGGCGCGGTGGCTGGCATCCTCGCGGCGGCGCCGCTCGCGCAGTCGACGGACGCCTCGACGCAGGTGCTCGCCTACGTCCCGACGCAGGTGCTGGGCGTGCTGCTCGTGGCCCCGCTGCTGCTGCTGCCGGTGCCCACGCCCCCCTCCGACGCCCGCTCCGCCCGCCTCGCGGCCCTGGAGTGGTTCGGCGTCCTCGCGACGGCGGCCGGGATCTCGGCGACCGTCTTCCTGTTCTCCGACCCGGGCCCCTGGTCGTTCGTCGTCGTCGTGCCGCTGCTGTGGGGCTCGGCGCGGCTCGAGGTGGGCCGGGCGCTGAGCGCGCTGCTCCTGGTCGCCGTGGTCACGACCGCGGGGACGGTCGGCGCGGCCGGCTCCGCCGCGCTGCTGACGTCGCCCCAGCTGCACGTGCTGCAGGCGCTGCTCTCCACCGCCGGGGCCGTGACGCTCGTGATGACGCTGGTGGTGCGCTCCCGCGAGCGCGCCGTGGTGGTCGCCGGCCGCCGCGAGGAGCTGTTCCGCCGGACCTTCGACGACGCGCTGCTCGGGGTGGCGCTGCTGCGGCTGCGCGCCGACGGCTCGGCGACGGTCGCCCGCGTCAACGACCGCCTCGTCTCGATGCTGGGCACGGGCGACGTGGTGGCGGGTTCCGACTGGGCCGACCAGGTCGCCGACGTGCACCGCGACGCGTTCGTCGACGCGGTGCAGGGCCTCGTCGAGGGCGTCGCGGCGGGCGAGCCCGGGCACTGGCACGCCGAGCTGCAGCACGGGGACGGGCGGGTGTGGCTGGAGCTGGCGATGGCGGCCTGGCCGACCACTCCGGACGGTGCGCGCACCGGCGACATCGCGGCCGTCGTGCAGGTCGCCGACGTGACCCAGCGCCGCCTGGTGCAGCGCCGCCTGCGCGAGGCCGCGCTGCACGACCCGCTGACGGGTCTGCCGAACCGGACGCTGCTGGAGGACCGGCTGCGCCACGCGCTGGACGCCTCCTCGCGCTCGGGGCGCCGGGTCGCGCTCCTGTACTGCGACCTCGACGACTTCAAGCCGGTCAACGACACGGGCGGCCACGCGGCCGGCGACCACGTCCTCATCGGGGTCGCGCAGCGGCTGACGCACGCCGTGCGCCCGGGCGACACGGTGGCCCGCCTGGGCGGCGACGAGTTCGCCGTTGTGTGCCCCGACCTGCCCGACGAGGCCGCGGCGCAGGCCGTCGCCCAGCGCGTCGTCGACGCCATGCGCACGCCGTTCCCGGTGGCGGGGTGGTCGTTCGACGTCGGCATCAGCGTCGGCCTGGCGATGGCCGAGCTCGGCGCGGACCCGCAGCGGGTGCTGCAGCAGGCCGACGGCGCGATGTACGAGGCGAAGGGCTCCGGGAAGGGCCGGGTCCGCGCGGCGGGCGTCAAGGTCCTGGACCTGCGCGCGCAGCCCCGCACCGGCAGCTGACCTAGGCCAGGGCCGCCGCGACCAGGAGGGCGGCGGCCAGCACGACGCACGCGACGACGACGGGGACGCTGCGCTCCTTGCCGCCGAGGCGCCCGAGCAGCCCCGCCAGCAGCGAGCGGGCCCGCTCGCGGTGGGCGGCGACGAAGCCCAGGACGACGAGCGAGGGCAGCGAGAGCACGACGACGTAGCCGACGAGCGCGAGGACCGCGGCCGTCGTGGAGAGGTCGGCGCTGACGAGCCGTTCGACGGCGAGCAGGAACGGCAGGGCCGTGGGCAGGTCGCCGAGCGCACCGGCGGCGCCGAGCGCCACGGCGGTGCCCGGGGAGAACCACCGCGGCAGGCCCGGGGCGCGCCCGGGGCGCGTGCGCGCGCGCCGGACGGCGTGCACGAGCAGCAGCACGGCGAGCAGGACGAGCCCGGCGCGGCGGACGGCCAGCAGGCCGCCGGTGACGGCGTCCTGGGCGGCCGCGGCGCCGAGGTACAGGGCGACGCCCACGACGAGGAACACCGCCGCCGCCCCGGCGACGCACGCGATCGCGGAGGCGACCGGGCGTCGGGGGGCGGCGAGCAGCGCGGCGACGGCGACGAGCATCGCCGACGTGTTCAGCGCGTCGAGCAGCGCCAGGCCCGCAAGCGCCAGCGCGAGGCCGGGGCTCACCCGAAGGTGTCGGGGTCCGGCCCGGTGCGCTCGTCGCGGTTCAGGCCGGAGATCGCGGCGACCTGCTCGTCGGTCAGGGTGAAGTCGAAGACGTCGATGTTGCTCTCGATGCGCGAGGGCGTCACCGACTTCGGGATCACGATGTTGCCGAGCTGCACGTGCCAGCGCAGGACGACCTGCGCCGGGTCCTTGCCGAGCTCCTGCGCCACGGACGTGATGACGTCCTCCTTGAGGAGGTCCCCGCCCTTGGCCAGCGGGCTCCACGCCTCGGTGAGGATGCCGTGCTCGGCGTTGAACGCCCGCAGGTCGTCCTGCACGAGGTAGGGGTGCTGCTCGACCTGGTTGACGGAGGGGACGATGCCCGTCTCGTCGAAGAGCTTGCGCAGGTGCGTCTTCTGGAAGTTCGAGACGCCGATGGACCGGATGCGGCCCTCGCGCTGCAGCTCCTCGAGGACCTGCCAGGTCTCGACGTAGTCGTCGGCCAGGCCGGGCCAGTGGATGAGGTACAGGTCGAGGTACTCGAGCTGCAGCTTCGCCATGCTCTCGTCGAAGGCGCGCAGGGCCTTCTCGCGCCCGTGGGCCTCGTTGGCCAGCTTGGTGGTGACGAACACGTCCTCGTGGGCGAGGCCGCTGGCGCGCAGGGCGTCGCCGACGCCGGCCTCGTTGCCGTACCCGGCGGCCGTGTCGATGTGGCGGTAGCCGGCGTTCAGGGCCGTGAGGACGACCTCGGCGGTCTGCTCCTGCGGGACCTGCCAGACCCCCAGGCCGAGCTGCGGGATCTCGACCCCGTCGTTGAGCGGAAGGTTCGGGACGTTCGGCACTGCTCCTCCTCGAGTGGACTGCCGCCAACGTAGGACCGCGTGATCCGGGCCGCCCGGTGGGACGGCCCGGACCGGGGACGGCCTCGCTCAGCCGGCGGCTCCCGCGGCGGCCTGCTGCGCCCGCAGCCGCGGGGGCACGACGGCCTCGCGGGGCGCGCTCGGGCGGAACGCGAGGCGGTCGACGCCGAGGCCGCGCAGGACGGCCTGCTCCACCGGCGAGGAGAGCGAGGCGTCGGCGCGGTCGAAGTCCATCGGCTCCCTCAGCGCCAGCGGCGGGTTGGTGATGAGGCGCTGCGCGCGCAGCACGTTCTGGGACGTGGCGTGCAGCATGAACGGGTGCATGAGCACGACGTCGCCGGCCTTGCCGGTGAGCTCGGCGAAGTCGTGGCACTGGCGGATCAGCGCGGTCTGCTGCAGCTCGTCGGGCAGGACGCCCTCGGGGCGCCCGGCGAGGAAGCGGGCGACCACGCCGACGGAGTCGGTCGCCACGAACGTCCCGCCGCCCTGCGACAGGACGTCGGTCCACAGGACGATGGTCAGCAGGCCCTGCTCGGGGGAGTCCAGGAAGTGGCGGAAGAAGTCGCCGTCCTTGTGCCACCCGTCCACCTCGGCCGACGGCGGGTCGAAGGGGCGGTCGGCGCCGACGCCGAGGTTGGCGATGATGCCGTCGCTCCACTGCCACGGCGTCTGGACGCGGTCCTCACCGCCCAGCAGCTGGCACGCGGCGGCGTAGGCGGCGGGGGCGAACTCCGCGGCGTCCACGTGCTCGACGGAGGGCAGGTGGACGCGGGGGCGGTCCCAGGTGGTGGGGTCGTCGCGGTCGACGCCGAGGCGGTCCCAGGCGCGGTCGGCGATCGGGGCGGCCTGCTCGGCGTCGAAGCAGTGCTCCAGGACGACGAAGCCCTTCTCGAGGAAGTGCTCGACCTGGCTGTCGCTGAGGGGGGCGGTGGTGCTGGTGCTCACGGGTGTCCTCCCGGTGGCGAGTGGTGGGGGAAGGGTCTCAGCCCTTGAAGGCCCCGTCCATGATCCCGGAGACCATCTGCTTGCCGAAGAAGGCGAACAGCACCAGGAGCGGGACGGTGACGAGGAAGGACCCGGCCATCGCGAGGCCGAGGTCGACGGAGATGTTGCTCTGCAGGGCCTTGATGGCGATCTGCGCGGTGTACATGTCGGGGGACTTCAGGACGATGAACGGCCAGAGGAAGTCGTTCCAGGCGTTGACGAACCCGAGCAACCCCAGCACCGCGGCCGCGGGCCGCACCACGGGAAACGCGATCCGGGCGAAGATCTGCCAGGAGTTCGCCCCGTCCATGCGCGCCGCCTGGAGCAGCTCGTCGCTGATGGTGGCGCTGATGTGCTGGCGCATCCAGAAGATGCCGAAGGCGCTGACCAGACCGGGCACGACGAGGGCCTGCAGGGTGTCCACCCAGCCGAGCCGCGACATGATCATGTACTGGGGGATGATGGCCAGCTGGGCCGGCACAGTCATGGTCAGCACGAGGACGAGGAACAGCGCGTCCCGGCCGCGGAACGTCATCTTCGCGAAGGCGTAGCCGGCGAGCGAGCACAGGAACGCCTGACCGACGGCGATCAGCGCCGCCACGACGAAGCTGTTGAACAGCGACCGCAGGAACGGCACGGTCTCGAAGACCAGCTTCAGCAGCCCCAGGAAGTTCCCGCCGGGGATGACCCGCGGCGGCAGCTGGGTGGCCGCCGCCGAGCCGACGGAGGAGACCACGAACATCCAGTAGACGGGGAAGATGCAGGCCAGGGCGGCCAGGGTGAGGAGCAGGTAGGTGTACCAGCGCACCCGGGCGATGCGCGGCTGACGGCGGGGCCGGGACGCGCGCTGGGGCGCTGCGGTGCGGCGGGGCGGGTCGGTGGTGGTGGTCATGTCAGGCCTTCTTCCCCAGACGGCTCGAGAGCAGGAAGTTGATGAACGCCACGACGACGATGATGGCGAAGAGGGCCACCCCGACGGCTGAGCCGTAGCCGAACTTGAACGAGCCGAAGCCCTGCTCGAACAGGAACAGCGAGAGGGTCTGGCACTGGCGGGCCGTGCCGCAGGTGAGCGTGCCGTTGGACAGCAGCAGCGGCTCGGTGAAGATCTGCAGCCCGCCGATGGTGGACATGATGACGGTGAAGACGATGACCGGGCGCAGCGAGGGCAGCGTGATGTTGATGAACTGCTTGACCGGCCCGGCCCCGTCCATCGCGGCCGCCTCGTAGAGGTCGCGCGGGACGGCCTGCAGCGAGGCCAGGTAGAGCAGCGTGTTGTAGCCGAACCAGCGCCAGATGACCATCACCGAGATGAGCAGGTGGCTGCCCAGGGCGGTGGACATGAAGTCGATGTGCCCGATGCCGAGCAGCCCCAGGAACCAGTTCAGGAGGCCGTAGTCGCGGTTGAACAGCTGCGCGAAGACGATCGCTGTCGCCGCCACCGACGTGATGTACGGCAGCAGCATCGCCATCCGGTAGAAGTTCGCCAGCCGCAGGTAGGCGCTGTTGAGCACCTGCGCCAGGATCAGCGCGATGAGCAGCTGGGGGACGGTGGAGATGATCCAGATGCTGAAGGTGTTGCGCAGCGCGTTCCAGAACCGCGGGTCCCCGGCCAGCTGCTGGAAGTTCGCCAGGCCGACGAACGTCTTGTCGCCGATCGGGTTCCAGTCGAAGAGCGAGACGTAGAACGTGAACAGCAGCGGGAAGAGGCCGAAGACCAGGAACAGGACGTAGAAGGGCGCCACGTACCCGTAGGGCGCCACCCGCTCCCAGCGCTTCTCCACCGGCCGGGTGGCCGTGGCCGGCTTGACGCCCCGGAGGCTGCCGGGGGTCAGGGTGGCGCTCATCAGGCGCCGATCGCGGTCTTGATGTTCTTGACGGCGGTGTCCCACGCGGCGGCGGCCGGCGCCCCGTCGCCCTCGACGCCGTTGAGGCCGTTGAGCAGCTCGGTGCTGATCTCGGTGTTGTACTCGCCGTTGACGAAGGGCTTCAGGCCCAGGACGGCCTGGGTGAAGATCTTGCCCGTGGGGGCGTCGCTGAAGAAGGGGTCGGTGTGGTCGACGAGCTCGGGCTTGTCGTAGTTCACCGGGGTGGTGGGCAGGGACCCGGACTCGATGAAGTGCTGCAGCTGCTGCTCGGGGGACTGCATCCTCGAGATGTAGGTCCAGGCCGCCTTCGGGTTCGCCGCCCGCGCCGGGATGGCCAGGTAGCTGCCGCCCCAGTTGCCGCTGCCGCCGGGGATGGTGGCGATGTCCCACTTGCCCTCGGTGTCCGGGGCCGCGGAGCGGATGGAGCCGAGCATCCAGGACGGTGCCGCGACGGCGGCGAAGTCGCCCTTGGCCATGCCGGCGTTCCAGCCGTCGGTGAAGCTCTCCAGCTTGGCGGTGATCCCGGCGGCGATGGCCTTCAGGCCGAGGTCGAAGGACTGCTTGACGATGGGGTTGGTCGCGTAGACCACCTTCCCGTCCGCGGAGTAGTACTGCTCCTCGCCCTGCGAGACCGCCTGCAGGAACACGGTGGTGGCGGCGTTGTCGATGAAGGCCTTGCCGCTCGCCTGGGTGTAGCGCTGGCCGGTGGCGATGAAGTCGTCCCACGTGGGCCACAGCGCGCTGACCTCGTCGCGGTTCGTCGGCAGCCCGGCGGCGGCCATGAGGTCCGTGCGGTAGGCGACGCCCATGCCGCCGACGTCGGTCGGGATGCCGATGATCTCCCCGGACTGCGCGGTGGCCTGCTTCATCACCCAGTCGACGTACTCGCTCTGGACGTCGTCGGCGCCCAGCGTCTTGAGGTCGGTGAAGTTGCCGGGGTTCTTCATGAACTTGGGCAGGTCACCGGCCTGGATGAGCACCAGGTCGGGGACCTTCCCGCCCGCCAGGGCGGTGGTGAGCCCCTGCGCGGTCTCCTGCGCGTTGCCGACCTCGGTGAGCTTCACGTTGACGTCCGGCGCGAGCTTCTTGTACGCCGCGACGTCGTCCTTCTGGTTGATGCCCGTGAAGGACCAGAAGTCGAAGGTGTTCGGGTCGCCGGACCCGGACGAGCCCGACGAGCAGGCGGTGAGGCCCAGGCCGCCGGCGAGCCCGGCGAGGCCGAGGAGGTGGCGGCGGGACAGGGACGACAGCGGGGTGCGGGACGGCGTGTTCACGCGGAGTCCCTCCTTCGGGAGAGTCGAGGGGTGGGGTGGTGGTGCGGGAGAGGTCAGGCGTCGACGGCGAAGCGGACGGTGGCGAAGCTGTGGGCGGGCAGCGTCACCCGCAGCACCCCGTCCTCGACGGAGACGTCGTCGAGGTCGCGCACCTGCACCGCGGTGTCCGTGGCGGTGTTGTGCGCGGTGAGGGACCCGGCGGTGAGCAGCCGGCCGGTGGGGGCGCCCACCGCGGAACCGCGGACGTCGACCTCCACCGTCAGCGGCGCGGTGGCGTCGAGGTTGCTCAGCGAGACCAGGACGTGGCCGTCCCGGACGCTCGCCGAGCCGGAGAACGTCGGCAGGGCGGTGCCGTCGACGTCGTGGACCGGGGCCTCGCCCCGCACCGTGAGCGGCAGCACCGCCGCGCCCTGGTGGCCCTTGTTCATCTCGAACACGTGGTAGCTGGGCGTCAGGACGAGGGCGTCGCCGTCGGTGAGCAGCATGGCCTGCAGCACGTTGACGGTCTGGGCGATGTTGGCCATGACGAGGCGGTCGGCGTGGCGGTGGAAGGCGTCGAAGTGGACGCTCGCCACCAGCGCGTCGCGCAGGGTGTTCTGCTGGAACAGGAAGCCGGGGTTGGTCCCGGGTTCGACGTCGAACCAGGTGCCCCACTCGTCGAGGACGAGGCCGACGAGGCGGTCGGGGTCGTAGGCGTCCATGACGTTGGCGTGCCCGGCGATGATCCGCTCGATCTCGGCCGCCTTGACCATGGTGCGGTAGTACTCGTCGGTGTCGAAGTCGGTCGCCGAGCCCTTGTTCTCCCACGTCGGCCCGACGACGGTGTAGTGGTGGAACGAGATCGCCTGGTAGGTGTTCTTGCCGTGCCCGCTGACCTCGCCGACCCCCAGGTAGCGGCCGAGGTTCTGCATCAGCACCTCGGTCCACGGGTAGTCCGCGTCGGCGGCCCCCGCCGCGATCCGGTAGAGGTGGTTGTCGCCGTGGTCGAGGCTGTAGGTGCCGTACTGGCGGGCCAGCTCCGCGTAGGCGCCCGCGCCCATCCCGCCCCCGCAGCCCCACGGCTCGTTGCCCAGGCCCCAGAACGGGACCCTCCACGGCTCCTCGCGGCCGTGGGAGCGGCGCAGCTGCGCCATGGGCGACTCGTCGGCGCGGGTCAGGTACTCGATCCACTCCGCGGCCTCGCGGACGGTGCCGCTGCCGACGTTGGCCGAGACGTACGGGTCGGTGCCCAGCAGCTCGCACAGGGCCATGAACTCGTGGGTGCCGAAGGAGTTGTCCTCCACGACGTCGCCCCAGTGGGAGTTCACCATCGTGGGGCGCTGCTCGCGCGGGCCGACCCCGTCGCGCCAGTGGTAGGTGTCGGCGAAGCAGCCGCCGGGCCAGCGCAGGTTCGGGATGTCCAGGGCCTTCAGGGCCTCGACCACGTCGAGGCGGATGCCGCCCTCGTTCGGGACGTCGGAGTCCTCCCCCACCCAGAACCCGCCGTAGATGCAGCGGCCGAGGTGCTCGGCGAAGTGCCCGTAGACGTGCTTGCTGATCGTGGCCCCGGGCAGGTCCACGTCGAGGACGGCCCGGACCTGGGGGGAGGTCGGGTCGGTGGGGACGGCCGGCCGGGTGGTGGCCGGTCCGGCCGCTGGGTCGTCGAGCACGCGGTCCTCGCAGGAGATCGGGGTGGTGCGGGCAACCGGCCCGGAGGGTCGAGCAGCGCTGCTCCGCAAGAGGTCTGGTCGTCGCCTCGTGGCCGTCGCGCACCCTCGTCGGTGCGGTCGTGCACGAGTGTGTATCGGTAAACGTGTATCGGTATAGTGGAACTGCCGCACCGACGCTGTCAAGGACCTGACCTCTGCGTGTCCCTGTACCGTGATCCACGGGACGGCGCGCTCACCGCGGTCCGGCACGCGGAGCGGGAGGAGCTCGATGGTCACCATGCGGGACGTGGCCCAGGAGGCCGGCGTCTCGCCGATGACCGTCTCCAACGCGCTCACGGGGCGCCGGCCGGTCAGCGCCCGCACCCGCCAGCTCGTCCTCGAGACCGTCGAGCGCCTCGGCTACCAGGTCAACGTCGCCGCGCGCAGCCTGCGCCAGGGGCGCACGGGGGTCGTCGGCATCGCCGTGCCGACCCTGGACAGCCACTACTACAGCCAGCTCGGGCACCGCCTCGTCCTCGCGTTCTCCCAGGCGGGGCTCGCGACGGTGGTCGAGGAGACGCACGCGAGCCGCGAGGGCGAGCTGGCCGCGTTCCGCGACTCCCGGCTCAACGCCTACGACGGGCTGGTCATCGCGGCCCTGGGCCTGTCCGAGCGGGAGATCAACGCGCTCAGCCGGGAGGTGCCGGTCGTGGTCCTCGGCGAGCAGGAGCTGCACCAGACCGTCGACCACGTGAGCATGCCGAACCTCGAGGGGTCCGAGGCCGCCACCCGGCTGCTGGTGTCCCGCGGCTGCCGCCGCCTCGCGATCGTCGGATCACCCAGCCTGGACGACCTCGCCGACTTCGTCGTGCCGGAGGGCGCGGCGTTCACCCTGCGCGCCGAGGGGTTCCTGCGGGCCGTGCGGGAGGGCGGGGTCAGCGCCACCGCGACCCACGCCGGGGTGACCCAGGCCGCCGGGGTGCGCTGCGCGGAGAACCTGCTGGCGCTGGACGAGCTGCCGGACGGCATCTTCTGCGTCACCGACACCCTGGCCTTCGGCGTCGTGCGCGGTCTGGCCGACCACGGCGTCCGGGTGCCCGACGACGTCCTCGTCATCGGCTTCGACGACGTCGAGGACGCCCGCTACCGCGTCCCGTCGCTGTCCTCGGTCGCCCCGGACCTCGACCACCTCGTCGACGAGGCGGTCCAGCTGCTGCAGCGCCGCATCGCCGACCCGTCGGCCGCGCCGCGCGACGTCACGGTGGGCTTCACGGTGGTCGAGCGCGAGTCGACGACCCGGCGGGGCCGGTAGCCCCGGCCCCACCGTCGCCGCGTCGTCAGGCGGGCGGCGCGTAGAACTGCAGGTCGTTGCCCTCGCTGTCCTTGAACGGCGCGATGCGACCCCACTCGTGGTCGCTGATCTCGCCGGTGAACTCGACCCCCGCCTCGCGCAGCCGGGACACCTCGTCGTCGATGCTCCCGTCGGGCTGGAACGAGATCACGGCGCCGCCGTCGGCGTGGCGGGCCGTGCCCTCGCGCGCGTTGAGGCCGATCATCAGCCCGTTCGCCGTGACCTCGCTCCACACGGGCGACGTCGACGCCACCTCCAGGCCCAGGGTCTGCCCGTAGAAGCGGACCGCGCGGTCCATGTCGTCCACCGGGACCCACACGCTCGCCACACCACTCGCCATGTCGTCCTCCAGGACGTCTGCGGTCGCCGTGTTCGGACCCCCGCGGCCCGGCGACCGGGGGCTCCGCGGAGTGCGGCCCACGCTGACGCACTCCCGGCGAGGCCGCACGTCGGGGCTCCGGACCCGTTGCCCAACAGGCCGCTCGGGGACCGGGCGGCTCAGAGCCCGAGACGGTCGGCGAGCGCCTCGATCGTGGCGTCGGCGAACGCGTCGGCCGGGTCGAAGGTGTTCGCGAGCTGACCGAACAGCTCGCTGCTGACCAGGCCCAGCAGCGCCGTCCAGCACTGCGCCGCCGCCACGACGAGGCGGGGCGGCACCGCGCCCGCCCCGGCCGCCGCGATCCGCGAGGCCCCCTCGGCGAGGCGGGGTTCCAGGCGGGCGACGGGGGCCGGGTCCTCCAGGCCGTCCAGCACCGCGAGGAGCGCCAGCGGGGCCCGCGCGCCGGCCGCGGTCGTCCGCTCGTCGCCGCGGTAGCCGGGGACGGGGGAACCGTGGACGAGGGCGTACTCGTGGGGGTGCTCGACGGCCCACGCGCGCAGCGCCCGGCACCCGCCCGTGAAGCGCGCCCGCCGGGACCGCCCGCGCCGGGGGGCGGCGGCGGCCTCCACCGCGTCGGCGAGGTCGCCGTAGGCCTCGACGATCAGCGCCGTCAGGAGCTCGTCGCGCGTGGCGAAGTAGCGGTAGAGCGCCGAGGAGGCCAGGCCCAGCTCGCGGGCGACCGCGCGCACCGACAGCGCCGCCGCCCCGGACTCGGCGAGCTGGCGGCGGGCGGCCTCGAGGATGTCGGCGGTGAGCTCGCGGCGCGCGCGCTCGCGGGCGGTGGGGACGGCAGGCACGAGGCCATCCTCCCACATGCGGGATCGGTGCTCACGGACGAGAGCGGTGCTCTTGCGCAGTGGGGGCGAGGGGTGCATCCTGAGGACATGACGAGATCAGTGCTCTCCGACAAGACCACCGCTCACGGCAGCGCGGCGCCCCGCTACCTGGCCCCCGACGTCCTGACCCGGCGGGTGCTCAACCCGCTCGTGGCGGTCTCGACGCGCCTCGGCCTGCCGCTGGCCGGCTCCCGCGTCCTCGCGGTCCGCGGCCGCACCAGCGGCGAGTGGCGCACGACGCCCGTGAACCCCCTGACGATCGACGGGACGCGCTACCTCGTGGCCCCCCGCGGCCACACGCAGTGGGTGCGCAACCTCCGGGCCGCGGGCACCGGCGAGCTGCGCGCCGGCCGGCGGTCGGAGGCCTTCACCGCGGTGGAGGTCCCCGACGCCGACAAGCCGGCCCTGCTGCGGGAGTACCTGCGCCGCTGGGCGTGGGAGGTCGGCATGTTCTTCGACGGCGTCGACGCCTCCGCGACCGACGCGGAACTGCTGGCCGCGGCGCCGAAGCACCCCGTCTTCCGGATCACCTCCGCCGAGCGCGTGCACCGCTGACCGCTCCGGGTCGGCGTCACAGCGCCCCGGCGAGACCGACGAGGGCCCGGTGGGGAGCTCCGGCGTCGCCCGCAGTCATCGGTCGCAGGCCGGGCGGCCTACCGTGGCGGGCATGTCGACTCGCAGCACGCAGGTCCAGCTCGTCGCCCGCCCCCACGGCTGGCCCACCCACGACGACTTCCGCACCGTCGAGGTGGACCTCCCCGACCTCGCGCCCGGTCAGGTCCGCGTGGCCAACGAGTTCCTCTCCGTCGACCCGTACATGCGCGGCCGGATGAACGAGGGACGCAGCTACGTCCCGCCCTTCGCGCTGGGCGAGACCATGACCGGCGGGGCCGTGGGCCGCGTCGTGGAGTCCGCCGCGGACAGCGTCGCCGTGGGCGCGCTCGTGTCCCACATGCAGGGCTGGCGCACCGTCGCCCAAGGCGACGCCGGCGAGTTCCGCGTCGTCCCCGACCTGCCCGGTGTCCCCTCCTCCGCCCACCTCGGCATCCTCGGGATGACGGCGCTCACGGCCTACGTCGGGCTGCTCGACATCGCCGGGATGAAGCCGGGCGACACCGTCTTCATCTCCGGGGCGGCCGGGGCCGTCGGCACCGCCGCGGGCCAGATCGCGCGGCTCAAGGGCGCCGCCCGCGTCGTCGGCTCGGCGGGGTCGTCCGAGAAGGTCGCGCTGCTGACCGGGAAGTACGGCTACGACGCGGCGTTCAACTACAAGGACGGCCCCGTGCGCGAGCAGCTGCCGACGGTGGCGCCCGACGGCATCGACGTCTACTTCGACAACGTGGGCGGCGACCACCTCGAGGCCGCGCTCGACGCGTTCAAGGACGGCGGCCGTGCCGCGCTGTGCGGGGCCATCTCGGCCTACAACTCCACCGAGCGCACCCCCGGGCCCGACAACCTCACGAACATGGTCACGCGCGGCCTCACGCTGCGCGGGTTCACGGTGGGCGGCTGGTTCCACCGGCTGCCCGACTTCGTGGCCGACATGACCGGCTGGCTCACCAGCGGCCAGGTCGTCTTCGACGAGACCGTGGTGGACGGCATCGACCACGCCGTCGACGGGTTCCTCGACCTCATGCGCGGCGGGAACACCGGCAAGATGGTCGTCCGGGTCGCGCAGGGCTGATCCCCGGGCGGCCGGCTGGCCGCCCCGCAACGGTCGTGACACGGTTGCCGGGAGCCCGCGGCCCGCGGGCTCCCGGACGAGGGGTGCCGTACCCGGTCGACGACAAGACGGCCCGTGGAGGCCGTCGTGCCGTGGTTGTTCCTCGTCATCTCCGGTGTGCTGGAGGCGGTGTGGGCCACCGCGCTGGACCGCTCCGAGGGCTTCAGCCGGAAGCTGCCGACCGCGGTGTTCGTCGTGGGGGTCGTCGCGAGCATGGTCGGGCTGTCCCACGCCCTGCGCTACCTCCCCGTCGGCACCGCCTACGCGGTGTGGGTCGGCATCGGCGCCGTCGTGACGGTCGCCTACGCCATGGTGACCGGGGCGGAGTCCGCGTCCGTCCTCAAGCTCGTCTTCCTGGCGATGATCATCGGCGGGGTCGTGGGGTTGAAGATCACCTCGTGAACCGGTGGAGCCCCCGCCCGGCGCCCGTGGGCGCCGGGTGGGGTGCTGAACGGCTCGCTCAGTGCCACTGGTCGGTGCGGCGCACCGCGACGGGCTCGACGACCCGGACGCGGACCACCACGCCGACACCGCTCGGCCGCTCGGCGGGCAGGTCGACCTCGAGCGCGTCGCCCGTGCGGCGCGAGGTCGTCTCTCCCGCACCGAGGACCGTGACGTCCGCGATCTCCAGCGGCAGCAGACCGGAGGCCCGCCCGAACGCGCGGATGCGGGCGGTGCCGTCCTCCGGCCACGCGAGCACGGTCGCGTAGACGTAGGAACCGGTGGTGTTCGAGCGCGCCGTGAAGCGGACGTCGCGGGAGCCGTACTCGCGGGCGGTCGCGTCCACGAAGGACCCGGCGGCGAACTCCGTCGGCCCCTCCGACGGGATCGTCCACGGCCGCGTGCCGTAGACGGCCTCGCCGTTGACGTCGAGCCAGTCCCCGATACCGTGCAGCAGCTCGACCTCGGCCGCGGGGATGGTGCCGTCGGCCTTCGGGCCGATGTTCAGCAGCAGCACGCCGTTCTTGGCGACCACGTCGACCAGCTCGCCGACGAGCTCCGCGACGCCCTTGTACTCGTGGCCCTCGACGAAGCTCCACGACGTGCGCGAGACCGACGTGTCGTTCTGCCACACCTGCGGGTGGATCCCGGGCATGGCCCCGCGCTCGATGTCGTAGACGGCGCTGCCGGGCGCGAACGCCTCCCACTTGTAGTTGATGACGACCTCGCGGCCCCACCGCGCGGCCTCGTTGTAGTAGTAGGCGGCGAGCAGCCGCAGGTACGGCTCGAACGCCGGCTGCTCGATCCACCAGTCGAACCACAGCACCTGCGGGCGGTAGCCGTCGATGATCTCGACCGTGCGCAGCAGCCAGTCCTCGAGGTGCTGCTGGTTCGGGGCCGTCTCCTCGCGCATCGCGGGGCCGTACAGGTCGGCGAACGCCGGGTCCCGCACGTCGGAGTCGAAGAGGTTCCCACCGTTCATGAACCACCAGTGCTCCGCGCGGTGCGAGGAGGCGCCCAGCACCATGTGCTGGTCGCGCACCGCGGCGCCGAGGTCCCCCAGCACGTCGCGGCCCGGCCCCATCGCGGACGACTTCCACCGCGAGCGGGCGGTGTCGTACATCGCGAACCCGTCGTGGTGCTCGGCGACCGGCACGACGAACTGCGCCCCGGCCCGCCGGAACGTCGCGGCCCACTGCTGCGGGTCGAAGTGCTCGGCCGTGAACTGCGGCACGAAGTCCTTGTAGCCGAACCCGGTCTGCGGGCCGTAGGTCGCGACGTGGTGGTCGAACTCCGGCGTGCCCTGCTTGTACATGTTCCTCGCGTACCACTCGTTGCCGAACGCCGGCACCGAGTAGACGCCCCAGTGGATGAAGATGCCGAACTTGGCGTCGGCGTACCAGCGCGGGGACTCGTAGGTCTGCAGCGACGGCCACTCCGGCTGGAAGGGCCCGGCGGTCGCGACGGCCCGGATCCGGGCGAGCTCCGCGTCGTCGGCGGAGACGGCCGCGCTCACCGCAGGTCCAGGGCGACGACGACCGGGCCGGGCACCTTCGCGGCGGGCACGTCGACGACGATGCCGTCGCCCTCGGCGCGGGCGGGCACCGGCGTGCCGTCGAGCAGGCGGGCGGAAGCGACGTCGAGCCGGGCCGGGTCGGCCGCGAGTGCCACCTCGCCGGCCGCGTCCACCACGGCGTGCGCGGTGTCGCCCGCGCGCGTCCAGCGCACCCAGGGCTCCTCGCCCGCCGAGGCGAGCGCCGCGTCCAGCACCGTGGTGCCGTGCACCGCGGCCGCGTGCAGCTCCATCCAGTCCGCGACGCCCTCCAGGCACTGCCGCTGCAGCTCCGGGATCCGCCCGCGGCTGTCGGGGCCGACGTTCAGCAGGAAGTTCCCGCCGCGCGAGACGACGTCCAGCAGGTGGCGGACCGCGGCCGGGCCGTCCATGTAGTGCGAGGCGTCCTCGACCTGGTTGTAGCCGAACGAGTAGCCGACGCCGCGGCAGTTCTCCCAGGCGCTGTCGTCCTCGTTGTCGCGGCCCTGCTGGTACTCGCTCGTGCGGAAGTCCCAGTGGGTGGCCCCGAACCGGTCGTTGACCACGCCCTCGGGGTTCGCGGCGTAGAAGCGGTCCAGCACGTGCTCGAAGCTGCGGGGGCCCGCGGGCTTGCCCGCGTCGGGCCACTCGATGTCGCCCCACAGGACGTCGGGGGCGTAGCGCTCGACGAGGTCGTCCAAGTGTGCGTTGGCGTAGTCGGTGTACGCCTCGTCCACGGGACGCCGGGCCGAGAAGTCCATGTCGTCCAGCGCGGGGAAGTCGCTCACGTGCCAGTCGAGCCCGCCGGAGTAGTAGACGCCGAAGCGCAGGCCGGCCGCGCGCGCGGCGGTCGCGAACTCCCCCACCAGGTCGCGGCGAGGGCCGCGGGCCACGGTGTTGCGGCCGTCGGTGCCGGGGGCGTCCCACAGGGTGATGCCGTCGTGGTGCTTGGTCGTCGGGACGACGTAGCGCGCACCGGCCCGCCGGAAGAGGTCCAGGACGGCGTCGGCGTCGAAGTCCTCGGCCGTCCACCGGTCGAGGAAGTCGTCGTACGGCGCGCCGCCGTGCACGTCCTGCTGGTGCTGCTGGGCGGGGCTGCCGTCGATGCGGATGGTGTTGGCGTACCACTCGGCGTAGGGGTTGTGGGCGAACCACGTCTTGGCGTCGATCGTCCCCAGCTCGCCGATGGGTTCCGCCCACGCGGGCACGGAGTAGGCGCCCCAGTGGACGAAGATGCCGAACTTGGCGTCGCGGTACCAGGCCGGGACCTCCCGCTCGAAGCGGCGGTAGTTCTCGGGCCGGACGTGCTCGGAGTGGGCCACGCGGATGTCCTCCGTCGGAGTCGGGCGGGCGCCCGCGGAGCTCCCCGGGTGCCCGAGGTCCGGGGTCACGCCTCGTCGCCGCCCCGGGACCTCGTCGTCGCAGTCACGGTCACAGACGTCTGACGTCTTGTCAACGGGGAACCGCGGGCACCCGTCGACGCCCGCCGCGGGGGCCGCCATGATGGGCGCGTGGACCTCGGCCCCTTCATCGACCTCATGCCCAAGTGCGAGCTGCACGTGCACCTCGAGGGCACCCTCGAGCCCGAGCTCAAGCTCGAGCTGGCGCAGCGCAACGGCGTGGACATCGGCCAGACGACGGTCGAGGAGGTCCGCGCCACCTACGTCTTCGACTCCCTGGCCTCCTTCCTGGCCGTCTACTACCCGGCGATGGACGTGCTGGTGACCGAGGAGGACTTCCACGACCTCGCGCTCGCCTACCTGCGCAAGGCCGCGTCCCAGGACGTGCGCCACGCGGAGGTGTTCTTCGACCCGCAGGTCCACGTCGGCCGCGGGGTGCCGTTCGAGACGGTCGTGCGCGGCTACCACCGCGCGACCGTCGAGGCGGAGGCCGAGCTGGGCATCACGTCCGCGCTGATCCTCTGCATCGTCCGCGACCTGCCGGTCGAGAGCGCGGCCGAGACGATCCGCGCGGCGCTGCCCTTCAAGGACCTCATCGTCGGGGTGGGGCTCGACTCCGACGAGCGCGGGAACCCGCCCGCGAAGTTCACCGAGGTCTTCGCCACCGCCCGCGAGGCGGGGTTCCACCTGACGATGCACTGCGACGTCGACCAGGAGGACAGCGTCGAGCACCTCCGGCAGGCGCTGGAGGACCTGGGCACCGAGCGCCTCGACCACGGCACGAACGTGGTCGAGGACGCCCGGCTGCTGGCCCTGGTGCGCGAGCGCGGCATCGGGCTGACCTGCTGCCCGGTGTCGAACTCCTTCGTCACCGACGACTCGAAGGCGCCCGTGATCGCGATGCTGCTGCGCACGGGCGTGAAGGTGACCGTGAACTCCGACGACCCGGCCTACTTCGGCGGCTACGTCAACGAGAACGCCCGCGCCCTGGCGGAGGCGGCCGACCTCACGCCCGACGAGCTCATCCAGCTCCAGCGCAACGCCTTCGAGATCGCCTGGATCAGCGACGAGCGGCGCGAGGAGCTCCTCGCCGAGCTCGACGCCTACGCCGTGCTCTCGGTGCCGCCCACCGGCTGAGCCGGGGCGGGGTCGCCGCGTCCGGGAGGCTCAGGCGGCCGCGCGCGCGAGCCCGAGGTGCACGGGGTCGCCCGCCAGCGCGGACTTCACGAAGCGGCTCGTGTCGTCGGCGAGCACCTCGGTGGCGTCGTCGAGGATCCCCTGGACGGCCGCGCGGGCGACGTCGCGCGGGTCGTTCTTCGGGGCGTCCACGTGCGCCGTCATGTCGGTGTCGGTGTAGCCGAGGTGCAACCCGGTGACGAGCGTCCCGGCCGGTGCGAGCGCCGCCCGCAGGCCGTTGGTGACCGACCAAGCGGCCGCCTTCGAGGCGCTGTAGCCGTTGCCCGCGCTCCCCCACGACAGCGCCGAGTGCACGTTGAGCAGCGCGCCTCCCCCGGCCGCGGCGAGGACCGGCGCGAAGGCGCGCGACACCGCGAGCAGGCCCAGCACGTTGACCTCGAACTCGTCGCGGACGTCGGCGAAGTCCCCCGTCAGCAGGTCGGTGGAGCGGTCGACCCCGGCGTTGTTCACGACGATCGAGACGTCGCCGAGGCGCTGCGCCAGCGCGGCGACCTGCGCCGCGTCGGTCACCTCCAGCTCGACGGGCCTGAGCCGCGGGTCGTCGCTCGGGACCGGTCGGCGGGCGGTGACGTGGACGGTCGTGGCCCCCGCGTCGAGGAGGGCGGCGGCCAGGGCGCGGCCGAGACCGCGCTGCCCACCGGTGACGAGAGCGGTGCGTCCGGAGATGTTCACAGGGGGGATCCTTCGGGGACGAGGCCGAGCGCTTCGGCCGGAGCGGTGCGCGGGGTGCGCAGGAGGAGGAGCGGCAGGGCGGCCGCCAGCACGAGGACGACGACGGCCACGAGGAGCCCGTCGCCCACGGCGGCGGAGAAGGCGGCGGTGGGGTCGCCGGCGCCCGAGCGCAGCCGGTCGGCGTAGCCGCGGGTGACGACCGTGCCGAGCACGCTGCCGCCCAGGGCGGCACCGACCTGGCGCACGGTCGTGAGGGTGGCGCCGGCCATGCCGGTGCGGGCGGCGTCCAGGCCGGCGAGCGCCGCCGCGGTCGTGGGGGCGATGAGCAGCCCGAGGCCGACGCCGACGAGCAGGTACCCCGGCCAGGTGAGGGCGAAGGACGTCTGCGGGCCGGTGGCGCGGGCGAGCAGCGCCCCGGCCGCGGTCAGCAGGAGGCCGGTGACGAGGGTTGGGCGGACCCCGGCGCGCCGCACGACGCGCGCCGCGAGGGCGCTGACGACGACGTAGGGGCCCATCAGCCCGAGCAGCCGCCACCCGGAGCCGAGGCCCGTGACGCCGTGCACGCGCTGCAGGTCGAGGACGAGGACGAGCGCGACGCCCGTGAAGGCGAACAGCGCGACCGCGGCGACGACCAGCGCCGTCGTGAAGCGGCGCGAGCGGAAGAGGGCGAGGTCCACCACGGGGTGGCTGCTGCGGCGCTCGATCGCGACGAAGGCGAGCAGGGCGAGGACGGCGAGGGCGCCTGCGGCCACCGGGACCGCGCCGGTGAGGCCGTCGGAGCCCACCTCGACGACCCCGACCACCAGGGCCGAGACCGCGACGAACGCCGCCAGCGTGCCGGGGACGTCGAGGACGCGGCCGGGGACGCGGGTGTCGGGCAGGACCAGGGGCGCGGCGGCGAGGACCACGACCGCGACCACCACGTCGACGAGGAACACCGCGTGCCACCCGGAGGAGGCGAGCAGGAGGCCCGCCGAGAGCGGACCGACGGCGAGGCCGATGCCCGAGCAGGCCGCCCAGACGCCCACCGCGCTGGCCCGCCGGGCCGGGTCGCCGAAGGTGCCGGCGACCAGCGCCAGGCTGTTCGGCACGACGAGCGCGGCGCCGGCCCCCATGACCACCTCGCCGGTGACGACCGCACCGGCGGAGCCCGCGGTCGCGGTGACGACGGCCCCGGCGGCGAGCACGAGGCTGCCCGCCTGGAACACCCGGCGGCGCCCGAGGACGTCGCCGAGGGTGCCGGCCGAGAGCACGAGCGCGGCGAGGGCGAGCGGGTAGGCGCTGCTGACCCAGACGAGCTGGACGCTGCTGAGCCCCAGGTCCGCCTGGATCGCGGACAGCGAGGAGACGGTGGCGGTGATGGTCAGGAAGCTCATCGTCATGCCGAGGCACGCGACGGCGACGCCCCACCACGAGCGCCGGTCCCGCCGAACATGACGACCGTCATAATCCATGGGGAGGTTGTAGCATGACACTCGTCATGACGTCGAACCCCGAAGCACCCGGCCCCCGCGACCGCATGGTCGACAGCGCGCGCGCGCTCATCCAGGAGCGCGGCGTCTCCGGCGTCGGCCTGCGCGACGTGGTCGCCCACGCCCAGGCCCCGCGCGGCTCGCTGCAGCACTACTTCCCCGGCGGCAAGACGCAGCTCGTCGCCGAGGCCCTGGCGCGCGCCGACGTCGTCGCGCGCGCCGTGGTGGGCGCCGCCGCTGCTGACGGCACCGGCGCGGCCGCGATGCTGAGCGCGGTCGTCGCCCGCTGGCGAGCGGCCCTCACCGACGGCGACTACGCCCGCGGGTGCCCGTTCGCCGCGACCGTCGTGGACGTCGCCGCCGGCAACGAGGCGCTGCGCGAGGCGGCCGCGACCGGCCTGGCGGACTGGCGGAGCGACGCGGCCGCGGTGCTGCGCCGCGACGGCTTCCCCGCCGAGCGCGCCGCGTCGCTGGCCTCGCTGCTCCAGGCCGCCGTGCAGGGTGCGCTCCTCCAGGCGCGCGCGCAGCGCTCGACGGCACCGCTGGACGCCGTCGAGCGCGAGCTCCTGCCCCTGCTGGCGCCGCCCGCGGTGGCACGCTGAGGGGATGACGCAGGGCCCGGGGGACGTGGCCGGTGGGGACGTGGCCGGCGGGGACGTGGCCGGTGGGGACCCGCTGCTCTATGCCGGCAGCGCGGCCCACTACGCGGTCGGCCGGGTCCCCTACCCCCCGGAGCTCGCGGGCGTGGTCGCGCGGACGCTGGGGCTGGACGGCACGGGCGTCCTGCTCGACGTCGGCTGCGGCCCGGGGTCGCTGACGCTGCCGCTCGCACCCCTCGTGGCGCAGGCCGTGGGCATCGACGCGGACGCGGACATGCTCGCCGAGGCGGCCCGGCAGGCGGACCGCCAGGGGGTGGGCGACGTCTCCTGGCGGCGGCTGCGCGCCGAGGACCTCCCGGCGGACCTCCCGGCCCCCCGGCTGGTGACCTTCGCCCAGTCCTTCCACTGGATGGACCGCCCACGGGTGGCCGCGGCGGTGCGGTCGATGCTCATCGCCGGCGGGGCCCTGCTGCACGTGGGCGCCGTCACGCACGAGGGCCTCGACGGCCCCGACGACCTGCCCCACCCCCGGCCCCCGCGGCGGGCGGTCGAGGCGCTGGTCGAGGCGCACCTCGGCCCGCGGCAGACCCCCGCGCAGCGCGTGCTGGCCGGGCGGACGGCAGGCGACGAGGACGACGTCCTCCGTGCCGCCGGGTTCTCCGGGCCGGAGCGCGTCGAGCTGCCCGGCCGCGTCGTCGAGCGCACGGTCGAGGAGGTCGCCGCGTCGGTGTACTCGCTCTCCAGCTCGACCCCGCACCTCTTCGGCGACCGGCTGCCCGCCTTCGACCGCGACCTGCGGGCGCTGCTGGCCGCGGCGAGCGACGACGGGCGCTTCAGCGAGTCGATGCGGCCCGTCGCCCTCAGCTCCTGGCGCTGAGGGACGGGTCGTCAGCCCTCCGCGGCCGGCTCCTCGTCGTCGGTGAAGAACACCCGGACGGACGCCGCGATCGCCGGGCCGAGGCCCGCGGGCGCGGTCCACGGCTCGTCGGCCGACAGGACCCCGCCCGCGGTGAGGCGGCTCACGAGGTCGAGGGCGGCCGACATCGCCTCCGGCTGGTCGGGCCCGACCGTCGCCTGCAGCTCCCCGGTCGACATCGGCCGCCCCAGCACGGCAGAGGCGAGCGCCGAGAGGCCACCGACCATGCCGGCCTCGACCGTCGCGCCGGTGACCTGCTCCACGATCCAGCCGACGAGGACGGCGCGGTCGGCGGCACGCCGGGCCTCAGGCGCGAGGTCCTCCTCGGCGGTGGCCGCGGCCACGACGGGGACGGCCGCGAGCGCCGCGAGCTCCTCCTCCAGCGTGACGCCGGAGACCGCCACGGCCAGGGCGTCGAGGACGTCGCCGCCGAGCTCGCCGGGGGCGTCGGCCGCGACGACGTCGAGGCAGTCCGCGAGCTCCTCGTCCTCCCCGCGCCAGCTGCCCGACTCGCCGAGGAACTCCAGGTAGGACGCCCACGAGGACGCGACCTCCTCGCGGAGCTCGGGCAGGTCCAGGTCGTTGGCCTCGGCGACCGCGGGCAGGACCTCCCCCAGGAGGCCCTGCAGCTCCGCGGCCGTGAAGTACGTGGCCGAGGACGGAGCGACGTCCTCGCCCTGCGAGAGCAGGAGCCAACCGAGGGACTCCATGAGCCGGGCCTCGACGTCGCCCGGGGACATCCAGTCGTCCGGAGCCTCGATCCCGTCCACCTCGGTGCCGGCCACCGCGACTGCGTCCGCCTCAGGCGCGTCCGCCCCGACCGCGTCCGCCTCGGCCTCCAGGAAGGCCCGGAACGGCACCTGCAGGTCGCCGATCGCGCGCCCGCCCGTGCGCAGCGGGGAGCGGACGACCGGCGTGCGGACGGGGCGCGACGACGTGCGGGAGGACTTCTTCTTCGGCACGGCTCGGGCACCTCGGGACGTCGGGGACGGGCGGCCGACCCTACCCAGCGGGTCCCGGTCGCGGCGCCCCGGCGCGGGGCGGGGCGCGGGGCGGGGCACGGGGCCGGGCTGCTGTCGGTGGCGTCGTCCACCATGGCGCCATGGTCCTGCGCACCACCTCCGCGACCGGACCGGCGTCCGCCCCGCCCGCCGGTCCCGCGGTGGTGCACGCGGTCCTCTCCCCGGCGCACGGCGTGGTCTGGTGGCTGGAGCGGCACTCGCGCTGGGAGCTCGGCGCCGGGCTCGCCGCCCACCCGGGGGCCCTGCCGGCGGCCGAGCGGCGCGCGCTGGCCCGGTCCCTGCCGGACGCGTCGCTGCGCGCGGCGCTGACCGGCCCGGCGCGGACCGTGCGGGTCCTCATGCCGGTGCGCGACGGCGTGCCGGTCCGCAGCCCCGAGGCCGTCGGCCGGGTCCCGCAGCAGCGCCGCCCCGCGGGGTCGACCGCCCTAGAGGTCGTGGCGCTGCCCGTGGCGGCCCCCGACGTCGCGACGAGCCTGGCCGCGCTGCGCTGCGTCGCCGAGGGTCCCGCCCTCCTCGTGGGGCGCGAGGTCCGGCACCTCGCGGCCCTCGTGCGCGACGTCGAGCGGCTCGTCGAGGCGGGGCGCGTGGTGCCCGAGGCGGTCTCCGAGCCCGGCACCGACGTGGTGCGGGCGACGTGGCGCCTCGCCCCCGACGAGGACGTCCGCGCGTGGATCGCCGCCCACGCCGCCGCCCTGCCCCCGGCTCTGTCCACGGCCCTGCGCACGGGGTCCAGGGGGGCCACGGCGGGCACGGCCGAGGAGGTCCTGGCCGGGCTGCTCGACGCGGTCGTGCCCGTGCTGGTGCGCGAGCGGGCCGCCGGGGACGCGCGCGTCGAGCCCGTCCTGACCGACGCCCACCCGCTGCTGACCGCCCTGGTGCGGGGCACGGCCCTGGGCGTCGACGCCTCGCGTTGGGCGCGGCTGCGCGCCGACCTGGCCACCTGGGTCGCCTCGCACCGCCGGCGGCGGGTCGAGGTGGTGCTGCGCCTGCAGGAGCCGCGGTGGTCCGACGACGAGGTGGCGGCCGGAGACGACGCGGCCTGGCCCGTGGACGTCCTGGTCCGCCTCGACGGCGCGGTGCCCGAGCCCCTCGCCGGGCTCACGGGGGACCGCGAGGCCGTCGCGGCCCTGCGCGACGGGCTGCGGCGGGCGCTGACCGTCCTGCCGTCGCTGCGCGCGGCCCGGCGCGACGCCGTCGACGAGGGCCGGCTCTGGGTCACGACGACGACCGCGCTCGGGCTGGTCGAGCACGGCGCCGACCTGCTGCGCGAGGCGGACGTCACCCTGCTGCTCCCGCGCGACTGGACGCGCGTCGCCCCCTCCCTGCGCCTCGACGTGCAGGGCTCGCGCGACGCCGGCGGGGAGCGCCCGCTGGGGTTCGCGGCCCTGGTGTCGTGGGACTGGTCGGTGGCGCTCGGCGGGGACGTCCTGACCGAGGACGAGCTCGGCGTGCTCGCCGACGCGGCCTCGCCCCTGGTGTGGCTGCGCGGGGAGTGGGTGCGCCTGCAGCCGGGCAGCCTCGCCGCCGCCCGGCGGTTCGTGCGGCGCGCGCGGCAGCGCCGCGACGACGCCCCCGCCTCGCTCGCCGGGCTCGTCGCCGAGCTCGCGGGCGCCGATGCCCTGCCGGTGCCGCTGTCCGCCGTGACGGCCCGCGGCTGGGTGGACGGGCTGCTGCGCGGCACGGAGGCCGAGGTCGTCCAGGTCCCCGTCCCCGCTGCGCTGCAGGGGGTCCTGCGGCCCTACCAGCACCGCGGGCTGTCGTGGCTGGCGTTCCTGGACCGCCTGGGCCTCGGCTCGGTGCTGGCCGACGACATGGGGCTGGGCAAGACGGTGCAGGTGCTGGCGCTGCTGCTGCACGAGCGCGACGACGCGCCCTCCCCCGGGCCGACGCTGCTGGTCTGCCCGATGTCGCTGGTGGGCAACTGGTCGCGGGAGGCGGCGCGCTTCGCCCCGACCCTGCGCGTGCGGGTGCACCACGGGGCGTCGCGGGCGCGCGGCGAGGCGGTCGCGGCCTACGCGGACGCCGACGTCGTCGTGACGACCTACGGCGTGCTGGCCTCCGACGTCGACGAGCTCGCGGGCGTGGCCTGGCACCGGCTCGTCCTCGACGAGGCGCACCAGGTGAAGAACACCGCGACCCGGCAGGCCCGCGCGGTGCGCCGCGTCCCGGCGGCCCGGCGCATCGCCCTGACGGGAACTCCCGTGGAGAACCGCCTGGAGGAGCTGCGCGGCGTCCTGGACGCCGTGAACCCGGGCATGCTCGGCTCGGCCGCGGCGTTCCGCGACCGCTTCGCCCGGCCCATCGAGCTGCGGGCGGACGCGGCCGCCGCCTCCCGGCTGCGGGCGGTGACCCGGCCCTTCGTCCTGCGCCGGGTGAAGACCGACAAGGCGGTCATCGCCGACCTGCCCGAGAAGATCGAGATGGTCGTGCCCGTGTCCCTGACGCGCGAGCAGGCGGCGCTGTACCGCTCGACGGTCGACGCGCTGCTGACCGGGCTCGACGACCTGTCCCCGATGCAGCGCAAGGGGTCCGTGCTGCGCACGCTCACCCAGCTGAAGCAGGTGTGCAACCACCCCGCGCACTTCCTCGGCGACGGGTCGCCGCTGCTGCGCGGCGGCCGGCACCGCTCCGGCAAGCTCGCGGCCGTCGACGACCTCGTCGAGTCCCTGCTCGCGGAGGGCGACCGGGCCCTGCTGTTCACGCAGTTCGCGGAGTTCGGCCGGATGCTCGCGCCGCACCTGCAGGAGCGGTTCGGGGTCGAGGTGCCGTTCCTTCACGGCGGGACCACCCGCACCCAGCGCGACGGCATCGTCCGGCGGTTCCAGTCCGACGACGGGCCGCCCCTGCTGCTGCTCTCGCTCAAGGCGGGCGGCACGGGGCTGAACCTCACGCGGGCCAACCACGTCCTGCACGTCGACCGGTGGTGGAACCCCGCCGTGGAGGACCAGGCGACCGACCGCGCGTTCCGCATCGGCCAGGACCGCACGGTGCAGGTCCGCAAGCTCGTCACGGCCGGCACGGTCGAGGAGCGCATCGACGCCGTCATCGCGGGCAAGTCCGCGCTGGCCGACCTCGTCGTCGGGCCGGGCGAGGGCTGGCTGACCGAGCTCGGCACCGAGGCGCTGCGGGAGCTGCTGGTGCTGTCGCAGGAGGCCGTCGATGCGTGAAGGCCTGGGGCACCTCGCCGACGCGCGCGCCGCGACGTCGGGCGAGGAGCTCGCGCGGCTCGTCGAGGACCTCGCCGACCCGGGCCGCCACGACCGGGGGCTCGTCCTGCTCGAGGAGGGGGCCGTCGGCCGGATCGACGTGGCCCGCGGCCGCTTCACGGCGACCGTGCACGGCGCGAGCGGCCTCCAGCACGACGTGCAGGTCCACGTCCGCGCCCTGCCCCGCGACGAGGCGGCGCGGCTGTTCCGGCTGCTGCTGGACGACCCGCGGCTGCTCGCAGCGCTGCTCGCGGGCACCGCCGACCTGGCCGCCCAGGCGGGCCGCGGGGCCCGCACACCCCCGCCGCGGCCGACGGGGCTCACCGAGGACGACGTCGAGTTCGTCTGCAGCTGCCCGGACCCGGACCCGCTGTGCAAGCACGCCGTCGCCCTGGCCCTCGCGGTCGCGGACCTGGCCGACGACGCCCCGGCGACGTGGCTGCGGGCCAGAGGTGTTCCGCTGGAGGGGCTCTCGCGCGGCGGCCGCGCGCTCGTCGTGGTGCCCGAGCTCCCGGCCGCGCCCGAGGAGGACCCGGCGGCCGACTTCTGGGACGGCCCGGGCGGGGCTCCCGTGCTGCCCCCGGGCCTGTGGCACCGCCCCGCGACCGCCGTCCGGGACCCGGACCTGCTGGCCGGGGTGTTCCGCCCGCTGCTGCGCGCGGAGGACCCGCGGCGCGAGCGGGAGCGGGTGGCGCAGGCCGTCGCGGGCCTCGCCGCGGTCTACGCGGCGCTCGCCGGCGCGGCGGCGCAGGAGACGCCCGCGATCGGCCCGCCCGACGTCCCCTCACCGACCGGTACCTCCGCGACCGACACCTCTCCGACTGACCCGGCCCCGGCCGCGCCGGGGCTCAGCGCGACGACGCCGGCCGGTCGGGGACCCGCAGCCAGAGCGCTCCCGCCGGCGGCAGCCACACGTCCCCGTCGCCGCCCCACGGCACCCCGGCCCCGGTGAGCGCGTCCTCGGCCTCCGCCAGGCCGAGCTCGCGGACGCGGTGCCCGGGCCACGCACGCCACTCACCGGTCACGTTGTAGAGGCACAGCAGGTCGCCCACGGGGTGGCGCCGCAGCACGGCCAGGACGCCGGGGTCGCTCACCTCGAGGACCTCCGCCGCGACCGAGGCGTGCAGGTGGGGCAGGCCGGCGCGCACGCGCACGAGGTGCCGCAGCCCGGCGAGGACCCGGCCCGGCACGGTGGCCGGGTCGGCGGCCGCGGCGAGCTCGGCGTCGTCCAGCCACGGGCGGTGCACCCAGCGGTTGTCGGCCTCGTGCCCCTCCTCCCCGGCCCAGCCCGGGTCGCCGGACTGCCCGAGCTCGTCGCCCATCCACAGCACGGGGATCCCGCCCCAGGCCAGGACGACGGCGTGCGCCATCAGCACCCGCGCGACCGCCGCGTCGACCCCGGCGTCGTCACCGGCCTCGCGCGCCGCCGTGAGGCCCGTCAGGTCGGCCGCGGTCCCGCTGATCCGCCGGTCGCGCGTCGCGGGGTTCTCCTGGAACACCAGCCCGCGCGCGGATGACCCGGGGAACTCCCCGCTGTACCAGTCGGACAGGAACGAGCGGTGCCAGAACCCGGACAGGCCCACCGCCTCGGCGTCGGCGTCGGAGATCGCCCAGCCGATGTCGTCGTGGCAGCGGACGTAGGTGATCCACGCGGTGGACGTCGGCACGGCGGGCAGCGCCCGCAGCGCGTGGGTGGCCAGCCGGACGTCGCGCGCCGCGAGCATCGACCAGACCTGCACCATGAGGGTGTTGTGGTAGGCGAGGTCGCTGACCCGGCCGTGGTGGCGGCCGCGGCCCAGGTAGTGCACGAGGTCGGCGGGCGCCACGATCGCCTCGGCCTTCAGGAGCACTGCGGGGCAGGCGATCCGGGTCAGGGCGCGCAGCACCTGGGTCAGCGAGTGCACCTCGGGCTCGTTCTGGCAGGTGGTGCCCAGCCGCTTCCAGAGGAACGCGATCGCGTCCAGGCGCAGCACGTCGACGCCGAGGTTCGCGAGGAACAGCACGATGTCGGCGTACTCGACCAGGACGTCGGGGTTCGACCAGTCGACGTCCCACTGGAACGCGTTGAACGTCGTCCAGACCCAGCCGTCCAGCTCGTCGTCCCAGGTGAAGTTCCCCGGCGCGAAGTCCGGGAACACCTCGGGCAGGGTGCGCTCGTAGGCGTCGGGGACGCTCCGGTCGGGGTGGATCCGGAAGTAGCGGCGGTGGTGCTCGTCCCCGCGCCGGGCGGCCTGGGCCCACGCGTGCTCGCGCGCGACGTGGTTCAGCACGAGGTCCAGGACGAGGCTGACGCCCCGGCCCCGCAGGGCCCGGGCGAGGTCGCGCAGGTCCTCGACGGTGCCGAGGTCGGAGCGCACCGCGCGGTAGTCGGCCACCGCGTAGCCACCGTCGCTGTCGCCCGAGCGCGGCTGCAGGACCGGCATGAGGTGCAGGTAGGTGACGCCGAGGTCGGCGAGGTGGCCCAGCCGGTCGTGCACGCCCGCGAGGGTCCCGGCGAACCGCTCGGTGTAGGCCGCGTAGCCCAGCATCGTGGGTTCCTGGAACCAGTCCGGGCGCAGGGTGCGCTCCTGGTCGAGGCGGTGCAGGTCCTCCTCGCGCTCGGCGTAGGCGGCGGCCGCGGACGCGAGCAGCCGCTGCGCGAGCCCGTCGACGACCTCGGCCGGGTAGACGTCGGCCAGGCCGTCGCGCAGGTCGGGCCACCACCGCTGCACGCGCAGGTCGAAGAGCTCGCGGCGCTCGGCGGAGAGGCCCGCCAGCACGTCGTCCGGGACGGGCGGGCCGGCGGGTGCGGCGGGGCGAGCGGGCACGGCGTCCTCCTGGGCGGGCGGGGAGGGCCACTGTCCCAAGCCCTCCCCGCCCCCGGCCAGCAGGCCGCGCCGGGCGCCGGTTCGCGACCTCGGCGCGGTCCGGACCCGGCGCAGCGCCGACCTCAGCGCGGACCCGAGCCGGTGCAGCCCCGACCTCAGCGACGACCCGATCTCAGCGACGACCCAGCATCGCGGCGGCGATGGCGTCGTGGACGTCGGTGCTGTCCTGGACGCGGCCGAGGCGGTCCGCCCCCGGCCCCTGCGCCGTGAGCGGCGTCGCCGCCCCCGTGTGCTGCTCCGTGGTCCAGTCGACGACGAACTCCAGGTCCGTCCCGGCCACGGTGAACGGCCCGTCCTCGGTCGACTCCCCGTCGCCGGACTCGTCGTCCGCGTCGGGGTTCTCGATGGCGAGCCCGCCCGTCTCGTGGTCGCCGACCACGACGACGAGGGTGTCGGGGTGCGTCTCCGCGAAGTCGAGGACGAGCTGCACGGTCGAGTCCAGCGCGGCGCCCGCCTCGATCGTGAGGTGCGCGTTGTTGTGGTGGGCCATCTCGTCGACGCCCTCCTCCTCCACGAGCAGGAAGAACCCGTCGCGGTCGCGCGAGAGCACGTCCAGCGCCTTGGACGCCATGTCCCGCAGCGGGACCGCCGGGTCGTACAGGGCGTCGGGGCCCTCGTTGCGGTGCTCGAACATCTCCTCGTTGGCGAACAGGCCGAGCAGCCGGCCGCGGGGGCGGGCCGCGGCCAGGCCCTCGGCGTCGGAGACGTAGTGGTAGCCGAGCTCCTGCGCGCGCTCGATGAGGTTGCCCTGCGTGCCGGCGCTCTCCTCGGTGGGGTCGGTGGCCGGGTGGTCGGGCCACGCGCCCTCCTCGCCCGGCGGCAGCCACCGGTCCTCGCCGCCGCCGAGGACGACGTCGGGGCGCGTCTCCTCGATGAACTGGCGGGCGATCTCGCTCTGGTCGTCTCGGTCGGGGACGTGCGAGCCGTAGGCCGCGGGCGTCGCGTCGGTGACCTGCGACGTCGTCACGAGCCCGGTGGCCTTGCCGGCGCGGCGGGCCTGCTCGAGCAGCGTCGGCAGGGCGCGGCCGTCCGCGTCGACGCCGACGGCCCCGTTGTAGGTGCGCACACCGGTCGCGAACGCGGTCGCGGAGGCGGCGGAGTCGGTGACGGTGTCCTCGGGGTCCAGCGGGTCGGTGTGGACCCAGCCGGCGACGTCGAGGGAGTCCATCGCCAGCTCCTCGTCCTGGCCCTTGGTGGCCAGCCGGACCAGCTCGCGGTGGGCGATGCCCATGCCGTCGCCCTGCAGCACGACGACGTTCTTCGCCCGGGCGTGGCGGGGTCCGCCGGCCGGGTCGGCGGTGGGGGCGGGCTGGACGCCGCAGGCGGCGGCGGTCGCGGCCAGCGCGATCAGGGTGGCGGCCCCCAGCAGGGGCCGGGACGGACGGGAGCTTCGGGGCATGGCGTGGACCTCTCGCAGCGCTGCGACGTCAGGACCCGCGCGAGCCTGGCAGTCCGCTGTGTCCCGCGCCAGCCGGCGCTGTGGACCACGTGTGCGGCGCCGCCGGCCCCGGCCGTCAGCGGGTGAGGGCGGTGATGGTCGAGCGCAGGGTGGCGTCGAACAGCGCGGGCTGACCGCGCAGCTGCGGCGGCAGGTGCCGGTTCAGCTCGAGGTCGATGGCCCCGTGCAGGGCGGCGTAGCAGATCGCCGCGGCGCCGAGGGCGGCCGCGGGCAGCGGGCGGGGCAGCGCGGCCGACCAGCCCTCGAGCGCCGCGCGCAGCGGGTCGGTGAGGAGCGCGTCGACGGTGGCGGTGTCCACGCGGTCGGCGTCCACGGCCCGGGCCATCACCTCGAGCAGGACGCCCGAGGAGCGCTGCGCGGCGGCCGTCGTGGCGTCGGTGCCGGTGTAGCCGTCGACGGGGTTGCCGAAGGCCAGCCGGTACTGCAGCGGGTCGGCGAGCGCCCAGTCGCGGTAGGCGCGGCCGACGTGCAGGTAGGCCTCGACGGCGTCGGCGCCGGCGGGCACCTCGTCCAGCGCGGTGCGCAGCCGGGCCGTGAGGGCGTCGAAGCAGTCGACGACCAGGGTGGTGAGGAGGTCGTCGCGGCTGGGGAAGTAGCGGTAGAGCGCGGAGACCGCCATGCCCATCTCGCGGGCCACCCCGCGCAGGGAGAGCCCCGTGGTGCCGGAGCGCGCCATGTCCGCCCACGCGGCCGCCTTGATCTCGGCGAGCGTCGCGGCCCGCTGCTCGCTGCGGCGCGTGGTGGCGGTCATGGGGAGAAGGCTACCGCAGTCGTGTGAACGACGTTCTCGAGGAGAACACTGTTGACAACCGCGGCGAGGCGAGTGAACGGTGTTCGCACCACCCCTCCTCGCTCCTGGAGCTCCCCGTGACCGTGCTGCACCCCGCCCCCGCCCCGCCCTCCCCCACCACGGCGTCCCGGGTGCTCCGGGGGGTCGCGGTGGCCTGCGTCGCCGCGCTCGCCGCGACCGCCGTCGGCCTGCTGCTCGACGACCGCACCATCACCGGCGCCCCGGCGTGGCTCAAGCCCGCCAAGTTCGCCGTCTCCATCGCCGTCTACTGCGCCACGCTCGCCTGGGTGCTGCGGCAGGTCACGGGCCACCGCCGGGCCGTCGCCGCCATCGCCTGGACGACCGGGGTGGCCCTCGTCGTCGAGCTGCTGCTCATCGGCCTGCAGGTCGCCCGCGGCACGACGAGCCACTTCAACGACGACACCCCCTTCGACGCGGCCGTGTTCAGCGCCATGGGCGGCTTCGTCGCGCTCGTCTTCCTCGCCGCGGCCGCGGCCGCCGTCCTGCTGCTGCGCCAGCGCGGGCTGCCCCGCACGCTCGCGGCGGGCCTGCGGGGCGGGCTGCTCGTGTCGCTGCTGGGCATGGCCGAGGCCGGGCTGATGCTGGCCAACCGCACGGCGACGGCCGCGGGCGCGCACACCGTCGGGGCCCCCGACGGCGGGCCCGGCCTGCCGGTGACGGGCTGGAGCACCGCGGCGGGCGACCTCCGGGTGGCGCACTTCGCCGGGCTGCACGGCCTGCAGGTGCTGCTCCTGCTCGCCTGGGCGCTGCACCGCTGGGCGCCCGGGCTCGCCGACCGCACCGCCGCCCGCCTGGTCACCGTCGCCTCGGCCGGGTACGCGGGCGGCGTGGTCCTGCTGGCCTGGCAGGCGCTGCGCGGCCTGCCGCTGCTGCGCCCCGACACCGCGGTGGGCCTCGCGGCGCTCGGCTGGGCGCTCGCGGTCGCGGTCGCCGGCGGGCTCGTCCTGCGCCGCCGGGCGGTGGCGGCGTGAGCGCCTCGGCGGGGCGGCAGGTGTTCTACGGCGTCGCGGCCGCGGCGGGCCTCGTCCTCACCTGGTACTTCAACCTCACCTACGACGGCTCCACCGGGTACGTGCAGGCGTGGTTCGCGAACGCGGCGTCCTCGTCGGCGGCCGTCGACCTGCTCGTCCTCGCGGCCGCCGTCAGCATCTTCGTCGTCACCGAGGGCCGGCGGCTCGGGATGCGGTGGCCGCTGGCCTACGTCGTCGCCGGCCTGGTGGTGGCGATGGCCTTCGCGGTGCCGCTGTTCCTGCTGGTGCGCGAGCGGGCGCTGCACGCCCGCCGCGGGGACGGCTGAGCCCTCGGGCCCAGCCCGCGCTCAGCCGGGGGGCGTCGTGCCCCGGCTCGTCACCGAGCCGCAGAGGAAGGGCGAGGCGGGGTCGATGCGGGCCAGGACGGCGCGCGCGATCTCCGTCAGCTGCTCCAGCTGCTCGGGCGTGAGGGGTTCGATCACGTGGTGCAGGACCGTCCGGACGTGGCCGGGGGCCGCCTCGACGACCTTGCGCCGGCCCGCCTCGGTCAGCGTGGCGATCGTGTAGCGCCCGTCGGCCGGGTCGGTGCTGCGCTCGATCAGCCCGAGCCCCTCGAGGCGCTTGGCGGCGTGCGAGAGCCGCGACAGGGAGCCGTTGCAGTCCTGCGCGAGCGCGCTCATGCGCAGCAGGCCGGCGGGCTCCTCGGTGAGCCGCGCCAGCACGCCGTACTCGAAGTTGGTGACCGCGGCCTCGCGCTGGAGGTTCGCGTCCAGCAGCGCGGGCAGCTTCACGCTGAGCTCGACGAGGCCGCGCCAGGCGACCTGCTCGTCCGTCGTCAGCCACCGCGGGGGCCCGTCGACCGCAACCGTGGCGGAATCCTGCCGGGGATCCGTCATGTTCCCCACGGTACTAGAACTCTTGACCCTTCAACGGGACACGCCGTGGCGGGTCCCCTCCGCTCAGGCGGCGAGCTGCGCCGTCCGGGCGGCGCGCGAGACGCGGACGGAGAGCATCAGGCCGAGCGCGAGGGCCGCGACCATCGGCACCAGGCCGCACAGCGCCATCCCGGCCCGCACGCCGGCGTGCTCGGTGACGTAGCCGACCAGCGGCGCGCCGAGCGGGGTGCCGCCGATGAAGACGAGCATGTAGAGGCCCATGACCCGGCCCCGGAACTCCGGGTCGACGGAGAGCTGGACCGAGGAGTTCGCCATCGCCTGGAAGGCCAGGTTGGTGACGCCCATGGCGACCAGCGCGACCACGAAGACCGCGAGCGTCGGGGCGAGGGCGGCCGCGAACTGCGCCAGCCCGAAGGCCGCGCCCATCGCGACGATCAGCCGCAGCCGGATGCGCGTCCGGCTGCCGGCGATCAGCGCGCCGGCGATCGAGCCGACCGCGAGGACGATGTTGAAGGTCCCGTAGAGCCCGGCACCGCCGGCGAAGGTCTGGCTGGCCATGGCGGTGAGGACGACGGGGAAGTTGAGGCCGAAGGTGCCGAAGACCCCCACGAGGGCGATCGTCCACGCGACGTGCGGGCGGTCCGCCACGTAGCGCAGCGCCGAGCGCAGCTGCCCCGGCGCGCGCAGGGACCGCGGCGTGGGGGTGAGGTCGGCGGTGCGCAGGAACGCCAGCGCGACGGTCGGGCCGAGGTAGCAGAGCGCGTTCACGCCGAAGGCCCAGCCGCTGCCGACCGTGCCGATGAGGATGCTGGCCACCGCGGGGCCGACGAGGCGGGTGCTCTGGAAGACGGCCGCGTTCAGGGCGACGGCGTTGCGCAGGTAGCGGGCCGGGACGACCTCGCTGACGAACACCTGGCGCGTGGGGTTGTCGATCGCGAAGACGACCCCGCCGATGAGGGCGACGGCGTAGACGAACCCGACCGAGATCCGGCCCGTCAGCGTCATGACGGCGAGCGAGCCCGCGAGCAGGCCCGAGAGGACCTGCGTCGTCATGAGGATCGTGCGCTTGGAGTAGCGGTCGGCGAGCATGCCGCCGTGCATCCCGAGGAAGAGGATCGGCGTGAACTGCAGCGCCATCGCGATGCCGACGGCCGCGGGGCTGCCGGTCAGCTGCAGGACGAGCCAGTCGAGGGCGATGTTCTGGATCCAGGTGCCGGTGTTCGCGACGGCCTGCCCGCTCACGTAGATGCGGTAGTTCGGCACGGCCAGCGCCCCGAACGTCGCGCGCAGCCCTCCGCTGCGGGTGGATCCTCTGCTGACGGACTTCCTGCCGTGCTCGGCGATCGCCGCGGTCACAACCAAACCTCTCGTGGTCCAACGCTCTGCCACCCAGTCTCGGCGAGGACCCGCGTAGACTTCACCCCCAGCTACCTCGATCAAGCAACTATCAGTCATCACGAATCGCGATGGGCGGGACCTGGTGGATCCGGCGACGACGCTCGACCCCGTGCAGCTCCGCTCGTTCCTCGCTGTGGCGCAGACGAACAGCTTCACCCAGGCGGCCGCGCGGCTCGGGGTCCGGCAGTCCACCGTGAGCCAGCACCTGCGCAAGCTCGAGGAGGCCGTCGGGCGCACCCTCGTGCTGCGCGACACGCACACCGTCTCCGTCACCCCGGACGGTGAGGCGATGCTGGGGTTCGCGCGCTCCATCCTCGCGGCGCACGAGGAGGCCGCGAGCTACTTCCGCGGCGAGCGCCCCCACGGCCGGCTGCGCATCGGGATGTCGGACGACCTGGCCCTGACCCGGCTGCCGCAGATCCTGCGCGACTTCCGCTCCGAGAACCCCCGGGTCGACCTGGAGCTGACGGTCGACCAGTCGGGAACCCTGCACCGCCGCCTCGAGAGCGACCGCCTCGACATCTTCATCGGCAAGCGCCCGCGCGGTTCCGGCGAGGGCAAGCTCGTCAAGCGCGAGCGGATGGTCTGGGTGGGCAACCCGTCCACCCGCCTGGACCTCACCAAGCCCATCCCCCTCGCGGTCTACCCCTCACCCAGCCTCAGCGGCACCGCGATGCACGAGGCGCTGGAGAACGCGGGCATCGGCTACCGCACGGCGTGCGTGTGCCGCGGCGTGAACGGCCTCATCGCCGCGGTCGCCGCGGGCATCGGCGTCTCGTGCCTCGCGAGCAGCCTCGTGCCCGTGCAGCTGACCCAGCTCGGCGCCCAGCACAAGCTGCCCGAGCTCGGGCAGATCGACCTGGTGCTGCTGACGAACCCGCGGACGGAGGGGCGGCCCGCGGCCCGGGCACTCGCCGCGGCCGTGCTCTCCAGCGGCCCCCGCGGCCTCTCGGCGTCCTGATCCCTCCGTGATCATGCAGGTGATCCCTGCAAGATCACGGAGGGATCGGGGTCAGCTGACCTCGGCGACGGCGCAGAGGCGCCGGACGGCGGCGGACGCCGCGACGACCTGCGTGACCAGGCCCGTGAGCTGCTCGTCGGAGAGCGCGCTCTCGCCGCTCCCCGTCGCGACCACCTGCGCGGCCGTGTCGGAGAGGGTCGCGTACCCGCCCGCGAGGTCGCGCCAGCGGGCGTCCTCCTCGGCCGCCGAGGCCGCGAGCTCCGCCGCCTGCGCGTAGGCGTCGCGGCGCTCGGTCGAGACGCCCGCCGCGTCGTCCGCACCCGGGTCCTCAGCGGGCACGGGCGCCGTCGAGCACGCGGCGGCCGCGTCGCCGGCCCCGCCGTCGCCGCAGGCCGCGGTCAGCAGGAGCAGACCCGCCAGGGCCGCGGCGGCCGTCCGTCGGTGCACCCCGCCGACGCTACCCGCGCGGCCCCGGCGGGGCGGGGGGTCTAGGCCCAGGGCTCCCCGGCGACGGTGACGTCGGCGCCCGTGCTCGCCGACTCCTCGATCGCGAGCGCCACCGCGTGGTCCTGGCAGGCCTGCGCGAGCGGGTACGGCTCCGGCCCGTCGCCGGCCGCCCACGCGCCCGTGTCGGCGAGGATCTGCGCCACCGCGATGTCGTCCTCGGACATCCGGGTGCCCGCCCAGGCGTTGCGGTAGACCACGCGCCCGTCGAAGCTCACGGTGTCGAGGTCGACGCCCTCGAGGTTCATGTCGATGCCGCGCCGCCGGTAGGACAGCAGCGAGGTGACGGGGCTCGTGGGGTCCACCATCCGCGTGACGGCGTCGTCGACGATCTCCCCGGCCGAGCCGCGCACGACGACGCGCCGGGCGCGCAGCGGGTTCCACCACTGGTTGTCGGTGAAGTCGTAGAGGCCGGAGCGCCCGCCCCAGTCGAGCATCCCGAGCGTGGTGGTGCGGGGTTCCGCCGGGGCCGGCGGGTTCCAGCCGGCGCCGCTCATCGGGTCCAGCAGCGGCGCCGCGAACCGGCGCGCGGTGACCGTGACGGGTTCGCGGTCGACGCCGAGCAGGCCGCGCACGAGCGAGACCGCGTGGTACTGGTGCGTCGAGGAGACCTGCACCGACGTGGGCTCGCCGATGACGCCCTCGCGCACCAGGGTCCGGCGCGCGGCGTGGCCCGGCATGAGCAGGTACTGCTCGGCGACCTGGACGCGCCCGCTCGCCCCGACGTCGGCCCACAGCGACCGCAGGCCGTCGAGGTCCGGGGCGGGGGGCGTCTCGGCCAGGACGGGCAGCCCGGCCGCGACGAGCTCGCGCACGGTGACCGGCATCTGCGCCCACGGCACGGAGGCGACGACGAAGGCGGGCCGCTCCCCCGCCAGCACCTCGGCGATGGTGCGCACGGCCGGCACGCCCCACTCCCGCGTCACGCGCTCGCCGCTCTCCGCGCTGCGGGTGACGACGCCGACGGCGCGCAGCGCGTGCGGCGCCATCCGGGCCAGGCGCAGGAAGAAGTCGCAGCGCCAGCCGCTGCCGACGACGGCGAAGGGGACGGGTCCGGGGGAGGTCACGTCCGCAGCCTGCCACCGCGCCCGGCCGGCGCACCCGCTGGAGCGGCGGTTCAGGACGCCGACCCCGCTGCCGATGCACGGAGGGAGACGTCGACGCCACGGCGTGCACCACGGAGAACGGACCACGGTGAACCACCTCGCAGCAGACACGGCGGCCCGGCGCGCCAACGTGACCGTCCTGGGCCGTCCCGGGGGCCGGACCGTCGTCCTGGTCCACGGCTTCGGGTCGGGGCAGGAGATGTGGCACCGGATCCTCCCGGCGTTCACCGGCGAGCACCGCGTGGTGCTCTTCGACCAGGCCGGCGCCGGCCACTCCGACCCGGCGGCCTACGACCGCGTGCGGCACTCCTCGCTCGACGGGTACGCCGGCGACCTGCTGGACGTCTGCGCGGAGCTGGACCTGCACGACGTCGTCCTGGTCGCCCACAGCGTCGGCGCGATGGTCGCCGTGCGCGCGGCGGTCGCTGCGCCGCAGCGCTTCTCGCAGCTGGTGCTGCTGGCCCCGTCGGCGCGCTACGTGGACGACCCCGCGACGGGCTACGAGGGCGGGTTCTCCCGCGAGGACGTCGAGGAGCTGCTGGACTCCCTCGACCACAACTACTTCGCCTGGAGTGCGGCGGTCGCGCCGATGATCATGGGCACCCCCGACCGGCCCGAGCTCGGGGAGGAGCTGACGCACGCGTTCCGCCAGACCAACCCCGAGACGGCGCGCGACTTCGCCCGCGTCACGTTCCTCTCCGACAGCCGCGACGTGCTGGCGCGGGTCACGACGCCCACCCTCGTCGTGCAGTGCCGCGCCGACGCGCTGGCCCCGGCCACCGCGGTGCGCCGGGTGCACGAGGGCATCGCGGGCAGCGTCCTGGTGCAGCTGGCGGCGATCGGCCACTGCCCGCACGTCAGCGCCCCCGAGGAGACCGCGGCCGCCGTGCTGACGCACCTGCGGAACCCCGGGTGAGCACCGCCGACGGTGCCGAGGCGCTGTTCCAGCAGGCACCGTGCGGGTACCTCACGACCACCGACGACGGCACGATCACCCGCGCCAACGACACGTTCCTCGACTGGGCCGGGTACCGGCGCGGCGACCTGCTCGGCACGTCGGTCCTGCGCCTGCTGCCCGTGGGCGACCGCATCCTCTTCAGCACGCACTGCCTGCCGCAGCTGCTCACCGCGGGAGCCGTCAGCGAGGTCGTCGTCGACGTCGTCGCGGCCGACCGCTCCCGGCGCGCGTGCCTGCTGACCGCGACGCGCAGCCCCGCCGCCGGGGACCGCGCGGCGGAGCTGCGGATCATCGTGTTCAGCATCCCGGAGCGCCGCGCCTACGAGCAGGAGCTCGTCGCCACCCTGCACCGCGCCGAGGCGTCCGAGGCGGCGCGCGTGCGGGCGGAGGAGGACCTGCGGCGCCAGGCGCTGCGCGACGCCCTGACCGGGCTGCCGAACCGGGCCGGCCTGGACGCGGAGCTGACGCACCGCCTCGCGGGCGCGCCCGCGCCGTTCGGGCTGCTCTTCGTCGACCTCGACCACTTCGCCGCCGTCAACGCGAGCCTCGGCACCGCCGCCGGCGACGAGCTGCTGGGGGTCGTCGCGGGCCGGCTGCGCGCGAGCGTGCGCGAGTCCGCGACCGTCGCGCGCCTGTCTGGGGACGAGTTCGTCGTCGCCGACCAGCTCGACGCGGCGGCCGCCGTCGCCCTCGCCCAGCGGGTGCAGGCCGCCCTCGGCGTCCCCCTCGTCGTGCAGGGCCTGGAGATCGTCGTGTCCGCGAGCGTCGGCGTCGCGGTCACCGCCTCGCCCGAGGACACCGCCGAGCGGCTGCTGCACCACGCGGCCGTCGCCGTGCACCGCGCCAAGGCGGCCGGGCGCCGCCGCGTCGAGGTCCACGACCCCGCGTGCACCGACGTCGCCGTCGACCGGCTGCGGCTGCTCGGGGAGCTGCGCCGCGCGGTCGCCGGCGGCGAGCTGCGCCTGCACTACCAGCCGCGGATCGGGCTGGCGGCGGGCACGATGACGGGCGTCGAGGCGCTGGTGCGCTGGCAGCACCCCGAGCGGGGCCTGCTGCCGCCGGCGGCGTTCATCGACGTCGCGGAGGAGTCGGGGCTCGTGCGCGAGCTCGGCGCCTGGGTCCTCGACACGGCGGTCGCGCAGGCGGCGCGGTGGGCGGACGACCCCGCGCACCGGACCGTGGAGATGGCCGTGAACGTCTCGACCCGCCAGCTCGCCGACCCCGGGCTGGTCGCCGCCGTCACCGCGGTGCTGGCCCGCCACGGCCTCGACCCGCGCCTGCTGGTCCTGGAGGTCACCGAGACGGCGCTCGTCACCGACCCGGAGACCGCGGCCGCGACGCTGCACGCGCTGAAGGCCCTCGGCGTCGGCATCGCCGTGGACGACTTCGGCACCGGCTACGCGAGCCTCACGTACCTGCAGCGCTTCCCCGTCGACGAGCTCAAGATCGACCGCTCCTTCGTGATGGGCCTGGGCGTCAACGACGGCGACGACGCGATCGTCGCGACGTGCGTGCAGCTCGCGCACGCCATGGGCATCCGCGCCGTCGCCGAGGGCGTGGAGACCGAGGGGCAGCGCCTCGCGCTCGTCGGCATGGACTGCGACTTCGTGCAGGGCTACCTCTTCGCCCGGCCGCTGACCGCCGGCGCGCTGGAGGACTGGGCGCCGGTGGACCGGACGCGGGACGAGCGGGCACCCGTCCGCACCGCGGGCTGAGCCCGGCCGCCTCGCGTAGCGTGCTGGGGTGTCCCGACGGCCCCCTCCCGTGGACTTCGTCCGCAGCCCGAAGGCCGTGCAGCACCTGACGACGTTCGTCGTCTCCGCGGTCACGACGATCCTGCTGACGCGGACGCTGCTCGCGCTGACGGGCTACCCGCAGATCGGCGGCGGCGCCGGCCTGCACATCGCCCACGTCCTGCCCGGGGGCCTGCTGATGGCGGCGGCCCTGCTGCTGCAGCTCGCCTACCTGGGCCCCGGCCCCCGCCCGCTCAGCGCGGTCCTCGGCGGCGTGGGGTTCGGGCTGTTCATCGACGAGGTCGGCAAGTTCGTCACCACCGACAACGACTACTTCTACGAACCCGCCGCGGCGATCATGTACGGCGTCCTGGCCGGGGTCGTCGTGGCCGGTCACACGTGGCGCCGCCGCCGCCCCCTCGACGCCGACGAGCGGGTGGCCGCCGCGGCGCACGCCCTGGTCGACGGGCTCGCGGGGCGGTTGCCGGAGCACCGGCGCGACGAGGCCCTCCGCTCGCTGGCCAAGGCGGGCGACTCCCCCGCGGCCGCCGAGCTGCGGGCTCTGCTCACCACCGTGCCCACGAGCTCCCCGGGCGTCCCGCAGCACGTGCTCCGGGCCTGGCGGGCGGTCGCCGCCCGCGTCGAACGCGCCTCCGCCGCGTGGTGGGCGCTGCCGCTCATGGGGGTGCTGCTGGCCGGCCAGGCCCTGATGTCGGTGCTGGTCCTGCTGGAGGTGTGGAGCCGCCGCGACCTCTACGACGTCTCGATCGCCGGGGTGTTCGTCGGCACCGCGGTGTCCCTGGTGTTCGTGGCCGCGGGTCTGGTCCAGGCGCGCCGGCGCGGGCGGCGCGCGGCCGTGGAGTCGTTCCAGCGCAGCGCCCTCGCGTCGCTGCTCATCACCCAGGTGTGCCTGTTCGTGTCCTCCCAGCTGCTCGCCACGGCCGGGCTCGTGGTGGTCCTGGCCCTGCTGGGGCTGGTGAACTCCGACCTCGCCCGGCACCGGCGCCAGCCCCGCTGAGCCCACTCTGCTGTCGGTGCCCGGCGCTAGCGTGCGGAGCACGGACACCGCGCGAGCAAGGGGAGACCATGACCACCCTGGAGAACCGCCCGAACACCGCCCTCCTCGTCGTCGACGTGCAGAACGGCGTCGTCGCCGAGGCCCACGAGCGCGACGCCGTCGTCGCGAACATCGCCACCCTCGTCGGGCGGGCGCGCGAGGCCGGGACGCCGGTCGTCTGGGTCCAGCACGCCGACGAGTTCATGGCCCGCGACAGCGACGACTGGCAGGTCGTGCCCGAGCTCCCGGCGGGCGACGGCGAGGCCCACGTCCACAAGAACCACGGCGACTCCTTCGAAGCCACCGACCTCGAGGACGTCCTCGCCGGCCTCGGCGTCGGCCGCCTCGTGATCGCGGGCGCGGAGACCGACGCGTGCATCCGCTCGACGCTGCACGGCGCGTTCACCCGCGGCTACGACGCGACCCTCGTCGGCGACGCCCACACAACGGGCGACAAGACGTCGTGGGGCGCCCCCGCCCCGGCCGCCGTCATCGCGCACACCAACCTCTACTGGCAGCACCAGACGGCCCCGGGCCGCACCGCCGGCACGGTCGCGACGGCGGACGTCGTCTTCGGGAGCTGACGCCGCCGCGTCAGGAGGTGGGAGAACCCGCCCGGTCGCGCACCGGGGCGCCCGTCACGGCGACGAGCGCCTCGCGCGTGACGCCCGGGGCGAGTTCGACGAGCTCGAACGCGTCGCCCGCCACGTCGAGGACGCCGAGGTCGGTGATGACCCGGTCCACGACCGCCTTGCCCGTGAGGGGGAGGTCGCACCGCGCCAGCAGCTTCGGGCTGCCGTCGCGCGCGGTGTGCTCCATGGTCACGACGACGCGGCGGGCGCCGTGGACGAGGTCCATGGCCCCGCCCATGCCCTTGACCATCTTCCCGGGCACCATCCAGTTCGCGAGGTCCCCGGCGACGGAGACCTGCATGGCGCCGAGGACGGCGACGTCGACGTGGCCGCCGCGGATCATCGCGAAGCTGAGCGCCGAGTCGAAGAACGAGGAACCCGGCAGGACCGTGACGGTCTCCTTGCCGGCGTTGATGAGGTCGGGGTCGACCTCCTCCTCCAGCGGGTAGGGGCCCACACCGAGGATGCCGTTCTCGGACTGCATGACGAGGTGGACCCCCGCGGGCAGGTGGGTGGGCACGAGCGTCGGCAGCCCGATCCCGAGGTTCACGTACTGCCCGTCCTGCAGTTCGAGCGCGGCGCGGGCCGCGATCTCGTCGCGCGTCCAGCCGGTCACCGCTCCGCCTCCCCGGGTCCGCGCGTGGTGCGCTTCTCGATCTGCTTGCGCGAGGCCTGCTCCGGCGTCAGCGCGACGACCTGCTGCACGAAGATGCCCGGCAGGTGCACGTCGTCGGGGTGGATCTCGCCCGCCTCGACGACCCGTTCCGCCTCCAGGACGGTGAACCTCCCGGCCATCGCGGCGAGGGGGTTGAAGTTCCGCGCGGCCGCGTGGAACACCGCGTTCCCGTGCCGGTCGGCGACGGCGGCCCGGACGAGCGTGACGTCGGTGACGATGCCCTCCTCGAGGACCATCTCGCGGCCCAGGAACGTGCGGACCTCCTTGGGCGGCGAGGCCAGGGCCACGGTCCCGTCGGCGTGGTAGCGCCACGGCAGGCCGCCGTCGGCCACCTGGGTCCCGACGCCGGTGGGCGTGTAGAACGCGCCGATCCCGGCGCCGCCCGCGCGCAGGCGCTCGGCGAGGGTTCCCTGCGGCGTGAGCTCCACCTGCAGCTCGCCCGCGAGGTACTGCCGGGCGAACTCCTTGTTCTCCCCGACGTAGGAGGCGATGACGCGGTCGATGCGGTGCGCGGCGAGCAGCAGCCCGAGGCCGGCCCCGTCGACACCGCAGTTGTTCGACACGACCGTGAGCCCGCCGGCGCCCTGCTCGAGCAGCGCCTCCACGAGGATCCACGGGATGCCGGACAGCCCGAACCCGCCCACGGCGATGCTCGCGCCGTCGGCGATGCCCGCGACGGCCTCCGTCGCTCCGACCACCTTGTCCACGCTCAGACCCTACCGGCGGGGTCGACGCGGTCGGCCGGCCGTCGTCGGGGCCGCGTGCGGGCGGCCCGGACCACCGGGAGGTCGCCGATCGCCGCGCCGGCGACCACCCGGTTCTGCACCGCGCCGAGGCCCTCGGCCTCCAGGCGCACGACGTCGCCCGGCACCAGCGGGGGCGGGTCCTGGCGGCCCGCCCGGCCCCAGAGCTCCGCGAGGCAGCCGCCGTTGCCGGCCGTCCCGGACCCGAGGACGTCCCCGGGCCGCACGACCGCGCCGCGCGAGGCGTAGGCGATCATCTCCTCGAACGTCCAGGAGGCGTTCGACAGCAGGTCCGAACCCACGACGCGGCCGTTGACGCTCGCGGTCAGCGCCAGGTCGAGGAACCCGTCCGCGTCGCGGGACCACTCCAGCTCGTCGGCGGTCACGAGCCACGGGCCGAGCGTCACCGCCGAGTCCTTGCCCTTGGCCGGACCGAGCCCGACCTGCATCTCGCGGCGCTGGAGGTCGCGCGCGGACCAGTCGTTGAACAGCGTGTAGCCGAACACGTGCCCGCGGGCCTCCTCCGGGCTGAGGTTCGTCCCCTCCCGGCCGACGACCACGGCGACCTCCAGCTCGTAGTCGAACGCGGAGCAGCCGGGCGGGACGGCGACGTCGTCGTGCGCGCCGATCGCGCTGTGCGGGTTGCCGAAGTAGAACGTCGGCGCCTCGTACCAGGCGGGCTGCACGCCGCCCTCGCCGGAGACGCTGCGCACGACCCCCTCGACGTGCTCCTCGAAGGCCACGAAATCGCGCACCGAGGCGGGCCGCAGCGGCGGCAGCAGGCGCAGCGCCGCGACCGGCACGGGGTCGGAGGAGCCCACGGCCCGCTCCCCCGCCTCCACGGCGGCCCCGAGCCCCGCCGCGACGAGGTCGTCGACGGTCGTGCCGAGCGGCAGCGCGTGCAGGACCTCCTCGCCGGCCGCCCCGACGACGACCCCGCCGAACCGGCGCCCGCCCTGCTCGACGGTCGCGAACCTCACGCGGGCACCGCCACGAGCGCGAACGTCCGGGCCATCAGCCCGGGGACGTCGGTCTCCTCGCGCGGCACGCGGTCGAGCATCCACTGCGCCAGCTGCACCGACGCCTCGACGATCGTCCGGGCGCGGTCGCCGCGGCGCGCGGTGAACCGCTCCCAGAGCGCGTCGTCGAGCCGCTCGGAGGTGGTGAGCAGCTCGCCGAGCACGGCCGCGTCCTCGAGGGCCTGGGCCGCGCCCTGCGCGATGGTGGGCGGGCAGGCGTGCGCGGCGTCACCGATCAGCACGACCCGGCCCCGGTTCCACGGTCCGTCGACGAAGTGGCTCTCGAACCGCGTGTAGTTGACGGGCGTCTCGTCGGTGAGTCCGTCCCGCACCGCGTCCCACGGGCCGTGGTACGACGACGCGAGATCGCGGAACACCGCGATCTGCTCGGCCTGGTCCAGGCCGCTGCGGTCCTGGTGGTCCTCGACGAGGTAGGCGTAGAGGGTGTCCTCGCTCGTCGGGCAGTACCCGGCGATGTAGCAGCGACCGCCGTAGACGAGGTCGGTGCGCACGACCTCCGGCGGCCGCGGCGCGTGGATGCGCCAGATGCCCATGCCCGTCGGCCGCGTCTCGACGGGGACGCCGATGAGCTCGCGCGTGGCGGAGCGGATCCCGTCCGCGCCCACGACGACGTCGTAGCGCCCGGTCGAGTCGTCCGCGAACCGGACGTCGACACCGTCCGCGTCCTGCTCCAGACCTGTCACGGAGGTGTCGAAGCGGACCTCCGCACCGACCTCCGCGGCGCGGGCGAGCAGGATCCGGGCCAGCTCCGGGCGCGACATCCCCATGGTCCCGGGGAGGTCGGGGCCGCCCGTGCGGACGTCCGGCATCTCCACGAGGAGGGTGCCGGCCGGGTCGGGGGCGCGGATGCCGAGGGAGTCGAACGGGAAGCCGCTGGCCGCGACCCGCGGCCAGACGCCGAGGTCCCGCAGGACCCTCAGGGCGTTGCCCTGCAGCGTGATGCCGGACCCGACCTCGGGGGGGCCGGGACGCTGCTCGGCCAGGTCGACGGCCACCCCCGCCCGCGCGAGCAGGACGGCCGCGGCCGCACCGGCCGGGCCCCCGCCGATGACGAGGGCGGAACTCACTGCAGGCATCGTCGCCTTCTTCCTGTGCTGTGCTCGGTGGTGCGGGCCGGTGCGGGGGCGCCGGTGGTCAGAGCAGGGCGATGGGGTTGACGGGTGAGCCGACGGCGCCCGTGACGGGCAGCGGCGAGGCCGTGAGGAGGAACTCGAAGACCCCGGTCGAGGCGCAGTCGGCCGCGAGCGCGTCGAGGTCCCACATCTCCCCCAGGTAGAGCCCGACGTGGGGGATGACGACCTGGTGCAGCGGCTGGAAGGCGACGTCGAACTCGTTCGGGCGCACCTCGAAGCCCCACGTGTCGGTGGCGACCGCGGCGATCTCGCTGCCGTGCAGCCACCCGGCCGTGCCGAAGGACAACCCCGGTGACGCGCCGCCCGCGTAGTCGCCCCAGCCCTCGCGGCGGGCGCGGGCCAGGCGTCCCGTGCGGACGAGCAGGAGGTCGCCCCGCCCGACGCCGGCGGTCGGACCCTGCGCGGCGATCGTCTGGTCCAGGTGCTCGGTCGTGATGGCGAAGCCGTCGGGCAGTTCGCCGTCCTCCCCGACGACGCGGCCGACGTCGAGCAGCACGCCGCGCCCGCACAGCGGGGCGGCGGCGGTCTGGATGCCCGTGACGAGGTCGCCCTCGCTGGTCACCACGTCCCCGGCCCGGCGGCCGTTCCAGGCCCGGCCGTGGTCGAAGATGTGCCCGAGGCCGTCCCACTGGGTCGAGCACTGCAGCGGCATCGTGATGACGTCGTCGGCGCCGCCGATCCCGTGCGGGAACCCCTGGTTGCCGCGCTCGGCGTCCACCCCGGTGTCGAGCATCGTGTGCACCGGGTTGGTGCGCCGGCGCCAGCCCTTCTGCGGCCCGTCCATGTCGAAGGACTGCGACAGGGAGAACGTCACGCCGCGGCGCACGAGACCCGCCGCCCGCACGCGGAGCTCCGGTGTCAGGTGGTTCAGCGTCCCGTGCACGTCGTCCGGGCCCCAGCGGCCCCAGTTCGAGCAGCGCGCGGCGGCCTCGGCGATGGCGCCCTCCGGGTCGGACCGGTCCCACGTCGGGGTGGCCGCCGCGGCACTGGTCGGCGCGCTCACCCGAGCCGCCCGGAGAAGCGCTCGGCGACCCAGTCGGCGATGAAGTCCGTGGCCACGGCGCCGTTGTCGACGCTGGAGTGGTGGACGCCGCCCTCGCGGTCGGTGAACACCTTCAGCTCCCGGTCGGGGCTGTTGACCAGCTGCTCGTAGCTGCGGTGGGCGTAGGCCAGGGGGATCTGCCGGTCCTGCTCCCCGTGGGTGACGAGGAACGGCACCTTCACCTGGTCCAGGACGCCGTCCAGCGTGACGCGCCGGGCGATCTCGAAGAACTCGTCGCGGTCGGCCGCACCCCACACCCACTGCACGTGCTCCCAGTAGTGCGGGACGGGACGCTCCCCCTGCGCCGCCAGCCGCGCCTGCTGCACCTGGCCCCAGTCGTGGTTCGCGCCCCAGGCGACGCCGAGGGCGAAGCGCGGTTCGAACGCCACGGCCCGCGGGGCGTAGTAGCCGCCCAGCGAGACGCCGAGGATGCCGATGCGGTCCGGGTCGACGTCCGTCCGCGCGGCGAGGTGGTCGTAGAGCACGCTCGCCCACTCCTCGGCCTCGACCACGGCGGGCAGCTCCTGCCAGCGCAGGGCCTCCCCCGTGCCGGGCTGGTCGACGATCAGCGAGGCCACGCCGCGCCGGGCCAGCTTCAGGGCCGGCCCGGTCCGGTAGACCATCTCCTTGGTCGAGTCGAGGCCGTTGACCTGCACGAGCACGGGGGCCGGTCCCTCGACGCCCTGCGCGGGCACGAACAGCGCCGCGAGGTGCGTCCCCGCGTAGGGGACCTCGATCCGGGTCACGTCCTCCCCGGCCAGCGCGGCGCCCCGGTCGAAGGTGTGGCGGAACTTGGCGTACAGCGCGACGCGGGGGGCGTGGTCGCGGGCCTGCATGCGCTCACCCGTGATGAAGTACGTCGCCGCGCGCCCCAGCTTCTCGCCCGCGCTGAAGCGGCGGCCCGCGGCCTCGTCCTCCGCGGCCAGCTCGACGAGCTGGTCGCCCTGACGCTCCCAGGAGGCCAGGAACTGCGGGGTGCCGACCTCATCGCCCCGCTCGAGGGCCGCGCGCAGCGGACGGCAGATGGCGTCCACCTCGCCGATGCGGGCGCCCATCTCCATGGCCAGGTTGGCCGACAGGTTCCAGACGTAGTTGCCCGGGAAGTACTCGAACACGGTGCCGCCCCCCTCAGCCCTGGCCCTGCAGGGCGTAGGGGTTCAGCAGCTGCTCCTCGGTGCCGGGCAGGACGCCCTCCTCCGTCGCGCTGGGGTGGGTCGCGTCCGGCGGGAACGACTCGGTCATCGACATGGGCATGGCGCCGTTGCGGTAGATGCTGTTCGACCCGGCCGACGGCGTCCACACGTTCGGCGTCCAGTCCGGGACGTAGTTGCGGTAGCCGCCGGTGTTCAGCTCCACGCGCAGGCTGCTGGGCTCGCGGAAGTACAGGAACGTCTGCTCGCCGACGCCGTGGACGGACGGGCCGTACTCGATGTCGGTTCCGTTCTCCATGAGGACGTCCGCGGCGCGCAGCAGCTCCTCGTGGGAGTCGACCCAGAACGCGATGTGGTTCACGCGGCCCGGGATCGGCGAGGAGTCCAGGACGACGCCGAGGTCGTGGGACTTCTCGTTGGTCGTGAGCACGCCGAACACCGTGACGTCGGCGTGGTCCAGCTGCGTGTAGGCCATGATGCGGAACCCGAGCGCCTCGTTGTACCAGTCGGCGAACCCCCGGACGTCGGACGCGGCGACGGTGACGTGGTCGAGGAACCGCGGGGCGGCGCCGTGGCGGGAACGGCGCGAGGGGCGGTCGGGGAAGATCGAGGCTCGGCCCTCGGGGGCGACGAACCGCTCGACCTCCCAGTACAGCTCCATGGTGTGCCCGTAGGGGCCGGTGAACTGGTAGGAGCGGCCGTGGTGGCGGCGGGCCCCGTGCCACGTCCCCGTGGTCCCCTGCGCCTCGATCCGGCGGGCGGCCTCGTCGAGCGCCTCGTCGCTGGAGGTGCGCCACGCCATGTTCAGCACGGCCGGCTGCTCCCCCGGGCTGACGACGAGGCTGTAGCGGTAGTAGTCGCCCCAGCAGCGCAGGGACACCGATCCGTCGGTGTCCCGGTCCACGCCCTCCAGGCCGAAGTGCTGCTCGTAGAAGGAGACGGAGGCCTCGACGTCGGGGGAGGCGATCTCCAGGTGGGCCAGGTGCGAGAGGAGCTTGATCACCGTTGATCCTTCCGGGTGGGGAGTGCGGCCGGCACGGCCTCGTGCGGTCGCCACGACTGTGGCGCAGGAGGAGACGGCCGCGGAAGCGGAGTTCCGTGATGCGGGGCATCACGGAGGTCGATGCGTCCGCTCAGCCCTCGAGGGCGACGCTGGGCCGGCGCGCGAGCACGACCGCGACCAGGACGGCGGCGAGGACGGCGATGCCCAGCAGGGCCGCGGACAGGCCACCGAGCGCAGCCGTGAGGGCGAAGACGACGAGCGGGCAGAGGAACTGCCCGAAGAAGAGGCAGCCCGTGAACACGCCGGTGGCCCGGCCGCGCTGCTCGAACGGCAGCGTCGTGAGGGTCCACGTGAGGAGCGTGGGGAGCAGCAGACCGGTTCCCGCGGAGGCGATCACGGCACCCACGACGATCGGCGCCACGGCCGGGGACAGCGCCAGGACGGCGATGCCGACGCCGGCGAGCGTCAGCGAGACCAGCAGCAGGGTCGTCGGCCCTCGACGTGCGAGCCGCGCGAACGCGAACGCCCCGACGGCCGTGGCGACCGAGGCGAAGGCGCTGATCGCGCCGATGGCCGCGCTGTCGTCGACGCCCGCGGCGTCGAGCACGAAGGACAGCTGCACGATCGGGGTGGCGAACACCGCACCACCCGGCACGGTGATGGCCAAGGGCAGCAGGATCCGGCGCCACGGCACCGCGGGCAGTTCCCCGCGGACGCGGGCGGCAGGTTCCCACAGCAGCAGCGGGACGAGGACGGCCGCCACGATCCCGACGGCGTACAGCCAGAACGGGGCGCGCCAGTTCCCCTGCCCGAGCACCCCGCCCGCGGCGAGGAACACGATCGCCGAGACGGACGCGGCGACGGTCTGCAGGCCGAAGTAGCGGTTGCGCCGGGCGCCGGAGTAGTAGTCGCCGATGAGGGTCGTGGAACTCGTCATGATGGCGGCCTCGGCGACACCGACGAGCGCGCGGCTCGCGACGATCGCGGGCAGGCTGCCCAGCCACAGCGGTGCGGTGCCGAAGATCGAGTAGGCGACCAGGGCGACGACGAGCAGCCGGATGCGGCCGACGCGGTCGACGATGCGGCCCGCGAAGGGGGCCGTCAGGCCGACGACGAGCGCCGGCACCGTGAGGGACACCGGGACCAGCAGCCCCACGCCCGGCTGGTCGGCGAACGCCCGGGCGATGGCGGGCTGCACGGGCGCGATGAGGACCGCGCCCAGCACCGACAGGCAGCTGAGGCAGAGCAGGAACGTGGCCTGCAGCGCGGTGGGGCGGCGGTCGGGGGCGCTCCCGACCGTGGTGGGTGGGGAGGTGCGGGCCGCCGCGCCGGGGCGGGTCGGTGACGTGGCGTGCGCCGCGGTCGTCGAGCGCACGGGGCCGTCGGGGATGACGTCGGACACGGGATCCTCCTGCCGCGGGCCCGCGCCGTCGCGGGTCAACCGGGAGGCCGAGCATCGCGTCCCGCGTGGGCGCTGACCAATAGACAACCGTGGGGACGCCCATCAGCCACGTCGATGCGGCCGTCCGGGTGAACGGGTGCAGAGGGGGGCGGGCGGACGGTCAGGGCGGTGGGGTCGTCCCCTGCGCCGCCCGCAGCACCAGGTCCCGGAAGAACGAGTGCTCCGGGTCGGGGGTGTAGGAGGGGTGCCACCACATCGCCTCGATGAGCGGGCCCACCTCCACGGGGCACGCGACGGCGCGGACGCCGGAGCCCGGGGGCAGCGCGTCGACGAGCCGCTGCTGCAGCAGGGCCACCCGGCCGCTGCCCGCGACGAGCCCGGGCACGGTGAGGAAGTTCTCCGTGACGACCTGGACGTGGGGTTCCACGCCGAGCATCCGCATCTGCCGCGCGGCCGGCGTCGACGCCGTCGGGCCGTGGTAGCTCGCGACCCAGGGCATCGTCCGCGCCTGCTCCAGCGACAGCGTCTCCCCCACCTCGGTGTTGTCCGCGGCGACGACGCAGACCCACTCGTCGCGGTGCAGGTCCTGGTGCGGGAGGTCGGCGACGAACCCGTGCGGCATGACCATGAGGTCGGTGCTCAGCAGTACCCGCTCCGCCCCGTCGACCACGCGCGGGGTGTTCGCGGACAGCCGCAGCCGGGCCCGGGGTGCCTCGGCGTCGAGGAGCGCCACGACCAGCGGGGCGAGGACCGTGCTGCTGTAGTCGCTGGTCACCATCGTGAACTCGCGCGTCGTCGTGCGCGGGTCGAAGTCCGGTTCGGCGGAGAACACCCGCTCGACGTCGGCGAGCAGGACGCGGGTGCGCGCCGCGAGCTGCTCGGCGAGGGGGGTGAGCTGGTAGGTGTTGCCGACCCGGACCAGCAGCGGGTCGTCGAAGTGGCGGCGCAGGCGGGCCAGCGAGGCGGACAGCGCAGGCTGGCTGAGCAGGAGCCGCTCGGCGGCGCGGGTGACGCTGCGCTCCTGCAGCAGGGCGTCCAGGGGCACGAGCAGGTTCAGGTCGAGGTTCGCGAGGTTCACCGCCGACGCCGCCGCATGCCCGTCACTGTATCGACGGGGTCGATGCGGGGTATGCCTCAGCGCACCTTCCGCCCGGCGCACGCACGCCGCAGCATGAGGCGCGTCCCGAGGAGGAACCCACCGTGCCGCCGTCGTCCACCCCCGCTCCTCCCCCACCGGGGAGGCCCGCCCTCGCGGGCCGCGTCGTCCTCGTCACCGGGGCCGGTTCCGGCCTCGGCGCCGCGCAGGCGCGCCTCGCCGCCGCGGAGGGCGCCACCGTCCTCGGTCTGGACGTGCTCGAGGAGCCGCGCGAGCCGCTGCCCGGTGTGGAGTACCGCCGCCTCGACGTCACCGACGAGGAGGCGTGGTCGCGGACCGCCGCGGACGTCGCGCGCCGGTTCGGGCGCGTCGACGCGCTGGCCGGGAACGCGGGCGTGACGTGGCGCGCCCGCCTGGGCGACGTCTCCCCGGCCGACCTGCTGCGCGTGCACGAGGTGAACGTCGTGGGGACGCTGCTCGGCGTGCAGGCCGTGACACCGTTCATGGCCGCCCGTTCCTCGATCGTCGTGGTCGGTTCCGTCGCGGCGCTGACGGGGCACGTGCCCCTGGCCTACACGACGAGCAAGTGGGCGCTGCGGGGCCTGGCCAAGGCCGCCTGCCTGGAGCTCGGCCCCCGGGGGATCCGCGTCAACACCGTCCACCCCGGCTTCATCGAGACCCCGATGACGGCCTCGGCCGCGCCCGGGTTCCGCGCCGCCAACGTGGCGGAGACCCCGCTCGGCCGCACGGGCACCGCCGACGAGGTCGCCGCGGTCGTCGTGTTCCTGCTCGGCCCGGCCGCCTCGTTCGTCTCGGGCGCCGAGGTCACCGTCGACGGTGGTCTCACCGCCCACGGCGGCGTGAAGTCGATCGCGGACGCGATGGCCGGCGCGTGAACCGCCTCGTCGACAAGGTGGTCCTCGTCACGGGCACCGCCGGGGGGCAGGGCCGGGCGGCAGCCCTCCTGTTCGCGGCCGAGGGCGCCGTCGTCGTCGGCTGCGACCTGGACGCGGCGGGTTCCGCGGAGACCGTGCGCCTCGTCGAGGCCGCCGGGGGACGGCTGGACAGCACGGCCCCCCTCGACCTCACGGACGAGGCGGCCGTCGGCGCGTGGGTCGACGGCGCGGCCGCCCGGCACGGCGGCATCGACCTGCTGCACGCCAACGCCGGCGCGACGCGCTTCTCCCCCGTGGCCGCGACGTCGTACGCGGACTGGTCGTTCGTGCTGCGCGCGGAACTCGACACCGTGTTCCTCACCACCCGTGCGGCCTGGCCGCACCTCGTTGCCCGGGGCGGCGGGAGCATCCTGCTCGTGGGTTCCACGGCCGGGACCACGGGTTCCCGCACCAACACCCGCCTCGCGCACACGGCGACCAAGGGCGGGGTGGTCGCGATGACGAGGCAGCTCGCCGCGGAGGGTGCGCCGCACGGCATCCGCGCGAACTGCGTGAGCCCCGGGATGATCCGCACCCCCGCCACCGAGAGCGACCTCCTGCGCGCCGACCACCCGATGCGGTCCATCGCGGACGCCATCCCCCTCGGCCGGATCGGCGCCCCGGAGGAGGTCGCCCGCTGCGCGCTGTTCCTGCTGAGCGACGAGGCCTCGTACGTGACGGGCGCGAACCTCGTCGTCGACGGCGGCTGGTCGGCCGTCCTCCCGGGTTGAGACCAGACACCCTCGGCGAGAACGGATCAGCCCGCAGAGGGACGTGCGGCGAACGGGTGCCCACGGTCACCACTTCCCCACACCGAGGCGCTCCGCGAGTGCGGACGGACTCATCCCCGCCGGTGATGACGGGCATCACCCGGTCCGCCTTCCGCCGGGGCGCCCCGTTCCGCAGACTCTGGCCGTGACCACCACCCCGCACACCGCCGTGCCGGCCGCCCCGCCCACCGACCCCGTCGCGCAGCTTCGGTGGCTCGTCGACCGCGCCGCCATCGGCGACCTGCTCGTGGAGTTCGCCCGCACCCTGGACGTGGGCGACTTCGCCGCGAACACGGCCCTCTACCTGCCGGACGGCGTGTTCCAGGTCGAGGGGACGCCGTTCCGGCTCTCGGGTCACGAGGAGCTGGCGCGGACCGGGTCCCCGAGCGGCCTCGCGCGCTACGACGCGACGTGGCACCTCTCCTCCAACCACGCGATCGACGTCGACGGCGACACCGCGACGACCCGCTCGTACCTGCTCGGAGTCCACCGGTTCACGGGGGACCTCACACGGCACGCCGACGGCGCCGGCTGGTACGACTGCACGCTGCGCCGCACCGAGGAGGGCTGGCGTTTCGCGACGGTGACGATCCACGAGGTCTGGCGCGCGGGCGAGGAGCTGCCGCACGTCCTGCCGAGCTGAACCCCCCTCGTCCCCCACCACCCGTGGGCAGCGGAACCTGTGGACGACCGCGCCTGTGGACGACACTGCCTGTGGACGACGCAGCCGCCGTCGGTGCCGTGCGACCTAGGTTCCCCGCATGGACGAGCTGTCGATGCTGTCGCCGGGGGCCGCGGACACCGCCGCCCGGGCGGCGCGCAGCACCGGCACGGCCTTCGCCGAGGCCGCCGGCCACACCGCCGGGGCGCGCATCGGCAGCTGGTCCGGCTCAGCGCAGCTCGGGTTCGCCGCGCGCGCCGACGCCCTGCACGACCGCCTCACCCTCCTCGCGGACGTGGCCGCGGCGGGCGCAGGCATCGTCGAGGAGTTCTCCCGGGAGCTCGGGGTGCTGCAGGCGCGCCTCCGCACCGTCGACGCCGACCTCGCCGAGGCCCAGCGGCGCACCCTCGACACGACCCTCACCGTCGCCGACTTCCAGTCCACCTGGGCCGCCGTCGACCGCTGGCAGCGCACGCGTCAGCAGGTCCTCGACGCCTACGACGACGCGACGGACCGCCTCGCCCAGCGGCTCACCGCGATCCTCGACCACGTCCCGCACCGTCCCCGATCCCTCGGCGAGCACCTCGCCGACGCGGGCGACGCCGTCGGCGAGAGCGTCGAGGGCAGCCTGTGGATCGGCCTCGGCTGGCTCGACGACCCCGGCGGCTGGTGGCGCGACGTCCGCGGTCTGCCCGCCGCCCTGCAGAGCCAGGCCACCCACCCCGTCGACACCGTCCGCGACGCCCTGCACGTCGACGACCTCGAGGACGGCCGCTACGGCACCGCCGCCGGCGCCCTCGGTGCGGCGGCCGTCGGTCGCGGCCTCGGCCGGGCCGTCGAACGCGTCACGCCCGACGGCGTTCCCGGCCACGAGCGGAACGGTCCCGGCCGTGCTCCCGGGCTCGTTCCCCAGAGCCTCGACGAGATGCTCGTCGGCGTCGACCTCTCGCGCAGCGAAGGTGTCGAAGGCGGCCACACGATCGAACGGCACGTCGACGTCGACGACGACTACCTGAGGGCGAGGCTCTTCAAGGGAACGCCGAACCCGGCCACAGGGCAGCTCGGCAGGCCCCTGGGAGAGGCGTCCCGATGGACCGACCTGTCGACGGCGCAATCGGTGATCACTCGAGTCCTGGGCGAGAACCGGTCACGACTCGTGGAACTGCCGGTAGGAGGGACGGTCGCCCTCTACGCCGCCGTCCCCCCGTCGAGCGGGACGTTGCTCGTCAAGGTGAACGGGGAAGCGGTGGAGCGGCCCGCCAGCCGTGCCAAGATCGTCGTGGGTCGTACCGCTGCCGGTGAGTACTACGTGAGGACCGCGTACCTGGACGGAGGCCGAACCTGATGGACGATCCCATCATCGAGGAGAGCTTCGGCGAGGACCGGGACATCGTCTACACCAGCCTCGACGACCGTGAGGCCCTCGAGCGCCAGATCGCCGCCCCGAACCACGACGCCGGATTGACGCTCGGGCGCTGGCGGGCCGCCGTGGACGCGACGAGCTCTGAGGAGGACATCCGGAACGCGATCAACTCCCTGGGCGCCAACGTGTGGCAACCCCTGGAAGGAACCTCCTGGCGACGGTGGGCCACGTGGTTCGAGAACCGCCTCCAGGAGGCGGTCGACCACCCCGACACCGTGCTCCCGAGCGAGCACCTCCCGGACCACTACACCTGGCGCCGCAGGACCACCACGCGCCTGGACCCCGACGCCGCCGACCGCTGGGCCCGGGAAGCGTCGCGGGTCGACGTACGCCGCATCGAAGACTGGCTCGCCGCGGACGCCGACGGCGGGGTCCACCTGTACCTGCTCTACGACACGGGGCAGGTGGTAGGTGAGGTCAGCGACCTCGAGGAACGGGACACGTACGGCCACCAGCTGGTCGTCCGCTCCCGCAGCAGCACCCGCGTCGGCGTCCGCCTCAGCCGCTCCCTCACCGGCAACGGCATGCACCCGTTCGTCCGCGGCGTGCACGTCGCCGAACCGGTGGACGATCCGCGCGCCGCCTCCTGGCGCGCGGCGTGGCCGACGCTGACCGCCGTGCTGGGCGGCTGCTTCAGCGACACGTACCAGCTCACCCCGTGGACGGATCAGCGGCGGATGCTGTTCGCCGAGCCGGCCGCCGTCCTGGACCGCCTCGCGGCCGAGGGCGACGAGCTCCTCCGCCTGGACGACGACGACCTGCACGCGGCCGTCGTCGCCCTCGGCTGCTTCGTCGAACCGCCGCACCTGCGGCTCTGGCTCACGTGGATGTTCTGGCGCATCCGGACCTTCGACTGGAACCCCGAGGAACTCGACCCGTGACGGCGGGGGCGGCGGCTCGTACGCTCCGCGCATGGACTACGCGGTCTGCCCCCGGGACGGGATCCAGGTCCTCGTCGTCGAGGTGCGCTGGGGGCCCGAGCAGGAACCCCTGGTGCGCTGCCCCCGGTGCGGAACGAGGTACGTCCTGCACGGCGACGGCCTGCAGGAGGTCGCACCCTGACCTCCGCGCCGGCCGGGCGAACGCGCCGAAGTAGCGGTCAGGTCGGTGACGGCGCCTCGCACCGCGCGGCGGCACCCGTCTGCCGGACGCGGCGGTGCGCGGCCTTCACGCCGTACATGCGCTGGTCGGCGCTGTGGACGACCTCGTCGGGGTGGGCGTGCGGGCCCGCGCAGACAGTCCCGATGCTGACGTCGACCGAGAGGAGGCCCGCCACCGTGGCGACCGGTCCGCGGACCGACTGCTGCAGGCGTGCCGCCAGCGCGAGGAGCTCCTGCTCGTCCACCCCGGTGCGCAGCAGGACGAACTCGTCGCCGCCGAGGCGGGCGATGACGTCGGTGGGGCCGGCGGCGGCCCGCAGCCGCTGCGCCACCTCCACCAGCAGCAGGTCACCCGTGCGGTGCCCGTGGGTGTCGTTGACGGCCTTGAAGCCGTCGAGGTCGCAGTAGAGCAGCCCGCACCCCGTCCCCGCGGGGTCGGCCAGCACGGCGGTGAGGGTCTCGTAGAACGCACCGCGGTTGAGCAGTCCGGTCAGCTGGTCCGTCGTGGCACGCCGGCGCAGCAGCGCCTCGGCCCGGCGCTGCTCGGTGACGTCCACGCCGACGACGACCATCGCGCAGGACGCGCCGTGCTCGTCGCGCAGGGCGTCGGTCTGCATCGAGATGCGCCGGCGCTGCCCGTCGCGGGTGAGCCAGTCCGCCTCCTGCGGGAAGGCCTCGCCGTCGCGCACCGCCCGCACGAGGCAGTCGCGAGCCAGGTCGCGCTCCTCGGGGACGGCGAGGACGTCCCAGAACGGCGCGGCGCGCAGGTCCTCCGCGTCCCAGCCGAGCAGGCGCGTCAGCGCGGGGTTGGCCACCAGGCAGCGCCCGTCGGCGCCGAAGACGATCACCAGGGCGCTGCTCTGGAAGAAGGCGGCGGCGCGCACGCCCTCGGGGAAGCCGGGCAGGTCGACGCTCGCCGGCGCGGTGAGCGCCCCGGGAACCCGCGACGGGGCCCGGTCCGACGGGACCGCGGTGTCACTGCCGGGCACGCGACGCCCCTTCCACTGGTGTGTAGAAGGTTGGTCGGCGCCCCCGGCCCGGATCTTGAGCCACGGCCGCGACCGGGCGCCCCGTCGAGGGTCGCCCGGCCACGGCGCGGCCGGCCGGGAAGCGCTGGCGTCAGGCGCGGGCGAAGCGCAGCGTGACCAGCTGGAAGGGCCGCAGGTCGAGCCGGGCGACGCCGCCGTCGGCGTTCCGGAGCGCGCGGGGCGCGGCGTCCGGCCGCTCGAGGAGGTCGGTCTCCACGACGGAGGCCACCCCGAAGGACGGGCGCACCGCGGCGCGGGCACGGCTGCCGTGGGCCTCGTACAGGCGCACGACGACGTCGCCGCTGCGGTCCTCGGCGAGCTTGACGGCTTCGACGACCACGCCGTCGCCCTCGACCGCGAACAGCGGTTCGACGGGCCCGGCGCCCGCCACCTCGCGCAGCGGCAGGTTGAGCCGGTAGCCCTCGCGGACGGCGTCGGGGATGCCGGCGCCGACGACGAGGGAGGTGCGCAGCCGGTGTTCGCCCTGGTCGGCGTCCGGGTCGGGGAACAGGGGCGCCCGCAGCAGCGACAACCGCACCGAGGTGGTCGTCCCGCCGTCCTCGCGCGTGGTGCGCCCCGTGTCGTGTCCGTACGTCGAGTCGTTGGCGACGGCCACGCCCCAGCCGGGTTCGCCCACGTGCACCCAGCGGTGGGCGCACGTCTCGAACCGGGCGGCGTCCCACGAGGTGTTCGTGTGGGTGGCGCGCATGACGTGCCCGAACTGGATCTCCGAGGCCGCGCGGTCGGCGTGCACGTCCAGCGGGAACGCCAGCTTCAGCAGCTTCTGGCGCTCGTGCCAGTCGACGTCGAACTCCAGGTCGACCGACGCGGAACCCGCGGCGAGGGAGATGACCTGCTCGACGCGGGAGTCCCCGAACGCGCGGACCACGCGCACCGCCACCCGCTCCGCGGAGCCGTCCATCAGCTCCACGGACTCGGCGTCCACGAGGTCGGTCGTGTGGCGGCGGTAGTGCTCGTCGACGTCCCAGGCGTCCCACTGCGTGGGGGTGTCGCGGTGCAGCTGCAGCAGCCCGCCCCGCGCCCCGGGGGCCAGCACCTCGCGGTCGGCGGCGAGGTCGCGCACGGACGCCAGCAGCCCGTCGGCGTCGACCACCACGCGCACGCGGTCGTTGGCGAGGACGAAACCCCCGTCCTCCGCCGACGCGGTCGCGTCCGCACCGACGGCGGCCGGTGCGGCACCCAGTGCGGGAACCCCGTCGCGGGCGAACGGCGAGGCGTTGAAGGTGACCGGGGTCGTCCCCTCCCCCGCGAGCTCCCGCAGGCTGCCCTCGACGAGGGCGGTCAGCTCCCGTGCGACCTCGGCGTAGCGGGCCTCGGCCTCGCGGTGGACCCAGGCGATCGAGGAGCCGGGGAGGATGTCGTGGAACTGCTGCAGCAGCACCGTGTGCCAGATCCGCTCGAGGTCCTCGTACGGGTAGGCGGTCCCGTGCTGGACGGCGGCCGCCGTCGCCCACAGCTCCGCCTCGCGCAGCAGGTGCTCGCTGCGCCGGTTCCCGCGCTTGGTCCGCGCCTGCGACGTGTAGGTGCCGCGGTGGAACTCCAGGTACATCTCCCCGCTCCACACGGGCGGGTCGGCGTACTCCGCCTGCGCCCGGCGGAAGAACTCCCCCGGCGCGGCGATCTCCACCGCGGGCGACCCCTCCAGGGAACGGGTGCGCGCCGCGGCCGCGAGCATCTCGCGGGTGGGCCCGCCACCGCCGTCGCCGTAGCCGAAGGGCAGCAGCGAGGTGGTCGCCCGGCCCTTCTCGGCGAACTGCCGCTCGGCCAGCGCGAGCTCCGCGCCGCTGACCTCGGAGTTGTAGGTGTCGGCGGGCGGGAAGTGCGTGAAGACGCGGGACCCGTCGATGCCCTCCCACGTGAACGTGTGGTGCGGCATCCGGTTCACCTCGTTCCACGACGGCTTCTGCGTGAGGAAGTACCGCGCCCCCGCCGCCCGGGCGATCTGCGGCATGGCCGCCGTGTAGCCGAAGGAGTCCGGCAGCCAGACCTCCAGGGGTTCGACGCCGAACTCCTCGGCGAAGAACCGCTTCCCGGCGACGAACTGCCGGGCGAGGGCTTCCCCGCCGGGCATGTTCGTGTCCGACTCCACCCACATGCCGCCGACGGGCACGAACCGGCCCTCGGCGACCCGCTGCTTGATGCGGGCGAACAGCTCCGGGTGGCCGTCGCGGACCCACGCGTACTGCTGCGCGGAGGAGCACGCGAACACGAGGTCCGGGTCCTCGTCCATGAGGGCGAGGACGTTCGAGAACGTCCGGGCGCACTTGCGCTCGGTCTCCCGCGTCGGCCACAGCCACGCCGAGTCGATGTGGGCGTGCCCGACGGCGACGACGCGGTGGGCGCTGGCCGAGGCCGGCTGCGCGAGCACGTGCGCCAGCGCGCGGCGACCCGCCTCGGCGGTCCCCGCGACGTCGGACGGGTCGACGGCGTCCACCGCGTCGTCGAGGGCGCGCAGGACCTCGGCGCGCCGCGAGGACTGCTCGGGCAGTTCGGGCAGCAGCCCCCGCAGCGTCCAGACGTCCTGCAGCAGCTCCCAGACCGTCACGTCGAGCTCGGCCACGTCGGCGGCCGTGAACCGGTACAGCGGCGCGTCCCCGGCGGTCGCGAGGTCACCGAGCTTCGTCGGCGTCGCGAAGACGCCGTCGCCCGAGACGTCCGGGTTCGACGACGCCTCGAGCAGCACGTCGACCCCGCCGCCCGAACTGACCTCCGCGAGCGGCAGGTAGCGGTTGCGCGGGTGGAGCCCCTTCACGATCGTGCCGTCCGGCCGGTAGGCGGTCGCCTCGGCCTGGAACCCCGGCTGGACGTGGCTGTAGCCGAGGTCCACGACGACCTCGAGCCGCGTGCCCGCGCCGCCCCACCCCGCGGGGGCGGGGCCGGTGAGCCGGAACCACGTCGTGCCCCACGGCCGGCCCCAGGACTGCCCGGCGGCGAACGGCGCGAAGGACTTGGCGGACGCCTCGGCGAAGGGCACCGGCTCACCCGGCGCCACCCACGCCGTCACCTCCAGCGGGGCGCGGCGGCGGTAGAGGGCGGGTTCCAGCCGTTCGGAGACGAAGCGCTCGACGCGCATCTCGACGAGGCGGGGGTTGACGAACAACGGGACTCCTCCGGTGGTGCGGTCAGGACGGCGGGTCACGCCGCCCCGGGCTCACCACGGACGCCCGGCGTGCGGGTCGTCGTCGATCCCCACCCGATATCTAAATCAAGTGGAGTTTCGACGTCAAGGGCTGGCGGGCGAGACCAGCAGGACCGAGGAGCGCGGGCTGAACGCGTCGTCGAGGACCAGGCAGGCCGCACCGACCGCGGCGACGTCCTGCCCGACGCGGGTGCCGCGGATCTCCACGGGGTGCAGGGCCGAGGCGACCTCGCGCGCGCGCACCAGCGGCGGCACCACCTCCAGGAAGCGGCTCTCCAGCCGCGACCACAGCGGTCCGCCGAAGACGACGAGGTCCATGTCCAGCAGGTTCTGCACGCCGGACACGGCCCGGGCCATCCGCGCGGCGGCGCCGTCGACGACCGCGAGCGCCTCCGGGACCCCCTGCCCGGCCAGCTCGCAGACCCGGGCCAGCGCGTCGTGGACCTGCAGCTCGTCGTCCGTCGGCCAGGGGCCGAGGCCCGCCTCCTGGGCCCGCAGGACCATCGCGCGCGGTGAGTTCATCTCCCCCAGGCAGCCGCGCTGCCCGCACGCGCAGAGCGGGCCGGCCCCGTCGGCGACGAGGTGCCCGAGCTCACCGGCGTTGCCCGAGGCGCCACGCAGCACCTCGCCGCGCAGCACGAGCCCGGCCCCGAGCCCGGTCCCGAGGTAGAAGAACGCGAAGGAGCCCGTCGGTCCCGCGCCCCCCGCCCACATCTCCGCGACCGCGGCCGCGATGACGTCCTTGTCCAGCAGCACCGGCAGCCCGGTGCGCCGCGCGAGCTCGTCCTGGACGGGGACCCGCTGCCAGCCGGGCAGGTTCGGCGCGCCGACCACGGCCCCCGCCGGCCCGTCCACGGGCCCGGGCACCGCCACCCCGAGCCCGGCGATCCGCTCGCGCGGGACCCCGGACGCGGCGATCGTCGACTCCACCTCCGCGGCCACCATCTTCAGCACCAGGTGCGGCGGCACCTCGGGCGAGAGCGGCACGTTCGAGCGGGCGACGACGCCGCCGCGCAGGTCGAGGACCACGGTCGTGACGAGCACCGGGTCGAGGTGCACGCCGACGGCGTAGCGCCCGTGCGGCGCGAGCTGCAGGATCGTGCGCGGCTTGCCCGGGCCGCCGCTGCTCTTGCCCGTCTCCTCGACGAGACCCTGGTCGAGCAGCCACCGGCAGATGTTCGAGACCGTCTGCGCCGAGAGCCCGGTGAGCGCGGCGACCTCCACGCGGCTCAGGCCGTCCACGTGCCGGCGCACCGCGTCCAGCACGACCGCGCGGTTGTAGTCCCCGACGCGCGGCAGGTTCGACCCGCGGCGCACCGCAGGCGGTCGGGGAGGGACGGACACCGGTTCAGAGTGCCACGGTCGATCCGGCCCGCGGTGGCCGTGCGGGAGCTCAGCGGCCGCCGAACATCCCGCGGATCTGCTGCGCCTGGTCGTCGCCGACACCGAGCTGGCCGAGCACCGAGTCGAACCAGTGGGGCGGCTCCTCGCCGCCGAACAGGTCGCCCAGCGGGCCGTCGTCCTCCTCGGCAGCGGCCGCCGCGATGGCCGGCCAGTACCCGCGCGCGACCGTCCACGGCGCGGACTCGCTGACGATGCCGAAGACGCTCAGCTCCTGCAGCCGCTCCTTCAGCTCCCCGATCGCGACGGCCGCCGCGGGCCCGAGGCCGGCGGCCCCGTCGACGAGCTCCTCGAGGTCCGCGTCGTCGAAGGGCTGCCCCGCCATGGCGGAGGCGAAGATCGTCGGCAGCACGGCCTCGGCGATCGAGAACCCGCCGTCGATCGCGGACGGGTCGTCGAGGATGAAGCTGCCGACGAGGTGGCGGCGCAGCTCCCGCGGCTCGGGCGAGGGTTCCAGCCACGTCGCGGCCTCCGCGCCCGGCACGAGCAGCGTCTCGTCCTCGCCGTCCAGCAGGTCGAGGGCGATCATCGTCAGGACGACCTGGCGCAGCCACGGCACGTCCTCGAGGTGCTGCGGCTCGCCGTCCTCGCCCTCGGTGACGGGGAGGCGGTGCTCGAACCCGGCGAGCACGGCGGTGACGTCGTCGGCGGCCAGCTCCTCGTCGTCGGGGACGGTCAGCCCCTCGCCCACGTGCTCGAGGACGGCCATGGCCGCGCGGACGGGGAAGGACGCGAGGACGGTCGCGTCCTCCTCGCCCTCGTCGACGCTCGCGGCGGCCTGCGCCAGCACCTCGGTGACCTCCGGCGGCTCACCGGCCAGCAGCGACAGGCACGTCTCCAGGTCCCCGCGCGAGCCCGCCCAGCGGCCCGTGTCGCCGAGGAAGGTGAGGAACGTCAGCCAGAGCTGCTGGAGGTCCTGCTCCATCTCCTCCGGGTCGGGCGACCCGACGTCGGACACCATCGCGGGGATCACCCGGCCCGTCAGCGCCTCGACGTCCTCGGGCGACTGGCGCACGAGCTGCGCCTGCGGCCGCACGGTGAGCAGCCCACCGGCGGCGACGGTGAGCGCCTCGAGGATCGCGTCGACGCCCACCTCCTCGTCGACCTCGGCGTTGAGGTCGAGCCAGCGGCGCAGCGGCTCACGCAGCTCGCGCAGCGCGGACTCGCCCAGGGCGTAGGAGTCGCTGACGGGGGGCCGGTCCTCGTGGCGTGCCATGCGCCAAGCCTGTCACCCGTCGCGGGGTGGTGCCGCTCGCCACCGGTTCCACCACCGGCTCCACCACGGACGAGGAGCGGGCGGTCGCGCTCCGTACGCGGCGGCGACCTCCTCGACCGAGCGGTCGAGGGTCCGCTGGAACCACGCGGCGTGCACCGCGTCGGGCAGCTGCGCCAGGTCCCGCCGCCGGCCCACGTCCCGCGTGACCGTGTGCAGGCGCGGGCCGGCGCGCACGGCGGACTCGGCGGCCGGCGGGGGCAGCGCGTCGGGGCCGCGTCCGCTCACGGCGGCCCCGACCAGCGCGACGAGCCAGACCTGCGCCAGCCCGGTCGGCCGCAGGCTGCCGCAGCGCCCCGTCGGCGTCCAGACCAGCGTCATGGTGTCCAAGCGCTCCGCGCGCCAGAGTCCCGCCGGGTCCCCCGCCTCGACGCGGCACACGCGGTCGGTGTGCAGGTCGATCCGCGCGCCGAGCGACTCCAGGGCCGCGACGGTCGCGGGGTCGAAGAGCCGCGCGGGCTCCGTGCGCTCCCGCTCGCGCAGCGCGGCCTCGTGGCGCCGCGCCGCCAGCGGGGCCCACTGCTCGCGCAGGCGACGGCGGTCCAGCGGCTCCCCCGCGCGCAGGCGCCCCAGCAGCCAGTCCGCGTCCACCTGCGTCCAGTACGCGTGGTCGAGGTGCGGGACGCCCGGCCCGGTCGGCAGGTCCGCGACGGTGCGAAACCGGTCGTCCCACGTCCGCGGTTCCTCCCAGGGGGCGGTCCAGACGGCGAAGGGCGTGCCGTTCCAGGACGACACCCACGTCGAGCCGCCGGACACCGAGACCCGCGGGGCGGCCACGGCGAAGAGCTCCGCGAGCGTGGCCGTCTCCGCGACCTCGACGGTCTGCTCGTGCAACTCGACGTCGTCGCCCATCGCCACGCTGTCCCGGTCCACGATCACGCGCACCCCCTGATCGTGGCGCACCGCACCGACCGGTCGCCCCGCGACGATCAGCGCGGTTCGCCCAGCCGTGCGAAGCTTCGTCCAGTGAGCGGCACCTTCCTGACCGGCATGCGGACCATGGCCCGGGGCGCCCGCGAAGAACCCCGGTTGTTCGGCATCGCCATCGCGGGCTCGGCCGTCTACGGCGCGGGCACCGCAGCCTCCGGCTACCTCGTGGGCCGCGTCACCGACCGCGTCGTCGTCCCCGCCGTCACCGGCTCGGGCACCGTCAGCACCGGCGACGTGTGGCTGGCCGGCGCGACGCTGATGGCCGTCACCGTCGTGACCGTCGCGGGGATCCTCGTGCGGCGGATCTGGGCGGGCATGGTGGCCTTCGCCCTGCAGGCGAGCTACCGGCGGCGCCTCGCGCGCCGTTACCTCGAACTCCCCCTCGCCTGGCACCACGCCCACCCCGCGGGCCGCCTGCTCGCCACGGCCGGCTCCGACGTCGAGGCGACCTGGCAGGCGATGTTCGTGTTGCCGTTCGCGCTGGGCGTCGTGGTCCTCATCGCGGTCGCGGGCGTCGCGATGGCCGCCGCTGACCCGGTCCTCGCCACCATCGGGCTGCTGGTGATCCCCGCGCTTCTGCTCGCGAACATCGTCTACCAGCGCCGGATGTCGCCGCGGGTCACGCGCGTGCAGCAGCTGCGCGGCGAGGTGTCCGCGACGGCGCACGAGAGCTTCGAGGGCGCGCTCGTCGTCAAGACGCTGGGCCTCGCCGACGAGGAGGTCGAGCGGTTCACCGTCGACGCGAACCGGTTGCGGGACGCGAACGTCGCGGCGGGCCGGACCCGCGGGGCGTTCGAACCCGTGATCGACGCGCTGCCCGCCCTCGGCACGCTGGCCGTCCTCTGCGTGGGCGCGTCCCGCGCAGCCGGCGGCGCGGTGGGCGTCGGCGACCTGGTGCAGATCGCCTACCTGCTCGGGCTGCTCGCGTTCCCGGTGCGCTCCTTCGGCTGGGTGCTGTCGGAACTGCCCCGCACGGTCGCCGGGGACGCCCGGGTGCAGGCCGTGCTGCGCGAGAGCGCGACAACCCCGTGGGGCGGGCGCACGTTCGACGACGCCCCCGACGCCGGGCCGGTTCCGGTCGCGACGAGCGGCCTCGGCTACCGCCACCCCGTCCCCGCCGTCGACCCGCTCGACGAGCACCCGGACCTCCCCGGTCAGCGGGCGCGAACCGCTGCGCCGCAGCACGAGCCGACGCCCGCCCTGGCCGACGTCACCCTCGACGTCGCCGCGGGTTCCACGGTCGCGGTGGTCGGCAGCACGGGCGCCGGGAAGTCGACGCTGGCCGGGATGCTGGTGCGCCTGGTCGACCCGACGTCGGGTGAGGTGGTGCTCGACGGCGTCGACGTCCGGGAGCTCGCGGAGGGTCAGGTCGCCGGGACCGCGACGCTCGTGCCGCAGTCCACGTTCGTGTTCGACGACACCGTGCGCGGCAACATCGCCCTCGGCCTCGACGCCGACGACATCCCTGCCGGGCGCCGGGTGAGCGACGACGACATCTGGCGGGCGCTGCGCCTGGCGCGCGCCGAGGACTTCGTCACCGCGCTGCCCGGTGGCCTCGACGAACTGGTCGGCGAGCGGGGTTCGACGCTGTCCGGCGGCCAGCGCCAGCGCCTCGCGCTCGCCCGCGCCCTCGTCCGCAAGCCCCGGCTGCTCGTCCTCGACGACGCCACGAGCGCCCTCGACCCGACGGTCGAACGGGCCGTGCTCGACGGCCTGGCCGAGTCCGGCGAGGGCACGACGGTCGTCGTCGTGGCCTACCGCCCCGCGACGATCGCGCTGGCCGACGAGGTGGTGCACCTGGAACGCGGCCGGGTCGTGGACCGCGGACCGGCGGAGGAGGTGGCCGCCCGCGACGCCGGTTACCGGGAACTCGTGACCGCCTACGCCCGGGCCGCCGCGGACCGGGCCGAGGAAGCGCACAACAACAAGGCGGGCATGGCATGAGCACCCCCACCACCTCCGCTCCCCGGGGCGGCGTCCTGCGCCGGGCGCGGGAACTCGCGCCCGAGTTCGCCGTCGGCCTGCGGGTGACGCTGGTCATCGCCGCGGCCACGACGATCGGCAAGCTCGTGGTCCCGATCGCCGTGCAGCAGACCATCGACACGGGTCTGCTCGCCGCCGGCGGTCCCGACGTCTCGCGCGTCGTCACGGTCTGCGCGATCGCGGCCGTCGTCGTCCTGATCACCACGGTGACCGCGTGGGTCGTCAACGTGCGGCTGTTCCGCTCCACCGAGGCGGGTCTCGCGAGCCTGCGCGTCCGCGCGTTCCGCCACGTCCACGACCTCGCGGTCCTCACCCAGAGCGGCGAGCGCCGCGGGGCGCTGGTCAGCCGCGTCACGAGCGACGTCGACACCATCTCGACGTTCCTGCAGACCGGGATGCTGGTGCTGGTGCTGTCGCTCGGGCAGGTGCTGCTCGCGACGGCGGTGATGTTCTTCTACTCCTGGCAGCTCGCCCTCGTGGTGGTCGGCTGCTTCGTCCCCCTCGTGCTGATCCGCAACCGGCTGCAGCGCCCCGTCGCGACGGCCTACGCGCTCGTGCGGGTGCGGATGGGCGAACTGCTCGGCGCGGTCTCCGAGACCGTCGTCGGCGCCGACGTGATCCGCGCGCACGCCGCGTCCGCGCGGTCGTGGCGGGCCGTGGACGCGGCCGTCGAGGCGCACCGCAAGCAGGCCGTGAAGGCCCAGGTCGCCACGGCGTCGACGTTCTCCGCCGGGGTCGTCGTCTCCGGTCTCGTCGTCGCACTGGTCGTGGTCGTCGGGACCCTGCTCGGGATCGGCGGCGACCTCACCCTCGGGCGCCTGCTCGCGTTCCTGTTCCTCGCGCAGCTGTGGGTCGGGCCCGTGCAGGCCACCACCGAGGTGCTCAACGAGCTGCAGAACGCCCTCGCCGGCTGGCGCCGCGTGGTCGAGCTCATCGACACCCCGGTCGTCGTCCCCGAACCCGCCGGGGACCGCGTGGAGGCGCTGCCCGCCGGGCCCGTCGACGTGCGCGTCGAGGACGTCGCCTACACCTACCCGGGCACCGAGAAGGTCGTCCTGGCCGACGTCGCCCTGCACCTGCCTGCCGGTTCCCGCACCGCCGTCGTCGGCGAGACGGGTTCCGGCAAGACCACGCTCGCGCGCCTCGTGACCCGCCTGGTCGACCCCGCCGCGGGCCGGGTCCTGCTCAACGGCGTCGACGCCCGCGACCTGCCCGGCCGCGAGCTGCACCGCCGTGTCGTCGCCGTCCCGCAGGAGGGTTTCCTGTTCGACGTGAGCGTCGGCGACAACGTCCGCCGCGGCCGCCCGGGGTCCACCGACGCCGACGTGCGCGGCGCGTTCGACGAGCTCGGCCTCACGGGCTGGCTCGACGGCCTCCCCGAGGGCCTCGACACCCCCGTCGGCCAGCGCGGGGAACGCCTCTCCGCCGGCGAGCGCCAGCTCGTCGCCCTGGCTCGCGCCCACCTCGCCGACCCCGACCTGCTCGTCCTCGACGAGGCCACGTCGTCCGTCGACCCCGCCACCGAGGTCCGGTTGCAGCGAGCGCTCGAGGGCGTCCTGTCCGGCCGCACGTCCGTCGCGATCGCCCACCGGCTCTCGACCGCGGAGGCCGCCGACACCGTGGTGGTCGTCGACGCGGGGCGGGTCGTGGAGGTCGGGTCGGCCGTGGAGCTGGCGCACGCGGGCGGACCGTACTCGCGGCTGCACGCGGCCTGGACCGCGCAGCACGCCTAGATCGACGCGTGGCTCGGTGCACGCAGAGAAGTGCTCTCGAGCGTGGCAACCCTTGGACGCCACCGGTGACGCCGAGTACGCTCACCTCCCGAACGATCTTCGCTCGAAGCAGAGCGGATCCCACCGCGGGGGCACACGCTTCTGTGCTTCCCCGGCCCGAACCACGTTCGCGGAGCGGTAGCTGGACCACCTCAGGCACGACGCGGAGGGCGGCCAGACACGCGAGGTTGACCGCCTCGTCCCAGCGCGACGGAGCGCTGTCCCGGTGTCGTCCTTCCTCGAACCTGCGGAAGGAGACACCCTCGTGAGCCACGGTGAGCCACTGCTCGTCGGAGCCACGTCGTGCTGATCGGTGTCAACCCGCCCTGCCCGCCCCGCTCAGCGGCGAGCAGCGGGACGAGTCGCGTCGGCACCCCAGCAGAGTGCTGACGTCCTCGACACCAGGAGTTGGGTGAGCTTCGCCATGGAGAACAGCGTGGACCTCGAAGAGCTGAGGTTCTTCTCGACGGCAGACGAGGAGGCCCGTCGACGGCGCGTGTCGTCCGTCGACGTCCTCGACTACCGCCCCGCGGACGAGCGCGGACTACGCCTGGCCGCACCTGGCAGCATCACCGTCTACGTCGGTCGCCGGGGGGACGAGCGCCTGCAGCGGGTGCGCGACATCGCGGCCGGTGACCACGACGACGGTTCTCTGGCCGCGTCCCTTCAGGAGCAGCACGCGGGGCGGCGGTCGAAGGAGCCCGCCGAGATCAGGGAGGTCCTCGGGAGCGCGGGGGGTCTACGGCACCATCCGTTGCGGAGCGCGCCAGTTGGCGGCCCACCTCGTCCTCCCGGAACAGGGCGACCTCGCCGTCATCCCCTGCGCCTACAACGGGGGCCGGTTGCCGGCCGAGGAGTTCACGCTGATCGAGCACCTGCTCGACGACAGCGACGACGAGCTCGAGGCGGTCGCCCTGCGGGCAGACCCCGTCCTCACCGCCGCCGAGGCCGCAGCGGTCGAGCAGATCGGCGCGGACCAGGTCGAACTCAACATCGCACCCAACGCGGGCTGCTCGGAGAGCATGACGGCCTACGCGATCCTCATCCTCATCGCGTTGGCCATCATGCCGGTGGAGAATCCCGTCGATCACCTGGACGAAGCCACTCTCCGCGAGCTCGGCCCGGAGAAGTCGGCGCGCGAGCTGATGGGCATCCGACAGCGCGCGATCCGGCTGCAGCGCTGACGCGGGCGGAGGTCGTGCACCGTGGCCGCGATCGCCGTGGGCTTCCTGGCGCTGTGGCTGGTCCTCTCGGCCCTGGCGCAGGTCTCGGACCGCGCTCTGCGGGCGATGCGGCGCTTCGACGTCCTCGGCCTGATTCCGGCGTACAACTTCTTCGCGCCGACACCGGGGACGCTCGACTACCACATCCTGGTGAGGGACCGGGGTGCAGACGAGCTGCTCACCTCCTGGCGTGAACTCCCCTACCTCCCCGCCAACCCGTTCGCCTTCGCCTGGAACCCCGGCCGGCGGCACAACAAGGCGATCTTCGACGTCATGAAGGACCTGGCCGTGTGGATCGACGAACTGGGCCCCCACAACGCGTCGATCTACCTGTCCACCCCCTACCTGACCCTCCTCGACCACGTCTCCGCCACACCCCGGACGCATCCTGCGACCCGGACCCAGTTCGTCCTCATGAGTTCACGGCGGCGGCACGGGGCGGTCGACATCGCGCCGGTCTTCCTGTCGTCCTTCCACCCGCTCGCATGACCGAGCACCAGTACCTCGCCCTCTCGGAGCGGCTGATCGCGCTGGCCGTGGCCGTGTCCTGCCTGGAGTACCTCGTCCGTCCCGGGGTCCTCAGCGACCACGGACTCGCCGGCTGGCCGGTCGGGCGGCTCAGCCGACCGTGGAAGACGGGGTCGTGGGGCTGGGTGCTCGAGGCCGTGATGACCTCGTCCCGGTACCGGGTGGTCCTCGCTGTGCGGTTCGGCGCCGCCCTGCTGCTGGTGCTGCCCTGGGGCGGGACGGTGCCGCGCGTGCTTGCCTTGGGCTTCGTCGTCGTGGGCGCCGCCCTCGCTCAGGTGCGCTCCTCGTACGGCCACGACGGGGCCGACCAGATGTGCCTGGTCGTGGGCTGCGCCCTCCTGATCGCCCGAGTGCCGACGGTGGCGGACGCGGCCCTGTGGTTCATCGCCCTGCAAGCCTGCCTGGCGTACACGACGGCCGGGCTGAAGAAGGTCGCTTCACCGGTCTGGCGCAGCGGGCAGGCCCTACCGGGTGTGCTGGGCACCACCATCTACGGGCACGCAAGCGCCTACCGGATCCTTAACGGTCATCCGCGGGTGGCCCGGCTGGCGGGCTTCTCCGTGATGGCTATGGAGGCGGCCTTCCCTCTGGCGCTGATCGGCCTTCGCCCGCTGACCTACCTCATCCTGGCCTGCGGCCTGGTCTTCCACCTGTCGACCGCGGTCCTGATGCGGCTGAACACCTTCTTCTGGGCCTTCGTCGCGACCTACCCGGCCATCTTCTACGTCGCCTTGGCCCGCTGAGCCGTGTGACGGGCGATCGGACATCGACCCCAGACGTCACCGTCGGCGCAGATCCGACAGGTCGTCTGCAGCGGCTGCGGACCCCCAGGCCATGATGGGCGCACCACCCCCCGAGATCGGATCATCGATGACCGCCCAGACCGGACCGTTCCTGCACCACGTCTGCATCGTGGTCGAGGACCTCGACCGCACCCGCGAGTTCTACGTCGGCGTCCTCGGCTGCACCGAGATCGTCCGGCCCACCGACTTCACCTTCAAAGGTGCGTACTTCGCCCTCGGGGGCGGCGAGATCCACGTCGTGCAGGAGTCCACCCCCGGCCGGCTGCGGGACAACCCGCCGAACTGGGGCGCGGACGAGCTGAAGACCGGCCTCGTCGCGCACTTCGCCCTCTGGGTCCCGGAGGTCGCGCCGTACATCGAGCGGCTGCGGGCCACCGGGCAGGACCGCGTCGGTGGCTACCGCGTCCGCGACGACTACGTCGAGCAGGTCTACATCGCCGACCCCGACGGCAACGTCATCGAACTCCTGCAGCAGCACGACGAGACCGCCGGGCGCCTGCGCCGCCAGGCGATCTTCGACGACGGCACCGCCGTCCCCGTCGCACCGGGCCACGACCTCATCGACCCGCGGCAGAAGTACGGAGTCTTCTGAGGGTCGATCGGTCGGAGGCGGTTCAGCCGGCGCGGACCGCCAGGTCGTAGAGGCGCCGAGCCCACTGCGCCGCCTGCTCAGCGCGCGGACCCGAGATCATCGTCGCGGCGTAGTGCGCCTGGTCCTTGATCTCCAGCAGGCGACGGAGGTCCTTCGCCATCGACGGCCCGTCCGGCAGCACGGTCGCCAGGAGTTCGACGGCCTGGGGGGTCGCGAGCCCGTCGTCGGCCTCGTCCAGGACGAGCTCGGCGACTTCCAGGAAGGCGCGCGCCTGTTCGAGGCGGACGCGACCCTCGGACGGGGAGCAGTCGCTCGTGCGACCGGAGGGGCTCACCGTGAAACGCTCCGCAGCAGTGCGCTGACCTCACGGCCGGCCAGGGTGATGGCCTCCCGCCGCCAGGACTGGACGAGGGGCTCTCCCGCGTCCACGTGAGCCCGCACCTCGGCCAGCGAGACGTCGTAGGGCTGAGCCCGGTTGCCGGTCCACGCCTCGATCGCTGCCACCAGTGCGTCCACCTGCTGCTCCCACGACCTGGTCAGATCGTCGGTGAGGTCGTCACCGTGAACGAGGAGCAGGTCGACGTCGGAGTCGGTGCCACCTTCACCGCGAGCGAGAGAACCGAAGACGGCCACGGTCAGCGCGGGAACGAGCCAGGTCCCCACCTGATCGGTGATCCGGCTCAGCAGTTGTCGCCGCAGACCGGCGAGCAGCTCGACGGCGGGCCAGGCGAGGTGCTCGCGGTTGGCGCGGTAGAACACCGCGTTGCCGCGCCGCTCCCGGTGGACCACGCCCTCCGTGGCGAGGCGCGACAACACGCGCTGCACCCCGGCGTGAGAGGTCTTTCCGACCAGGCGGGTGACTTCCCGGCCGGACACCGGGGCGCTGACGCCTGCGAGCACCACGAGGACCGGACCCTCGAGCGAGGGCACCACACTGCGGATCGGGAGCGTCAGGTCCACGCGGCCACTATACGAGCCATGTGGCTGAAAAAACAGCCATTGGCCCAGGGTTTCGAGTAGCTGGAGAGCCGCCGAGCACCGCGGCGCTTCGTACCGCTGCTTGACATCAAGCCGCTTTCTTGCGATAATCACGGTACAACCTCGGTTCGGCCTCCGGCCGCCGAGGTTTTGTCATGTCAGAGGCCCTGGGCGCCGCGCAAACCGGTCGCTGCAGCCCGCGCGGCTGTCTACCGTCGCCGACGTGAACGAGCAGATCCTCCTCGCCGCGGTCGAGGCCGCCTTCGCGGAGACCGCGGCGGCGCTCCCTGGCTGGCCCGACCCGCACCCGGGCGCAGGGTCACCGGCGGAGGAGGAGTACTCCCGATGCCTGGACCCGGGCAAGTACCGGATCCTCACCGCCCGAGCCGAGGCCTGGACGCGCGCCCTGACCGAGCTGGATCTGGCCACGGTGGAGCCGCTCGACCCTGCCGACACCCCGGCGGCCTGGCTCAAGGGCCTGCCCTACGACGTCTCCCCCACCCGTGCGCACTGGCTCCGCCCGCACCGCGCCGGGGCCCAGCCGCTGCTGATCAGCTACCGCGGCTTCGACGGGTGGGACGACAACATCGTCGCCGTCAGCACCGGGCAGCCGGCCGTCCTGTTGACCAGCCTGCCTTCGTGCGGGTGCGACGCCTGCGACGACGGCTCCAGTCCAGAGCTCGAGCTGCTCGACGCCGCCGTCGTGGACGTCGTCAACGGCCAGGTCGTCCACGTGGTGACCCCCCACGGGGAGGTCATCGGCCACGAGAGCGGCTGGGAAGCCGACGGCGTCGGCAGCCCCGAGGAGGTCGAGCGGGTCCTCGACGACGCCCGGGCCGACCGCTCACCCCACCGCGTCACGCGCGGGCGGCCGTGGTGGTGAGGAGGAGGACGCGTCAGCCGAGCAGGTCCGCGTGGTGGATCGCCACGACGTTCGGGTGGGCCCGCAGCCGGTAGCGCAGCGCGTTGTCGCCGTAGGTCTCGAGGATCGGGCTGTTCGTCGGGTCCAGCGACAGCTCTCCGGTCTCGCCCCGCAGCTCCTCGGCCAGCTCGAGCTGCGGCATCCGCGCGTCCAGGGCCGGGTTGAAGAAGAACGGGATCGACATCCGGTCGCTGCCCTTGCGCGGCGAGATCACCCGGTGCAGCGTCGCCCGCAGGTAGCCCTGCGTCGCCAGCTCGAGCATCTCGCCGATGTTCACGACGAAGGCGCCCGGGACGGCGGGGGCGTCGATCCACTGCCCGTGGTGCTCGACCTGCAGGCCGCCCTTGCCGGGCTCGACGAGCAGCAGGGTGAGGACGCCCCCGTCGCGGTGCTGGCCGACGCCCTGCACCGGGTCGGGGTCCGACTCCCCCGGGTAGCGGACGATCTTGGTGAGGTTGAAGGGCCGGGTGGCGAAGGCGTCGTCGAAGCTGTCCGCCGGCGCGCCCAGCGAGGCGGCCATGGCCCGCAGCAGCCGCAGCGCGACCCCGCTGAGCAGGTCGTTCCAGCGGTCGACGGTCGCCTTCATCTCCGGCAGCTCCTGCGGCCACAGGTTCGGCCCCTCGAGGCGCCAGTAGTTCGCGACCCCGTCCCCGGTCGGCACGGTGTCGCGCTCGACGCCCACGTCGATCTGCTCGCGCCAGTCCACGTCCCCGGCGGTCAGCTCCCCGCCGACGCGGGTGTAGCCGCGGAACTGGGGGCTGTGCACGTTCTCGATCGCGAGCTTCTGCTCCTCGGGCAGGGCGAAGAAGCGCCGCGAGACGTCCAGCAGGTCGTCCGTCAGCTCACCCGGCACCCCGTGCCCGGTGAGGTAGAAGAAGCCCACCTCGTGCATGACGGTGCGCAGCTCGTCCCGGAACGCGGCCGCCTCCTCGGGTCCCGCGTCCAGGCGCGAGAGGTCGAGGACGGGCAGCGTCGTCAGCATCGCGCCGGACGAAGCCGGTGCAGCAGTCGTGTCGGTCACGGCGTCATGGTGCACCTCCCCGCGGGCGTCCGGAGCGACGGGCCACCCCGTTCGGCCGAGCGAAGTGCTTGAAGGTGCACATTTGCGCTGGTGGCCGCCGTGCTGTAGCCAGACCCTGTGAAGACATCGCGATTCGTGCTCGACGTGGCGACCGGGCTCCTGGCGGGCTGGGTCGGCGTGCAGGCGAAGGGCAAGGCCGAGTCCACGCTGCAGGGCTGGGGCGAGAAGGTCTTCCCGCCCGCCCCCGGCCAGAAGGAGCTGCCCGGCGCCGACCCGACGGGCCACGGCGAACGCATGCCCCCCTCGGTGTTGTACCGCCGGCTGGTCGACTGGCGCGGCGGCGACGGGGACGCCCTCGAGGGCGACGACCTCGAGGCCGGCGCCGTCTGGTTCCACCGCGCCCTCGCCTACGGCTACCCCGTCGCCTACTCGGTGCTGTCGCGGCGGATCCCCTTCGCCCGGGCGGGCGCGGGCACCCTCGGCGGCGCCGCGCTGTTCGGCGCGTTCCACGGCGCGGTCCTTCCGGTGACGGGAGTGCAGGCGTCTCTGTCAGAACTTCCCAAGGCGTGGTGGGTCTGGGAGGGCGGGTCGCACCTGGTGTTCGGCGTGGCCGTGGACCTGGTCGTCGGGACGGTCCGCCGCGTCACCGGGTAGTTCCGGCGGCGTCACATAAGTCCCAGGCGTAACACAGGCGTGACACGTCGGACGCACAGGTGACCTTCGGCGCCCCTAGCTTCCGAGGCGACACCCCGTCGTCCTCGGAGGCCCCGTGCCCGTCTCGTCCCGCGTCCGCCGCCGCTCCGCCGCGCTGCTGGCCGCCACCGCTCTCTGCCTCGCCCCCACGTTCGCCCCCGCGAGCGCCGCCCCCACCCCGCACGACGAACTCCCCCAAGTCATCGGGCTTGACGTCACCACCGAGGTCGAGATGCTCGACGCGGGGAAGACGACCTCGGTGGACCTGGTGAGCGCCTACCTCGACCGCATCGAGGCCTACGACGACGCCTACGCCGACCAGCCTGGCCTCAAGGCCGTCGTCACCGTCAGCCCCACCGCGCTGGCGAACGCCCGCCTGCTCGACGCCGAACGCGAGGCCGGCATCTCCCGCGGTCCCCTGCACGGGGTTCCGGTGCTGGTGAAGGACAACTACGCGACCTACGACATGCCGACGTCCGCGGGCAGCGTAGCGCTGGCCGACTACCAGACCGCGCACGACTCCACCGCCGTCGCGCGGTTGCGCGCCGCCGGCGCGATCATCATCGGCAAGACGAACATGGCCGAGTTCGCCTGGCACGGCACCTACTCGCTGTCCTCGGTGCGCGGGCGCACCGCGAACCCGTACAACCAGGAGTACAGCGCCTCGGGTTCCAGCGGCGGCACCGGTGCGGCGATCGCCGCCAGCTTCGCAGCCGCCGGCCTCGGCACCGACTCCTGCGGTTCCATCATCGGGCCGAGCGCCCACCAGAGCCTCGTCGGCTACCGCCCGACGATGGGCCTGACCAGCGTCGCGGGCATCGTCCCGCTGTCGGTGCGCCAGGACGTGTCCGGCCCGATGACCACGACGGTCGAGGACGCCGCCCTGCTCGGCAGCGTGCTCGCCGGGGTGGACCCCGCCGACCCGCAGACCGCGATCGCTTCCGAGCAGGACCCGTCGACGTTCGTCCCCGGCCTCAGCGACACCGCCCTGCAGGGCAAGCGGATCGGCTCCTTCCACTGGGACTACTCCACGGCCATCCCGGAGGGTCCGCGCCCCGGCACCGACGAGGTGACGAAGATCGTCGACCAGGCCGTCGACGACCTCGCCGACCAGGGCGCAGAGATCGTCGACGTGCCATTCACCCGCGAGTTCGTCCAGCAGCAGCTGGCCAGCGGTGGCTGGATCGACATGCGCTCCAGCGTCGACGCGTTCTTCGCCTCCACCAAGGCCGAGTGGCCCGCGGGTCTCGCCGAGCTCACCGCCCCCGCCGACGAGCTGACGTTCTCCGACGTCGTCGCAGACGGCCGCTCTTCCCTCGACAAGGAGACCCTCGACTCCTGGCTCGCGCTGGCCGACGTCCCCAACCCCGACTACGACAAGGCCGTCGCCGCGCAGGAGGCCGGCAAGAAGGCGGTGGACGCGTTCTTCGAGCAGTACGACCTCGACGCCCTCGCCATGCCCACCAGCGAGGCGCCGGCGAACGAGGACTGGGCGGGTACGACGTTCTGCGACGTCGGCGCCAACACCGGCATCCCGTCGATCTCCCTGCCCGCGGGGTTCACCGCCGCGGGCCTGCCCGTCGGACTGGAGCTCGCCGCCCCCCGCTCCACGGACGCGACCCTGCTCGCGATGGCCTACGACTACGAGCAGGCCACCGACCACCGCCTGCCCCCGGCCAGCACCCCCGAACTGCCGCGCAACGGCGTCATCCCCAAGTCGGTGATCGCCACGGGCCCGGCCCGCGAGGAAGGCTGACCGTCTGAGCGGAACGGCCGGCGCCCGCACCGTACGGGGCGCCGGCCGTTCTGTCGCGACAGCGTTCGGACGTCATGCGTAGCAGGGCTCACCGTGACCCGCACCGCAGGAGGGCGCTGACGTCTCGGTGGGGGTGACGAGGCCAGCCGCGGTCGAGAGGACGGCGCCGTCCAGGGAAGGCACCACGCTGCGGATGCAGGATGTAGGTACATCCGGCTGCTGCAGAGACCCATGACTGCAACGGCAGCACCGCGTCAACTCGTCGAGCTCGCTCGTGCAGTGGACGGGCGCTGTGCAACATGCGTCGCTCGCTGCATACCTCGTCCGCTACTTACCTCGTCCGCTACTTACCTCGTCCGCTACTTACGCCTTGCGCGAGGCGCTCGGCGCTCGCCGCTCGGCGCTCGGCGCTCGGCGCTCGGCGCGGGACGCTCGCGGCATTGCGGTGAGCGCCTCTGATATGGACGAGCGAGTGGCAGGGGTCCTTCATCTGCGCTTGGCAATCTTCACAACGTCGTCACTCGCGACGACGAGCGGCGCGTCGTCGACGCGATCGCCTTGCCACGCCGGCCGGGCGCGCCGCAGCGCTGAGCGACCGCGCTGCTCCTCCGCGAGGCGTGTCAGCAGCTGCATGAGGACCGGGACGCGCTCTCCGTACAGCGCGGTCGCCACTCCCGCGGCGAGCGACTGGGTCGTGAAGGTCCACAGTGGTGCTGCGAGGATCTCCGCCGGTAAAGCCGCCACCAGCTGCTCCCAAAGATGTTCGACCAGTACGCAGCCGCTTAGCCCTTCCGATGAGCAGCTGGCTACTAACGCCGGTCTCCCAGGAAGTTGCGTCAGCCCTTGACCGCGCCCGCGGTCAGTCCCTGCACGATCCACCGGCTCGCCACGGCGAACAGCAGCATGGTGGGGACGACGGTGAGGACGGCCGCGGCAGCCATGGGGCCCCACTCGACGTTGAAGCTCGAGATGAACCCGTTGATGGCCGTGGGGATCGTCTGGTTCTCCGTCGAGTTGATCAGCGTCACCGACAGGAACAGCTCGTTCCAGCAGTTGACGAAGTTGAAGATGAAGGAGGCGATGATGCCCGGCATCATGACGGGGACGATGACGCGGAACAGCGCCCCCAGCCGCGAGCACCCGTCGATCATGGCCGCCTCCTCCAGCGCGTCGGGCACGTTGGCGAAGAAGCCGCGCAGCATGACGGTGCAGAAGGGGATGCAGATCCCGATGTAGACGAGGATCAGGCCGAGCCGGCTGTCGACCAGGCCGAGCTTCGTCATCATGAGGTACAGGGGCCCGAGGGCGATGAAGGACGGCACCATCTGCGTGACGAAGAAGGCCGCGAGCAGCACCCCCTTGCTGCGGAACTCGAAGCGGGCCAGCACGTAGCCCGACAGGAGCGAGATCAGCGTGGCGACCGTGGCGCCCACCAGGGAGACCAGCAGGCTGTTGGCGACGAAGACGCCGAAGTCCGACTGGGCGAACAGCCCCGCGTAGTTCTCCAGCGTCAGAGCCGTCGGCCAGTACGTCAGCGGCTGGCTGAAGATGTCGCCGGGCGCCTTGAGCGACGTCACCGTGATCCAGTACAGCGGGAACAGCGTGATGACGAGCCACAGGCCCAGGAAGGCGACGCGCGTCACGCGCGCCGGGACGGTCTCGCGGAAGATCACCGCTTCACCCCTCTCTCCCGCAGCGCGAGGAGGTAGAACACCGAGAACATCAGCAGCACGACCAGGACCATGAGGCCGATGGCCGCGGCCACGCCGTAGTCCCCGCGCTGGGTCACCTGGATCAGCCACGTCGTGACGATGTGGGTCTTGTCCGCCGGGCCGCCGCCCGTCATCCCGTAGATGATGTCGGGGAAGTTGAAGATCCAGATGACGCGCAGGAGCACCGTCACGGTGAGCGTGATGCGGATGTAGGGCACGACGATCTGCAGCAGCGTGCGGGTCCGGCCCGCCCCGTCGAGAGCGGCCGCTTCGAGGATCTCGTCGGGCACCGACTGCAGCGCGGCGAGGATCATGATGGCGAAGAACGTCACGCCGTACCAGATGTTGGCGATGAGCACGGCGACCATGGCGGTGCTGGGCTGCGCCAGCCACGGGACGGGACTGTCGATGAGCCCGACCTTCTCGAGCAGGTCGTTGACGACGCCGAACTCGCCGTTGAACATCCAGCGGAAGAGGATGCCGATGAGGAACCCCGACACGGCCCAGGGGTAGAAGATCAGCGCCTGGTAGAGGCCGCGGAAGCGGAAGTGCCGCCGCAGCCAGAGCGCGATCGCGAAGCCGATGACGAACTGCGGAACGAGCGAGCCGACGACCCAGATGACGGTGTTGCGCAGCACGCCGGGCAGCACCGGGTCGTGCAGGACGGTGCGGAAGTTGTCGAGGCCGACCCAGGACGCGTCGGTGAAGTTCGACAGGTTCCAGTCGCGGAACGCCATCTGCGCACCCGTCAGCAACGGGTAGTAGGTGAAGATGCCGACGAACACGGCGGCCGGGGCCAGGAAGGCCAGGATCGTGAGCGCGCGGCGCCCGGTGAAGGCCCGCCGGGGAGCGGCCCCCCGCCCGCTGCCGGGCCGCGGCCCGGCAGCGGGACGGCGGGCGATGGTCTCCGGGGTCGTCACGCGGCCGCCCACTTCTCCACCCAGTAGGCGTCCCAGCCGGCCAGCAGCTCGGCCGGGGTCATGTCTCCGGTGATGACGCGCTGGACGTCGCCGTCGGCCTTCTGGGTCCACTCGGTCCACCAGTCGACGTTGCGGGGCTGGATGACGGAGAGGTAGGTGTCGGGGGCGTTCGTCATGGTGACGTAGCTGGCCCACGGCCCCTCGGAGTAGTAGGGGTCGGACGCGGCGCTGGTGAGGATCGGGACGAGGCTGTTCTCCTTGGTGAAGGTCGTGGATGCCTCGCCCGAGGACAGGAACTCGATGAGCTTGGTCGCCTCGGCCGCGTGCTCCGTCGAGGCCGACATGCCCCAGCCGGCGGTGGCGACGGGCTGAGCCGCCTTGCCCGTCGGCCCCACGAGCAGCGGCGCGGTGCCCCACTGGTCGGGCTTGATGGCCGTGGACTGCCCGACGGTGGCGATGACCTCGGGGTCCTGCAGCAGGAACGCCGTGGAGCCGTTGGAGAAGCCCTCGACCATCTCGGGGTAGCCCCACGCCACGGAGGACGGCGGGGACGCCTTCTCGAACAGGTCGAAGTACGTCTGCGCGGCGGTGAGCGCCTCGGGTGCGGCGAAGATGCTCTTGCCGTCGGTCGTCTTGAACGCGTTGGCCTTGTCGAGGTCGTCGGCGACGTAGGCCTCGATGGCCGTGACCAGGTTGCCGTTGCCGTTGGTGCCGCCGCGGAAGGCGTACCCGTAGGTCCCGGCGTCGGGGTCCTGGATGGCCGAGGCCTGCTGGAGCAGCTCGTCCCAGCTGGCCGGCGGGCCGGCGAACCCGGCCTTCTCCACGAGGTCCTTCCGGTAGAACAGGCTGAGGCCGTAGAACCCGTACGGGATGTACCAGGTGCCGTCCTCGCCCTGGGCGTAGTCGACCGCCTGCTGGGTCATGTCCGCCCAGCCGGCCCAGCCCTTCAGGTCCGGGGCGAGGTCGCGCAGCCAGCCGTTGGCGGTGAACGGGCCGACGGTCGTGTCGCGGACCTCGAGGACGTCGATGCCCTTCTTCGACTGCAGCATCTGCTGGATCTTCTGGTCCGCCGAGTTCGTGGGCGGCGAGATGAGGTCGACGGTGGTGCCGGGGTTGGCGGCCTCGAAGTCCTCGATCAGCCCCTTCAGGACGGCGGTGCGGGCGGGGTTGGTCAGGCTCTCGACCATCTTCAGCTCGACCCCGTCGTCGGAGGAGCCGGCGGAGCTTCCGCAGCTGGTGACGAGCAGGGCCGTCACGAGCCCGGCGCCCAGCAGTCTCAGTGTCTTCGTCACAGAACGTCCTTCGTGTCGTGGTGGGGGCGAGGGGAGAGAAGTCAGGCGCGGGAGGCCCAGCCGGCGAGGACGGGGACGCACCGTTCGGCGAAGTCCTCGTAGTCGTCGGGGGTGTTGTAGGCGTGAGCGGACAGCCGCAGGTAGCCCACGCCGTCGAAGGAGGTGAACGCACCCTCGACCCCGAGTTCGGTGAGGACCCTGTCCCGCAGCGCGTTGCCGCCGCCGGGGCCCAGGCACAGGGGCGCGGGCAGCCGCACGAGGCGCATCGGCCCGACGGTCATGCCGACGTCGACCCGGTGGTCCTCGCCGGTGAGGGCTGTGAACGCGTCGGCGATCACGGCGGCGCCGTAGCTCGCCAGGCGGTCGCTGTGCTCGCGCACGACGTCCCAGCCCCAGAGGTCCTCGACGAGGTCGAGGGAGTCGGGGGCTGCCAGCCAGCTCGTGGTGTCCAGCGTGCCCTGCTCGTCGAAGCGGGCCGGGAACGGCTTCGGCGCGCCCCACGAGTCGATCAGCGGGTTCATCTCCCCGACGAGGGGTCCGCGCGCGACGAGGACGCCGGCACCGCGCGGGGCGCACCCGTACTTGTGCAGGTTGCCGACCCAGACGTCGCAGTCGACGCCCTCGAGGGGGTCGGCGACCATCGCGGGGTAGTGCGCGCCGTCCACGAGGAAGGGGATCTCCCGTGCGCGGGCGGCGGTACCGATCTCGGCGACGGGCATGCGGCGCGCGGTGGGCGAGGTCACGTGGTCGACGACGACGAGCCCGGTCCGGTCGGAGAACTCGGCGATGACCGCAGCCGCCGCCTCCTCGGGCCCCGCGGACAGCGGGACGCGTGCGACGCGGACCGTTCCGCCCCACCGGCGGGCCAGCCGCTCCGCGCCCATCGTCACCGCGCCGTAGCCGTGGTCGGTGACGACGATCTCGCAGCCCGCCCGCACGGGGATGCACGTGAAGGCCACGCTGGCCCCGCCGCTGGCGTTGGGCACGAAGGCCAGGTCGTCCGCGGCGACCCCCAGGTGCGGGGCGACCCGGGCGCGGGCCTCAGCGTGGCGCGCGGGGAGGCCGACGTACCAGCGCAGCGGGGAGGCCTCCATCTCCGCACGCAGGCGGGCCTGTCCCTCGATCACCTCGGAGGGCACGGCGCCGAAGGACCCGTGGTTGAGGTGGCGCAGGGCAGGGTCCGAGGGCCAGGCCGCCGCGGCCGGGCGGCCGTCGGGCAGCAGCAGGGGCGGCGGCGCGACCGGGGCCACGGCAACGTCGAGCTGGGTCATCGGTGGAGCACTCCTCGTCCTCGGCTGTGAGCACACCGTAGACAATTCGTCCGATGACTTGGGTTACGTTCGTGTTTCGATTCGCGGATCCACCCGTCTCGTGCCCAGTAGGTCAGATGAGTTGTCCCGGTGCCCTACGGTGGGCAGCGACCCGACGGGAGGCACGAGATCGAGTGAGCGCTGTCGACGACGCCTTCCACGGACTCCGCCGGATGATCAGCACCGGACGGCTGGGCGCCGGCCGGAAGTTCCCGGCCGAGGCCGAGCTGTGCGACGAGCTCGGGGTCTCCCGGGGTTCGCTGCGCGAGGCCGTGCGCATGCTGGCGGCGCTGGGCGTGGTGGAGTCCCGCCACGGTTCCGGCGTCTACGTCACGGCGCTGCGTCCGGAGGAGCTCATCGGCTCGCTGCGGCTGACGGTGGACCTGCTCCCGCTGTCCGGGCTGCTGGAGATGTACGAGGTGCGCCGGGTGCTGGAGGCGCACGCCGCGAGCCAGGCCGCCGCCCGCGTCGACGACGAGCTCCGCACCGAGCTGCTCGCTCTGTGCGCGGCCATGGAGGCGACCGACGACGTCGAGGAGGCGGCCACCCTCGACGCGCTCTTCCACACCCGGATCGCTCGGGCCGGTGGGAGTCCCACCCTGGTGGCGTTCCTGGACGTCCTGCGGACGCGATCCCGCTCGTACCAGATGTTCGGCATGCCGGACGGTCCGACGATCATGCGCACGTCCAACGCGGCGCACCGCACCATCGCCGACGCCATCGTCGGGCGGGACCCTGCCGCCGCAGCCACCGCCGCCGGCGCCCACGTCGCCCAGACCGAGGCGTGGTTGCGGCACTACCGCCCCGGGCCCACCACTTGAACTCGCCGGAGACGTACGGAGTTCGCCATCGCTACGGGTCAGCGGGCGGGGCGTCGCGGCACGGGTCGTGCCGGCGGTTCGACGGCGGTGTCACCCGCCGGTGAGGCCAGCGACCGCTCGAAACCGGTGATGAGGTCGATGAGCCCGTCGACCTCGAAGGCGCGGTTGCGCCGCCCGGCCGTGGTCTGTCGCAGCACGCCGGCACTGTGTAGACGGTCGACGGCCTCGTTGACGGCCTGGGTCGAGCGGCCGGTGAGCGTCACCAGCTGGGCGACCGTGAACACCGGGGTCTGCGGCAGCACCTCGTCGAGCAGCTGCGCCGCCGTCGATCCCCCGCGGACCGTCCCGGTCGCCTCGCGCCAGCGCCCCTGCAGGGCGGCGAGCCCGTCGGTCAGTCCCGACACCCGCTCGCAGGCCTCGGTCGTGGCGGCGGCGAAGGTCGCGATCCAGCGGGCCGGCCCGTCGTGCCCCTCGGTGCGGAAGCTCTCGAGCCCGGCGATGTAGTCCTGGCTGCGGGTGGCCAGCACGAGGCTGACCGGCGGGACGTGGTGTGGGCTCAACCCGCGGCGGGTGAGCGCGACGTGGATGAGCGCGCGGCCGGTGCGCCCATTGCCGTCGGCGAAGGGGTGGATGGTCTCGAACTGCGCGTGGGCGAGGGCGGCCTGCACCACGGGCGGGTGGAGGTCGGACTCCAGGTACTCGACCAGGTCCGTCAGCAGCTCGGGAACCTCGTCGGGTGGCGGCGGCACGAAGTCTGCAGCGCACGGGTTGTAGCTCGATCCACCGATCCAGTTCTGCCGATCGCGGTAGTTGCCCGCCCACGAGGCGTCGCGCGTCCCGGCCAGGAGGGCGCGGTGGATGTCGCTGATCGCGTCGAGGTCGAGGCGTGGTCGCCGGGCGACGTCGTCGACCGCAGCACGCATCGCGTCGATGTTGCCGAGGACCTCCGCCGCTCCGACGTCGTGGGTGGAGCCGTCGGCGGCCCGGGCAGCGTCCGCCCGCGCCAGTCGCCGGCCGCCGATCTCCAGACCTTCGATGCGCGACGAGGCCACCGCCTCGGCCCGGAGGAGGAGCCGGGCGATCGCCTCGTAGCCGCGGAAGGGCAGCCCCGACGCGTTGAGCTGGAGGACCGCGCGTTCAGCGTCGGAGACGTCGGCGGCGACGTCCGCAGGGAGCAGGACCTCTCGGCCCACCAACGGATCCGGCACGTAGGCGTCGTAGCGACAAGGGCGGCGGTGCCGTCGCGGCAGGCCGCTGACGTCCCCGGGGTCGGGGCTCCAGACGGCGCTGACAAGGCGAGACACCCGACAAGCATATTCAAGGTTCCGACGGAAAGCTGATCACGAGGCCGATTCCTTTCGTCATCGCCGCCGCAGGATCGGTCGACGACGGCTCCCCACGCCCAGCCCGTCAAGATGGTCGTGCCAGGAGGCCGCTGCCTCCAACGATCTGGAGGAGTTCTCTCGGTGACCGACACGACGCCCAGCGACGCGGTGCCGGCCACGGGCCGCGAGCAGCCGGACACCGCATCGGCACCGGCGTCGCTGGCCGAGGCCGTCCTCGCCGAGGTGACCCGGGCACCGTCGTCCACCGCGCGCGAGATCGGCCTCGGGCTGGCCGGCACCCCGTGGGCTGCGGACAAGACGCAGATCAACAAGGTCCTGTACGCCGGCGAGGGCGCCTCCTTCGTCAGGGACGACGCCACCCGCCCCCGGTGGTCGGCGGCCGACGGCGATGGGCAAGCCACATCTGCGGCGAGTCGCCGACACCGCCAGCAGGACGCCCGCGCCGCGGGCGATGAGGCGCCGTCGACGGCGATGGAGGAACTGCTCGCCTCGTTGGAGCAGCAGACGGTGGCGCCCCGACCTCCCGTCGAACGCATGTCGGCCGTGGCGGTCCCGGCATCCTGGGGCCTGCCGCTGCACCCGTGGCAGGACGAGGCGATGCGCGGTTGGTACGCCAACGGCTGCCGGGGAATCGTCGAGGCCGTCACGGGCTCAGGCAAGACACACCTCGGCCTGGCAGCCGCCGCTCGGGCTACGGCGGACGGCATGACCACCACCGTCCTCGTCCCGTCGGTGGAGCTGCAGCGCCAGTGGCTGCACCGTTTCGCGACCCACCTCCCCCACCTGTCGGTCGCCGCGGTCGGCGGTGAGGAGAAGGGCGACGCCGCCCGCGCCGACGTGGTCGTCGCGGTCGTCAACAGCGCCGCCCGTCGCTCGCTGCTGCGGGGCACCGGTGGCGACCTGCTCGTCGCCGACGAGGTGCACCGCTACGGCGCCGGCACCTGGTCATCGGCCCTGCGCGACGGGTACACGCGCCGCCTCGGCATGACCGCGACCCTGGAACGCAGCGACGACGCGGTGGACTCGCACATCCGCCCGTACTTCGGCAACACGGTGTGCGAGTACACGTTCGAGCGAGCCCTCCGCGACCAGGTCGTGTCTCCGTTCCGGCTGGTGCTCGCCCCCGTGGGGATGACCGACGAGGAGCGCGTGGAGTACGACACGCTCAGCTCCCGGGTCAGCGACAGCCTGCGCAAGCTGCGGAGCATGGGTGCGCTCGGGGGGACGTCAGGCATCTCGCTGAACCAGCGGCTCCGGCAGCTCGCCGGCGTCGGGGGCGTCGTGGGGCGCGCGGCTCAGACCGCCGAGACCGCCATGCGCGCCCGCCGCCGGCTCCTCGCGGAGCTGGTGGGCAAGGTCGACGCGGTCGGCGAGATGGCGCCGCTCATCGACGCCTCCGAGGGCACCGTCGTCTTCACCCAGACGAAGGACAGCGCCGAAGCCGTGGCGCACCGCCTTCGAGAGCATGGCGTTGCCGCTGCGGCACTGCACGCCGACATGGACCGGCGGGAGCGTCAGGACAACCTCGACGCCCTGGAGAGCCAGCGCCTCCTCGCGCTCGCCGCACCCAAGCTCCTCGACGAGGGGATCGACCTGCCCACCGTGGACCTCGGCATCGTCACGACGGCCAGCCGCAGCCGGCGGCAGATGATCCAACGCCTGGGGCGCGTGGTCCGCCGCAAGCCCGGAGGTCGCGTGGTCACCTTCGTCATCCTCTTCGCGGCGGGCACGGTCGAGGACCCGAGCGACGGCGCGCACGAGGGCTTCTTCGACATGGTCGTGGGCGTGGCCGAGGACGTCCAGCGCTTGGACAATGAGTGGCAGTAAGAGATTTCTTCAGCATCTGACCCTGCGCTTCCCGCGGGCGACACCGCCGCTCGGCGGCGTGCTCACTCTCTGCGGCAGAAGCACAAGCGCCGGAAGCGAGAGGCAAACAGCACCCACTGACTCGCGACGAAATAGAGGCCGGCGCTCCTTGCAGCACCTGCAGCCCTAAGAAGCATCAACGCGCACAGCGATTAACGGCCCACCACGATCGAGGGTGTACTCAAAGTCGGAACCCGCCATTCTCGACTACACCCTAGATCGTGATGAGCCGGTTTCGACCGTAGAGGACCGGTCGGTCGGGACGCGTACGCGGTTGGCCCACCGTGCTCGCCACGTCACGGTGAAGGGCCCGGGCCTTCCTGTAACAGGCGGACAAGGGGGTGATGGTGAGCTGTTCAGTCGGCGTCGCCCGATCCCCGCTGGCGGCGGGCGACAAGGTTAGGGCATGGCTTGTGGGCCGACTGTTCGCCAGCTCGAGCGCCTGAACGCTGAGGGTCTCGTGCCGAAGCCCTTCCACTTAGGTCGCCAGCTCGCCGAAGTCCGCCCGGAGGCTCTCCACGTCGTCCTGCAGCTCGCTTTCCAATCCGTATTGGTAGCTCACCATACGCACGCTCGTCCCCTCGGTACGGTTGTAGAAATACGTGGTGAACTGAGCGCTGCTCGGGGCGGCACGCAGCTGTATGAAGTGTCCAAGGCGCAGCGGCGATTGCGATCCATCCCGAACAAGGTAGAGCTCATCGTCGAACATGTGCTCACCCACGGTAAAATCGCGAGTTGCAAAAGGCGTCCGAGTCCCGACCGCAACCTCGGCCGTCTGTACGAGGCCGTCACGACGGCGCTTGGCGCTGCCGGGGCGGACCAGCACAAGCTGGGACCAGACGTTCCCGAGGAGCCCGCGGAGCTCTCTGAGGTCCGAGACGAGCGAGTCGACCTGAGTCCTCAGCGCCTGCTCCGAGGTGTAGCCCGTGTGGCCGGACCATCGGTTGCGCTTGCCGTTCAGCTCGTTGAACTTCTTGACGACCTCCTTGGAGATCAGCCGCTCGATACCGGCGCGCCCGAGATCGGCGAACGCGCGGCGGACACGGGCCACGTCGTCGGCGTCTCCGTTCTCGAGCGCGCTGCGCAGGTTCTTCGACGTCTTCTCGACGATGACCACCCAGGTGCCGAACGACGCCCGCTCGATGCTCAAATGGTTCTCTTTCAGGGTCTGGCGGATCGCGATATCGGTCTCGCTACCGCTTCCCGGATCGCTGCGGCTCGCCGAGAGCAATACCGTCGCATGGAAGGTCACGATCGCCTCCCAGGCGTGGAGGTAGGCTCGCTGCTGCTCCGTCACCGAATGGGCGGACTCTGCGGTCCACAGCGCCGATGCGATCGGGTAAGGCAGCTGGTCTAGCCATACGGTCAGCGAGTCGTCGAAGGCACCCGCTATCTTGCTCACGACGTCGTCGGCGTTCTCCGGGGCAGACCAGATGGTGGCTCGCTGAGTGCTCAGCTCCGTCTGGAAAGAACCGAGTCGCTCGTCCGCCGACGCGAGCGCGAGCTGGACGCCGAGATCCGGGACCGGCACGAGGAGCTCGTCGGCCCACCTCATGAGTGAGAGAGCGTCCGACCGCAGCGCCCGTATATTGTGGCCGGAGCTCCCGTTGTCGATTGCTCGGAGCCGGCTGGTGACGCCCTGCTCGGAGTTGAGCCATGCGGCCAGAAAGGGCGGGTAGACCGAGTCGTCGTCGAGCTGAACCGACAGGACACGTCCGCCGGCGTTCGTCTCGGATAGGTCGGTGGCGGCTCTGCCAGTCCAGGTCGTCGGGACGAAGAGCTGGCGTGCGCCATGTGCGTCCGCGGAATCTGTCACGGCCTCGGGTTCCCGGGCGAGGAGATCGCTCAAGCGCCGGGTTGGCCAGCCCTTCGCGGCCATGTCTCGAAGCACTTCGCGCGAGTCGTCGCCAAAGACGCGACTGGGATCGAGATCGAGGATCTCGCGCGGCTCCTCGTCCAACACGACGCTGGGGTTTGGGCCGTAGCGGGTCTCCAGGAAGTGGCCGTCGACCGCCGTGTCGTTGTAGGTGGTGACGCGCCACGTGAGCTGACGTTCCTGGCTCGTGCTGCGCGACAGCCGTGCGTCCCGGCGCGTGAACTGGCGGGTGCTGATAGTGCGATTGCGGGGGCCCGACTTCTTTGTCCTCAGCCCGGAGTCGAGCTCGTGGAACGCCTCGACCGGGATCGACCTGCGGCGGTGCTCGGTGGTGAACAACGTCTGCAGGTCCGCGATCATCGCTTTGCCCTTACCGACGTCCTCGGCTCTGGTGGAGAACGTCAGAAGGTACAGGGGGATCTCGGTGTTCGGCGCGAGACCATCGGGAAGGCGGGTGACCGACTCCAGCAGGCCGGCCTCGACTATCCTTCGCCTGACCTCTGCGGTTACGCCGCTGGAGCTGAGCGCGCCCGGGTTCACCAGTGCCGCTACACGTCCTCCGCCCTGCTCCACCGAGCGCAGCTTTTCGAGCGCCAAGGAGATGAACAGCCAGGTGCTGTCGGAGCGCTGAGGAAGACCGAACCCGAACTCGCCGTTGGATTGCCTTCTTTCCACTGCTGCAGCCGAGTGCCGCCAGTCCATTCCCCAGGGCGCGTCGACGATCACTAGATCGGCACTGAAGTCGTCAAACGCGTCGTGCGTCAACGTGTCCGCGTGGGCGATCTCGGCGTCGCGGAGCCCCTCGAACCGACGAAGGCTTGCGGACACGGCGGCTTCGTTGATGTCCTGGCCGCGGTAGCGGACTTCTACCCCCGACGACTGCAGCGCATCGACCAGGAGGCGTCCAGCGAATCCCAGTCCGGCCGCAGGATCCCAGACGTCGACGGTCGTTAGACTCGGATCGAGGCGGCTGAGGCAGCCGACGGCAAGGGCCCGCGCCAAGGACAGGCTCGTCGCGTGCGCCAGGCCGACCGGACCGCGGTCCTTGTCGGAGTACGGCACCAAGTTGGAGTCCTGGAGCACCGCGCTGATCGCCGGATGCGGAGCGTCCTTTGCCATCGCCCTACTCACTCTCGTCGGAAGAAGCGGCGTCGGCATCCGTCGCATAGACCGTCCGCACCCGGCGCGACTGGTACAGGTACTGGCCGATGAGCCTGATGAACTCGTCGGCTCGCTCATTCTCGCCAGTCAGCGCGCCGGTGAGCTTGCCGAACGCTCCCTCGTTCAGGACAGCGGCGTCAGTCAGCGTCTCGCGCAGTTCAGGCGAAGCCAGGAACTGGTCGACGGCGTTGTGGTCGATCTGGGCGGCGATGCGCTGGTCCTCCTCGGCCATTCCTGCTGCAGCGATTACGAAACCCTCGATCTGCGGGTCGGCGAACTCCGCGCCGAACAGCGAGTTGATCCGGGCGACGATTTCGGACAGCAGCTCCTGCTGCGGGTCGGGGTGGGAGATACCGGACCCGACGCCGGTGATGTCAGACAGGCCCGGCGTGTCTTGGTCGCCGGAGAGGCCGATGCGGGCTTTGCCCTGGTCGATCTGGCGGACGCGGCGCAGCTCGAGCCCAGAGACGTCGGCGTCCGGGCCCAGGTCATCGGACGGGAGCAGCCGCGCGAGCTGCCTCAGGAACTCGGCCAGTTTTTCCAAGTCGCTGGTTCCGTAGTCGACGACCTGCGACATGAAGTCGTACAGCCGCACGTAAGAGCCACAGTCCTTGCGGAAGGTGCGCAGCTCGTCGAGGGCCTGACTGTCCTGGCCTTCTGCGGCCTCGGCCCACCTACTCGCGAACTCGTCGCGGGCAGGGGTCACCGCGGCGGCCAGCGCGGCGTGGGACTGCGTCGGCGTCCACCACGCCTTCGCGTAGCGCTCGACGTCGTCCGGGGTGTAGATCCGCGCCTGGGCGAGCTTGGTAGCGAGCCGGTGGACCAGGTTTGGGTCGGTCTCAGTCTCGACGTGGGCCTCGAGGTAGTAGGTGAGGAACGCCTCGCGGACCTCGGCTGGATCGTTGACGAAGTCCAGGACGAACGTGCGGTCTTTGAACTCGCCCGACGGGGCTCGGTACGTGCGGTTCAGCCGCGACAGCGTCTGCACCGCGTGCACGTCCGGGAGCTTCTTGTCTACGTACATCGCGCACAGCAGCGGCTGGTCGAAGCCGGTCTGGAACTTGTCGGCGACGAGCATCAGCCGGTACCCGGGCCGACGGAACTCCCGCGCGAGGTCGGAGCCGAGTCCTGGGTTCATCGACGCCTCGGTGACGTCGATCAAGCCGTACTCGTCGTCGCTGATCTTGTCGGAGAAGGCGACGATCGACTGGTATCCGTAGCCCTTCTGCGCGAGGTACTTGTCGACCTCGACTTTGTACCGGACCGCGGCCTGCCGGGAGTCGGTGACAATCATCGCCTTGGCGTGGCCGTCGAGGAGCTGGGCAACGTTCGCGCGGAAGTGCTCGACGATGATCTCGACCTTCTGGCCGATGTTCGTCGAGTGCAGCTTTGCGAACCGCATGATCTTGCGGGCCGCGATCTTCGGATCCACCAAGCGGTCGCCGTCGTCGACGATGCTTGTCACCACGCCATCCTGGCTGCGCTGCTCGATCTCGAACGCGGTCTTGTACGTCTGGTAGCCGCGTAGCACGTCGAGGATGAAGCCCTCCTCAATCGCCTGCCGCATCGGGTAGACGTCGAATGAGACCGGCTTCCCGTTGTCGGCCTCGCGGCCGAACAGCATCTTTGTCTTGGTCTTCGGTGTTGCCGTGAACGCCAAGAACGATATGTTTCGAGCGCCGGCCCGGGCTGCCGTCTCAGCGACGATCTGAGCCTCGCGCGCGTCGTGGGCCTCGACGATCTCATTGACGACGTCCTGGGAGTCGACGTCCTCGTCGGTGGCGATCAGGCCGTCCTCGGTGAGAACCTTCTTCAGATCGGCGGCGGTCTTGCCAGACTGGGACGTGTGCGCCTCGTCGATGATCACAGCGAAGTGCTTATCGCCAAGCGTTGTCTCCAGCAGGCCCTTGACGTAGGGGAACGTCTGGATCGTCACGACGATGACCAGCGCTGGGCCGGTCAGCGCATCCAGCAGCGCGCGCGACTTCGATCCGCCGGAGCGACGCACGGCCGCGGAGTCGATCACGGCGACGGTGCCGACGGTGTCGTCGACCTGCTCGACGGCCTGCTGCAGCTGGGCGTCCAGGACGCGGCGGTCGGAGACAATGAGGACCTTATCGAAGACCTTCTCGTTCGCGCTGTCGTGGAGCCGCGCAAGCCGGTGCGCCGTCCACGCGATCGTGTTGGTCTTGCCCGACCCAGCAGAGTGCTCGATCAGGTAGCGCTCGCCCGGCTTCTCCTCGGCGATCGTCGCGACGAGCTTCTTCACCGCGCGCCACTGGTGGTAACGCGGGAACACCAGCGTCGCCGACCGCTTGAGCCTCCCGGTGGCAGGGTCCTCGTCGGCCTCGGTCTTCAAGAACACCTGCGAGCCTAGGATGGCCAGCCAGTTGTCGCGCCACAGGAGCTGCTCCCACAGGTAGGACGTGGCGGCTCCGCCCGGGTTATGCGGGTTGCCAGCAGCACCGGTGTCGTCGTGGCCGCGGTTGAACGGCAGGAAGTAGGTCTTTTCACCCGCGAGCTTCGTCGTCATGTGCACCTGGTCGTCGTCGACGGCAAAGTGCACCAGCGCGCGGGCGCCGAAGCCGAGTAGCGGCTGCCCCGCCGGGTGCCGGTCGTTCCGGTACTGGCTGACGGCGGTGCGCCACTCCTGCTTGAAGAACGACTTAAGTTCGATCGTTGCCACTGGCAGCCCGTTGACGAAGAGCACCAGATCGATCGACCGGGAGTCCCCGCGCTTCGAAGAGAAGTGCACCTGACGGACAACGCGAAGGCGGACCTTGTGGTAGTTATCGGTGACGTCCTTGTTGAGCGTGGTCGCCGGCCTAAACTGGCACATCCGCAGGTGTGCGGTCGCGCCGCGGGTGTGGGAAAATTTCCGGCGCAACACGTTTAAGGTGCCTCCGCCCGAGCTCATCGGCGTGTCCAGGCGTGACACCAGCGACGTCAGCAGCGCCTCGCGGTCGACCTGTTCAGCGCCCGTGCCGACGCGCACAACCTTCGCGTATTCGTCGGGCTGCGTCTCACTCAGCCACCAGTGCACGTCCTCGGGCCAGATCGCCCGCTTGGCGTCGTAGCCGTCGTCCGTCTTGCTGTACTCCCAGCCGTGCGCGGCGAGGTACTCGGCGATCTCAGTTTCGAACGCCTCCTCGCGGGTGCCATCGGGTGCCACCATGATTCAGCTCGCCTTCCGTGCATTGCGTACGTTGATCCGCCCCGTCACCGCCGCCGTGATCAGCGCCGAGCGCCGCTCTTTGGCGAGGGCGATGTGCTCTTCGGCCTTGGCAATCAGGGCGTCGATGCGGGAGCTCTGCTCGTGGTACTCGGCGACGAACGACTTCTGGAGCTCCGTCGGCGGGAGCACCAGCGGGACGCGCGCGAAGGTTCCCCAGTTCCGGAAATCGACGCTCCGCTGTCTCGTGCTTGGGGCCTGGGTGGCGAGGAAGCCAGACGTGCCCATGTACCGGATGAGGAGTGCGAGGTACTCGGCGTCGTCGTCGTACCGGGGCGAGCAGACGTGGTAAACCGGTGAGCATTGACCATCGCTGTCTGAAATGCCGACTGCGCCAGCGAAGCCGTCAAGGGCGTGGAACACGATGTCCCCCGGCATGACGCCTTGGTAGCCCGCCTCCGCCTCTGACATTGTGTAACCGTCGGCTCGCCGGTTGGCGCGCAGCGTGACGACTCCGTCGCGGTAGGCAGTCACGACGCCCGAACTTGGAAAGGGAGCCCGCTTCAGGGATATCAGCGCCTGACGAACGGTCGCCGTACGCTTGCCCTCGGTCCGTTGGAATTCGGCATCAGCAATTGCGTCTCGCCGCTCCCGAAGAAGTCCGGTGAACTCCTCCTGCTTCGCGACGAGTACGTCGATCTGCGCCGTCTCGTGGTCCAGGTAGTCGGCGATCGCGTGCTGCTCATCCGGCGGCGGAAGCGGGATTGTGACTTTGTTGAGGTCGGTGCTACGAATGCCGACGCGAGTCACACCCGCAGCCGTGACACCCCACTGGCGTGCGATGGGCTCGGAGTCGAGCGCCCAGTATAGAAATTTGGGAATGACCCGCCGTGCGTTGGGCCGGACGACCGCCAAGTGGTACCCGCAGATGAGGTCGTCGGCTTCGTACTCGACAAAGGCAGGAACGCCGATGTCGTCAGCTGTCTCGGAGTCCTTGGTGATGAGGGTGTCTCCGACTCGGATACGGAACCTTCGGATCTGTCCCCTCGTGGCGGTGGCGGCCATGAAGTCGATCGAGTCGACGATAGAATTGTTCTTATAGACGTCCACGTAGTTGCAGAGCCTGACTGCTGGCTCGCTGTCCACAGTGTGCTTGTCGACGTTGCTCGTCCAGGCGGCCGCGACCTCGAACAGGCGAGCGCCTGTCCACCCCGCAGGAAGGTCACCGAGCCACTTGTGGACACGCTCCGCGACAGCGTCTACCACCTCGACTGTCACGCCTCCACCTCCCGAAGCAGGGTCATGATTTCGCCAACGACCCGCTCGAGGTCGTCGTCAATTTCCTCGAGCGGCCGGGGCGGCTCGTAGGTGTAGAAATGCCGCGTGAACGGGATCTCGTAGCCGGTCTTCGTCTTCGACCAGTCGATCCAGGCGTCGTCGACGTGCGGTTTCACCTCGGCGTCGAAGTAGGCCTGCACGGTCTCCTCGAGGGCCTCATGCGCCTTCGAGTGGCCGCCCCAGCCGAACGGAACGTTCTCGGTGTCGCGCAGCGCCGGGTCGGGTTCAGGCTCACCCTTGTGGGCACGCGAACTGTCCAGGCAGATGTCGGCGAATTTGTCATGCACGCCGATGGTCTGCCAGAGCGTTTTCCGCTGTGCGGTGGTCAGACTGACGCCCTGGTCGCCGAGGTGCTTGCCGAGCTCCTTGTTGAACTTTTCCCGATTCAGGTGAGGCTCGTCCCCGAACGTCTCCAGCGCTTCGGTCAGGCCCGTGATCTTGCCAAGCGTCTTGTGCTCGGCCACAGCGCTGATCGTCTCGGGCGTGCACTGGAAGCGCAGCTGGAGGGGCCGCTCGACAGTGACGGTCCAGTAGGCGAAGTCCCGGTTGGCGAAGACCTTTGCCGGTACCTGAGCCTCGTCGCCTTCACTCTGCGTCCCGCTGAACGCTCGCACAACAGCTTCGCGATTCGTCTCGGTGATCTCGACCCGCTTGGAGCCAATCGCCTTGCGCAGCTTCGAGCCCAAGCCTGTTGCGTCAATGAGCTGCACGGTGCCCTTGCGCTCGTCGACCTTAGCGTTCGACAGCACCCACAGGTAGGTGGCGATTCCTGTGTTGTAGAACATGTCGTTCGGCAGGGCGACGATGGCCTCGATGAGGTCGTTCTCGAGCATGTGACTGCGGATGTCCGACGGCCCAGAGCCTGCGCCTCCGTTGAACAGCGGTGAGCCGTTAAGGACGATCCCCGCCTTGCCGCCGCGGCCACTCTCGTCCTTGTCGCGCATCTTCGACGCGACGTGGAGGAGGAACAGCATTGCCGCGTCGCCGACGGCCGGGAGCCCCGGAGCGAAGCGCCCATGCCCGCCGCGCCCGTGCTCGTCCTTCACATTTGACTCGACGGCCTTCCAGTCCGTCCCAAACGGAGGATTGGACAGCACGTAGTCGAAGCGTCTGTCGCCGAAGCAGTCGACGACGAGCGTGTCGCCCTGCCGGACGTTCGAGGGGTCCTGGCCCTTGATGAGCAGGTCAGCCTTGCATATCGCGTAGGTGCGCGGGTTGATCTCCTGCCCGAAAAGGGCCGTGGACGCGTCCGGGTTGAGCCTGTGCAGGTGCTCGTCGGCGACGGTAAGCATGCCGCCGGTGCCGGCCGTGGGGTCGTAGATGGACCGCACTGTGCCGCGGCCGCGCAGCGCCTCGGTGTCCTCGGCGTACACGAGGTCGACCAAGAGTCGCACGACATCGCGGGGCGTGTAGAACTGACCCGCACCGTCGTTGGCGGACTCGGCGAACCGATAAATTAGGTTCTCGAACAGGTCGCCCATGTCGGCGTTGGAGACATCGTCGGGAGACAGCGGAATCGTCGCGAAGTGGCGGGTCACCTGGGCGAGCCGGTCGCGGTCGGCGAGCGTGCGGATCACGTTCTCGAAGCCGAAGGACTTGAACACGTCTAAGTTCGCGGAAAACCCGCCAACGTAGTCGATGAGGTTCTCTACCAGGTTATCCGGATCCTGCAGTGCCTTCTCCAGCGTGTAGGCGCTCGTCGTCCAGAACGACAGCCCCGTGCTGTCCTCGCTGCGGGTGGCGATCTTTAGATGCGTGCGCCGCTGCTGCTCGCCGGGGTACATCCCAACGATCTTGGCTATCGCCTCGCGGTGCGGTTTCATCACGCACTCGAGGCGGCGCAGCACCGTGAAGGGCAGGATCACCGATCCGTACTCGGCCTCGGCGTAGGGACCGCGCAGCGTGTCGGCGACGCTCCACACGAAACTTGAAAGGACTGACACGGTTGGTGATTCTCCAGATTGGATCGGCGCGAAACATGCTGGCGAGACCGGCGATTCCTGAGTGTTCCAAGATTACCCACGGGCGCCGGCGAAGTAGGCGGAGTCGCGCGACCGGATCGACCAGACCGGGGACGACGGGCGAAATCCGCTATCTGCCCTGTAGGCGCGTGGGCGTTCCGGTCATGGCTCAACCTCCCTGGCGGAGTTGGGTAGGGCGGGGCTCGTGATGACAGGGCGTTCCCGGCGGCGTGCTGGACGGGCCAAGGCGATGGGTCCGGTGGCCAGTACGAGGCGGGTCAGGCGACTGCGTAACACCCGGCAAGGGTACCGAAGGTGGCGTATTTGGTGAGCGATAACGTAGAAAATGCAGGCACACTAGCGTGGAGAAGGCGTCGAAGACCACGCCGACGGAAGCCTCAAGGGTTAGCAGAAGGCCGTTACGTAGGCGGCGGGGAGCTAAGCTGCGCGAGTGGGGTCGGAGACCCGGTGGCGGTGTCCGCGAGCCAGAAGTGCCAGCCGTCTGCGGCGGCCCCGGCGCCGGCGGCCGCTTGGCTGGGGGTGTCGTACACCTGTCCGTCGATGTCTAGGCGGCCATCCTCCAGCACCGTGGCGAGCGAGTCGACGCTGTCGTCGGCCGGCATCAGGACCGCCCCGACAGCGAGCAGTCCCTGCTCAATGAGGTCGGCCACGGAGTCAAAGGACTGCGCTGCCCCGGCCGGAGACGTCGCGGGCGACCCGGCAGGCGGGGCGGCCGGCTGCGGGTAGCTCGGGGCATAACTGCTGCTGCGGAGCTGGCTGAAGGCCTCTCGCACGACCTCGCCCATGAGCTTACGGCGGGCCGCGAGAAACTCCGAGTAAGCCATCAGGGTCCAGCCGTGGGGCAGGGCGTGGTGCCGCTCCTGCCGGGCGAGCGTGTCGGTCGGGAAGTTGCGGGCCGCGACCTGGGCTGGCCAGTACGTCGATGGCGGGTCGTCGGACACCGCGATGTTGTCGGACCACTCGACCAGCGCCATGTTCGCGATCTGGTTGACCTGCTTGGTGTCGGTGACCTGCAAGACGTCGCGCAGGTAGCCCTTGGGAAATAGGTGGTGACGTTCAATGCCCTTCTTGGCCACGATGGCTGGGTCGAGGCGCGAGCGGACCTTCCCGGTGCCCATGAGTGCATCTGCGTCGAGGATGTTCAGGGCGGCGATGTAAGCGCTCAGCGCTGGGCTGCGCGACGCCGAGGTCGCCAGGTCGTTCGGTAGCGTGATCGTCCAGTAGTCCGAGGACAGTGTGTCGTCGATGACGCGGTCGAGGACTTCGATGAACTCCTCACCGGTCCTAACGTCGGCCATCCGGGCCACGTCGGACTCGAAGCGGCTCTCGAACGAGCCGGCGTAGCGGCTGGTCACCTGAACCATGAAGAACCAGCGGGCGATGACCTCGCGCAGCGCCTGGACGCTCATGGCGTAGTCGACGCGGCCGATGAGCCACATCGCGTAGCTGTAAAGGACTGCGCTCTCGCTGGTGATCATCTTGCCGCTGCGGTAGCCGGCCCTTTCCAGGCACTGCAAGAACTCGTGCCAGTTCGTCAGGTTCAACGTCTTGGCCTGGGCCTGGCGCAGGGTCTCGAACTGGGTCTCGCGGGAGGTGACCGACACTAGGCCGCTCTCGAGGTCCTTGCCTCGCAGCAGGCTATACACGATCTTCAGTACAGCGCGGCGGAACGCCAGGGCAACGGACACGCGCAGCATCTGCGGCGGCTGCGGCTGGATGAACCAGTTGAACGGGGAGGCCCCGGACAGCGACGGCTGCTTCGCAGCGCGGCTGAAGTCTTCAAGCTCGGCGCGGCCCTTGTCCCAGAACACGCTCATCAGGGTCAGGATGAAGTCGGCGCGGTTGAGCTTGACGCCCTCGGAGTTGATGCGGACGAAAATCTCGGCGACCTGCTCCTCGTCGACGTCCGCGGACAGCTCAACGACCTTGAACGGGTAATTTTGAAGGTCGTATAGCCGGTCCAGGGCGTCGTCGAGCCGATCCTCCTCGACCTGGTCGACCGTCCGCTTGGCCCGTAAGCGTTCAAGGTAGGCGCGGACGGTCTTCTTGCGCTCACCTTCAACCCACAAGGCAGAGATGTCGCCGAGGAATTCGGGGTCCTTTTCGACTGCGGCGTCAGTGACGGTGAACGTGGCGTCGCTAGGCCGGAAAGCGATGCGGATGCGGGCCTCGGTATAGTCCTCGCGGATGACCTTGGTGCCGGTCTGCACGGCGAACAGCGAGGTCAGGCGCTGCTGCCCGTCGACGATGAGTAGGCGCGGCGGTGCCTGCTTGACGTCGATGCCGATCTGGCGGACGCCGGCGCCGGCGCCGGTCTCCCAGAACAACAAAAAGCCGACCGGGAACCCGCGGTACATACTATCGAATAGGTCCCGAACCTTCGCTGCGGGCCACACGAAGGGGCGCTGGATGTCGGGTAACGCCACCTCGCCGCGACGGATGTCCTCGATGAGGCCGTGCAGGGTGTACGTCGTGTCCTTAAATAGCGTGATCGCCACGTGCGCTCCGCTCGTCTCGGCTCGGCTGGCGCTCCGGCTGCGGCTCGCCAGCCACCATCTCACCACGGCTCCTGACCGGTTCCGGCCTCACCCACGGTCGCACCAATGCATTCCAACAATGCGGAGGCATGCTGTTCGCCCCAGGACCCCGGCCTGATCCAGGCGCGTGATGCTTTGATGACGACCTGGTGCCGGACTCAGGGAGCGTCGGCGACGCGGAGTCACCTCCAGGGCTGGGGCGTAGCGCACTCCGCAGCCGTGGAGCGTTGCGCGTCGAGGTGGACGCCCAGATCTTCCCGGACGTTCGCACCGGCCCAGGCCAGCTGCCGCAGGAAGTCGACCAGCCGGCTGACCTGCCCCACCATATTGCGACTGCGTGTCGCGCTCTCGCCTGCCGTCATGACACGCCCTCTCACGTAGGCAACGAGTGCGCCCGAGGACACTGACACGAGGGGCAGCCTCAGTGCGGCTCGTGCAGGAGCACCATCGGCGGACTGGCCTGGCCAGACGTGTCCGAGGTGCTTCAGCGGGCCGGCGACGACTCTGCCGTCGAACTCATCGTCGTCACTCGCCCCCGCGGCACCTGAGCACGAGCGCCGCCGTCGGTGACCGCATGTCCCGCGGCGGCCGACCAGTCGACCGGAGACTTGCACCGTCCGCTGTCACTGGGTCACCGTCTGACACAGTGGAGCCGTGAGCGCGGAGAAGGCCCCGTCGATGGACGACCTCGTGGAAGGTCTGCACGAGGTCGTCGTCGCAGCAGGCTTGAAGGTGTCCCTGACGGACGCCGCGGGCTGGGCGACCGTGGTGCGCAGCGTCGACGACGCGGACGCGCCCCACGTCTTGACGCGCCACGTCAGCGCCCTGATCCAACGGTCGCTGGAGGCGACGGCGGACCGGTCCGAGCGGTTGACGTTGATCCGTGGACTCCTCGAGGTCCTCGGCGAGCGAGCAGCGGTTCCCGTTCCCGACGAGAAGGATGCCCCGCAACAGCTCCTCGCGGTACACCGGATCCGCGCCCTCACCCGACCGTCGACCGCGAGGCCGGCAACGCCCCTGTCCGAGGCCGCCTTGCTGACGAACAGTGCGGCGGACCCCAGTCTCGCGGCGGAGCTACGAGCGGAGCTGGCCAGCGCGGACCGCGTCGACCTGCTGTGCGCCTTCGTCAAGTGGTCGGGGATGCAGCTGCTGGAGCGGTCGCTGAAGGACCTCCAGGACCGCGGCGTCCCCTTCCGCGTCATCACGACGACCTACATGGGCGCGACAGAGCGCCGGGCCGTGGACGCCCTGGTCAACGACTTCGGCGCTGAGGTGAAGGTCATCTACGAGACGACGCGGACGAGGCTGCACGCCAAGGCGTGGGTCGCTCACCGGGCGACCGGGTTCAGCACCGCCTACGTCGGGTCCTCCAACCTGTCGCGCTCGGCCCTGCTGGACGGGCTCGAGTGGAACGTCCGCCTGTCCGCGGTGGCCAACCCGGCGTTGCTGGCCAAGTTCGACGCGACCTTCGCCAGCTACTGGGCCAGCAGCAGCTTCGAGACGTACGTGCCGGACCGCGACGGGGAGCGGCTGGACGTCGCGCTGGCTGCGGCGGGCGGGCAACGGGGTCCCGGGACGCCCATCGACCTGTCGGGTCTGGAGGTCACTCCCCGCCCGCACCAGCAGGAGATGCTCGAGCAGCTCGCGGGAGAGCGGCAGCTGCACGACCGTCACCGCAACCTCGTCGTCGCGGCCACCGGCACCGGCAAGACCGTCCTCGCGGCCTTCGACTACCGGCAGCTGCGTGAGCAGCACGGCCACGACCTCACGCTGCTGTTCGTCGCCCACCGACGCGAACTGCTGGAGCAGGCTCGGCGCACCTACCGCGAAGTGCTGGGTGATGGCGCCTTCGGCGAGCTGCTCGTCGGTGGCGAGCGTCCCCGCCGGGGCAAGCACGTCTTCGCCAGCGTCCAGTCGCTGACCGTCGACGTGCTGAACGGCTTGCCGCCGGACCAGTACGAGGTCGTCGTGCTCGACGAGTGCCACCACGCCAGCGCCGGCAGCTACCAGCGCGTCCTCGACCGAATGGAACCCGTTGAGCTGCTGGGCCTGACCGCTACCCCCGAACGCGCCGACGGTCAGGACGTGCTCGCGCTCTTCGGCGGTCGCACCGCGGCGGAGTTGCGGTTGTGGGACGCCTTGGCCGACGACCTGCTCGTGCCGTTCCACTACTTCGCGGTGGACGACGGCACCGACCTGCGCGACCTGACCTGGCGCCGGGGCGGCTACGACGTCGAGGGTCTGACCAACCTCTACACCGGTGACGACGCGCGCGCCCGGCTCGTCCTGCGAGAGTTGCGCCGCCGGGTGAGCGACGTCCGCACCATGCGAGCGATCGGCTTCTGCGTCAGCGTCGAGCACGCGCGCTACATGGCCCGCGTCTTCCGCGACGCGGGCATCGACGCGCTCAGCGTCAGCGGGAGCAGCACACCCGAGGAGCGCTCGGCGGCCATGCGTCGGCTGAAGGACCGCGAGGTCCGCATCGTGTTCGCCGTCGACCTCTACAACGAGGGCGTCGACATCCCGCAGGTGGACACCGTCCTCTTCCTGCGACCGACGGAGTCGTCGACCGTCTTCCTGCAGCAGCTCGGACGCGGTCTGCGCACGTCACCCGGCAAGGCAGTGCTGACGGCCCTGGACTTCATCGGGCACCAGAACGCCGACTTCCGCTTCGACACCCGGTTCCGCGCCCTCACGGGGGCGAGCCGCGGCGCCCTGCAGCACCAGGCCGAGCAGGGCTTCCCCTTCTTGCCCGCTGGCTGCTCGATCGTGCTGGACGAGGTGGTGCAGCAGCGCGTCGTCGCCAGCATCCAACGCCAGGTCAGCCCCCGGGCGCCCGCCATCGTCGCCGAGGTCCGAGCACGGGGCACCCAGCGGATCTCCGACTTCCTCAGCGACAGCGGCCTGAGCGTGCGCGAGCTGCTCGGCAGCAACCGCTCCTGGACGGACCTGCGCCGCCGTGCTGGTCTCGAAACGCCAGAGGCTGGACCGCTCGAGACCACGCTGCTCAAGCGGGTGCGCGCGGTCACGCACGTCGACGACCGTCTCCGCCGCGACGCCTACCGTCGTCTGCTCGCCGACGACGTGCGGCCGAATGCTCTCTCACCCCTCGAGCAGCACCTCGCCGGCATGCTCACGGCGTGCCTGTGGCCGTCGGGCGCGCCGGGAGACCTGCCTCGCGTGCTCGAGGTGCTGCGGCACGAGCACGCCGTCCGGGACGAGCTGAGCCAGCTCGTCGACATCGCGTTCGACACCGCGCGTCACCCCACCACCGCCCTCACCGGCGACTTGGCCCACCTGCCCCTCAGCGTCCACGCGCGCTACTCGCGCGACGAGATCGTCAGCGCCCTCGGGGTAGCCACGGCCAGCCGGCCTCCGATGTCCTTCCGCGAAGGGGTCGTCTGGGCCCCTGAGCGACGCACCGACGCGCTGCTCATCACGCTGGCCAAGTCCGAAGTCGACTACTCGCCCACCACCATGTACCGCGACTACCCGCTCACACGGGACCTCTTCCACTGGGAGTCCCAGTCGCGCACGACCGTCGCGTCCACGACAGGACGGCGCTACCTCAACCACCGCACGCTCGGCACTCACGTCCTGCTCTTCGCCCGGCAGCGCAAGCAGGGTGACATGGGCGCCGAGCCGTACCTGTGCCTCGGTCCGGCTGACTACGTGTCGCACGAGGGTGAGCGGCCCATCGGCATCACCTGGCGGCTGCACCACTCGATGCCGACCGACTTCTTCACCGAGGCCGCCTTGGTCAACGCCAGCTGACGTCCCAGGACGTCGAGCGAAGTCCTGACGTTCGCCCCGTGCGCTCGGCAAAGCGCGGCAGGATGGGCCCGTGGTGCGACAGATGGCAGACCCGAGCTTCCGTGAGCGGCAGTTCCTCGACCGGTACGCGGACCACGTGCGCCCGGTCAACCAGCTGGTCGACGAGCTCCGCGGTCACGATGGCCGCGGCTGGATGCCCTGCGTAGCCCCGCTGCACGGAGGCGTGGAGGCTCGCGTCCTCTCCATCCTGCGGGACCCCGGGCCGGGTACGCAGGAGGAGGGTGGGTCTGGCTTCTTGTGCATAGAGAACGACGACCCGACCGCTGTGGCCCAGGCTGAGCGGTTCGAGTGCGTCAACGTCAAACCTCACGACATCACCCCCTGGAACGCCTACCCCTGGTACATAAACCGTGCGCCGACGGCCGCGGAGTTGACGGCGGGCGTCACGCCGTTGCACCGCCTGCTGCAACTTTTGCCCGATCTGCGCGTGGTACTCCTCCAGGGACGCCACGCTCAACGCGGGTGGGAGCTCGCCATGCGCCGCTACCCTGATTTCCTGCGCGACCGACCCGATCTCCCTGTCGTCCCCACCTTCCACCCGGGGCCAAAGGCGCTTTTCCATCCGGATCGTGAAGTCCGGGAGGCGCGAAAGGCACATCGCCGGGCCGCCTACGAAACCGTGGCCGCCCACCTGGCCGACGGAAGCGTCTGAGAACACTGAGACAAAGTCCGTCGCTCCTTCTCAGAAGGCTCCTTCGAGCCCGGAGAAGCACATCGAACTCGACAGCGGCGTTCAAGGTCCGTACTCGGACCCGTTCCTCTCGGACGAGGAAAATGGGAGGCTGCCGGTGACGCTGTTCACCTTCATCTGCTGCGCCAGCACCGACTGAGGCGGTCTCATGGCCGCCGCCACCCTCATGACAGCTCCCGTCCTGCTCGCGACCGTCTTGCGCGAGAAGTACCTCGTCGGGGGGCTAACCGCCGGCGCTACCGAGGGTTGACGCCCGCCACCTCAGGACCCCGGTGAGGCGCCGGGCATCGGGGTCGAGTACGCCGAGGAGCTGGTAGCGGCGCACCTCTACGTCCCGGCGTACCTGCCGGGCAACCGGCTTGCGGACGGGACGGTGCACGACTGGTGACGTCCGCGGCCCGGTGGGCAGGATGGTCGCCACCACCAACCGGGGAGAGCTCGTGGACCGACTGCACCGCGTGATGGGTTCCCTCGTGGGCTCCGCCGTCGGCGATGCCCTTGGCGCGCCGTTCGAGTTCGGCCCGCCCGACGCGCTCAGCGCCCGCTTCCCCACCGCGGCTCGTGGGGTCGCCACCGAGATGTGCGGCGGCGGCACCCTCGACTGGGAGCCCGGCGAGTTCACCGACGACACGCAGATGGCGCTGCTGCTGGGCCAGTCGCTGGTGGAGCGCGACGGCCTCGACCAGGCCGACGTCTTCGACCGCTTCCAGCGGTGGGCGCAGGCTGACCCGCCGGACATCGGCATCCAGACCTCCGCGGTCCTGCGGTCGGGACTGCCCTGGGAAACCGCCGCGGCCGAGCACCTGCGCGCAGGGAACCGGGCGGCCGGCAACGGGTCGCTCATGCGCACCACCCCCGCGGCGATCTTCTTCGCGCGCGCCGGGCAGGAAGCGACGATGGACGCCGCCCGGCGCATTAGCGCCCTCACCCACGGCGACCCCGCGGCCAGTGAGGGCTGCGCGCTCTTCCATGAGGTGCTGCGGGCCCTGCTAGACGGCGGGGACGCCGACGCGGCCGTCGCGGAGGCGCTGCCCCTGGTGGCGGAGCCGCACCGCGCGAAGTGGGCACAGGTGTGTGACCCGGACTGGCGCCCGGAGCACGCCACCGAGGCCAACGGTGCGGTGTGGCCGACGCTGGGGTCGGCGTTGTGGGCCCTGCGCCGCTCGACGATGTTCGAGGAGGCGATGCGATTGGTCGTCGACCTCGGCGGGGACACCGACACCGTCGCCTGCGTCACCGGTGCGCTCGCCGGCGCTCGCGCGGGCATCACCGGCATCCCGATCCGCTGGACATCCGTCGTGCACGGCCGCATCCCGGGGTTCGGACCGCAGGTCCGGGAGCTGCGCGACCTGCAGCTCCTCGCCGTTCGCCTGGACGGCGAGCGCGGTGCCCGCCTCCACGAACCGCCGCCCACCCGAGGCCTCGACGCCGCGGAGGTCACACCCGGTGTGTGGGCGGCGGACCTGGACGGCGCGCGCCGCAGCGACCGCGACTTCGCCGTCGTGTCGCTGTGCCGCACCGGTGGGCGCTTCGGCCACGACGTGCAGCGCTTCGCCTACCTCACCGACGACGACAGCAACACTGAACTGGTCACCTTGCTCGACGACGTCCTCGGCGACATGGCCGCGCTGCGCACCGAGGGCAAGCGGGTGCTCGTGCACTGCCACGCCGGCGCCTCGCGCACCGGACTCGTGCTGCGGGCGTGGCTCGTCCGCGAGGAGGGCCTGTCGGCGCGGGAGGCGACCGAGCGGGTCGCCGCGGCCTGGCCGCACCTGAGCGTCTGGAACGACGGCTTCACGAGAGCGCTGGACAAGCTGGCCGAGCGCCGCGGGTGACCGGTCCTCCGCGGCGCGAAGCCGGTGTCCGCGCGTGCAGCATCCCCGCAACCCGGTCGGCCGCCGCGACGGCGGGCACGTGCTCCCACACCCGCAGCGGGTACCAGCCGAGCGCCGCGAGCGAGGCGTCGGTGTCACGGTCGCGCGCGGCGATGCTCGCGAACTTCACGCGCCACCACTCGGCGTTGGCCTTGGGCGGGTGGAAGTGCTCGGGGCACGCGTGCCAGAAGCAGCCGTCGACGAAGACGGCCACGCGCGCGCCGCGGAAGACCACATCCGCCCGGCGACGGCGGTTCGTTCCGGGCGGGGTCGTGTCGACCAGGTAGCGCAGACCGCGGCGGTGCAGCTCCCGCCGCAGCGCGAGCTCCGGGGCGGTGTCCCGACGGCCGGTGCGACTCATGATGGCCGCCACCGAGACGGTCGAGGGCGGTGGTGCCGGCCCCGGGTCCTGCCACGACGGCGTCACCGGGCACCGCGCTGCACGGACCCGACGCTAGGGCCGCCGCACACCGCGCCGCGGGACTCGTCCACAGGGTCTCCTCCCGCAGCGGCCACCGACCGGCTAGCGTCCCCTGCACGACTCGACGCAGAGGTGGCACCGCACCCTGCGAGGTCACCGCGCCGGGAACCGGCGGAGGATCCGCCGGCGGGACGCCGAGGAGCTCACGGATGACGGTGCGGCGGGTACACGTGGGGTGCGAGTTCGTGCACGAGGCCGCTGTCGACACACCGTCGGTCGTGCAGGTCATGCCGCTGCGCGAGCAGGGCGGCGTCCGCATCACCGACGAGCGCTGGTCGATCGAGCCCGCCCAGGCCGGACGCACCTACACCGACCTCTACGGCAACGAGTGCCTGCGCCTCATCATCCCCACGGGCCGCTCGACCTTCCGCTACGACGCCATCGCCGAGGTCCCGGACGCCACCGAGGACGTCGACGTCACCGCCCCCGAGGTCGCGCCGCTCGACCTGCCCGACGACGTCCTGCTCTACACGCTGCCCAGCCGCTACGTCGTGCCCGACCTGCTGGGCGACGAGGCGTGGAACCGCTTCTCGCAGCTGCCCAAGGGCTACACGCGCGTGCAGGCCATCTGCGACCACGTCCACCGGCACCTGACGTTCCAGTACGGCAGCAGCACGGCCTCCTCGACCGCGGCCGACGTCTACGCGTCCGGCTACGGCGTCTGCCGCGACTTCACCCACCTGGCGATCACCTTCTGCCGCGCCCTGAGCATCCCCGCGCGCTACGTCTTCGGGTACCTGCCGGAGATGGACATCGAGGGCACGGCCATCGTCCCGGACTTCTCCGCGTGGATGGAGGTGTGGCTCGGCGACCGCTGGTGGACCTTCGACCCGCGCAACAACACCCCCCGCAAGGGCCGCGTCCTCATCGGCCGCGGACGCGACGCGTCAGATGTCGCGATGTTGACCACCTTCGGGGGACCCTTGCTGGAGTCCATGGTCGTCCACGCGGAGGAGGTCGAGTGATCCTCGACGACGCGCTGTCCGCTCCCCTGCTGGACCACAAGGGTCTGGACCTGGACGGTGCCGAGCGCATCACCTACCGGCTCGAGCAGACCTTCCGCTACGACTACGACCTCCCCGTGGCCGCCGTGCGGCAGCGGCTCGTCGTCGTCCCGCCCGTGCGCCACGGCGACGTCCACCGCCGGCACTACGCGCTGGACGTCGAGGGCTCGCGCGCCCGGCCGCTCGAGCGCCTGAACTCCGTCGGCAACCACCTCGTCGAGGTGCACGCCGCCCGGGTCGACGAGCACATCGAGTTCCGCCTCACCGCGCTGCTGGAGCGCGACGGCGACGCCCTGCCGGTGCTCCCCCGCTCCGCGCTCGACGACGTCCGCTGGCGCCTGCCCACCCGCCTCACCGCGGCCGACGAGCGCCTGCGCGGCTGGGCGACCGAACTGCGCCGGCCGCACGAGACGACGATCGACACCGCCGAGCGCGTCACCCACGCCGTGCACCAGACGATGACGTACGAGTACGGCCCGACCGGCACCCGCACCACCGCCGCGGAGGCGCTCGACGGCGGACGCGGCGTCTGCCAGGACTACGCCCACATCATGCTGGCGCTCTGCCACGAGCTCGGCGTGCCCGCGCGCTACGTCTCCGGGCATCTGCTCGGGCAGGGCGGCACCCACGCGTGGGTCGAGGTCCTTGTGCCCGCCGACGGTGCCGCCGTGGCCGTGCCGTTCGACCCGTGCAACGGCCGCCGCGCCGGACGGAAGTACGTCACGGTCGCCACCGGCCGCGACTACACGGACGTCGCCCCGACCGCGGGGACCTACGTCGGGCCGGCGACCGGACGGCTCACGAGCTCCCGGCGCCTCGGCATCGTGGACGTCGCGGCCTGACCCCCTTCCCTCGGTGATCTTGCGTGTTGCACCGTGCATGATCACCGCGGGTGGGGCTGTGGACGACGCCAGCGGCGACGGCAGCGGGTGCCCTAGCGTTTCGTGAGTGCTCCGACGACACCTGGCGCCCCTCGCGGGCCTCGCTCTGCTGCTGCCGCTGGCCGGCTGCAGCGCCGACGAGGCGACGCCGGCTGTCGTGTCGAGCGCTCCGGTGACGACGCCGACCACGTCGACCAGCCAGCCGGTGACTCCATCTCCGACGACTCCGACGTCGGTCGCCACCGTCTCGCTGCCCGCGCCGACCTTCCGGCCGGAGGGGACGTTCAACGAGGACGACGCCATCGGGTTCGCGGCGTACTACTTGCAAGTCTTGAACTACGCCCGCGCCAGTGGCGACCCCACGTTGCTCCGCAGCATCAGCGAGCCCGACTGTCAGACGTGCGAGACGCTCGCCGCCTCGGTGGACGAACACCGCACGCTCGGCTACACGAGCATCAACCGCGACGTCGGCTTCGAGTCGGCGGAGTTGCTGTTCAGCGACCCGGTGAAGCAAGAGGCCGATGTCAACCTCCGCCTGGTGACGAAGGACTCGCAGCTGGTGGGACCTGACGGCTCGATCGTCAACGAGAACTCAGGCTCCGTCACCGACGGCCTCGTGCAGATGCACCTACGTGACGGGCACTGGTACATCCAGGCACTGCCGGTATGACACTGCGAGTCAAGAGCATCTTGACCATCTTCGTGTTCAGCCTTCTTCTCCTACCGCAACCGATGCAAGCCAGCGCCAAGCCGCCACCGCAGATCCGCGGTGAGATTGGCCAGGGTGACGTTGCAGTCGGCGGTCGGTTGCATGTGGATCAACGGCGAACCAATCGATCGGTGCCGGCCTCTGCAGGGCAAGTCAAACCAGTACTGGCGCCGGTCCTTGACATTCGTCGGACACCCGCTTGCTCGCAGAACGACCCGCGCCGGAACACTGGCGCCAGCGACAACTCCTGCGGCGCAGCGGCCACCTGCCCTGCGGGCCAGGTGATGCTGACGACCTGGACGAGCCCGGCGGGGACCAACCAGTGGGCCCGTGGCGCGTCGCGGTGCACATCGCTGAATGAGGCGGGAGCGGCGGCCGCGGTGGTGCTGCCGACCGTGACGATCGAGGACGTGCGGCGCATCGGGTTGCCGCCGGGGGTCGTGTCGCTGCAACCCGACTCGGGGCGGGTGGCCATCAACCTGCCGGTGAACCTGGTCGCGACCGCGGGGCAGGTCACGCGGACGGTCGACATCCTCGGGTTCCCCGTGACGATCCGCGCGACGCCCGTGTCCTACCGGTGGGACACCGGCGACGGTGCCGTCGTGGGGCCGACGGCGGACCCCGGCGCACCGTGGCCGGCGCTGACCGTGACGCACACCTACACCCGGCCCGGCGACTACGCGATCACCCTGACGACGACCTACACCGCCGAGTACTCGGTCGCGGACCTCGGGTTTCAGCCTATCGCGGGCACCGTCGGCATCGCCTCGGCCGGTGACCCCGTGACGGCGCTCGCCGGCACCACCGTCCTGACCTCCTGACCGGTCACCGCGCGACGGCGGTGAAGCGGGACGGGCGGAACGACGACAGCAGCGGGTTCTCGGCGCCCGTGACGACCTCGCGGGCGGTGAACTCCCCCAGCACCAGCCCGAGCGTCGCCCCGCTGTGCGTGAACAGGACGTGCAGCCCGGGAACGTCGGCGACCGGGCCAACCACGGGTTCGCCGTCTCCGGGGATCGGCTTGGGCCCGACGCCCGTGCTCGCCACCGTCAGCGACGGGTTACCCACCAGGACCCGCGACGCCTCGGCGATCAGCCCCGCCACCGTGGAGTCGTGCACGACGTAGTCGCCGTCACCGCGCACCTCGACCTCGCGCTCGGACCACCCGGCGTCGAGGACGAGCGTCCCGCCGGGGGCGGGACGGACCGCGACGCGCGGGGTGTTCAGCACGGCACGCAACCCGCTGTCGACCGGCGCGGTGCGGACCAGCAGCGCGACGGGCGACTGCTCGGGCACCGCGACGCCCAGCTCGGCCAGGTCCCGCGGGACCCACGGACCGCCGGCCAGGACCACGGTGTCGGCGGGGAACTCGGCCCCCGAGGCGGCGCGCACCCCGGTCGTCCGGCCGCCGCTGAGGACGGGAAGGCAACGCCCGACCCCCTCGTGCACCGAGCCCCCCGCGGCGACGACCTCCGCCAGCAGGGTCTCGACGACCAGCGGTAGGTCGACCCAGCCCTCGCCCGGGTTGAGCACCGCCCCCTCCTCGGCGACGGCTGAGACGTCAACGCCGGGCACCCGTGCGGCGACCTCGGCCCGCTCGAGCCAGACCGAGTCGTAGCCGATCGAGAGCTCGTGCTCGTGCCGCTCGCGGTGGCTCTCGCCGGGTGCCGCCCACGTCAGCCCGCCGTCGAAGCGCACGCGGTCGTCGAGGCCGACGTGGGCGAACGTCCGCCACCGGTCGATGCCCACCGTCCGCAGCCGGTGGTAGTCGTCCGTCCGAGCCCCGGCGGAGTTCAGCCACGACAGCGAGCGCCCCGAGGCGCCCGAGGCGACGGCGCCCTCGGTCACGAGGTCGACCCGAGCGCCGAGCCGCACGAGGTGGGCGGCGGTCGAGGCGCCGAGGATGCCGGCGCCGATGACGACGACGCGGGGCGTGGTGCTCACGGGGTTCCTCCGGGGATGGTGATCGCGGCGGCTCGCTCCTCGACCACCGGGAGGTCCCATGCTGGCCGATCGGCGTGGTCGCGGCAGCCGCGGGTCCGCTCTGGTAGGCACGGAGGGTGCCTCCCGATCCGCTCGAGGTCGGCGCCCGCGTCGCGGACCTCCTCGCCACGGGCCGCCGGGTGTCGACGTACAAGCTCGCCGTCCTGTCGGCGCTGCTGCAGCACTGCCTCGAGCACCCGACCGGCGCCGACGCCGGGCTGTGGGTCCCGATCGGGGACCTCGCCGACCGGGTCGTCGACCTCTACTGGCCGCAGGTCCGCCCCTTCGCCGCCGCGGGGGTGCTGCGGCAGAACTCGACGAGGGGCCGCACCATCCTGGACACCGTCGCGGACCTGCGGGCCGTCGCCGCAGCGGCAGGGCTCAGCACCCCCGCCCAGCTGCGCCTCGCCCACCCGGACGTCGTCGCGCGCGCTCGCCGCAGGACAAGCGTCACGCTCGCGCAGCAGCCGTTGTTCGCTCTGCAGAGGACCGGCGGCGGAGCCCCGGGCACGCCGTTCCTCTACGCCGACGGCTGGTTGAGCGAGGACGTGACGATCACGGCGCTCGACGCGCACGACTGGTCGATCACGCTCCACCCCGGCATCGCACACGCCCTCGCCCGCGTCTCGGGCCTGCTGCAACCCGTCCTGCAGCAGTGGTGGGTCAGCGACCTGCTGCGACTGAACGCCGCCGACCTGGACGCTCCGGACCTGCACGGCTTCCTGTTCGGCGCCGCCCGCACGGCCGTGGCCCGCCTCGCGCCCGGGCTCACCGACCTGCAGGCCGGCCGCTGCTTCTACTGCCACCGGCCGCTGGGCCGCGACGTGCACGTCGACCACGTCCTGCCGTGGTCGCGCGTCGCCATCGACGGCCTGGCGAACCTCGTCGTGGCCGACCCGCGCTGCAACCTCGCCAAGTCCGCGAGCCTGCCCGCCGTCGAGCACGTCGCTACCGCCCTGACCCGCACGCCGGGCGACCTCGCGGAGATCGCCGGCCCCCTGCGCTGGCCGGTCGACCGCGACCGGGTCGTCGGGGCCGCGACGTCGCTGTACGCGGCGAGCCCCGCGGGGACGCCGCTGTGGCGCGAACCCGGGGTGTTCGACCTGCTCCCGGCGGCCGGGGTGCGGCTGCCCCGCTGACCGCCCGGAGTCAGACCGGGGCGCTCAGGTCAGGATCGTGTAGAGCGAGACGATCCGGCCGTCCCGCACCAGGGCGATGTCCATGCCCGTCACGACCGGGTCCTGGCCGGGCGGCCCGAACGCCCAGGCCTGGTGGCCGAGGTCCTGCGCGACGTGCGCCGGGCCGACCGGGCTGAAGACGAACCCGGGGGCGTCGTCGAGCAGCTTCTGCGCCTTGGCGTCGAGGGCCGTGTGGCCCGTGACGACCTCCTCGCGGTCGGAGAACACCACGTCCTCGGCGTAGGTGCGCTGGATCGCGGCGAGGCGGCGCTCGGCGTCGCGCTCCCCGAACACCTCCAGGAGCGTGGCCCTCATCAGGGACTCGACCGGCTGGGGCATGCGTCCTCCTCGGTGGTGCTGGTGGTCGGCCCACCGTAGGGGCACCCGTCCCGCGGGTGATCCGCTTCGGCCCGGTGTGCCGCGCGCCACGCCTAGCAACGGATGGTCGCCACGGCGACGGGTGTTGTACCCAGCGTGCCGATCGCCGCCGCTCGCCCCGTCCTCTGGACCCCGACGCACGTCCTCGTCACGGCCTCCGCCTACGCCGAACCGCACGGCCGCAGCATCGTCGAGCGGCTCACCGCAGCGGGCGTCGAGGACGTCACCCTGCTCGCCGGCGACCGCCTGCCGAGCCTGCGCCAGGCCGACGAGCTCGCCACCTACGCCCGGGCCAAGCGCACCCTGGCCGTCGTCACGAGCGCCGCGAGCAAGCGGCGCCCCACGCCCATCCCGCCGAGCGCCGACTGGTCGTTCCCGCTGGCCGAGGGCTGCCCCGGGCACTGCCAGTACTGCTACCTCGCGGGGTCGCTGTCCGGCCCGCCCATCACCCGGGTCTACGCCGACCTGCCGCGCATCCTCGCGGGGCTCGACGACGTGGTGGGCGCCGGGTCGGTCACCTCTGGCACCGAGGCGCGCGGTCACGAGGGGACGACGTTCGAGGCGTCCTGCTACACCGACCCGCTGGCCATCGAGCACGTCACGGGCTCGCTGGCCGCGACGATCACACACTTCGGCACGCACGACTGGGCGGGCCCCGTGCAGCTGCGGCTGACCACCAAGTACGACGACGTCGACGGCCTCCTCGACCTGCCGCACCACGGCCGGACGCGGATCCGCGCGTCGGTCAACGTCGGCGGCGTGGAGAAGTTCGAGGGCGGCACGGCCCGCGTCGCGGCGCGGCTGCGGGCGCTGGGGAAGCTGGCCCGCGCCGGGTACCCCGTCGGCCTGACCATCGCGCCGATCATGCCGGTCGAGGACTGGGAGCAGCAGTACGGCGAGCTGCTCGCCGCGGCCCGGGCGGAGCTCGCCGACGTGCCGGACCTCGACCTCACCGTCGAGTGCATCACGCACCGGTTCACGCCCAAGAGCAAGGACGTCCAGCTCGGCTGGTACCCGAAGACCAAGCTCGACCTCGACGAGGAGACGCGCACCCGCAAGCACGGCAAGTTCGGTGCGGTGAAGTACGTCTACGACAAGGACACCATGAAGGACCTCCGGACGTGGTTCGAGGCGGCCCTCGCGCGGGAACTCCCCCAGGCCCGCTACCTCTACTGGACCTGACCCGCACGAGGACCGCCTCGCGGTCGAACCACCGGACGACTACCGGATCGTGTAGCCCCCGTCGACGACGAGGTCGGTGCCGTTGACCATGTCCGCGGCGCCGGAGGCCAGGAACAGCGCGGCCCCGGCGACCTCGCGGGGCAGCGCGAACCGGCCCGTCGGGATGGCCGCCTTCGCGGCGTCGCCCTTCGGCCCCGACCAGGCCTTGCGGCCCAGGTCGGTGAGCACGACCGTCGGGGAGATCGAGTTCGCGGTCACGCCGCGCCCCGCCCACTCCGACGCCAGCACCCGGGTGAGGCCGACGACGCCGGCCTTGGAGGCGCAGTAGGCCGCGTGGCCGTCGAGGGCGACCGAGGCCGCCTGCGACGCCATGGTGATGACCTTGCCGTGGCCCCGCTCGAGCATGCCCCGCCCCACGGCCTGCGCCGTGAGGAACGTGCCCGTGAGGTTGATCGCGATGGTCCGCGTGAACGAGGCCACGCTCAGCTCCTCGGCCGGGGCCAGGTCGACGATGCCGGCGCACGTCACGAGGACGTCGATGCCGCCGGTCGCCGCGACCGCGTCGGCCGTGAAGCGCTCGACCGAGGCGGCGTCGGAGACGTCGCCCTGCAGGCCGACCGCGTCCCCGCCGACCTCGCCGGCGCGGCGGGTGACCGCCTCGCCGTCGAGGTCGACGAGGACGAGCCGGGCGCCCGCGGCCGCGAACACGCCCGCCATGGCACTGCCGATGCCCGAGGCACCGCCGGTGATGAGGGCCGTGCGGCCGTCGAGCCGGAAGCTCAGGTCGACGTCCTCGTCGGTGGGTTCGGTGGTGCTCATGACGGTCTCCTCCCTGTTCGGTGCTGCGGGTGGGTCAGGACGCGGCGGGGATGCCCTCGTCGGCGATGTCACCGGTCTTGAGGTTCTTCGCGGTGAGGTCGGGCAGCTGCGCCAGGAAGTCGCTGCGCTTGGTGACGACGTGCTCCATGGCGACGTCGACGTTGGACTGCGTGATGCGCGGCATGTTGTAGACGGGCTTGGTGTCCACGTCCTCGCCCTTGGCCAGCGCGGCCGCGACGGCCAGGCCGGCGGACAGCTCCACGGTGCCGTTCTGCAGCATCGTGCCGATGAACTCGCCGCTCTTGACGGCGTTGAGGCCGTCCTCGATGCCGTCGATGCCCACGACCGGCTTGGTGAGGCCGGCCTCCTTCATGGCCTGCAGGGCGCCGAGGCCCATGTCGTCGTTCTGCGCGACGACGCCGTCGATCTGGCCGCTGAACGCGGAGATCCAGTTGCCCATGCGGTTCACGGCCTGGTCGCGGTCCCAGTTCGCGGTGTCCTGCGCGAGGACCTTGATGTCCGGGTACTTCTTCAGCGTCTGGTCGATGCCGGTCTGGCGGTCGATCTGGCCGGACTGACCGATCGGGCCCTGCAGGACGACGATGTTGCCCTTGCCGCCCAGCTTGTCGGCCATCATCTGCATCTCGGCCGCGCCGGCCGCGACGTCGTCGGGCTGGACGCTGGCCTTCAGCGCCGCGTTGTTGAGCTTGGCGTTGACGTCGAGGATCGGGATGCCCGCGGCGTTGGCGGCCTCGACCTGCGGGCCGAGGGAGTCGGCCTGGACGGGGATGACGATGATCGCGTCGACGCCCGCGTTGACGAACTGGTCGACCTGGTCGGCCTGCGAGTTGACGTCGTCGTTCGCCGAGTTCCAGAGGAGCTCGATGTCGTTGGCCTTGGCGTAGGCCTCCATGCCCTCCTTGCCGGCGGTGATGAACGACGTCATGTTGTAGGCGCTGACGCCGATGCGCAGGCCACCGCCGCCACCGCCGCTCGCGTCCGCGCTGCTGCCGGTGTCGGCGGACGGGTCGCCGGCACCGCAGGCGCCGAGGCTGAGGGCGAGACCGGCGGCGGCGACGCCGGTGACGAGCTTGCTGATGCGGAACACGGGTTCTCCTCGGGAGTGGTGGTGCGTGCGTCGGGGGGAGGGTGGGTCAGGTGCGGCGCTTGACGGACCACACGTCGACGGCGACGGCGGCGACGATGAGGACGCCCTTGATGACGTTCTGCCAGTAGGCCGGGACGAGCAGGATGTCGAGCCCGTTGTTCAGGGTCTGGATGAGGAGCAGGCCCAGCGCCGTCCCCCAGACCGTGCCGCGACCGCCCATGAGGGAAGCCCCGCCGATGACGACGGCGGCGATCGCGTCCAGCTCGTAGCCCTGGCCGAGGGTCGGCGGGCCGGAGCTGACGCGGGAGGACAGCATGACGCCGGAGATCCCGGCGAGCAGGCCGCTGACGGCGTAGACGCTGAACAGCGTGCGGCGGGCGTTGACGCCGGCGATCTCCGCCGCCGTTCGGTTGCCGCCCACGGCGTAGATGCGCATGCCGTACGCCGTGCGGCGCATGGCGATGCCGAACCCGACGATGCCGATGATCATCAGCAGGACGGGGATCTGCAGGCCCAGGACCTTGGTGTTGGCGATGGTGCCGAACTCCGCGGGCAGGCCGTTGATGGGCGCGCCGTCACCGATGACGAAGGCGACGCCCGACCCGGCCGTCAGCATGCCGAGCGTCGCGATGAACGGTGGCACGTCGACCCGGGAGACGAGGAACCCGTTGATCGCGCCGGCCAGCAGGCCGACGAGCATCGCCGCGCCCACGGTCATCCACACCTGACCGGGGTTCGACTTCGCGATCGACGCCCCCGTCATGGCGGACACCGCGATGATGCTGCCCACCGAGAGGTCGATGCCGCCGGTGAGGATGACGAGCGTCTGCCCCAGCGCGATGAGCGCGAACGGCGCGGCCGCGATGAGGATGGTCTGAAGGTTGTCGAGGCTGGAGAACCGCAGGCTGCGGTAGCTGAAGAACGCGATGACCAGCAGCATCACGATGAGCATCGCGCGGCGGATCAGCTGCGCGACGATCCAGTCGCGGCTGAAGCGGCGGCGCGGGAGGGGCACGGCGGCGGTCGCGCTCATGTCAGGCGTCCCCTTCTTCGGGTTGACGGTCGGGTTCTGCGGCGCGCTGGCCGGGTTCTGCGGAGCGCTCGTCGGGTCGGGGGTCGAGCCCCGAGGACAGGCGGAAGATGAGCTCCTGGACGTCGGGACGGTCCAGGTCGTCGCGGTCGAGCTCGCCCACCACGCCGCCCTCGCGCATGACGAGCGCGCGGTGGGAGAGGCCCAGGACCTCGGTCATGTCGGAGGAGGCCATGACGACGGCCATGCCGGCCTCCGCCAGGTCGGCGATGATCCGGTAGATCTCCGACCGGGCGCCGACGTCCACGCCGCGCGTGGGCTCGTCGAGCAGGAGGACGTCGACGTGCTCGGTGAGCCAGCGGGCCAGCACGACCTTCTGCTGGTTGCCGCCTGACAGCGTCCCGACCTCCTGGCCGAGCCCGCGGCTGCGCAGGCGCACCGACTCCATGGCCTTGCCGACGCTCTGCGAGCGGGCCCTCTGCCTCAGCCACCCGGCGACGCTGAACTGCGCGAGCCGCGGCAGGGTCCCGTTGTCGAGGACGCTGAGCCCCATGATCGCGCCGGACAGCTTGCGGTCCTCGGGGACCATCGCCATGCCCGCCGAGATCGCAGCGGCCGGCGACCGGCGCCGGACCTCGCGGCCGGCGACGACGATTCGGCCCGACGTGGTGGCCCGGATGCCGAAGACGCCCTCGAGCAGTTCCGTGCGCCCGGCCCCGACGAGCCCGGCGAGGCCGAGGATCTCGCCGCGGCGGACCTCGAACGAGCAGCCGCCGGGCTGACCGACGACGTGCACGTCCTCGACCTGCAGGACCCGCTCCGCGTCGCGCGGCACGGTGTGCAGCGGGGGGAACAGGTCCTCGAGCTCGCGGCCGATCATCGCGGAGACGATGTCGTCGTCCGAGACCTCCGTCATGGGCCGGTCCAGCACGAGGCCGCCGTCGCGCAGGACGACGACGCGGTCGGCGAGGGCGCGGATCTCGGCCATCTTGTGAGTGGTGAAGACCATCGCGACGCCGGAGTCGCGCAGCTGGCGGACGACCCGGTAGAGGCCCTCCACCTCCCGCTCGGAGATCGCGGAGCTGGGCTCGTCCAGCAGCAGCACCTTCGCGCCGCGGCTGGAGTTCTTGACGATCTCGACGATCTGCTGCATGCCGACGGGCAGGGTCCCCATCCGGGCGCCCGGGTCGATGTCGACGCCGAACACGTCGAGCATCTCCGCGGCCTGGCGGGACATGGCGCGGCGGTCGAGCGTGCCGATCCGCGTCGTCAGCTCGCGGCCCACGAAGAGGTTCTCGTAGACCGTCATGTGGGCGATCGACGCGAGCTCCTGCGGCACGATCGCGACGCCGAGGCGGTGCGCGTCGCGGATGTCCCCGGCCGCCAGCTCCTCGCCGCGGACGCGGACGCTGCCGGAGTCGGCCCGGTACTGCCCGGAGGCGATCTTCATCATCGTCGACTTGCCGGCGCCGTTCTCCCCCGCGAGCGCGGTGACGGTGCCGAGCTCGAGGCTGAGGGAGACGCCCTTGAGGACGGGGACCCCGCCGAAGGACTTCTCCAGGTCGTGGCACTCGAGGACCGGGCCCTCGGTGGTGGTGCTCACCGGTCCACCGGCCCGGGCCGGGCCTGGCCGGCTGCGTCGTCGCGGTTCACGTGGTGCCTTCCGTGTCGTGCCGTGCTGCCGTGCAGCGGGTCGTGGAGCTCCCCGGAGCTCTCCAGGGAGGGTGGTCTGCGGGGACGGGTGCGGCCCCGGGGTTCAGGGGCTGTAGGCGCGGAGCGCGGTCATGGCGGGCCGCAGCGCGGAGTAGAGCGTCGCGTGGATCTCGCCGAGGTCCGCGTAGACGGCCACGGCCGCCGGGTCGGGGACCACGGTCCGCCCGAGGTGCCCCATGGCCGCCGCGGCCGCCGCCAGGTCCGGGTGCAGCCCGGCCGCGGTCGCGCCGATCATCCCGGCGCCCAGCGCGGTCGTCTCGGGTTCCGCGCACAGCACGAGCGGCGAACCGCTGACGTCGGCGAGGACCTGCGCCCACAGCGCGCTGCGGGAACCGCCCCCGGTGACCAGGCGCGTGTGCGGGGCGCCGACGGCGGCCGCGACGCCGTCGACGAGGGTCTTCGCCTCGAACGCGATGCCCTCCAGGAGGGCCCGGTACAGGTGCGCGCGGGTGTGCCCGCCGGTCCAGCCGACGACGGCGCCGCGGGCGGCCGCGTCCCAGTGCGGGGTCTGCGCGCCGTTCCAGTAGGGCAGCGCGAGCAGCCCGCCCGACCCCGGCGCGATCTTCGCGGCCGCCACCTCGAGGAGCTCCTCGGGGGCCAGGGCGACGCCCGTGGACCCGAACGGGCCGAACGTCTCGCAGAACCAGGTGACCAGGTACGTGCCGGAGGACAGGAACGCCTCGAGCAGGTAGCCGGAACCGCCGGCCGCGGCGACCGTGCGGTAGCTGCGGTCGAAGCTGTAGTCCGCGGAGACGCTGCCGCAGACCAGCGCCGTGCCCACGTTGAGGTAGAGGGTGCCGGGTGCCACGGCGCCGGCGCCGATGGCGGCGCACTGCCCGTCCCCGCCGCCCGCGACGACCGGCGTCCCGGCACGCAGACCCGTGGCGGCGGCGGCCGCGGCCGTGACCTCGCCGACGACGTCGCCCGGGCGCACGCACACCGGCAGCTGCTCGACGCGGATGCCCGCGAGGTCGCACAGCTCCGCCGACCAGCTCAGGGTCCGCATGTCCATGAGGCCCGTGGAGTCGGCGCTGGCCCAGCTGGACGCCCAGCGGTCGGTCAGGCGCAGCGACAGGTAGGCACCGACGTCGCCGATGCGGGTCGCGCGCTCGATCACCGCGGGTTCGTGGCGGGCCAGCCACGCGATCTTGTACAGCGACGGCGTCGTGTCCGGCGGGCGCCCCGACACCTCGTGCACGCGGGTGCTGCCGAGCTCCTCGACCTCGCGGCGGGCGCGGGAGTCCAGCCAGAGGATCGCCGGCCGCAGCTCCTCGACCCCGTCGAGGCAGACGAAGGACTCGCGCTGGTGCGTCACGGTGACCGAGGCGATGCGGGTGGCGTCGACCTGGGCGACGACGGCCCGGACCGCGACGCACGTCGCCGACCACCAGTCGTCGGCGTGCTGCTCGTGGGCGCCGGGGATGCCGACGGCGGAGCGGGTCAGGGGGATGGGGTGGCGGCCCGTGGCCAGCGCCCGCCCGGTCGCGTCGAAGACGACGGCCTTCGCGGCCGTGGTGGAGCAGTCGACCGCGAGCACGAGGTCCGCACCTTCTCTGCCCACCGTCTCGTCGCCCTCTCCTTCGAGTGCCACCGCAGCGCCGTCGCCGCAGGGTCGCGAGCCCATGGTCCGGATGTTGAACCTCACATGTCAAGCGGTGGATCGGTAACGAATCGTGTTACGTTTCCGCTCGTTCACTCGCCGCCGAAGGAGACGCGCCGTGGCCCCCGACGTCCCCTCCCGTCGCCGACAGGCGATCGCGCAGTTCGTGCAGGACGCCGGCACCGCCCGCATCGAGGACCTCGCCGAGCGCTTCGGCGTGAGCCCGATGACGATCCACCGCGACCTCGACGTCCTCGCCGCGGAGGGCTGGCTGGAGCGGACCCGCGGCAGCGCGCGCACGGCCAGCCTGCGGCTGCACGAGCGGAACGTGAACCTCCGCCGGCGCCAGCAGGCCTCGACCAAGCAGGCGCTCGCCCGCGCGGCGATGGCCCACCTGCGCCCCGGGATGTCCCTCGCGCTCGACGACTCGACGACCGTCGCCGCGCTGCTCCCCCACCTCGCGGCACTGCGGCCCCTGACGATCATCACGAACTTCCTGCCGACGATCACCGCGGCGGCGGCCGACCCCGACATCGACCTCGTCTGCCTCGGCGGGCAGTACGACCGCAACCTCGACTCCTTCGACGGGCCGTCGGTGATGGACCAGCTGCTGACGCTGAACGCCGACGCCGTGGTGATGTCGGCGGCCGCGGTCCACCAGGGTTTCCTGCTCTACCCGACGCCCGACGCCGCCCGCCGCAAGCGGGTGTTCATCGAGATGGGCGAGCTGAAGATCCTGCTCGCCGACAGCACGAAGTTCGCGGCCCGCGCCCCCCACCGCGTCATCGGGGTCGACGTCTTCGACGTCGTCATCGTCGACCGGCAGACGGCCCCCGAGCACCTCGAGTCCCTCGCCGCCGCCGGCGTGCGGGTCGAGGTGGTGGACGTGCCGCCCGAGGACCACGACACCGAACCCCCGCCCCCCTGATCCCCGCCGACCCGAACCACGCCAACCCCCTGCCACGCAGACCATCGGAGCAGCTCATGCGCGCAGCCGTCTTCCACGGCCCCGGCGACCTCCGCATCGAGGAGGTCCCCCGCACCGTCCCCGGCCCGGGGGAGGTCTCGGTCGCCGTGCACGCCGCGGCCACCTGCGGCACGGACCTCAAGTCCTACCGCCGCGGCCACCCCAAGTTGTTCCCCGTCCTGCCGAGCCGGTTCGGCCACGAGTTCGCCGGCGTCGTCGACGAGGTCGGGCCGGGGGTGGAGGGGTTCGAGGTCGGCCAGCGCGTCGTCGCCGCGAACACCGCCCCCTGCGGGCACTGCTGGGCGTGCACCAAGCAGCGGCCGAGCCTGTGCGAGAACCTCGAGTTCCTCAACGGCGCCTTCGCCGAGCAGGTCGTCATCCCCGCGGCGATCGTCAGCCGGAACACCTACGTGCTGCCGGACTCGGTGAGCTTCGCCTCCGCCGCCCCGCTGGAACCCCTGGCCACCGTCGTGCACGGGATGGCCGAGGCCGGGATCGCCCTCGGGGACACCGTCGTCGTGCACGGCTGCGGGCCCATCGGCCTGATGTTCGTCCGGCTCTCCCGGCTGCGCGGGGCGCGGGTGATCGCGACCGACCGGTCCGCGACCCGGCTCGCGCAGGCGCGCGAGGCGGGGGCGCACACCGTCGACCTCACCGACCTGGCCACGACGGCCGACCGCTCGGCCGCCGTGCGCGAGCTCACCGAGGGCGGCCGGGGCGCCGACGTCGCCGTCGAGGCCGTGGGCCTGCCCGAGGTGTGGGAGCAGACCGTCGAGAGCCTGCGCCCCGGCGGGACGGCGCTGCTGTTCGGCGGGCCGAAGGCCGGGTCGCGGTTCTCCGTCGACGCGGTCGCCATGCACTACAGCGAGTACACGCTGAAGGGCGTGTTCCACCACACGCCGCAGTACGTCAAGACCGCGCTGGACCTCCTCAGCTCCGGCGACCTCGACGGGGAGTCGCTGATCTCCGAACGTCGCCCGCTCGAGGCGCTCGTCGAGAGCCTCGAGGACATGGCCGCGGGCCGCGGCGCCAAGTACCTGCTCACCCCCCTGGAGGCGTCGTGACCGACCTGCTGCTGGCCGGGGAGCGCGCGGCCGTCGTCGCGCTCGCCCAGCGGATGGTGCGCGACCGGCTGGTCGTCGGCACCTCCGGGAACGTGTCGCAGCGCTGCGGCGACCTCGTCGTCTGCACGCCGAGCGGGACCGCCTACGACACCATGCGCCCCGAGGACGTCGTGGTCGTCGACCTCGAGGGCACCGTCGTGGACGGGGCCCTCAAGCCGACCGTGGAACTCCCGCTGCACCTGGTCTGCTACACCGAGCACGGGGCGCAGGCCGTCGTGCACACCCACTCGACCGCGGCCACGGCGATGTCCCTGCTGCGCGACGACGTGCCGGCCGTGCACTACCAGCTCGCCATGTTCGGCGGTCCCGTCAGCGTCGCGCCCTACGCCACCTACGGCACGACCGAGCTGCGCGACAACGTCTCCCGCGCCCTGCAGGGGCGCAGCGGCTGCGTGATGAAGCACCACGGGACGATCTGCACGGGGGCCTCGCTGGGCGCGGCCTACGACCGGGCGCGGCAGCTGGAGTGGCTGTGCGACGTCTGGATGCGGGCCAGCGCCATCGGGACCCCGGCCCTGCTGCCCGACGAGGAGGTCGCGCACGTCGTCCAGCGGTTCGGCGGGTACGGGCAGTCCCGGGACGTGTGAGAGCAGGGGACGCCTGAGCGCAGGGGACGCCTGAGCGCACCGGAGGTCCACACGAACGGGTCTGCCCCGGCCCAGGTACCGCTGCTACGTTCCGGGGACCCCGCCCGCTGCGCCACCCCAGGAGCTCCCCGTGACCGGACCGTCCCGCCGCTGGGTCGTGGGCGCGGTGGTCGGAGCAGGGGCCACCGCGGCGGTGCTGGGCAGCGCCGCCTCCCCCTCCGCGGCCCCGCGTCCCGCCGCGGGTGCGGGACCGGCCCCGTGGACCGCGACGGTGACCCTCGCCGACGGCGTCGTCGACGCCGCCGTGACGGGCCGGGTCTACGTCGTCCTGACCACCGACGAGGACGGTGAGCCGCGCGAGCAGGTGCGCGACGTCGCCGACGGTGCCCCGTTCTGGGGCCTCGACGTCACCGGCCTGGCGCCCGGGCGCAGCACTCCCGTCCCGCTCGGCGCGCCGGCCGACGGGTTCCCGCTCGCCGACGCCGCGGCGCTGCCCGCGGGCCGCTACCGCGCCCAGGCGTTCCTCAACGTCTACACGCACTTCTCCCGCTCCGACGGCGCGGAGGTCGACCTGCACCTGCCCGGCGGCGACGGCCACGACGTCTTCGCCTCCGCGGGGAACCTGTACGGCCCGGTCGTCGAGGTCTCGGTCGACGGCACGGGCGAGCGGCCACCGCTGCAGCTCACCCTCGACTCCGCGCTCGCCCCGTCCCAGCCGGTGCCCGAGGGGGGTACGGCCCAGCAGGGCAACCCCACCGACTCCGAGCACGTGCGGCACGTGAAGATCTGCAGCGCGGCGCTGTCGGAGTTCTGGGGCCGCGACATGTTCGTCGGCGCCGACGTCCTGCTGCCCGCGGGCTACGACGACCCGGCCAACGGCGCCGTCCGGTACCCCGTCGAGGTGAACCACGGGCACTTCCCGGGTGACGCCCCCCGCGGTTTCGCGGAGGACGGCAGCACCCCGTTCAGCGCCTTCTGGCTGTCGGGGACGGCGCCCGCCTTCATCACCGTGACCCTGCGGCACGAGAACCCGTACTACGACGACTCCTACGCCGTGGACAGCGCGAACCTCGGCCCGTACGGCACGGCGCTGCACACCGAGCTGCTCCCGGAGCTCGACCGGCGGTTCCGGACGGTCGGCGCCGCGTGGGGCCGGGTGCTCTCCGGGGGGTCGACCGGGGGCTGGGAGGCCGCGGCCACGCAGGTCTTCTACCCGGACCTGTACCGGGGCGCCTGGGTCGGCTACCCGGACCCGCTGGACTTCCACGCCGTCGAGCTCGTCGACGTCTACGGCGACGACAACGCCTACGCGACCCGCCACGCCTACCTCGACGCGCCCGTGCCCGCGGCGCGCGAGGTGAGCGGCAAGGCCCTGTTCACGGTCGGTCAGGAGAACGGCTGGGAGCGGGCGCTGGGCAGCCGCGGCCGCTCGGGGCTGGGGCAGTGGGACGTGTGGCAGGCCGTCTTCTCCCCGCGCGGCGACGACGGCTACCCCGCGCCCGTGTTCGACAAGGCGACCGGCGTCATCGACCACGACGTGTCCGCCGCCTGGGAGGCCTTCGACCTCGCCGCCCACGTCGAGGGGCACTGGGACCAGCTGCGCGACAAGCTCGACGGCCAGCTGACGATCTACGTGGGTGACGCGGACACCTTCTTCCTCAACGTCGCGGTCAACGCCTTCAAGGCGCGCGTCGACGAGCTCGAGGGCTCGAACGTGACCTACGCGTTCGGCCGGGACCAGCCGCACGGCTGGACGCCCTGGACCATCCGCGAGTTCTACGACCTCCTCGCCGACCACGTCGCCGCCGGCGCCCCGGCGGAGCAGCAGGCGGCCGTGACCGCCTGGCGGGCCTCGACCGGGCCGGCCGACGGGACGGGCACCGAGCCCCTCGAGTGACCGCCGGGCTCGCGGCGACGCGTCAGGTGGCGTGACGGTCAGTCACGGCATCCGCCGGACACACGGACGAAACACGATCGGTGCACGAGGTCCCTAGGGTCCGCGGTGACCCGTGCGGCCGGGTCGTTCCCGCTCCGGCCGTCCCGCGAGACGCCCAGGAGCACCCCATGAGCGGCAGCAGCGCCCGCCGGCAAGCGATCACCGCGGTGATGGCCTACCAGCCCCCGGCCTCGTCCTTCGACCACGCGGAGGCGCCCGGCGACATCTTCGGCGCCAACGTCTTCACGAAGGCCGAGATGCAGAAGCGGCTCCCGAAGGCCGTCTTCAAGTCCGTCGTCGCGACGATCGAGCTGTCCCGGCCCCTGGACCCCTCCGTCGCCGACGCGGTCGCCTCCGCCATGAAGGACTGGGCGATGGAGAAGGGCGCGACCCACTACGCGCACGTCTTCTACCCCCTGACCCACTCCAGCGCGGAGAAGCACGACAGCTTCCTGGAGCCCGGCGACGACGGCTCCTCGATCGCGGAGTTCGCCGGCAAGACCCTCGTGCAGGGCGAGCCGGACGCGTCGAGCTTCCCCAACGGCGGCCTGCGCTCGACGTTCGAGGCGCGCGGCTACACCGGCTGGGACGCCACGAGCCCCGCGTACGTGCTCGAGAACCCCAACGGCAACACCCTGTGCATCCCGTCCGTCTTCGTCTCCATGACGGGGGAGGCGCTGGACCACAAGACGCCGCTGCTGCGCTCGCAGCAGGCCATGGCCACGCAGGCGGCCCGCGTCCTGAAGCTGTTCGGCCACGACGACCCGGGCGCGATCGTGTCCTACGCCGGGCCCGAGCAGGAGTACTTCCTCATCGACCGGCACTTCTTCCTGTCGCGGCCCGACCTGCTGAACTCCGGCCGCACGCTGTTCGGCGCCAAGCCGCCCAAGGGCCAGGAGTTCGACGACCACTACTTCGGGGCCATCCCGGAGCGGGTGCTGGCCTTCATGCTCGACACCGAGCGCGAGCTGTTCAAGCTGGGCATCCCCGCGAAGACCCGCCACAACGAGGTCGCGCCGGGGCAGTTCGAGATCGCGCCCATGTTCGAGCGCTCCAACCTGGCCGCGGACCACCAGCAGCTGCTGATGGTGACCATGAAGCGCATGGCCCACAAGCACGGCATGGAGCTGCTCTTCCACGAGAAGCCGTTCGAGGGCGTCAACGGCTCCGGCAAGCACGTCAACTTCTCCTTCGGCAGCACCACCGTCGGCAACCTCATGCTGCCGGGCGACAACCCGCACGACAACGCGCAGTTCCTCGTCTTCTGCGCGGCCGTCATCCGGGCGGTGCACAAGTACGGCGGGCTGCTGCGGGCCTCGGTCGCCTCCGCGACCAACGACCACCGCCTCGGCGCGAACGAGGCCCCGCCGGCCATCATCTCGATCTTCCTGGGCGCGCAGCTGGCCGACGTCTTCGACCAGGTCGCCAAGGGCGGGGCGACGTCGTCGAAGGACAAGGGCACGATGACCATCGGCGTCGACACGCTGCCGGTCCTGCCGACCGACCCGGGCGACCGCAACCGCACGAGCCCCTTCGCGTTCACGGGCAACCGCTTCGAGTTCCGCGCCCCGGGCTCCAACCAGTCCATCGCCTCCCCCGTCTACACGATCAACACGATCGTCACCGAAGCGCTGGACCACATCGCCACCGCGCTGGAGGAGCGCGTCGCGGCCGGCGAGGACTTCAACCACGCCGTGCAGAAGGTCCTCGAGGAGATCGTCACCGACCACGGCGCGGTCGTCTTCAACGGCGACGGGTACTCCGAGGACTGGCAGACCGAGGCGGAGGCGCGGGGCCTGAAGAACCTGCGCACGACCCTCGACGCGGTGCCCGAGCTCATCTCCGAGGAGTCCCTGGCGCTGTTCGACAAGTACGGCGTGCTGTCCCCGCGGGAGATGCACAGCCGCTACGAGGTCGCGCTCGAGCAGTACGCGCTGAGCATCACCGTGGAGGCCAAGCTCACCCTCGAGATGGCCACCACGAGCGTCCTGCCGGCCGCCGTGCGCTACCAGACGGAGCTCGCGCAGAACGTCGCGGCGCTCACGGCCGCCGGCGTCGAGGGTGACACGACGATGCTGGCGGAGTTCACGGCGCCGGTCGTCGCCCTCCGCGCAGGGCTGAAGGCGCTGCGCGCGGCCCTGGCCCACGACGGGGCGACCACGCCGCTGGCCGAGGCCGAGCACGCCCGCGACGGGCTGCTCCCGGCGATGGACGCCGTGCGCGCCGCGGCCGACGAGATCGAGACGCTGGTGGCGGACGACCTGTGGCCGCTGGCCACCTACCAGGAGATGCTCTTCATCAAGTAGGTCCTCGGAGCAGCGGGGACGACGACGGCGGTGCGGAGCTCACGCACCGCCGTCGTCGTGCGCCCGGACCGCTCAGCCCTTGACGGCCCCCGCCAGCATCCCGGCGATGAACCGGCGCTGTAGGAACAGGTACAGCACGACGATCGGCAGGGCGATGATCGTCGCCGCGGCCGCGAGCAGCGACGTCTGCGTCGTGAACTGCCCCTGGAAGAAGGCCAGCCCGAGCGGCGCCGTGCGCCACGTCTCGCTGGAGATCATCACCAGCGGCAGCAGGAACTCGTTCCAGGTCCAGAGCGCGATGAGCAGGCCCATCGTCGTCAGGGCCGGGCGCGCGCTGGGGACGAGGATGCGCCACAGGAGCACCCGGTCGGCCGCGCCGTCCAGGCGCGCCGCCTCCAGCACGCTCACGGGGAAGGCCCGGAACGTCGTGCGCATCCAGAACGTGCCGAACGCGAGCGACTGCGCCGTCTGCGGGAACAGCAGCGACCAGTAGGTGTCCGTCAGGCCCCACCCGCGCAGCGTGTAGTAGAGCGGGATGACGAACGACTCCAGCGGCACCATCAGGCCCAGCAGGAACACGTAGAACAGGACGCGGCGGCCGGGGAAGCGCAGGGTCGCGAAGGCGAAGCCGGCGAGGACCGACAGCACGGTCGTGAGCGCGACGACGCCCAGGACGACCAGCGCGCTGCTGAGCAGGTAGTGCGAGAACCCGCCGTCGCGCCAGGCCGTCGCGAAGTTGCCCAGCGCGATGCGCGAAGGCAGCTGGAACCCGTAGCGCCCCTCGCCCTGCGGGGTGACCGCCGCGAGGAGGACGCCCACGAGCGGGGTCAGGGCGGCGACGGCGAAGACGCCGAGGAGGACGTAGTTGAGCACCGCCTCGGCGCGGCTGATCCTCACGCGTCCTCCTCCGCCGGCTGCACGCGGGAGACGAGCAGGGTCACGAGGAGGATGAGGACCGCCAGCGTCACGCCGATCGCGCACGCCGACCCGACCTGGCCGGTGCGGAAGGCGCGGTCGTAGGCGAGCAGGGCCGGGACCGTCGTCGACGTGCCCGGGCCCCCGCTGGTCGTGACGTAGACGAGGTCGAAGGTCTTCAGCGCCGCGACCACCGTGAGCGTCAGCGCCACGGCGATCTGCCCGCGCAGCCCCGGCAGGGTCACGGCGAAGAACTCCCGGAAGAGGCCCGCGCCCTCCAGCCGCGCCGCCTCGTAGAGCTCCCGGTCGATCTGCGCGACGCCGGAGAGGAAGAGGACCAGGCACAGGCCGATGCCCACCCAGCTGCCGACGAGGCCGACCGCGGGCAGCGCCGTGCCGAAGTCGCCGAGCCACGCCCGCGTGGCGACCTCGAGCCCGACGAGGCGCAGGAGCTGGTTGACCAGCCCGTCCGGGGCGTAGAGCGCGAGCCACGAGGTCGCCACGACGACCGAGGCGACCACCTGCGGCAGGAACAGGACGGCGCGGAAGAAGCCGAGGCCGCGCATCCGCACCGCACGCCCCATGACGGCCGTGAGGAGGAGGGCGAGCACCACCGGCAGGACCGCGAAGAACGCGATGAGGACGAGGGCGTGCCCGAAGGCCGCCCGCACGACCGGGTCGCCCGCCATGTCCCGGTAGTTGCCGAGACCCGTCCACGTGGCCAGGGAGAGCCCGTTCCAGTCGAAGAGCGAGATCCAGATGCTCTGCGCGAACGGGTAGAGGAGGAACGTGCCCAGGACGGCGAGCGCCGGCGCGAGGTAGAGGTAGGCCTTCCACTGCCGGCGGGGCCGTGGTCCGCGGGGCCTCGGTGCGCGGGGCCGTGGTCCGTGAGCCCGGGCCGGGGTGACGGTGGCCACGGGGGTCAGGCGCCCTTCCGGAACGCGGCGTCGTCGGCCTGCAGCGCCTCGGTGAACTGCTGCGGGTCCTGCCGGCCGCCGGTCAGCTGCTGGATGCCGGCGGTGAGGGTGTCGTAGAAGGTGGGGGTCGCGTAGTCGAGGTAGGGCACGAGGCCGCCGCCCTGGCTGACGGCCTGCCACGAGGTCGCGACGTCGCCCGCCAGCGTGCCCGCGGGAGCCGTGTAGCCCTCGGGGAACACCGCGGGGAGGTTCCCGGTGTCGACGAGGACCTGGCCGGCGGCGGCGTTGGTGAGGAAGTCGACGTAGGCGGCGGCCGCGTTGGCGTTCGCGGTCTTCGCCGAGACGGCCCAGGCGAGGCCGATCCCGCCGAGCGTCTCGGGGGTGCCGCCGGTCCCGGCGAGGGCCGTGAAGCCGACGTCGGCGCCGAGCGCCGCCTGCAGCGTCGCGAGCTGCCAGGTGCCGTTGAGCATGTAGGCGCCCTGGCCCTGACCGAAGCGCGCGACGGCGTCGTCCTCGGCCACGCCGTTGTGCCCGGCGGGGAGGTACCCGGCCTGCGCCCACTGCTGCAGCGCGGTCGCCGCGGCGACGACCGCGGGATCGGTCCAGGCCCCGCCGGCACCGGAGACCAGGGCACCGGCCGCCTTGGCCCCGGCCATCGTCGCGAGGGCGACGCCGAACAGGTGGATGCCGGGGCTCTTGTCGGCGTCGCCGTACTGGATGGGCAGTTCACCGGCCGCGAGGATCGTCGGCAGCGACGCCGTGAACTCGTCCATCGTCGTGGGCGGCTGCACCCCGGCCCGGGCCAGCACGGCCTTGTCGTAGTAGACGCCCACCATCTCCCCGGTCTGGGAGACGCCGAAGAGGTCGCCGTCGCGCCACGTCGCGCCGTCGGCGGAGAACCGGTTGAGGCTCAGCAGGTCGGCGGGGTAGCGCTTCGTCCAGCCGTAGGCGTCCGCCCACGGGTTCAGGGACTGCAGGAGGCCCGCCTGCACGAACGCCCCCATGTCCGGGTAGCCCTGGTTCGCCTGCACGACGTCGGGGGCGACGTCCCCCGACAGCGCCAGGCGCAGCGTCGTCTTGAGGTCGTCGAAGGAGCGCACGGTCCGCTCCACCGTGATGTTGGGGTAGGCCGCCATGAACGCCGCGTTGAGCTTCTCCTGCGCCGCGTTGATCCCCTCGTCGGTGTTCTGGTCCCACACCGCGAGCGTCACGTCGCCCAGCGACGCCGCGTCGGTGGAGACCGGCGCGGAGCTCGAGGCGCCACCGGAGGGGCCGGAGCTGCCGGGGGCGCAGGCCGCGAGGCCCGCGCCGGCCGCGGCGAGCGCGCCCGCGAGGACGGAGCGCCGGGCGAGGGGGCGACGGGGGGAGCTGCCGCTCGAGGTGCTGGTCACGTGTCCTCCGGGGGGTTGTCGCGGCCGGTGGCCGCCCAGTCGTGGATCTGGCGGAAGTCGCCGGCGGGGCGCTCCCGCTCGAGGAAGTCCAGCACGTCGCGGGGCCGCGGCGCGCTCGTGGCGCCGCCGAGCGTCCGCACGGACAGCGAGGCGACGAGGCCGGCGAAGCGGACGCGGGTCGCGAGGTCCCAGCCGAGGACGGTGCCCGTCATGAGGCCCGAGGTGAACACGTCGCCCGCCCCCGTGGGGTCGACCGCCCGGACGGCCACCGCCGGGACGTCGACCCACTCCCCCGTGCCCGCGTCGACCGCGATCGCCCCGCGGCCGCCGCGGGTGACGACGACGGTGCCCACGCGCTCGGCGAGGACCCGGGCCGCGGCCGCCGGGTCCCCGGTGCGGGTGTAGCTGGTGGCCTCCACCTCGTTGGGCACGAAGACGTCCACCTCGCCGAGGCGGTCCAGGACGTCCGGGGACCAGCGGTGGCTCGCGTCCCAGCCCACCCCGCCGAACACCGTGGTCCCGCCGCGGCGCAGCGGCGCGACCCAGGCGGGCAGGGGGCCGGCGACGCTGACGTGGCAGGTGCGGGACGCGGGAGCGGGGCCCGGCCACGCGGCCGGCACGGCGGTGTCCGGCTCCTCGTAGGTGATGAAGCTGCGGTCGTGCTCGTCGGTCACGGCGACGGTCAGCGCGGTGTGCGCGGAGGCGTGCTGCTGCACCCAGCGCAGGTCGAGGTTCTCCTCCGCCGCGAGCAGCGAGAGCAGGTGGTTGCCGAACAGGTCGCGGCCGAGCACGGCCAGCAGCGCCGTCCGCAGGCCCAGCCGGGCGGTGGCCACGGCCCGGTTCGCGGTTCCGCCGGGGGTGAGCACGAAGCCGTCGGCGTAGACCTCCGCGCCCGGCCGGGGCAGCTGCACGCCCGAGAACACCAGGTCGCAGAACACGATCCCGCCGAACGCCGCGTCGACGGGAACCGGCGGCGCGGGTGGAGCCGAGTGCACGACGACCGGTGTCCTCCCCGTCGGTCCCACCCGGGACCGGGCGCGACCGAGTATGGGCACGGGGTGCGAACTCACGCAAGGAGAGCCCCCGCGGCCCGTCCGCGGCAGTTCTGCGACCCCCCGCGGGCCGCTGCTACCGTCGTCTCCCGTGAAGCTCTGCATCCTCGGCGGCGGCGGGTTCCGCACCCCCTACGTGTACCAGGCCCTCCTGCGCGACACCGGGAACCCGCGCGTGGAGGAGGTCGCGCTGCACGACGTGGACCCGGAGCGGCTCGCGGGCATGCAGCGCGTCCTGGAGCAGATCTCCCGGGGTTTCCCCGACGCCCCGCGGGTCGTCGCGACCACGTCGCTCCCCGAGGCGCTGCAGGGCAGCGACTTCGTCTTCGCCGCCGTCCGCATCGGCGGTCTGCGGGGGCGCTGCTGCGACGAGCGCGTCGCCCTGGACCTCGGTGTCCTGGGCCAGGAGACGACCGGCCCCGGCGGCCTCGCCTACGCCCTGCGCACCGTGCCGTTCATGCTGGACGTCGCCGAGCAGGTGCGCCGCCTGGCCCCCCAGGCGTACGTGCTGAACTTCACCAACCCGGCCGGGATCATCACCGAGGCGATGCAGTCGGTGCTGGGCGACCGCGTCCTCGGGATCTGCGACACGCCCTCCGGGCTCGGCCGCCGCGTCGCGGGACTGCTGGGGCTGGACCCGAACCGGGTGCAGATGGACTACGTGGGCCTGAACCACCTCGGCTGGATGCGCCGCGTCCTGCACGACGGGGTCGACGTGCTGCCCCGCCTGCTGGCCGACGACGCCGCGCTCGACGTGCTCGAGGAGGGGATCGTCTTCGGCCGCGACTGGCTGCGGACGCTCGGCTCGGTCCCCAACGAGTACCTGTACTACTACTACGCCAACCGCGAGGCGGTGCGCGCGATCACGGCCTCGCCGCAGACGCGCGGGGAGTTCCTCCTCGCGACGCAGGGCGAGTTCTACGAGCGGCTGCGCACGGCCGGTGAGGGGGCCGCGGACCTGTGGCGCGAGACGGTCACGGCCCGCAGCGCCAGCTACATGGCCGAGGCGAAGGGCGGTGAGCAGGGGCGCCCCGCGCACGTCGACCAGCCCGAGCTCGACCCGTCGCAGCAGGGGTACGCGGGGGTCGCGCTCGCCGTCATGGCGGCCGTCAGCCGCGACGAGCGGGCCACCAGGATCCTCAACGTCCGCAACGGCGGGACGATCGCGGGCCTGCCCGACGACGCCGTCGTGGAGGTGCCGACGACGGTCGACGCGAACGGCGTCCACCCGCTGTCGACGGCGGCGCCCGACCTGCACCAGCTGGGACTCATGCAGCAGGTGAAGGCCGTCGAGCGGCACACCATCGCCGCGGCGGTGCACGGCGACCGGTCCGAGGCGCTGAAGGCGTTCGCGCTGCACCCGCTCGTGGACTCCGTGCAGGTCGGCCGGCAGCTGCTGGACGGCTACGTCGAGCGGATCCCCGAGGTCGCGGCGGTCTTCGACCGTCAGCCCACGGGGTAGCGGGCCCGCCAGCGGACGTCGGCGCCCGCCCCCCACGTCCCGTCGGCGTTCTGCCGGGCCTCGCGGGCCAGGTCGCGGCCCAGCTGGTCGAGGACGTAGGCCAGGTCCAGGCTCGTGACGACCCGCCGGGGCAGCGCGTCCGCGCCGTGCACCGCACCGAGGAACGCCCCCGTCACGGTGGTCACCGGGGCCGCGAACGGGGCCTGCCGCGCCAGCCGCAGCGCGCGCGGGACGTCGCCCGGGCCGGGGTGGGAGAGCAGGCAGTAGACGGCGCCCCACAGCGCGGACGCGCTGGTGGAGTCCGGGGCCCCGCCCCGCAGGCGGTCCCGCCGGCCCGGCTCTTCGCGCGCCGCGCGGACCGCGTCGTCGACCACGCCGACGGTCGCGAAGTCGACGCCGTGCACGACGGCCGACGAGAGCCCCGCGCCGACGGCCTGCTCCGCGTCGCCGGTGCTGATCGCGTAGGCCGCCACCAGCGAGGCGGCGGCGGCGGGGTACCAGGACCCGGGGCCGTGGGTGACGGCCGCGGACTCCGCGCCCAGCACGGCCGCGAGGCCGTCGGCGCGGACGTTGAGCGTGGCCAGCGGCAGGGCCCGGGCCAGCGCGTGCCACCCCGAGCTCGTGGTCACGGGGCTGTCGAGACCCCCGCCGGTCCCGGTCGCCAGGGCCCGCGCCGTCGAGCCCGCGGGCCCGCGGTCCTCGGCGAGCAGCGGCACACCCCCGAGCCAGCCGTCGTCCGCGGCCGGCGCCGCGTCGGGCGCCGAGCGGCGGCGCCACCACCGCCGGTAGGCCCCGCGCAGCTCCCGCGGCGGGTCGGCCCGGTCCTCGACGAGCCAGCGGACGGAGCAGCGCACGGTCGCGTCCGCGGTCGCGCACGCGAGCTGGGTGACGACCCCGTGGCGCAGCACCCCGGTGGGCTCCCGCGCCCCGGAGCGCCCGAGGACCTCGCCCACCGCGAGGCCGAGGAGCAGGCCGCGCACGCGGGACTCCTCCAGCGTGCTCACGCGGGCCTCCTCACGGCGTCCGGGGGACCTCGCCGGCCCGGAGGAGATCTTCACCGACGCGGGCGCGGATCGGCGGGAGGACGCCCTCCACCCCGTGGTGTCGGGACCCCGCGACCACGCCTGGACCCCTGCCCGCGCTCGTCACCCGTTCAGCGCCGGCGCCCGCCTCAGGCCTCGGGGGTGAGCTCGCCTCGCAGGACGCTGTCGGAGGAGTGGGCGGGGTCGCCGTCCAGCGGTTCGCGCGAGACGTCGACGGTGGCGAAGCGCGCGAGGTCGACGTCGGCGGGCAGCGGCACGTTCAGCTGGTCACCGGCCATCGTCCCGACGGCCAGCAGCCCCCCGTCGGAGTCGAGCAGCCACACCTCCAGCACCCCGGCCGGCGCGGCGGTGACGCCCTGCACGGACACGTCGAGCTCGCGGTGGCCGTCCACGTCGCGGACCGTGGCGCTCCCGCGACCGGTGGACGCGACGGGCGCGAGCTCGGCGCTCGCGACGGCGGGCGCGGCTGCGGGCACGGGGTCCGGGCGCAGGGCGACGGCGCCCGCCCCGAGGCCCGCACCGACCACCAGCGCGGCGGCCACGGGCAGCCAGCGGCGCGCGCGACCGTCGCGTCGCCGGGGAGCGTCGCGTCGCGGGGCGACGACGGAGAGGTCCGGCCGCGGCGCGGTGGGCGCGAGCCCGGCCTCGCGGCGGACCGCCTCCCACGTGCCCGGGGGCAGCGGCACGGGGGGCACGTCCTCCCCGTCGCGCACGGTCGTCACGAGGCGGCGCCAGGTGTCGAGCTCGGCGCGGCAGGCGGCGCAGGTCGGCAGGTGCTGCCCGACGGCGGGCGACGGCGCCTCGCCGAGGGCGGCCAGGACGGCCTCCTCCTCGGTGAGGTGGGGGCCCGCGGTGGGGTCGGGGAGACTCACGCGCTCCCCTCCAACCGGTCTCGCAGCCGCCGCAGCGACCGTCGCACGTGGCTCTTCACGGTACCGACCGGGAGGTCGGTCCGTTCGGCGATCTGCACGTGCGTCAGGTCGTCGAAGAACGCCATCCGCAGCACCGTGCGCTGCGGTTCGCCGAGCCGCTCCAGCTCGGCGAGCAGGACGATGCGGTCGGCGGCGGCGTCGGCCGCGTCGGGCACCACCGGTTCCGCGGCGGGGCCGTCGCGGTCGTCGACGGTGCTCAGCTCGGGCGCGCGGAGCCGGGCGGCCACGGCGTCGGCGATGCGGTGCCGGGCGATGCCGACCAGCCACCCGGGCAGGGCGCGGTCCGGGTCGTAGCCCGCGCGGGTGCGCCACGCGGAGACGAACACGGCCTGCACCACGTCCTGCGCGTCGGCGTCGGGGAGCCGGCGCAGCGCGAGCCCGTGCACGAGCGGCGCCCACCGGGCGAAGGCCACGGCGAAGGCGCGCTCGTCCCCGGCCGCGAAGCCCCGCCCCACCGCCTCGTCGTCCGCCGACGCGAAGGGGTCCGCCCCCGTGGTCGGGACGTCGTCCTCCTCGCGGGTCGGCACGACGCGGAGGGCCACGGGGGGCACGGTACGGGGGATCACCGGCCCCGCCAACCCGCCCCCGTTCATCCCCGGGGTTCGGCCGTGACCACGAGGTTCTCCTCGTAGCTGCGGGTGTCCTCGTCGAAGGGACCGGAGCACGTCACGAGGACGAGCTGCGGAGTTCCCCCGCGGCGGAACACCGTGTCCACCGGCAGGGACGTCTTGGGGAACGACTCGCGCGCGGTGACCGAGAACTCGCGGACGGAACCGTCCTCGAGCGTCACGGCGACCAGGTTCCCGGGTTCGGCCCGGGACAGGTCGTAGAACGCCCCGGGACCGTCGCGCAGGGTGTCGACGTGGCCCGCGAACACCGCGGTCCCCGGCTCACCGGGCACCGCGCTCCACCGGTACCAGCCGACGTCGTCACCGTCGCGCGGGACCTCGAGCAACCCGTCGGGATCCACACCGACAGGCAGGACCGGTGCGGAGATCCGCCGGTCGGGCAGGTCGAGCGACACCGGTGGGAGTACCACAGCCACGGGTGGGACTGCGGCGGAACGGGTTCCGACCAGCGGAACGGCGACCCCCGCCGGCGCCGCCGGGAGGGCGACGACGGCGGGGGCGGTGGTGGCGGCGGGGGCCGCCACCACGCCCACGTCGGCGGCCGGCCGGGCCGACCACCACGACAGGAGGAGCGCCACGCCGGTCAGGGCGAGCACCAGCGACACGAGCGCCTCCCGCCGCCACACGGGGTTCACCGGCCTGCGACGGCCTTGGAACGAGCCCGGACGACGCTCGCGCCGGCGCCCGCGAGCAGCAGGACACCCGCACCGGCGACCCACGGGGAGAGGCCCGTGTCGGCGAGACCGGCCTCACCCGAGGGGATCCCGCCGGGAGCGGAACCCCCACCGGTGATGGTCTGCGTCGCCAGCTTGAGGTTCCCCGCCTCGGCGGAACCCCACGCGTAGACGATGGTCTGCGCACCCTCGGGCAGCGTCAGGTCGGCCGGCCCGATCGCGACGGTGCTCGTGCCCGCCAGCGTGACGTCCGCGCTGACCGTCCCGGCGGGCACGTTGATGCTGGCCTCGTTCGGGTTGGTGAGCCCGGTCAGCACGGCGGTCCCGGCGGCGCGCACGTCCACGGCCGGGGCGGCCGCGGTGTGGCGGACGGTGAGTTCCGCCTCGCCGGCCGCGAGGTCCGCGGGTGCGTTGACGAACGGCGTCAGCGTGGGCGTACCGGTGGCCGAGAGGTGCGCGACGACGGTGATGTTCGCACCGGCGGGAACCGTCACGTCGTCCGCCGAGATGGCGGGCTGCGTCGCCGCGGGGTCGGCCCCGGCCGGGTAGACGGCGAGGTCGTAGCTGCCCGCGGGCAGCTGCAGCGGGTCGGTCAGGGTTCCGGGGGTGAAGTCGCCGACGACCTCGTTGCCGTTGGCGTAGACGTCGACCGGGAGGTCCGGGACGGCGTGCAGGATCGAGACGGTGGCGTTCCCGGTGCTCGCGGCGCCTGCGGCCGCGGGGGCGGCGAGCGCGACGAGGGGGACGGCCACGAGGGCGGCGGCGACGGAGGCTCTGCGCACGGTTTCTCCTCGGAGTTCGCGGGCCGCGGTGCGACCCGTTCACTCCTCCTTCTCCGCGGACGCCCCGCGCGGATGCAGCGGGGAGCGAGGAGTTTCCTCAGCCCGTCTCGGCGCCGGTGGCGACGGGACGCTCGGGGTTCGTCACCCACTCCGACCACGAGCCGGGGTAGAGGGTTCCGGTGAGGCCCGCGACGTCGAGGGCGAGGAGCTCGTGCGCGGCGGTCACCCCGCTGCCGCAGTAGACGCCCACCTGGACCCCGTCCGCACCGAGCGCGGTGAAGCGCGCCCGGAGCTCGTCGGCCGGGAGGAAGGTGCCGTCCGGCCCGACGTTCGCGGCCGTGGGCGCGTTGACCGCACCCGGAACGTGACCGGCCACCGGGTCGACCGGCTCGACCTCCCCGCGGTAGCGCTCGGGTGCGCGGGCGTCGAGCAGCAGCCCGGTGCGGGCGAGGGTCGCGGCCGCGTCCGCGTCCAGCACGGGCAGTGCACCCGCCCGCAGGGCGACGTCCCCGCGCGGCGGCGACGGGACGTCGGTCGTCACCTCGCCCCCCGCCGCGGTCCACGCGGCCAGACCCCCGTCCAGGACCGCGACGTCCGTCAGCCCGGCCCAGCGCAGCACCCACCAGCCGCGCGCCGCGCTCGTCGCGTCCCGCGCGTCGTACAGGACGACCACGGAGGAGCCGCTGACGCCCGCGGCGCGCAGCACCTCCTGCAGGGCGGCGACGTCGGGGAGGGGGTGACGCCCCGAGGTCGCCGTGCGGGCGGAGGACAGCTCGGTGTCCAGGTCCACGAACACCGCCCCCGGGAGGTGGCCGCGGTCGTAGTCCTCCCGGCCGTGCGGCCCGGTCAGGCTCCAGCGGACGTCGAGCAGGACGGGCGGCTCCTGCCCCGCGCAGCGGGTGCGGAGGGCGGCGGCGGACACGAGCGGGCTCGGGACGGAGGGCACGTCAGCAGTGTGCCGTCACCGGGGACGGGGTAGGGCGGAGGACTCGGCGTCCTCGTAGTCCTGCGCCGCGACCGTGGTCCGCAGGGCGAGGTCGTCGAGCTCCTCCGCCCCCGAGCGCACCCCGTCGAGCAGGGTGGCGAGGAACGCGTCGGCCCGGGTCCGCGCCCGCCCCGTGGCCCAGGCCGCGACGGCGGAGCGCTGCGCGTCCAGGGCCGCGGTGAGCCGGCCCACGCGGTCGGCGGCGTCGGCCAGCTGCTGCGCGGCGGCGCGCAGCTCGTCCGTGCGGACGGCCAGCCTCACGCCGTACCCGTGAGGGGGAAGGCGTCCATCCGCCACAGGAGGCGCTCGAGCCACCCGCGGGTGCCGGCCGGGACGACCGCACTCCCGAGCCGCAGCAGCGCGTGGCGGAGGTCCGTGTCGTCGAGGGCGAGCAGCTCGCCGGCTTCCCGTCGCCACGCGTCGAGGACAACGGCCGGCTCACCGGCCAGCAGCGCCCGCTGCGCCGGCCACGGCCGGACGTCGAGACGGGGGCTGCTCGGGCCGAACCAGGCACCCAGCACCGAGGCGGCCACGGGCAGCCGGCTCCGGAGGCCGTCGTCGAGCGGCACCTCCGGAGAGGCGTCGAGGACCTCGAGCGTTCCGTCCTCCCGCCGCTGCCCGACCACGACGGCCGCAGTCGCCGCGACGTCGAGCGCCGGACCGTCCGTCGTGACGCTCCCGAGGACGCGGCCCAGGTCGGCCCACACGTGGAGGCGGCGAGGCTGGTCGGGGAGCGACAGCCAGGCGGTGACGTCGTCCGAGCGGAGGTCCAGCACCTCCTCGACCACGGCGCCGACGTCGACGGCCCGGTCGAACTCCCCCGTCCGCACCAGGTCCGGAGGGGAGGTGTCCCGGGGCGGGGAGACCTCACCTCGGGCGACCTGCTGGAGGTGGGCGGTGAACCAGTCCGCCCACGCGGACCAGGTGAGGCCCTCGACGGGAGCGGTGGCAGCACCGGTCGCGGCCTCGACCACCTGGTGGGCCGTGACAGCGTCCGGTCCGCCGCCGGTCAGGGCGATCCACTGCGCCGCAGCAGCTCCCGCACGCTCCGGGTCCGCGGCCAGCGCCTCGTCGAGGGCCTGCCGCGGATCCAGCCAGTCCTCGACCGCGTCCTCGCGGAAGCGGGTCAGGACCTGCAGGAGCTCCCACGCGTCCTCGAACAGCGGCAGGTCCTCGGGCAGGGACGCCCGCACGACGGGCGCGGGACCGGAGAGGTCCATCCGCACGACGGCGCACGACACGTCGCGCTCCTCGACGTCCTCACCCGTGCGGACGAAGAGGGTGCCGGCCGACGCGGGGACGGGAGCGCGGAACTCGACGGCCGACTCACGCCGTGCCGCCGCCGCTCGCAGCCGCGCCTCGTTCGCCCGCAGCGTCTGCGTGGTCCACCGGTTCGCGGCGTCAGCGTCCACCCAGCGGGACGCGCGGCTCACCGGCGGCAGTTCGAGCGCGGGCCGGCGCTGCAAGGAGGTCACGCGCTGACGCTAGCGAGGTGGTGGAGTGGCCCGCCGTCGCCGTCCACAGCCGCGGTGAGGCTCACCTCGCGCATCAGCGCGGCGGTGTGGGCATGAAAGAAGGGGTAGGGGTGTGACTGACGACCCTTGCGGGTCGATCAACCACACCCCTACCCCCCACGTTGAGCGGTCCGGCGGCGTCCTACTCTCCCACTCAGTCTCCCGAGCAGTACCATCGGCGCTGGCAGGCTTAGCTTCCGGGTTCGGAATGAGACCGGGCGTTTCCCCACCGCTATGACCACCGGACCACAAACACCAGGATCCGACCACCACACCCCCACACCAACCACTCTCACGAGGGGTCGTGCTTGGGGTGGGTTCGGTTGTATCCCGAGAACCGCACAGTGGACGCGAACAACAGTTGATG
>NZ_VWPY01000020.1 GCF_011839805.1 Kineococcus rubinsiae | reverse complement strand
GCAGCACTGGGTGCCCGGCAGAAGTTCATCCGCCCGCACTGCCCCTGGCAGAACGGCAAGGTGGAGCGGTTGAACCGGACCCTGGCCACCGAGTGGGCCTACCGGCAGGTCTTCACCAGCAACGCCGAACGGGCCGCAGCCCTTGCCCCGTGGATCGAGCACTACAACACTCAACGCCGTCACAGCGCACTCGGTGGCCTCCCGCCGGTCAGCCGCCTGTCACCAACGTGATGGCCAGGTACACCTAGGCGGGGGTGACGACCCGCCCCGCGGCGTGGGAGCGGGCCCAGGCCCGCGTCGCCGCGACGTCGTCGCGCAGCTGCCGGACGAGGTCGTCGGAACCCGCGAACCGCCGCTGGGGCCGCAGCCGCTCGTGCAGCGTGACCAGGACCTCGCGGTCGTAGAGGTCGCCGTCGAAGTCCAGCAGGTTCGCCTCCAGCAACCGCACGCCCTCGCGGCCGTAGTACGTGGGGCGGTGCCCCACCGAGACCGCGGCCACGTGCACGGGGCCGTCCGAGCGGGGGTCGACCTGCACTGTCCCCGCCCAGACGCCGTCGTGCACGACCACCCCGGTGACGGGGACGTTGGCGGTGGGGAAACCCAGGGTCCGGCCGCGTTCGTCGCCGTGCTCGACGACGCCGCGCACCGTCAGGAGGGGAGTGCGCTGTTCGGGGAAGGTGTCGACCACGTCGTGTCCTCGTCTCGGGCTCCGCGCGGGAGCTCTGCCTTGCCGGCAGGGAACCCTGCAGGCCTGGTCCTCACCCGGGGCACCCCACGCAGCAGGAGGGTTGCCGGCCGACGAGCCGGGGCTCTCCGTCGGCACTCATGACCGTTGCCGAGGGTGGCAGAGGACCGCAGCACGGTCAAGACGCGGACCGGCACGGAGCGGGCGGGGGGAGGAGCACGACGGGCCGCGCCCGGCGGGTGTGGCCTACGCTGGCAGCACCTCCCAGACCGGCCGACAGACCCGGCCCGTCGTCCCCGTGCCGCGCGCGGGAGCCGCCCCTCCCGCGGCGGACCTCCGCGCGACGTGCTCGCGCGCAACCCGAACCACCTCCGAGGAGACGCATCCCGTGAGCCGCCGCCAGGTCCCCGTCACCCACGCGGGCAGCCTGCCCCGCACGCCCGAGCTCATCGCCGCGAACGACGCCCGCACCCTCGCCGCCGACGGCCTCACGCTGGAACGCACCCCGGAGTTCGACGGCCTCCTCACCGACGCGGTCGTCGACCTCGTCGTACGGCAGGCCGCGCTGGGGGTGACGGTCGTCGGGGACGGCGAGTACGGCAAGGCCATGACCAGCGCGGTGGACTACGGCGCCTGGTGGTCGTACTCGTTCCAGCGCGTGGCGGGGCTGACCGTCACGGGGGAGGACCTCTTCGCCCAGCCGGTGGTCCGCTCCGAGCCCGGGCACGTGCGGCTGACCAGCTTCCCCGACCGGCGCGACTGGACGACCTTCCGCGACGCCTACACCGACCCGACGTCCGGCATCTCCACGGGGAAGAACGCCACGGCGTTCCCGGCGACGACGGGGCCGCTGTCCTACGTGGGTCAGGAGGCGATCGCCTCCGACATCGCCAACCTCAAGGCGGGGCTGGCGGCCGCGGGGCTGGAGGAGGGTTTCATCACCTCGCTCTCCCCGGGCAGCGGTGCGCGCATCTCCAACCGGCACTACGCCACCGAGGAGGAGCACATCTGGGCCTGGGCCGACGTGCTGCGCGAGGAGTACCGCGCGGTGCTGGACGCCGGCCTGACCCTCCAGGTCGACGACCCCTCGATCGCCGAGAACTACGACCAGATCAACCCCGAACCCTCGATCGAGGACTACCGGGCGTTCACCCGCATCCGGGTCGAGGCGCTGAACCACGCCCTGCGCGGCCTGGACACCGACCGGGTCCGCTTCCACCTGTGCTGGGGCAGCTGGCACGGCCCGCACACGACGGACGTGGAGTTCCGCCACATCGCCGACGTCATGCTCGAGATCGACGCCGGCGCCTACTCCTTCGAGGCGGCCAACGCGCGGCACGAGCACGAGTGGAAGGTGTGGAAGGACCTGCCCCTGCCCGCGGGCAAGAAGATCGTGCCGGGGATCGTGAGCCACGCCACGAACGTCGTCGAGCACCCCGAGCTCGTCGCCGACCGGATCGAGCGCTTCGCGTCCGTCGTCGGTGCGGAGAACGTCATCGCCTCGACCGACTGCGGTCTGGGCGGGCGCATCCACCCGCAGATCGCCGTGGCCAAGCTCGCGGCGCTGAGCGACGGCGCGCGCCTGGCGAGCGAGCGGTTGTTCGGCTGAGCGCCCGGCGGGGCTCAGGAACCGTCGCGGCGCCGGCGCACGCCGACGAGCACCCCGACCACCGCGAGCACCGCGAGGGCGACGACGCCGGCGGTCAGCAGGGGTGACGCCGACCCGGTGCCGCCGACGGGGTCGACGGGGTCGACGGCGGGGCTCGACGGGCTGGGTGCCGCGGCGGTCGCGGAGGGCGACGGGGCCGCGGACGGGCTGGCGGGCGCGGTCCCGGTCGCGGCGGTGAAGCGGAACGACCCGGACACGGGGTGACCGTCGGAGGACGTGATCCGCCACTGCACCTCGTAGGTGCCCGCGGGGCGGTCGGCGGCGAGCGCCTGCGTGACGGTGGTGTCGAGCACCGAGACGTCGCCCGTGGAGACGATCCCCGCCGGGCCGGTGACCTGGACCTGCGTGCCCAGGCCGAGCGGGTCGGAGGACATCACGAGGCCGACGTGGTCGGGGGCCTGCTCCAGCGTCGCGCCGTCGGCGGGGTCGGTGGAGACCAGGCGGTCGTGGGCGGCGGCGGGGACGGCCGTGCCCGTCGCGGCGGCGACGCCGGCGCCCAGGCCGGCGCCGCAGCCCAGCAGGACGGCGAGGGCGGTGGTCAGCAGGCGGCGGTCGGCGGAGCGGGGCACCGCGCCACTGTACGAAGCGGCCCCGCGGGGACCGGCGACCGCCCCCGGGGCCGGGGCGCAGGACTCTCGGCGTCCTCTCAGCTCCGGCGCAGCTGATCACGAGCAGTGAGTGCTCGCGTACTTGACGCAGTGACAGGCACCAGGTTGGCTACGCACCGTTCGCCCTTCGTCACGAGAGGCGTCCCTTTCCCCTCGCGTCCCACCTCGTGGAGGCAGAACGTGCACGACGACCGCCCCAGCACTCCTCCACCCACCGCGGGCCGTGCGCGCCGGCGCCTCGTCCGCGGCGCCGCCTTCGCCGTCGGTGCCCTGCTCTGCGCGGTGCCCGTCGGCGGTGCCGCCGCCGTTCCCGCAGCGGTCCCCGGCGCCCTGCCGGCCGTGGGCGCGTTCAGCGACGGCCGCTACGTCGTGACCCTGGCCTCGGACTCGATGGCGTCCTACGACGGCTCGCTGCCCGGGCTGCCCCGGCTGAAGAAGTCGGCCGACGGCGGGGTCGACGTGACGCAGGAGGCCGCGAAGGACTACCGCGCCCGCCTCCTGCAGGAGCAGTCCGACGTCGCCGCGACCGCCGGGGTGCAGCCCCTGCAGCGCTACACGGTGGCCGTCAACGGGTTCTCCGCCGCGCTGTCGGCCGCGCAGGCGCAGAAGCTCGCCGGCCGGCCCGGCGTCCTCTCGGTCGTCCCCGACACGGTCCGCCACCTCGACACGACCGCCACCCCCGACTACCTGGGCCTGACCGGCGCGAACGGCGTCTGGGCCGCGGCCGGCGGGGTCGCGAAGGCCGGGGCCGGCGTCGTCGTCGGCGTCCTGGACACGGGCCTCTGGCCCGAGCACCCCTCCGTGGCCGGCAAGCCGCTCGGCTCGGCCCCCACCGCGAACGCGCCCTACACCGCCTACCGGACGGCGTCCGGCACGATCGTGCAGCGCAAGAAGGACGGCGGGACGTTCCGCGGCACCTGCGAGACGGGCACCGGCTGGACCGCCGCGAACTGCAGCACCAAGGTCATCGGCGCCCGCGCGTTCGGCGAGGGGTTCCTCGCCGCGAACGGCGGCGTGTCCGGGCTCGGGCAGTACGAGTACCTCTCGGCGCGCGACGGCGAGGGCCACGGGACGCACACGGCGACGACCGCCGCGGGCCTGGAGGGCGTGCCCGCGACGATCGACGGCGACGCCTACGGCAAGGCCTCCGGCATGGCCCCGGCCGCGTCCGTGGCCGTCTACAAGGTCTGCTGGTCCGCGGCCCCCGGCGGCGACGACGGGTGCATGACCTCCGACATCCTCGGGGCCGTGGACGCCGCGATCGCCGACGGCGTCGACGTCATCAACTACTCGATCGGCGGCGGTGCCGCGACGACCGTGAACGACCCGGTCGAGCTGGCGTTCCTCTCCGCCGCCTCGGCGGGCGTGTTCGTCTCCGCCTCGGCCGGGAACTCCGGCCCCGGCGCCTCGACCCTCGACCACGCCAGCCCCTGGCTGACCACGGTCGCCGCGACCACCGCGGTGCCGCGCGAGGGCACGGTCGTGCTCGGCGACGGGCGGAAGTTCGTCGGCACGCGGCTCGTGCAGAAGCCGCTGAAGTCCACCACCCTGACCCTGGCCAGCGCCGTCGCCGTGGCGGGCAAGCCTGCGGCGGAGGTCGCGATCTGCCAGGCCGGCAGCCTCAGCGCTAAGGCCAAGGGCAAGGTCGTCGTCTGCGACCGCGGGGTCACCGACCGCGTCGCCAAGTCCGCCGAGGTCGCCCGCGTCGGCGGGGCCGGGATGGTCCTGGTCAACCCGACCCCGAACTCCATCGACTCCGACGCGCACACCGTGCCGACGGTCCACCTCGACACGGCCGCGGGGGCGAAGGTCAAGGCCTACGCCGCGTCCGCCAAGAAGCCCACCGTCGCCTTCGAGGTCGGCAACACCACGGGCACGCCGACCCCCGCCCCGCAGATCGCCGGGTTCTCCTCCCGCGGCCCGACGCCGGCGAGCGACGGCGACGTCCTCAAGCCGGACATCGCGGCGCCCGGCGTGGGCATCGTCGCGGGCGTCGCCCCGGGCCCGAACCGCGGCAACCTGTTCATGCCGCTCTCGGGCACCTCGATGTCCGCCCCGCACGTCGCGGGCCTCGCGGCCCTCTACCTCGGCGTGCACCCGCGCTGGTCCCCGATGGCCGTGAAGTCGGCCATGATGACCACCGCCCGCGCCCTGGTGAACGCCGACGGCAGCCCGAACCGGAACCCCTTCGACGGCGGCGCCGGCTTCGTCGACCCGACGAAGATGCTGAACCCCGGCCTCGTCTACGACTCCACCCCGACGGACTGGATCGCGTTCCTCGAGGGTTCCGGCATCCAGACCGGCACGGGCGTCGAGGCCGTCGACCCGAGCGACCTGAACCAGGCCTCGATCGCGGTCGGTTCGCTCGCGGGCACCCAGACCGTCACCCGGTCGGTCACGTCCACCACCACGGGCCTGTTCAACGCCACCGCCACCGTGCCCGGGTTCGACGTGCGCGTCTCCCCGAGCGTGCTGGTGTTCAACGCGGTGGGGGAGACCAAGAAGTTCACGGTCAGCTTCACCCGGACCACGGCGGAGGAGGACGAGTGGAGCACGGGCGCGCTGACCTGGCGCGGCGCGAACCTCTCGGTCCGCTCGCCCGTCGCCGTGAAGCCCGTGGCCGTCGTGGCCCCCGACCAGGTGACCGGGACGGGCACCGAGGGCAGCACCGACGTCACGATCACCTCGGGCGTCGACGGTGAGCTGCCCGTCACGACGGCCGGTCTCGCGGCCGGCTCCACCGCCGACGGCGACCTGGCCCCCGGCGCCGACGACCAGTACCGCGTCGAGGTCGGCGAGGGCACCAGCCTCGCCCGGTTCGACGTGCAGGCCGCCGACGACCGCTCCGACCTCGACCTGGCGCTCTACCGCCTGGCCGCGGACGGCACCGCCGAGCAGGTGGCGCTCTCCGCGACCGGCTCGGCCGACGAGCGCATCGACGTCCTGGCCCCCGAGGCCGGCACCTACGTCGTCCAGGTCTCGGGCTACGCCACGGCGCCGGGCGCGAGCACGGCGCCCTACGCCCTGACGAGCTACGCGGTCACGCCCGACACGGACGAGGGCGACCTGACGGCCACCCCGAACCCCGTGCCCGTCACGGCGGGGGAGCCGGTGACGGTGTCGCTGAGCTGGTCCGGTCTCGAGGAGGGCACCCGCTACCTCGGCTGGGTGAGCTTCGGGGACTCCCCGACGCCGACGGTCGTCGCCGTCGACTAGCAGCACCGAGCACCACCGGCGGCCGCCGCACCCGGGAGGGTGCGGCGGCCGTCCTGCGTCCCGGGTGGGAGGATGCGGTGTGCCCGCCGCCCAGCCCCGCCGCAAGGCCTCTCCCGGCGCGATCGGCGTCGTCGTCGCGGGCCTCGCCTCGATCGTCGTGAGCGCGGTGTTCTTCCCGCTCGCGCTCGTCATCGCCGGCGTCAGCGGCGCGGTCTCGGTGCGCCACCTCCGCGCGGGGAGCCCCGACCGCGGGTGGTGGACCGCGGGGGCCGCCATCGCGGCCGTGTCGCTGCTGCTGTCGGTCTGGGGCGCCGTGGTCGTCCTGTCGCGGTGAGCGATCCGCTGATCCTCGCCCTCGCGCTCGCCGGGGCGGACGCCGGGCGGCTGGACGCGCTGCGCGAGCGGCACTTCCCGCCGCAGCGCAACCAGCTGCGCGCCCACGTCACGATGTTCCACCAGCTGCCCGGCGAGGAGCTGCCCGCCGTCCTCGACGCCGTGCGCGAGGCCTGCGCGCGGCCGGCCTTCACCGTCGAGGTCGCGGGCGTCCGCTCCCTCGGGCGCGGCGCGGCGCTGGTCCTGCGCTCGCCCGAGCTGGACGCCCTGCGCGCCGACCTCGCCCGCCGCTTCACGCCGTGGCTGACGCGGCAGGACGCGCAGAGGTTCTCCGCGCACGTCACCGTCGCGAACTTCCTGGCGCCCGACGCCGCGAAGGCCCTCGTGGCCGACCTGAGCGCCGGGTTCACGCCCTGGGCGGTGCGGGCCGAGGGGGTGGCCGTGCACCGCTACCTCGGCGGCCCCTGGGAGCTCGTCGACGTCGTCCCGCTGGCCGGCGGCCAGGCGGAGGCGGTCGCCCCCCGCCCGTGACCCGGGCGCAGGCGGAACTCCCTCGACCCCGGCCGGGAGCCCTGCCAGGCTGAGCGTCCCGGCGGACGCCGGTCGCCGCGGAGGGAGTCGACGTGCGCAGGCTGACCTACTACGTGGGCGTGACCCTGGACGGGTACGTCGCCGCCCCCGACGGTTCCTCCGACGTGTTCCCCGTCGACGAGTCGGTCCTCGCGTTCATCGCCGCGGAGTTCCCCGAGACCCTGCCCACCCACGTGCGCGAGCAGCTCGGCGTCACGGCCGCGGGGACCCGCTTCGACACCGTGCTCGTGGGCCGGGCGACGTACGAGCCCGCCCTGCGGGCGGGCATCACGAGCCCCTACGCGCACCTGGACCAGCACGTCGTCTCCACGACGCTGCCGCCGCGCGAGGAGGCGGGCCTGCACGTCGGCGGCGGGGACCCCGTCGCGCTCGTGCGGCGGCTGAAGCAGGAGCCGGGCGCGGGGATCTGGCTGGCCGGCGGCGGGAGGCTCGCCGGTGCGCTCCTGGCGGAGATCGACGAGCTGGTGCTCAAGCGCTACCCGGTGGTGCTCGGGGCCGGCATCCCCGTGATCGCCGCCGCCCGGGCTGCGCCGCAGCCGTTCCGCGTCACGGGCTAGACCGTCCTGGCCGGGGGTGCCGTCGTGACGACGTCCGCCCGCACGGGCTGAGCACCACCGCAGGTCGCGGCGGGGCCCGGCCCGTGCGGGCGGCGGAGGTCCTGCGCTGGAGGGGGTTCCCCCGTCAGGACCCGACCGGAGCGGGCACGTGCTCCAGGTCGCCCAGCGTCATGCCCCGCGCCTCGACGCCGCGCGACCACCAGACCACGCCCGCCACCGAGCCGATCAGCCAGAAGGCGGCGAGCAGCACGAACATCGACGTGACGGAGAAGGCCACCGCGACCTCGGCCAGCAGCACCTGACCCACCACCGCGCCCATGCGGCCCACGCCGACCGACGCACCGACCCCGGTGGCGCGCAGGTGGGTGGGGAACTGCTCCGAGAACGTGGGGTAGGCCGAGACCCAGGCGCACGTGGCGAAGAACGCCGCGACGGTGAACGCCACGAGCACGAGCGCCCGCGAACCCGTCGACGCCGCCGCCGCGCACCCGAGCATGCTCAGCGACGCACCCGTGTAGGCCGCGACGACCGACGGCTTGCGCCCCAGGCGGTCCAGCGCCCAGGCGATGAGCACGCCGCCGGCCAGCGCCCCGACGTTGGCGATGAGGAAGTAGTACGGCAGCGCGGCGTCGGAGATCGGCACGGCACCCGAGGCGGAGGAGAACACGAAGACGCTCATCGCCGTGAACAACCCGTAGTAGCCCGCGGCCTCGGAGAAGTCCAGCGCCATCCCCAGGAACAGCTTGCTGCGGTGGTGGGCCCACAGCTCACCCAGGGCGCTGCCGCCCCGGGCCGACGAGGGCGGCAGCGCGTAGCCCTCCGCGCTGGCCTGCCCGGTGATCGCCTCGACCACGGCGTCGGCCTCCGCCAGCCGTCCGCGGGAGGCCAGCCACCGCGGGGACTCGGGCACCAGGCGCCGGGCGAGCAGGCCGTAGACGGCGCTGACCACCCCGAACAGCAGGGTGTAGCGCCACGTCAGCCCGAACGTGGAGATGACGAGGATGGAGACCAGCGAGGACAGGATCCCGCCGAGCGCCCAGAAGCTCATGACCAGGCCGTTGCTGCGCCCGCGGTTGCGCGCCGGCGTGAACTCCGAGATCGCCGAGGTGATCGCCGAGTACTCACCGCCGACCCCGAGGGCCGTGATGAACCGGAACACCATGAAGACCTCGTACGAGGGTGCCGCCGAACTGGCCACCGCGGCGATCGAGTACACCAGCAGGGTCGCGACGAACAGGCGCTTGCGCCCCACCTTGTCGGCGAGCCAGCCGAAACCGACGGCGCCCACGGCGATCCCGAGGAACCAGACGACGTTGATGGTGACCGCCTGGCCGGCGCCCAGGCCGAACTCGGCCTGGATGCCCGGGATCACCGAGCCGATGATCTGCACCTCGAAGGCGTCGAGCATCCAGCCGATGCCCAGGGCGGTGGCGATGCGGGTGTGCGCGGGTTTCCAGCGCGAGTGGTCGAGCCGTGCAGCCATGGGGGTCGTCCTCGAGTCGTAGCCGCGGCGTCGACGACAGGGAGGCAGGCCGGGGGAGGCTCGTCCTTACCGGTGCGTCGGCACCAGGTCAGGTCATCACCCGGGGCACCCCACGACGAGGAGGGTTGCCGCCCAGCAAGCCGGGGCTCTCTGCTGGAACTCGTGACCGGGGCAGAAAGTAACCAGCGCGGGAACCGGCTGTCAACCGGTTCCCCGACCCTCCTCCGGGGCCGCGGACCCGGCGGTGCGGCGGCCGCCCCGACGGGCCGGCGAGGACGGCGACGGCGCCGGCCCCGCCCGGGCGGACTTCGCCGTTCGCTCGACGCGTGTCGGCGTCCTGGGGTAGTTTCGTCGGCGGTCACGAGTTCCAGCGCGAAGCCCCGGCTCGCTGGACGGCAACCCTCCTCGCTGTGGGGTGCCCCGGGTGATGACCTGACCTGGTGCTCGCGCACGGGTAAGGCGGGCCCCCGGGCACGGTCGTCGGACGCGGGCACCCCGACGACGACCTGGGGAGCACCCTGTGACCACCACCACCGACGCGACCTCCGCCGCCGCCACCCGCGGGAGCGCCGAGGAGCGCGCCGGCCGCCTGGCCGCCGCCCGCGCCCGCCTCGCGCCGCTGTTCGCCGAGGCCGCCGAGGGCGCGTCGCGCCGCGAGGCCGAGCGCGAGCTGCCCCGCGCGCAGGTGCGCGCCCTGGCCGCCGCCGGGTTCGGGAACCTGCGCGTGCCCGCCGACCTCGGGGGCGACGGGCTGACGTGGGTCGAGACCGCCGAGCTCCTGGTGGAGGCCGCGACCGCCGATCCCGCTCTCCCGCAGATCTTCCGCGGCCACCTCGCGTGGGTGGAGCACCTCCTGACGCTGCCGCCGGGCTCCTACCGCGACGGCTGGCTGGCGCGGGTCACCGCGGGGGACCTGGTCGGCAACGCGTGGTCGGCCACGGGCGACGTCATCGGCCGCTCGGGCACCGTCGTCGAGCGCGACGGTGCGGGGTGGGTCGTCAGCGGCCGCAAGTACTACACGACGGGCACGATCTTCGCCGACTGGGCGGACGTGACCTGCCGGGTGGGCGACGAGGCGTCCACGGCGCTGGTGCGCACCGGCCAGGACGGCGTCACCGTCTCCGACGACTGGGACGGCTTCGGCCAGCGCGTCACCGGCACCGGCACGCTCGTCCTGGACCGGGCCCGGGTCGAGGAGGAGGACGTGGCCCCCTTCGAGGGCCGCTTCCGCTACCAGACCGCGCTCTACCAGCTGGTGCTGCTGACCGTGCAGGCCGGCATCGCCGCCGCGATCGAGCGGGACACGGGCGCCGAGGTGCGCGCCCGCACCCGCACCTACACCCACGGCCTGGCCCCGCTGGTGCGCGAGGACCCCGCCGTCCTCGCCGTGGCCGGGGAGATCAGCGCGGCCGCGTTCGCCGCGCGCCTGCTGGTGCGCGGGGCGGCCGAGGCGGTCCAGGGCGCCGCCGACACCGCCGCCCGGCGCGACTCGCCCGAGGACCTGGCCGCCAACGTCGTCGCCGAGATCGCCACGGCCCAGGCCCAGGTGGTGCTCTCGCGCTCGGTGCCGGCCGCGGCGACCGCGCTGTTCGACACCCTGGGCGCCTCGGGGGTCTCCACGAGCAGGAACCTCGACCGGCACTGGCGCAACGCGCGCACGGTCGCCAGCCACAACCCGGTGATCTACAAGGCGCGCATCGTCGGGGACTTCTCCGTCAACGGCACCACCCCGCCGTACGTGTGGGACATCGGCACCGCCGCGTCGGTCGCGCAGCAGGGCGGTTCCACCGCCTGACTCCTCCCACCCGTCCGCACCCGCTGCGGTGCAGCGGCTCCGGGACGTGCGGTGCGGTGGCGCGCCGCTCGGCCGCCCGGCCGCGTGCGGCGCTCCCGTAGGTTCGGAGGATGACCTCCCCCGTCTCCGCGCGCCCGGGGTTCTCCCCGGCGCTGGCCCGGCGCCGCGCCGCCATCTTCACGGTCATGCTCGTCGTCGGGACGGGGACCGCCTCGTGGGTCGTGCGGACCCCGGCGGTCCGCGACCTGCTGCAGGCCTCGACCGCGGAGATGGGACTCGTCCTGTTCGGCATCTCCGTCGGGTCCATGACCGGCGTGCTGTCCTCGGCGGGGGTGGTGCGCCGCCACGGCGCCCGGCGCACGATCGGGGCGGGCGGGGCGACGTTCGTCCTGGGTGTGGCCCTCATCGGGGCCGCGGCCCCGATGTCCTCCTCCGCGGGCGCCTTCGCGGGCCTGGCCCTCGTCGGGTTCGGCATCGGGCTGTCCGAGATCGCGATCAACGTGGAGGGCGCGGCCCTCGAGGCCGCGTCCGGGCGGCGGGTCCTGCCCGTGCTGCACGGCTGCTTCAGCCTCGGCACCGTGGTGGGGGCCGTGGTCGGCGTCGGGCTGACCGCCCTCGACACGCCCGTGCCCTGGCACCTGGGGGGCGTCGCCGTGGTGGGGGCCGTGGCGGTCGCGTGGGCCGTCCCGGCGATCCCGAGCGACACCGGGCGGGCGGTCCCCGGGGCCGGGGGCGGCCCCGGCTGGCGCACGCAGCTGGGGCTGTGGCGGCAGCGGCGCATCGTCGCCCTGGGGGTCATCGTCCTCGCCCTGGCCCTGGCCGAGGGGTCCGCCAACGACTGGCTCCCGCTGATCATGGTGGACGGCCACGGCGTCTCGGCGACGCTCGGCTCCGTCGTCTTCACGGGCTTCGCCGCCGCCATGACCGTGGGCCGCTTCGCCGGGGAGCCGCTGCTCGCCCGGTTCGGCAACGCCGCCGTCCTGCGGGCCAGCGCCCTGGTCTCGGCCGTCGGCATCGCCGTCGTGGTGTTCTCCGACAGCGCGCTGCTGGCCGGCTGCGCCGTCGTGCTGTGGGGCCTGGGCGCCGCCCTCGGCTTCCCCGTGACGCTCTCGGCCGCCGCCGACAGCGACGACCCGACGTCCTCGGTGGCCACGGTCGCGGTCGCCGGCTACCTCGCCTTCCTGGTGGGGCCGCCGCTGCTCGGGTTCCTCGGGGAGCACCTGGGGCTGCGCGCCGCGATGGTCGTCGTGCTCGTCGTCGTCGCCGCGGCCAGCCTCCTCACGTCCGCGGCCCGTCCGCGGGACCCCGCCGCCGCCGACCGCTGACGCCGCTCAGACGGAGGCGGCGGCGCCGACCGCGGCCGGCAGGACGCGCAGGACCTCGGCGACGTCGTCGGCGGTGGTGCTCGCGCCGAGGGTGAACCGCACCGCGGTGCGGGCGAGGTCGGCGTCGATCCCCATGGCCAGCAGCACCGCGGAGGCGTCGTCGGAGTCGGCCGCGCACGCCGAGCCGCTGGAGCACACGATCCCGGACTGCTCGAGCTCGGCGAGGACCGTCTCGCCCCCCACGCCGCGGAAGCAGAACGACGCGTGGCCGGGCAGCCGGTGGACGGGGTGGCCGGTGAGGACGGCGGTGGGCACGCTCGCCAGGACGCCGGCGATGAGCTCGTCGCGCAGGGCGCGCAGCCGCGGGCCCTCGCTCGCCCGGGCGGCGTCCGCGGCGCGCAGGGCCACGGCGGTCGCGACGGCCGAGGCGACGTCGACGGTGCCGGAGCGGCGGCCGCGCTCCTGCCCGCCGCCGTGCAGGACGGGGTCCAGCGCCAGCGCGCCCCGCACGTGCAGGAACCCCGCGCCGCGCAGGCCGCCCAGCTTGTGCCCGGACACCGACAGCGCGTCCACGCCGAGCGCGTCCACGCGGAGGTCGAGGTGGCCCGCGGCCTGGACCGCGTCGGTGTGCAGCGGGACCCCGTGGGCGCGGCAGAGGGCCGACACCTGCGCGAGCGGCTGCAGCGTGCCCACCTCGTTGTTCGCGGCCATGACGGACACGAGGGTGGTGTCGTCGGTCACGACCGCGGCGAGCTCGTCGAGGTCGACGGTCCCGGCCGCGTCGACGCCGACCACGTCGACCCGGAAGCCGCGGTGGCGCAGGGCGAGTGCGGTCTCCAGGACGGCGGGGTGCTCGACGGCGGTCGTCACGACGTGGCGCCCGCGCGGAGTCGCGGTGGCGATCCCGGTGACGGCAAGGTTGTCGGCCTCGGTGCCCCCGGAGGTGAACACCACCTCGCCGGGCCGGCAGCCGAGCACGGCGGCGACGGTCTCGCGCGCCGCGTCGAGCCCGGCCTTCGCCGCCCGCCCGACCTCGTGGGCGCTGGAGGGGTTCCCGGTCACCTGCGTGAGGTAGGGCCAGGCCGCCTCCAGCACCTCCCGCGTGGGCGGGGTGGTCGCCGCGTGGTCGAGGTAGATCACGGGGCCGCGGTCCCCGGGGCGGCCAGCGCCGTGTCGAGGCCGATGTCGAGGGTGGGGGAGTTCTGCGTCAGGGCGCCCACCGACACCAGGTCGACGCCGGTCGCGGCGATGGCCGCGACGGTGTCCAGCCGCACGCCCCCGCTCGCCTCGACGAGAGCGCGCCCGGCGACCCGGCGCACCCCCTCCTCGAGGTCGGCGAGGCTGAAGTTGTCGAGCAGGACGACGTCGACGTCCGCGGCCAGGACGGCGTCGAGCTGGTCGAGGGAGTCCACCTCGACCTCGATCACCGTCGTGTGCGGCACCTGCTCCCGCACGCCCTTCAGGGCCGTCGTGACGTCGAGGCCGCCCGCGGTCAGCACCGCCAGGTGGTTGTCCTTGACCAGCACGGCGTCCGACAGCGAGAACCGGTGGTTGTGGCCGCCGCCGGCCCGCACCGCGGCGCGCTCCAGCGCCCGCAGCCCCGGGGTCGTCTTGCGGGTGTCGACCACGCGGGCGCGCGTCCCGGCGACCTGCGCGACGAAGGCGGCCGTGAGGGTGGCGACCCCCGACAGGTGCTGCACGAGGTTCAGGGCGACCCGCTCGGCGCGCAGGACGGCGTGCGCGTTCCCGCTCACCCGGCCCAGCACGTCCCCGGCGGCGAAGACGGTGCCGTCGGCGGGGACGTCGGTCACGCGGACCTCTCCGCCGACGAGGGCCGCGGCCTGGGCGAACGCCGCGTGGACGGCCGCGCCGCCCGCGAGCACGCCGGGTTCCCGGGCGCGCAGCTCGGCGGTGGCCAGCGACCCGGCCGGGACGAGGGCCTCGCTGGTCAGGTCGCCCCAGGGGGCGTCCTCGGCGAGGGCGGCGGCGACGACGGCCGCGACGGCGGAGCGGGAGTTCAGCACGGGGTCCTCCGCAGGGTGAGGCGCCGGGGGACCGGCGGCGGGTTCGGGTGGTCGCTGCGGTGGTGGGCGCCCAGGGAGTTCTCCCGGGCCGTCGCGGCGGCGACGAGCAGCTGCCCCGCGAGCAGGAGGTTCGCGTCCTCCCGCGTCCCGCGGCGCACGTCGGTGCCCGGTTCGAGCGTGACGGGTTCCTCGTCGGGGGTCAGCAGCTTCGCCGCGACGGCGAGGCCGGCCGCCTCGCGGACGAGGCCCGTGTGCTCCCAGAGGGCCGCCTGCAGGTCGCGGCGGGCCAGGTGGGCCGCCGCGGTCGAGGCCGTCCCGGGCAGCTCCAGCACGTCCTCGTCGGCCCCGGGGCGCACGGGCGGGCGGTCGGCGTCGAGGTCGGCGACGACGCGCCCGCCCGTGACGAGGGCCTCCAGCAGGGAGTTCGACGCGAGGCGGTTCGCGCCGTGCACGCCCGTGCAGGCGACCTCGCCCGCGGCCCACAGTCCGGGCAGGCTGGTGCGGCCCGCGGCGTCGGTGCGCACGCCGCCCATCCAGTAGTGCGCCGCGGGGGTCACCGGCACCGGGTCGTGCTCGGGGTCGAGGCCCTGCTCGCGGCACATCGCCGCGATGCCCGGGAAGCGCTGCGCGAACGGCGTCCCGAGCCGCCGGGAGACGCCGGTGGCGTCCAGCAGGACGGGGCGGCCGCCCGTGCGCCCCATGGCGGCGGCGATGGCGCGGGCCACCACGTCGCGCGGCGCGAGCTCCGCACGCGCATCGACGTCGGGCATGAAGCGGTGCCCCTCGGCGTCGAGGAGGAGGGCGCCCTCGCCGCGCACGGCCTCGGAGACGAGGAACGGCCGCGGCAGCGCGGCCGCCGTGGGGTGGAACTGGTACATCTCGAGGTCGCTGACGTCGGCGCCCGCCCGCCACGCGGCGGCGAGGCCGTCGGCCGTGGCCACCGCGGGGTTCGTGGTGCGGGAGAACAGCTGCCCGGCACCGCCCGTGGCGAGGACGACCGACCCGGCCAGGAAGCAGTGCAGGACGTCGCGGCCGTCCGGCCCGGCCAGCAGGACGTCGGCGCCGACGACGCGGCCGTCGGCCACCACCAGGTCGGCGAGGAACCCCTGCTCGCGCACGTCGACGTCGCTGCGGCGCACGGCCGCCGACAGCGCCGCGGAGATCGCGGCGCCCGTCCGGTCGCCGTCCACGTGCAGGATGCGCGGGCGCGAGTGCGCCGCTTCCAGGCCGAGCGACCAGTGCCCGTCGCCGCCGCGGTCGAAGGCGACGCCCCGCTCCGCGAGGACGCGCACGGCCTCCGGGCCGGCGGCGCAGAGCGCCTGCACCGCAGCGGGGACGCCGAGACCGGCGCCCGCGGCCAGGGTGTCGGCGACGTGCGCGGCGACGTCCTCGCGGCCGTCCGCGACGGCGATCCCGCCCTGGGCGTAGTGCGTGCTGCCGTCGCCGAGCTCGGTCTTGGTGACGAGCACGACGGAGCGGGTCCGGGCGGCCTCCAGCGCCGCGGTGAGGCCCGCGATGCCCGCGCCGACGACGAGGACGTCGGTGCGCACCGCCTCCGGCGCGGGACGGGGAGCGGCGGCGGAGAGCGTGCTCACGGCCGCACCGCGAGCATCCGCTCCAGCGCCACCCGGCCGGCGGCCGCCACGTCGTCGGCGACCTTGACCTGGTTCACGACGGTCCCGGCGACCAGCGACTCCAGCACCCACGCGAGGTAGGCCGGGTGGATCCGGTACATCGTCGAGCAGGGGCAGATGACCGGGTCCAGGCAGGTGATCGTGAGGTCCGGGCGGGCGTCGGCGAGGCGCCGCACCATGTTCACCTCGGTGCCGATGGCGAACGCCGTGCCGGCGGGGGCCTCGTCGACGACGCGCTGGATGTACTGGGTGGAACCGTTCTCGTCGGCCGCGTCGACGACCTCGGCCGGGCACTCGGGGTGCACGACGACGCGGACGTCGGGGTTCTCCGCGCGCGCCTGCGCGATCTGGTCGACCGTGAACCGCGCGTGCACCGAGCACCAGCCGCGCCACAGGACCACGCGGGCGTCGGTGAGGGCCTCGGCGGAGTTCCCGCCGCGCGCCTTGCGCGGGTCCCACACGGGCATCTGCGACAGCGGCACGCCCATGGCCTTGGCCGTGTTGCGGCCGAGGTGCTGGTCGGGGAAGAACAGCACGCGCTGGCCGCGCTGGAACGCCCACTCGAGCACCTGCGCCGCGTTGGAGGAGGTGCACACGATGCCGCCGTGGTCGCCGCAGAAGCCCTTCAGCGCCGCGGAGGAGTTCATGTAGGTGACGGGCACGACGGGGACCCTGCCGTCGGCGTCGGGTTCGGTGCCGTACAGCGCCTCGAGCTGCTCCCAGCACGCCGTGACGGAGTCGATGTCGGCCATGTCGGCCATCGAGCAGCCCGCCGCGAGGTTCGGCAGGACGACGACCTGGTCCTCGCGGGAGAGCAGGTCCGCGGTCTCGGCCATGAAGTGCACGCCGCAGAACACGACGAACTCCGCCTCCTGCGCTGCCCGCGAGGCCTGCGCCAGCTGGAAGCTGTCCCCGACGACGTCGGCGAACTGCACCACCTCGTCGCGCTGGTAGTAGTGCCCGAGCACGACGAGCCGGTCGCCCAGCGCCGCCTTCGCCGCACGGATGCGCTCCTCGAGCTCCGGGGCGGGCGTGCGGCGGTACTCCGCCGGGATCTGCTGCTGCACCGGGGTGGTCGGCGGGGCGACGTCGAACCGGGAGGCGCCCGCGCCGTAGGTGGGCGCGGGCAGCGGCAGGCCCGGGGTGGCGTCGAGCGTCCACGGCCCGTCCGCCAGCGCGGGGTCGCACACCGAGTCGGCCGAGCGGGGCGACGGGGTGCGGGTGAGCAGGTCGATCTGGACGGGCACGGAGGCCATCGGGGGAGCCTTCCTGGGCTGGGAGGACGCGCGGGGACGAGAGCCGGCCGGGGGCCGGGAGCGTGCGGGTGGTGCGGCGGGCGGGCTCAGGCGAGCGGGCCCACGTCCTGGAACGGGCCGGTGGAACCCGCGGCGACGAGCGCCCGGTAGAGCCGGGGCGGGCGGTGCCGGCCGCCCGTGAGGCGCTCCTCGGTGGGGGCGATGGTCCCGGAGCCCTCGATCTGGCGGCGGAAGTTCGCCGGGTCGAGCGGGCGCTGCAGGATCGCCTCGTGGACCTCGCGCAGCTGCGCGAGGGAGAACCGCTCGCCGAGGAAGTGCAGGGCGACGTGGGCGTGCTGCACCTTGCTGCGCAACCGGAACAGGGCGTAGCGGACGATCTCGTCGTGGTCGAAGGCGAGCCCCGTGCAGTCGTCGGCGGACGTCCACCGGACGTTGTCGCCCTCGACCGCGGTGGCGGCCTCGTGGTTCCTCACCAGCGCGGAGTAGACGACCGAGACGACCCGCTGGCCGGGGGAGCGGTCGACCCCGCCGAACGTGTAGAGCTGCTCCAGGTAGCTCGGGCGCAGGCCGGTCGTCTCGGCCAGGGTGCGCCGGCCGGCGTCGCTCAGGCTCTCCTCGGTGCGCACCCAGCCCCCGGGCAGCGCCCACTGGTCGCAGAACGGGTCCCGCGTGCGGCGCACGAGCGGGAGGTGGACGCGCACCTGCCCGTCGCGGTCGGGCAGCAGGGCGAAGATCACGGTGGACACCGCGACGAGGATCGCCTGCGAGGTGCCGTTCATCGGGTGCGCCGCCGTCTCGGGTGCCTGCCGGACCCTCTGCTCCAGATGAGTAAAGGTGGTTCCGACAACAACTGCTGGGTTGCACAGTAGGCGATGCCCCGCGCGCCGGGCAAGCCGCCCCCGCGTGTTCGGGTGGTTCCGACCCTCAGTCGGCCTGGACGGGCCGTCCGCCGGCCCGCGGTCCCCCTTCGGACCACGGGCCGGCGACCGCGTCAGCCCCGGCGGTCGTGCGCCCGGATGACCGTGCTGACGTCCTCGTCGCCGTGCCCGGCCTCGACGACGGTCCGGAAGTGGTCTCGCACCGTCGCCGGCAGCGCGGCCTCCGCGCCCGCCGCGGCCGCGGCCTCGAGCACCAGCTCCAGGTCTTTGAGCCCGCCGGCGGCGCCGAACTGCGGGGCGTGCTCGCCGGCGATCATCGCCTTGCCCTTGAGCTGCACGTAGGGGGCGTCCATCGCCCCGCCCGCGACGGCGGCCAGGAAGTCCGCCGGGTCCAACCCGAGGTCGCGGGCCAGGGCGACCGACGTGGCGACGCCGTCGACGACCGTCAGCACCCAGGCGTTGCACACGAGCTTCAGCCGGGTGGCGTCGCCGACCCCGTCCAGCCACACCGTCCGCTGGCCGATCGCTTCGAAGACGCCCTCGACGCGCTCGCGGACCGCGCCCGCGCCGCCGGCCAGGACGGTCAGCGCGCCGTCGGCCGCCGGGCCCTTGGTCCCGAGGACGGGCGCGTCGACGTAGGTCAGGCCGAGCTCGGCGGCGACGGCGGCCAGCCGCTCGGTGCCCGCGACCCCCACCGTCGAGGTCTGCACCCACACCGCCCCGGGCGCGAAGCCCGGGGCCGCGGCGCGCACGGTGGACTCGACGCTGTCCGCGTCCCACAGCATCGTCAGGACGACGTCGGCGCCGGCGACCGCGTCGGCCGGGTCGTCCGCCACGCGGGCGACGTCGGCGAGGGCCTGCGCCTTGTCGGCGGAGCGGTTCCAGACCGCGAGGGGGAAGCCGGCGCGGGCCAGGGACCGGGCCATGCCGGCCCCCATGGTCGAGGTGCCCAGGAGGGTCACGGGGAGTCGTTCGCTCATGGCGCCATGGGCTCACGAACCGCCCGGCACCACCAGCCGGGAGGCCGCCGCCGACCCCGCTCCGGCGACGCCGCGAAACGGGGTGACAACTCCGGGGAGGCGGGTCTACCGTTCTCGTACACGAGGAAGGAGGTGGTCCAGAGCATGAGTTCTTCTCGGACACGTGAGGTGGCTGCCAGCTAGCAGCTGCGTGCAGGACGCGGACCGCTCTGGTCGCCCCGCGCAGCGCGGCGAAACCCAGGCAGTCACCGGGTCCCCGGGCGCCGGTCTGTCCATCCGGCCCTCCACCGACGTGGAGGAAGCGCCCGGGGACTTCCCCTGTCCCCGGCCCTGCGCCCCAGCTCCCGCGACGACGCGGTGAGCGGCGCAGCGGTGGCCCCGGGCCACTTACGCTGGGGGGTGTGACCCCACCACCCGCGCCCGCGCGGGAGCGCCGCCGGCTCTTCGTCGACACGGCCCCGCTGCGGGAGAACCCGCACTTCCGCCGGTTGTGGATCGGCCAGTCGCTCGCCGGCATCGGCAACCAGCTCGCCGTCGTCACGATCGGCCTGCAGGTCTACGCGCTCACCTCCTCCACCTTCTCGGTCGGCCTCGTGGGGCTCGCGGCCCTCGTGCCGCTGGTCCTGCTGGGGCTCTACGGCGGCGCGCTGGTCGACGCCCACGACCGCCGCCGCGTCGCCCTCGTCGCCTCCGTCGTGCTGTGGGTGGTCTCCCTCGCCACGGCCGCGCAGGCGTGGCTGGGTCTGGAGTCCCCGGGCCTGCTGTACGCGCTCGTCGCCGTCCAGAGCGCGGCCTTCGCGATCAACAACCCGGCCCGCTCGGCGATCCTGCCGCGGCTGGTCTCCCGCGAGCAGCTGCCCGCGGCCAACGCGCTGAACGCGACCACGTGGTCGCTGGCCCTCACGCTGGGCCCGCTGCTCGGCGGCGTCCTCGTGGCCACCTGGGGCTTCGAGGTCGCCTACACGATCGACGCCGTGACGTTCCTCGCGACGCTGTGGGGGGTGTGGCGGCTGCCGCCGCTGCCGCCCGAGCCGGGTGCCGAGGGCGTGCGGCGCGCCGGGTTCCGGTCGGTGCTGGAGGGGCTGCAGTACCTGGGCACGCAGCCCAACGTCCGCATGACCTTCCTCGTCGACCTGTGCGCCATGGTCTTCGCGATGCCCCGCGTGCTCTTCCCCGCCGTGGGCGCGGTGCTGCTCGGAGGCGGGGCCGAGACGGTCGGCGTCCTCACCGCGGGCATCGCCATCGGCTCCGTGCTCGCCGGCCTGCTGTCCGGGCCCCTGGGCGCCGTGCGCCGCCAGGGCGCGGTCGTCGTCGGCTGCATCGTCGTCTACGGCGCGTCGATCGCGGGCTTCGGGACGGTCCTCGTCCTGGCCCCCGACGGCGGGTCGTGGCGGCTGCCCGTGCTCGTGCTGCTGCTCGCCGTCTCCGGTGCGGCGGACGCGGTGAGCTCCGTGTTCCGCGGCACGATCCTGCAGGTCGCCACCCCCGACGCCATGCGCGGGCGCCTGCAGGGCGTCTTCATCGTCGTCGTCGCCGGCGGCCCGCGCCTGGGCGACCTCGTCCTCGGCTCCACGGCCGAGGTCACGGGCGAGGGGCTCGCGGCGCTGGTCGGTGGCATGCTCTGCGTCGCCGGGGTCCTGCTGCTGGCCCGCCTGCAGCCCCGCTTCGTGCGCTACGACGCGCTCGACCCCCAGCCCTGACCACTCAGCCCTGACCACTCGTCGTCTGACCACTCACCTCCGGCGCCGACCCCTGGCGCCGAGCCGACCCACCCCTGAGGAGACCCCGTGTCCACCTGGCTCATCACCGGCTGCTCCACCGGCCTCGGCCGCGCCCTCGCCGAGGCCGTCCTCGCCGCCGGCCACCAGGCGGTCGTGACGGCCCGCGACGCCGCGACGGTCCAGGACCTCGCCGACGCGCACCCCGGCACCGCCCTGGCGCTCGCCCTCGACGTGACGGACGCCGCTCAGGTGGCCGAGTCCGTGCGCGCCGCCGAGGAGCGCTTCGGCGCCGTCGACGTCCTCGTCAACAACGCCGGGTACGGCTACCGCGCGGCCGTGGAGGAGGGCGACGACGCCGACGTGCAGCGGCTCTTCGCGACGAACTTCTTCGGCGCGGTCGCCATGGTCAAGGCCGTGCTGCCGAGCATGCGCAGCCGCCGCTCCGGCGCCGTCGTCAACGTGTCGTCCATCGGTGCGCAGATCTGCCCGCCCGGATCGGGCTACTACGCCGCGGTCAAGGCCGCGCTGGAGGGCATGTCCGGGTCGCTGCGCAAGGAGCTGCAGCCGCTGGGGATCCAGGTCGTGGCCGTCGAGCCCGGCGGGTTCCGCACCGACTTCGCGGGCCGCTCGCTGACCGGCGCGACGCAGCCGATCGCCGACTACGCCGAGACGGTGGACGCGCGGCGCAAGGAGAACGACACCGCCCACGGCACCCAGCCGGGTGACCCGGCCAAGGCCGCGCGCGCGATCGTCGAGGCCGTCGAGTCGGGGTCCGCGCCCGGGCTGCTGCTCCTCGGCACCGACGCCCTGGCCGCGGCCGAGGGGATCCTCGACGCCCGCCGCGCCGAGCTCGAGCAGTGGCGCACGCTGAGCGCGAGCACCGACTTCGAGGACTGAGTGCAGGGGTTGGCCGGCCTAGACGCCGGCCAGCTCCTCCGCGCGCTCGGCGACGACCTGCAGCAGCTCGTGCAGGACCGGGCGCCGGTCGGCCCGGCGGTGGCACACCGTGAACACCACGGGGGGCAGCCCTTCAATGGCGACCGTCCGCAGCGGCGGCGGGAGCAACCGGGCGAACGGCCGGGGCATCACGGTCACGGCCCTGCTGCGCACGAGTGCGGTCAGCAAGGACCGGTGGTCGTCGGCCGCCACCTCCACCAGCCGTGCGTCGCTGCGGGCCCGCAGGTCACCCAGGTACCAGAGCCGCATGTAGGAGTCCGGCGCCCGCGGGTTGTGCAGCAGTTCCGCATCAGCGAAGTCCTCGACCGGCACCGTCACCGCGTCCGCGAACGGCGATCGCGGTCCGACCACGCCGGAGCGGTGCAGCACGGCGCACGGTGTGCTCACCACGCCGGGGTGGGTCACCGCGCCGGCCATCCAGACCACGTCCACGCTCTCGCTGACGAGGCCGCGCACCAGGTCGGTGAAGGGCAGACCCTGGCACTGCAGCGTGACGTCGGGGTGCGTTCGCCGCAGCCGGGCCCCCAGGGCGACGAGGTCGCGCCGGCGGGGGTACTCGCCCACGGCACCGGGCACCCCCAGGCGCAGGACTGTGCGCCCGGGGGAGCGCGCGGCGCGCCGGGCCGCCCGGGCCTGCTCCAGCAGCGGACCCGCCTCGCGGGCGAACCGCGCCCCGGCGGGCGTCGGGCCGGGCGCGGCCGCTGCGCCCCGCACCAGCAGGGGGACGCCGACCTGCCGCACGAGGCGCTGCACGCGCTTGGTCAGCGCCGAGGACGTGATGCTCAGGCGTGCGGCCGCCCGGCGGTGGTGACCCTCCTGCACCAGCACCAGGAAGCTCTCGACGCACACGAGGTCCAGGTCCACCGGACCGCCTCCTCCCGCCGTGCGCCGGGCCGGCGGCTCGCGCGGACGCCGGGACGTCCAGGCTGACACGCAGCCCCCGGCTGCGGAGGGTCAATGGCCGGTTCCGCATCGGAACCGGGGAGGGCCGCACGGGTGAGGCGCGCGCAGCATCGACGTGCCACACCGGCGAGGTCCACCACTGCGGAGGTCCCGAGATGACGAGCACCACGACCACCCCGTCCCTGTCGCGCACGCTGACGACCCCCCGCCCGCTCCCCGGCGGCGGGATCGTCAAGGTCTTCAGGCCGACACCGCCCGTCGACCTCCACGCGCTGTTCTGGAAGCCCTTCGAGGACGCCGTCGCGCGCCTGGGCGGCGCACCGGGAGCCCCGCTGTCGCCCGGCTCGATGCCCGAGCCCGCGGGTGAGGGCACCCGGGTCCGCTACCAGGACGGGACGGTCTACCGGCGCAAGGACGGGGGCACGGCCTGGGTCCACGGCGCCATCGAGCAGCGCTACGACCAGCTGGGCGGCGCCACGAGCTGGCTCGGCCTGCCGCTGGCCGACGAGGCAGCCTTCCCCGACGACGGCCGCATCAGCACCTTCGAGCACGGCTCGATCTACTTCTGGGGCGACACCGGGGCCATCGACCTGCGGGAGGTCGTCGTGACGTACTCGGGCCTGCTCTGCTTCGGGGAGACGGACTGGGACGGCGACCCGACGCCGAGCGAGGACGAGCCGTACGTCCTGTTCGGGCTGGCCGGCCCGGCGGGGCAGGTGAACACCCGCTCGCAGATCTACTCCGGGGTCGACGCCGGCGAGGCGCGCCCCGACCGTCTCGAGCTGTACCGGGGGCAGCCGTGCGGGCTGGTGCTGGCGGCCACCCTCATGGAGCACGACTTCGGCGATCCCGAGAAGTTCAAGCCGCTGGTCGAGGAGTTCGTCACCGAGGCGTCGAAGGCCGTGGCTGAGGCGGTGGTCTACGTGCCCGTGGTCGGGCCCGTGCTGGGGGAGATCGCGCAGAAGGTGCTGCCCAAGCTCGAACCCGTCATCACCGACTTCCTGAACGCGCTGCTCGACACGGGCGACGACACGCTGGGCAACGCCGCGTTCGCGCTGTCGGCCAGGGACATGGTCGTGCTGGCGGCCCGCACGGCGCCGGACGTCTACTACGGCGTCGTGTCCAAGCGGCAGTCGGAACTCCTCGGCGGGGGCGCGGGCGCCTCCTACAAGGTGTGCCTCGGCGTCGACGCCGTCTGAGCGCCGGGCCCCGCCCCCCTCCAACTCCGGGCGGACGTCAGCTGCGGATGCGGGCGTAGTCGTCGAGGGCGACCTTGCGCTCGTGGGCGTGGTCGACGATCCGCTCGGGGTAGCCGGAGGCGTAGCCGTCCGCGGCGTCCCACGGTTCGTGCGCCTTCGCGCCGGCGAGGTGGCGCAGCTCCGGCACGTAGCGGCGGACGTAGTCGCCCTGGGGGTCGAACTTCTTGCCCTGCGTCACGGGGTTGAACACCCGGAAGAAGGGCGCGGCGTCCGTCCCGGAACCCGCGACCCACTGCCAGCCGTGGTTGTTGCTCGCCAGGTCGCCGTCGCGCAGGAAGTGCATGAACTCCCGCGCCCCGTGGCGCCAGTCCACGTGCAGGTCCTTGACGAGGAAGCTCGCCACGATCATCCGGACCCGGTTGTGGATCCAGCCCTCGGCGCGCATCTGCCGCATCCCCGCGTCCACGACGGGGAAACCCGTCCGGCCCTCGCTCCACGCGCGGAACGCCTCACCGGGTTCGGTGTAGGCCAGCGCCTCCAGCTGCGGGCGGTAGTACTCGCGCGCCGTCTCCGGCCGGTGCCACAGCACGTCGGCGTAGAACTCCCGCCACGCGATCTCCGTGCGGTACGTCTCCGCGCCCGCGGACCGCTTGCGGCTCAGGTCGGCGAGGATCGTGCGGGGGTGCAGCTCGCCCCACTTCAGCGGCGCCGACAGCTGCGACGTGCCGTTCTGGTCCGGGCGGTCCCGGTCCGTGGCGTAGTCGTCGATGCGCTCCTCGAGGAACTCGTGCCAGCGCGCCAGGGCCGCCTTCTCGCCCGCCGCGGGCAGGGCGAGGTCGCCCAGGTCGGGTTCCGCCGGCCAGTGCGGGCCGTCGACGCCGTCGCCCGCACCGGAGGCGAAGCGGGCGTCGCCGGGGGAGACGGCGGGCCGGGGCCAGCCGTGCTCGCGCCACGCGCGGGAGAACGGCGTGAACACCTGGAACGGGGAACCGGAACCCGTGAGGAGCGTGCCGGGGCCGATCGAGTAGTTCGTGCCGGTGCGCACCAGCTCGCGGTCGTCCGCGGCGAGGGCGTGCTCGACGGCCTCGTCGCGGCGGCGGCCGTAGGGGCCCGTGTCGGCCGTGACGTGCACGCGCCGGGCCGAGGTCCGGGCGGCCACGGCGGGCAGCACCGCGACCGGGTCCCCCTCCTCCACGACGAGCCGGCCGTCGAGGGAGGCGTCCAGGGCCCGCAGCGAGCGCAGGAGGTAGGCGCGGCGCACGTCGCCGGAGGGGCCCCAGAGCGCCGGGTCGACCACGAAGAGGGGGACGACCTCCCCGTCGGCCGCGGCGGCCAGCAGGGCCGGGTGGTCGGACAAGCGCAGGTCGCGGCGGAACCAGAGCAGGGAGCGGAGTTCCGTCACGTCTGCGGACGCTATCCGCGGCACCCCCCGCCCACCACCCGGCCGCACCCGTCGCGCGGCGTGCGCCCACGGCCGGCAGGCCCCCGGGGGACGGATGCGCCCGGCGCCGCGGATGAGGGACGATGCCGGGTGTGAGCGACCTCATCGACACCACCGAGATGTACCTCAAGACGGTCTTCGAGCTCGAGGAGGAGGGCATCGTCCCGATGCGCGCCCGGATCGCCGAGCGCCTGCACCACTCGGGACCGACCGTGTCGCAGACGGTGGCGCGCATGGAGCGGGACGGGCTGCTGCACGTCGGCACCGACCGCCGGCTCGAGCTCACGGACGCGGGCAAGGCCAAGGCGATGCGGGTCATGCGCAAGCACCGGCTGACGGAGCGGCTGCTCACCGACGTCATCGGCCTCGACTGGTCGCTGGTGCACGAGGAGGCCTGCCGCTGGGAGCACGTGATCTCCGAGGAGGTCGAGCGCCGCCTCGTCGACATCCTCGACCACCCGCACTCCTCCCCGTACGGCAACCCGATCCCGGGGCTGGAGGAGCTGGGGGAGATGTGCGAGACGGAGGACTTCCGCGCCGGGGTGCAGCCGCTGACGACGCCGCAGCTGCAGGGCCGCACGGTCGTCGTCCGCCGCCTGGGGGAGCCGCTGCAGACCGACGTGCCGCTCATGGCGCGCTTCGGGGCGGCCGGGCTCACGCCGGGCGCCGAGGTCGTCGCCAAGGCCTCCGCGTCGGGTGTCGAGGTCTCCGTCGCCGGCGAGGTCGTCGACCTGTCCACGGCCGAGGCGGGCCACATCTTCGTGGGACCCGTGGACTGAGACCGGTCTCACACCCGGACGGTCCTCGGGCCGCCGGAACGCCCGTCACTCCTTGCGGTGGCGGGCGTTCGCTGCGTTCAAGGTGATGACACGTAGCGCCGATGGAAGTACGGAGAGTAGCCAGACTGGCATCTGCCCGTGATCAGTGCGTGACATCCGCGCAGCCGGTGGGTTACTGTCCACCCGCTCCCTAGGTCATGCATCCGGGGAGTCCTCACGCGGACGCCGAGCCCTGCCACCGCGAGGAGGTCCCACGACACCCATGGCAGGGGTGGGGGAACCAAGTTCCCGGGCCGAGCGAGACCTGCGGGTCGAGCAGAAGTCCTTGGGGTGAAGCCGGTGCGAACCGGCCGGGCGACCTTCCCGCCCGAACCCGACAGCTCACCTCGCAGGCGTCGGAGAGGCCACCACCTTGACCCCTCACGTCCCGGGGCGGCACCGTGCTGCCGTTCGTCCCCTCACGTCCTTCGCCCACGCGGTGACGACCACCGCGAGCGGAGCCGGTCGCGGCGTCGCCGTCCTGGCCGCCGCCGGGGGCCTGGTCGCCACGATCGCCCTCCCCGCGAGCGCCGCCCCCGAGGCTGCTCCCGCGACGGTCCCGGCGTCCGTCGCTGCGGCCGCGCCCACGGCCGTCGACAGCGCCTTCGGCACCGCGGTCCCGGCCGTCGTCTCGGCGCCCGCCGCGGCGGCCGTCGTCACCACCGCCGCGACCTTCACCGCGGTCCCGACGCCGGCCCCCGTGGTCGTCGTCCCGGCCGTGACCACGAAGGCCACCGTCTCGGTGAAGCCCGCCGTCACCGTGAAGCGCAAGGCCCGCGGCGCGACCGCGGCGCCCAAGGTCCAGGCCGTCCTCCCCGACGCCCCGGCCCCCGCGGCGGCCCAGCCGGCCGCCGCCGCTGTCGTCGAGGTCGTCGCCCAGGCGGCGCCCCCCGCGAGCGGTCTCGGCGACCGGATCCTCAACACCGCCTCGCAGTACGCGGGCCTCCCGTACGTCTACGGCGGCACCACGCCGGCCGGCTTCGACTGCTCCGGGTTCACCGGCTACGTCATGCGCCAGAACGGGGTGTCCCTGCCCCGCACGGCGAACGCCCAGAAGTCCGCGTCCACGCGCATCGACCGCTCGCAGGCCGTCCCCGGCGACCTGGTCTTCTTCTCCAGCGGTGGCCGCGCCTACCACGTCGGCATCTACGCCGGCGGCAACAAGATGTGGGACTCGCCCCGCACCGGCAAGCCCGTCGCGCTCCGCACCATCTGGAGCAGCGCGGTCACCTTCGGCCGCGTGGCCCCCGTCGCCTGATCGACCTCTCCGGCGTCCGACGAGGCCCGGCACCCCTCGGGGTGCCGGGCCTCGTCGCGTCCGCGGCTGACGCGGACGGGCGGCGACCCGCGGGCGAACCTCCGGGAAAGGCGCTGACGCGCGAGCGCTGCCGACGTACAGTGCGCTCACGACGACTGCACCCGCGGGGGAGGCTTCCGATGTCCCAGCGCACCGTGCGTCCGGACCAGGACGCCGCGCCCACGACGCCCAGCGCGCCCGGCCACGTCCGGGCGCCCCGCAGGCACCACCATCCGGTCCGCGTGCTCTCGCACGTCGTCGCCGTCAGAGGCGCCCTCCCCGCCGGGGAGGGCGCCTCTCGTCGTCTGTGGAGGTGCCTGTGCGCACGCTCGTGCTGAACGCCGGCTACGAACCCCTCGCGGTGGTGTCCTTCCGCAGGGCGCTCGTCCTCGTGCTCGCCGGGAAGGCGTCGGTGGTCCTCGCCGACGCCGAACCCGTCCTGGGCGCCTCCATGAGCCTCGAACGGCCGTCGGTCATCCTGCTGTCCCGCTACGTGCGCGTGCCCCGGGGTTCCGTCGTGCCCGTCAGCCGCCGCGGGGTGCTGCGCCGCGACCACCAGCGGTGCGCCTACTGCCGCGGGCACGCCACGACGGTCGACCACGTCCTGCCCCGCAGCCGGCGGGGACCGGACAGCTGGGAGAACCTCGTGGCCTGCTGCATCCGCTGCAACAACGCCAAGGGCAATCGGACGCCCGAGGAGATGGGCTGGGCGCTGCCCTTCCGGCCCGCCGCCCCGCGGGGCGCCTCGTGGGCGGTGCGCGGCGCCGAGCAGCCCGACCCGCGCTGGGACGAGTACCTCGCCGCCGCGTGAGCCCGACCCCGCCTGAGCCCGCCCCCCCTGAGCCGCACCCCCGCCGCCCGGAAACCCGGCGGCGCCGCGTCCACCCCACCGGCTAGCGTCGCAGGCAGGACGCGCGCCGCCGGCGCGCCGGGGTGAGGAGGCGTCGTCGTGGGAGAGCGGACGCTCACCGCACGGCGGCTCGCAGGGCCCGCGGTGAGCGCGGCCCTCGTCCTGGCGGTGGTGGCGGCGGTCGCGGAGACCGCCGCGACGGTGCTGACCGGCCGGCTCGCGCAGGACGCGACCTCGGCCCTGCTCGTCGCGCTGGCCGCGGCCCTGCTCGGGGCCACCGTGCTCGACACCGTCGGGCGCACCGTGTTCTCCGGCGCCGTCGGCCGCGCGGAGGGGGTCCTGCGCGGGGACCTCCTGCAGGCCGCGCTCGCCCAGCCGCTGCCGGCCCTCGCCGACCAGGCCGTCGGCGAGGTGCTCGACCGCGTCGACGACGACCCCCGGCAGCTGGCGCAGCTGCTGCGCACCACGGGGTGGGACCTCGCCCGCTCCCTCGCCCGCTCCTGCCTCGCGTGGGTCGTGGCCGGGCTGACGTGGTGGCCCGCGTGGATCGCGTTCCCGCTGGTCACGGCCCTGGCGCTGCTCGTCGCCCGCCCGCTCACCCGGGTCCTGGCCGCCCGCAAGGTCGTCGAGGAGACCGCCTGGACCGACCACGCCGCGCAGCTGGAGGAGGTCGTCGCGGGCCGCGACGACGTGCGCGCCAGCCTCGGTCAGGCGCACGTCGTGCGCCGCTACGCCGACCAGGCCCGCGCCGTGCTCGACGCCGTCCGCGCCACCTCCAGCGCGTCCGCCGCGGTGGGGCTGCGCACGACGCTCGTGCTGTCCGGGCTGCTCGCGGCCCTCGCCGTCGGGGGCGTCGTCCTCGTCAGCGGCGGCGGGCTGGGCGTGGGGGAGCTCGTCACCCTCTGGCTGCTGGTCGGGGGCTTCGTCGGCGACGTCACCCAGGTCAGCAACCGGCTGCCCGAGGTGCAGGCGGGCCTCGGCGCCCTGACGCGCATCCGCGGCCTGCTCGGGGCCCCGGCCGAGGACGCCGGCGGCGCCGCGGTGCCCACCGGCGCGCTGGACGTGGAGCTGCGCGACCTCTCCTTCGCCTACCCCGACGGCGGCTTCGCCCTGCAGCACGTGAGCCTCGCGGTCGCGGCCGGCACGACCCTCGCGGTCCTCGGGCGCAGCGGCGCCGGCAAGTCGACGCTGGCCTCGCTGCTCTCGCGCGCCGTCGAGCCGCCCCGGGGCGCGGTGCTGCTGGGCGGGCAGGACGTGCGCGACACGGCGATCGCGGACCTGCGCCGCGCGGTCGGCGTCGTCACCCAGCGCACCGAGCTGCTGGCCGCGACGCTCGCGGAGAACATCACCCTGTTCACGGGGGTCCCGCGGGCCGCCGTCGTCGCGGCCGTCGAGGAGCTCGGGCTCGCCGGGTGGGTGGCGACGCTGCCCGACGGGCTGGACACCCGCCTCGGCCCCGGCGGGCTGACCCTGTCCGCGGGGGAGGAGCAGCTCGTCGCCTTCGCGCGGCTGCTGGTGCGCGACGTCGGCGTCGTCGTGCTCGACGAGGCGACGGCCCGGATGGACCCCGTCACCGAGCACCGCGTCACGACGGCCGCCGAGCGCCTGCTCGTCGGGCGCACGGGCCTGCTCATCGCGCACCGTCTCTCGACGACGCGCCGCGCGCACACCGTCGCCGTCCTCGAGCGCGGGCGGCTCGTGCAGCACGGCCCCCGCGGGGAGCTCGCGAGCGCGCCGGGGCCCTTCCGCGACCTGCTCACCGCCGCGGGCGAGGAGGCGGGAGCAGGCGGGGACGTCTCGACGGCCCCGGACCCGACGCCGCGCCCGCGCCGCGACCCCGGCCCGCCGCCGCCCCGCCGGCGGCCGCGGCTGGCCCGCACCGTCCTGCAGACCGTGGCCGTCGCCCCCTCCTGGGGCGTGGTCGGGGCCCTGCTCTTCCTGGCGGTCTCGGTGCTGGGCGCCTACGGCACCCTGACCGGCTGGCTGTGGGGACTGCTCGTGCAGGACCTGCGCGCCGGCGAGGGCCTCTCCGAGGTGGCCTGGACCACGGCCGGGCTGTGCGCGAGCCTGCTCCTGCTGCCCCCCGCGCTCGCGGGCGCCTTCCGCGTCTACCCCCTGTGGTGGAACCTCGTCACGCTGCAGCTGCGCCTGGCCGTCCTGCGCGGGCAGACGCGCCAGCGCCGCCTGCTGCGCACCCCGCCCGGGGAGGTCACGGCCCGCTGCCTGGACTCCGAGCGGCTCGTCCTCTACGCCGACCGCTGGGTCGACGTCGTCATCGGCGCGGTCGTCGTCGTGGTCACCGGCGTCACCTCGGGGAGCGTCGCGGCGGCCGGCGTGGTCGCCGCCGTCATGGCGCTGTCCGCGGCCGTCTCCGTGGCGGGCGCCCCCGTGGCGGGCGCCTCGGGCCGCACGGCGGGCGACGCCCGGGTGGCCTTCGGTCGCTCGCTCGCCTCCAGCCTGGACGCCGCGCGCACGGTCAAGCTCGCCGCCGCGGGACCCGCTGTGCTGCAGCACCTCGCGGACGTCGACCGGCACCGCGTCGCGGCCAGCGTGCGGGAGTTCCGGGTCCGCGCGCTGCTCGACGGCGTCCCGGGCCTGCTGGTCCAGACCGCCACCGTCGCCACCTGGGTCGCCTACCTCGCCGGTGTCTGGGACATCGCCACCACCCTCCTCGTCGCCACGACGCTCGCGGGCGCGACGTGGTTCGGGACCGTCGCGGGGGCCGCCGTCACCGAGGCCCCCGTGGCGCGGGAGTGGGTCCGGGCCATGACGGAGCTCGCCGGCGGCGACGAGCTCGTGGCCCTGCCCCCGGGCGTCGACCTGCGGCGCGGGCTGGCCCCGCGGCCCGCCGTGCCCGGGCGGCGGCCCCTGCGGCAGCTGCGCCTGGACGGCCTCGCCGCGGTCCACGACGACGGGACGGTCGGCGTGCAGGGCGTCGACCTCACGGTGCACGCGGGCGAGCTGGTCCTGCTCGCGGGCCGCGTCGGGTCCGGGAAGTCCAGCCTCCTCGGGGCGCTCGCGGGCCTGCTCGACCACGAGGGCTCGCTGCGCTGGAACGACGACGAGGTGGCCGATCCGCAGACCTTCCTGCGCCCCGGGCAGGTCTGCTTCGTCGCCCAGGTGCCGCGGGTCCTGTCGGGGTCCTTCTCCGACAACGTGCGCCTGGACCACGAGCACCCGCAGGAGCGGCTCACGGCCGCCTTCGACGACGCCCGCCTGCGCGCCGACCTGCTCGACGCCGGCGGGTCCGCGGCGCTGGTCGGCCACCGCGGCGTGCGGCTGTCCGGCGGGCAGGTGCAGCGCCTCGCCCTGGCCCGGGCGCTGGCCACCGGCGCGGACCTGCTCGTCGCCGACGACGTCTCCTCCGCCCTCGACGCGCGCACCGAGGTCGAGCTGTGGGAGGCGCTGCGGCGCAGGGGGGTCACGGTGGTCGGGTCGTCCTCGAAGCGCTCCGCGCTGCTGCGCGCGGACCGCGTCGTCGTGCTCGACGACGGGCGGGTCGCCGCGAGCGGGCCGTGGCGCGAGCTGCAGGAGGCGTGGGGGCACCTCGCCGGCTGACTCGCCGGGGCCTGTCGCCGGCTGGTCCTGCCGGGTACGACCTCCGGGGGGTGCGCGGATGGTCCCGCGGGCGGAGGCGACGGCCCGGACGCGGTGAGACCCTGGGAGCCGATTCGATCGGGGCTGCGGCCCCGGAGGAGGAACCATGACGGAACGCCAGGGCGGCGACCCCATCGACGACGTGCTGCAGCGGCTGCTGCGCACCGGCCGCTTCGACCCGACGGCGCAGCGGCTGGCCAGCGACGGCATCGACCGCGTGCGGTCCTTCCTGTCCGGCGCGGCCGCGACCGAGCCGGCCCCTGCGACGCCGAGCACCCCCGAGCCGGTCACGCCCGAGCCCGTCACGCCGGAGGCCGTCGCCTCCCCGCCCGGTTCGCGCCCCTTCCTCACCCACGTGGTGCCGCTGGCCGACGGCGGTTCCGCCGAGCTCCGCGTGCCCGAGCGCCTCACCCGCGCCGAGGCCGAGCGCCTCGCGACCGTCCTGGCCGCGCTCGCGGTCGACGACGCGTGAGCGAGCCGGAGGACGTCACCGTCACGGGCCTCGTCCGCCTCGGTCAGCTGCTGAAGCTGGCCGGTGCGGTGGGGACCGGCGGGGAGGCGCGCGAGGTGCTCGCGGCGGGGGAGGTCCTCGTCAACGGCGAGGTCGACGACCGTCGCGGGCGGCAGCTGTCCGACGGCGACGTCGTCGAGCTCGGCGGCCACAGCTGGCGGGTGCTCGTCGAGGGCTGAGCCGCCCGGGCGCTGGCTACTGTTCCCGCCATGCCCTCCGACGACCCCCTCGACGCCCTGGCCACCGAGGCCCTCGACGGGACCGGGACCGACCTGGCGGCGCTGGCGACCGCGGACCTGGTCCGGCTGGTCAACGACGCCGACGCCGATGTCGCCGGGCTGGTGCGCACCCAGCTGCCGGTGATCGGCGCGGCCGTCGACGCGATCGCCGAGCGGATGGCGCGCGGGGGCCGGCTGGTCCACGTCGGCGCGGGCACGTCCGGGCGCCTCGGCGTCCTCGACGCCTCGGAGATCCCGCCGACGTTCGGCACGCCGCCGGGGCTCGTGGTCGGGCTGATCGCCGGCGGCCCCGCCGCCCTGGTCAGCGCGGTCGAGGGCGCCGAGGACGACGCCGGGGCCGGTGCGCGCGACGTCGAGGCGCTGGCGCTCACGGAGGCCGACACGGTCGTGGGCATCGCCGCGAGCGGCCGCACGCCGTACGTGCTGGGCGCGCTCGCCGCGGCCCGCGCCCACGGCTGCCTCACGATCGCGGTGTCCTGCAACACCTCCACGCCGCTGTCCGCGGCGGCCGACCTCGGCATCGAGGTCCCGGTGGGCCCGGAGGTCGTGCGGGGTTCCACGCGGCTGCGCTCCGGCACCGCCACGAAGATGGTCCTGAACACGCTCTCGACCCTCGCGATGGTCCGCCTCGGCAAGACCTACGGGAACCTCATGGTCGACCTGCGGGCGACCAACGAGAAGCTGCGCCGCCGCGCCGTGCGCATCGTCGTGACCGCGAGCGGCGCGGGCGAGGACGAGGCCGCCGCGGCGCTCGCGGCGGCGGACGGGCACGCCAAGACGGCCGTCGCGATGCTCGTCCTCGGCGTCGGCGCGCCGGCGGCCCGGGCCGCGCTGGAGGCGGCCGGCGGCCAGCTCGGCGACGTCGTGGGGCACCGCTGAGCGCTGCCGCGCCGCCGTCCGCCGCGCGGCGCGCTCACGGAGTCGAGGATCCGCCTCATCTGTGATGAGGTGATCGGCGGGCTCGGCGGCCGGCACGGCCGTCAGGGACGCACACACCGAGGTCAGCAGGAGGCACGCGCGTGGACGAGGCAGTCGGGCAGGGAGTCGTCGAGGAGCGGACCGGGGGCACGCCCGCACCGGCCGTCGAGGACCAGCCGGCGGACCTCGAGGTCGTCGAGCACGAGCCGAGCGAGATCACCTACGACGAGGCCCGCTACCCGGCGCGGCCCCGCAGCCTGCGCCCGCAGGCGCGTCTGCGCCCGGCCGACCACGCCGCGCTCCGCGTCTCCTCCGAAGGGCCGGCCGACGCGGGCAACGCCGAGTACGTCCGGTGGCTGCTGTCGAAGTCGATGCTCTCCGACGCCGCGGCCATCAGCCGGCAGTTCTCCGGCAAGGCGAGCATGTGGCAAAACCCCTACGCCAAGCCCGACGCGCGCCGCGCCCTGGACACGGCGTCGGTGTGGTTCACGGCCTACCCGATCTCGCTGGTGACGGCGCCCGGCACCTCCTTCCTCGCCGCGCTCGGCGACCCGGCGCTGTGGCGGGCGTTCCAGGAGATCGGCATCGACGCCGTGCACACCGGACCCGTCAAGAACGCCGGCGGCCTCGACGGCTGGCGCCAGACGCCCAGCGTCGACGGCCACTTCGACCGCATCTCCACCGAGATCGACCCGACGTTCGGCACCGAGGAGGAGTTCCGCCAGGTCTGCCGCGTCGCGGCCGCGCACGACGGCAGCGTCATCGACGACATCGTCCCCGGTCACACGGGCAAGGGCGCGGACTTCCGCCTCGCGGAGATGAACCACGGCGACTACCCGGGGATCTACCACATGGTGGAGATCGACCCGGAGCACTGGCACCTGCTGCCCGACGTCGCGCCGGGCCACGACGCGGCCAACCTCGACGCGGCCGCGGAGGCCGCGCTGCACGAGCGCGGGTTCATCATCGGCCAGCTGCAGCGCGTCATCTTCTACGCGCCCGGCATCAAGGAGACGAACTGGTCGGCGACCCGCGAGGTCGTGGGCGTCGACGGCGTCGCGCGCCGCTGGGTGTACCTGCACTACTTCAAGCAGGGGCAGCCGTCGATCAACTGGCTGGACCCCTCCTTCGCGGGCATGAAGCTCGTCATCGGCGACGCCCTGCACTCCCTCGGCGACCTCGGCACGAGCGCGCTGCGCCTGGACGCCAACGGCTTCCTCGGGGTGGAGAAGAGCGCCGAGGGCCCCGCGTGGTCGGAGGGCCACCCGCTGTCGGAGGCCGCGAACCACCTCATCGCCGGGATGGTCCGCAAGGTCGGGGGTTTCACCTTCCAGGAGCTGAACCTCACGATCGAGGACATCCGCGACACCTCCGAGGTGGGCGCGGACCTGTCCTACGACTTCATCAACCGTCCCGCCTACCAGCACGCGCTGGCCACGGGGGACACGGAGTTCCTGCGCCTGACGCTGCGCACCTCGCTGGAGCTGGGCGTCGACCCGGCCTCGCTCGTGCACGCCCTGCAGAACCACGACGAGCTGACCTACGAGCTCGTCCACTGGGCCACCCGCCACGCCGAGGACGTGTACGCCTTCCGCGGCCGCGACACCACGGGCGCCGAGCTGGCCGAGACGATCCGCGCCGACCTCACGCGCCACCTGACGGGCGACGCCGGCCCCTACAACCAGGTGTTCACGACCAACGGGATCGCCTGCACCTCCGCCAGCGTCATCGCCGCCACCCGCGGGCACCGCGACCTCGACGCGCTGACCGAGGACGACGTCGAGCAGATCCGCCGCGCGCACCTGCTGCTGGCCATGTTCAACGCGTGGCAGCCCGGGGTGTTCGCCCTGTCCGGCTGGGACCTGCTCGGCATGCTGCCGCTGCCCGCGGAGAGCATCCGCCCGCTGCTCACCTCCGGCGACACCCGCTGGATCGAGCGCGCCTCCCACGACCTCATGGGCGTGGCGCCCGAGGCCACGGTGTCCAGCTCGGGCGTCCCGGTCGGCCGCTCGCTCTACGGCACCATCCCCGAGCAGCTGGCGTCGGAGACGTCGTTCGTCCGGCGCCTGTCCGGCGTCCTCGACGTCCGCTCCCGCCACAAGATCGCCACGGCGCGCCAGATCGACATCCCCGCGGTGGCGCACCCGAGCATGCTCGTCCTGGTCCACGCCCTCGACCCGGCCGACCACGGCGGCCGCGAGGCGCTGCAGGTCACGGTGCTGAACTTCGGCGCCGAGACCATCGAGGGCTCGGTGCGCTCGGAGACGTTCACGCCGCGCGTGCCGGTCGTCGACATGGGCACGGGTGCCGAGATCGGCTGGGTCGACGACCTGCAGAGCTTCGGCGTGTGGCTCGCGCCCTACGCGGGCATGTCGCTGCTGCTGTGCCCGGCCGACCCGGAGGCCGAGGAGCTGCGCACGGGCCCGCAGGCGTGAGCACGGCCGGCACGGCGCTCGCGGCCGTCCGCCCGGTGGGCGCCCGGTGATCACCCGCGACGACGTGCTGGCCGCGCAGGCCCGCACGGCCGGCCGCGTGCGCCGCACGCCCGTGCTGCGCGGCGAGGACCCGCGAGCGGCCGGCGGGCCCGTCTGGCTGAAGTGCGAGCACCTGCAGCACACGGGCACCTTCAAGGCCCGGGGCGCGCTGAACCGTCAGCTCGCCGCCGCCGAGCGCGGGGAGCTCGACCCGGCGGTCGGGATCGTGGCCGCCTCGGGTGGCAACGCGGGCCTGGCCAACGCCTGGGCCGCGGCGTCGCTCGTCGTGCCGGCGACGGTGTTCGTGCCCACCACCGCGCCTCGGGTGAAGGTGGACGGGCTGCGCCGCCTCGGCGCCCGCGTGCACCTGGTGGGCGCGGAGTACGCCGAGGCCTACGACGCGGCCGTGGAGCACGTCGCGAGCACCGGCGCGCTGTTCTGCCACGCCTACGACCAGCCGGACGTCGCCGCCGGGGCGGGCGTCCTCGCCGAGGAGCTGCTGGCGGACGTGCCGGACCTCGACGTCGTCGTCGTGGCCGTCGGGGGCGGGGGCCTCTTCGCCGGCGTCGCCGCGGCGCTGGCGGGGCGGGCGCAGGTCGTGGCCGTCGAGCCGGTGACCGCGCCGACGCTGCACGAGGCCCTGCACGCGGGCCGGCCCGTCGACGTGGCCGTCTCCGGCGTGGCCGCCGACGCGCTGGGCGCCCGGCGCCTGGGGCAGGTCGCCTTCGACGTCGCGCAGCGCTCCGAGCCGGTCAGCGTGCTCGTCGACGACGAGGCCATCACCGCCGCGCGGGCCGCGCTGTGGCAGGACTACCGCATCGTCGCCGAGCACGGCGCCGCCACCGCGTGGGCCGCGCTGACCAGCGGCGCGTGGAGCCCGATGCCGGGTCAGCGCGTCGCCGTCGTGGTGTGCGGTGCGAACACCGACGTGAGCACGCTGCGTCCGCTGGACGAGCCCCGCACTTCGCGCTAGCCCGACGCGGGTGCGGGGGTGCGGGGGTGCGCGCCCGCGTCGACGTCGCTCCAGGTCAGAGCGGTCGGGGGTGGAGAGGTCGCTCGTGGGCGGCGGGCGGAGGGGGTGCGTCTGGTCGCCCCGTCGCGGCCGGGGTCGAACGGGCGTTCGAGGACTGCTAGCTTCCTCCCCGGCGGGTCGGTGTGGGGAAGGCACCGACCCGCCGCCTCGCGGGTGCCTCGTGCTGACGGTCCAGCTCTCCCTGCGACCCGGACGTGTCCTCAGTCGTCGTCGGCGACGAAGCCGATCAGACGGACGGCGTCGCTGTGGATCCCGGCCACCGGCCGGGCGTGGCTCGCCCGCCAGCCGTAGTCGCCGTGGGGGAGCAGTGCCCTGAACCGGGCCTGGTAGGGGCGCCCGGTGCTGAGCGCCTCGGTGATGGCGGACTCCACGACGAAGTGGTCGTCGGGGTGGATCGCCGCCATGCCGACCGGGTGGAGCTCGCACCACCCGTCGGTGTGTCCCACCCCCAGCAGGCGAGCGGTGATCGAGTCGTAGCTGAGGACTCCGTTGCTCGAGTCGAGCTCCCACGCGCCGGCGTGCCGGGCGGGCAGCGCGGCCATCCCCCGGCTGACCGGGGTGGGCGGGAAGGTGCTGCTCGCGCTGACGCGTCGCACCAGGGCTGGAGGCAGTCCGGCGAAGCGTGCGGAGGGCTCGCCGCAGCCCGCCACGGCTTCGATGAGCTGGCGGTAGGTGAGGCAGTCTCCTCGCACCACGACCTGCTCGGCGCGACCGTCCTGCTCGTCGCCCATCAGGGTGTTCAGCAGCAGCGCCATCTGGGGGTCCGGGCCGGGTGGGGCTCCGTCGCCCCACATGTCCCCGATGAGCTGTCGCACGACCTCGGCCCGTCGCCTCAGCTGGTGCTCGTCGTCCATCCAGGTCTCCACCGGAGAACTCCTGTCGGTGCCGAGGGAGCCTCTGCCTAGACCCCACCCCAGTGACCCCGCCGTCGACGGTCGATCAGGTGTAGCACGACCGGTCAGCGGGGGTCACCCTCCGGTGCGCCGTCCGGGTGGCCGCCCGGGCTGGGACGTGCGTGACCGACGGACTCGCCCGGTTCGTCAGGCGGTGGGTCCCGCTGCTCGTGGCGACTCCGTGCGGACCGACGCGCCGGTCGTCGCGCTGCCCAACAGGTCGGCGAGCGCCTGACCTGGGACGACGCCGGTGCCCCCGGCAGGATTCGAACCTGCGACCGTCGGATTAGAAGTCCGGTGCTCTATCCGCTGAGCTACGGGGGCGTGCCGGAGGGCACCCTACCGAGCGTGGATCGCGACCGGTCGGGACTCGACTAGCCTGGGCGCATGGCGGAGTTCATCTATGTGATGCACAAGGCGCGCAAGGCGCACGGGGACAAGGTGATCCTCGACGACGTCTCGATGTCCTTCTTCCCGGGGGCCAAGATCGGCGTCGTCGGGCCCAACGGCGCCGGCAAGTCGAGCGTGCTGAAGATCATGGCGGGGCTGGACCAGCCCTCCAACGGCGAGGCGCGGCTCTCGCCCGGCTACTCGGTGGGCATGCTCGCTCAGGAGCCGAAGCTGGACGAGACGAAGACCGTCCTGCAGAACGTCCAGGACGGCCTGGGCGAGCTCAAGGTCAAGATGGACCGCTACAACGAGATCACGGGCTCCTTCGAGGACCCGAACGCCGACTTCGACGCCCTCATGGCCGAGATGGGCACCCTGCAGGAGGAGCTGGACCACGCCAACGCGTGGGACATGGACTCCCAGCTCGAGCAGGCCATGGACGCGCTGCGCTGCCCCCCGGGCGACGCCGACGTGTCCGTGCTCTCCGGCGGTGAGAAGCGCCGCGTCGCGCTGTGCAAGCTCCTCCTGGAGCAGCCCGACCTGCTGCTGCTCGACGAGCCCACCAACCACCTCGACGCCGAGAGCGTGACGTGGCTGGAGCAGCACCTGTCGAAGTACCCCGGCGCCGTCCTGGCCGTCACGCACGACCGGTACTTCCTCGACAACGTCGCCCAGTGGATCCTCGAGCTGGACCGCGGCCGCGCCTACCCCTACGAGGGCAACTACTCCACCTACCTGGAGAAGAAGTCTGCGCGCCTGGACGTGCAGGGCAAGAAGGACCAGAAGCTGCAGAAGCGGCTGAAGGACGAGCTGGAGTGGGTCCGCTCGAACGCCAAGGGCCGCCAGACCAAGTCCAAGGCGCGCCTGAACCGCTACGAGGAGATGGCCGCGGAGGCCGAGCGCACGAGGAAGCTCGACTTCGAGGAGATCCAGATCCCCGCGGGCCCGCGCCTGGGCAACGTGGTCATCGAGGCGAAGGACCTCAAGAAGGGCTTCGGCGACCGCACCCTCATCGACGGGCTGTCGTTCTCGCTGCCCCGCAACGGCATCGTCGGGGTCATCGGCCCCAACGGCGTCGGCAAGACCACGCTGTTCAAGACGATCGTGGGCCTGGAGCCGCTCGACGGCGGCAAGCTGCAGATCGGCGACACGGTCAAGCTGTCCTACGTCGACCAGAACCGCGGCGGCCTCGACGGCACGAAGACGCTGTGGGAGACGGTCTCGGACGGCCTGGACTTCATCCACGTCGGCAACCAGGAGATGCCCTCGCGCGCCTACGTCTCGGCGTTCGGCTTCAAGGGCCCGGACCAGCAGAAGCCGACGAACGTCCTGTCCGGCGGTGAGCGCAACCGGCTGAACCTGGCCCTGACGCTGAAGGAGGGCGGCAACGTCCTCCTGCTCGACGAGCCCACCAACGACCTGGACGTGGAGACGCTCGGCAGCCTGGAGAACGCGCTGCTCGAGTTCCCCGGCTGCGCCGTCGTCGTCAGCCACGACCGGTGGTTCCTCGACCGGGTGGCGACGCACATCCTGGCCTACGAGGGCACCGAGGAGAACCCGTCGAACTGGTACTGGTTCGAGGGCAACTTCGCGGGCTACGAGGCCAACAAGGTCGAGCGCCTCGGGCCCGACGCGGCCCGCCCGCACCGGGTGACCTACCGCAAGCTCACCCGCGACTGACCCGGATCGCCCCCGGACGCCCGCGCACCCCCTGGGGTGCGCGGGCGTCCGTCGTCGGGGGTGGTGCACGATGGCGGTCCCCGGCGGCGCGCCCGCGCCGACGGACCCCTGCGAGGAGGACACGTGCCGGTAGCCGGTGGACCGCTGCTGCGGATGGGGTTCCTGACCATCGGCTCCTTCGACCTCGACGACCCGGGCCCGGGCCACGAGAGCCTGCTCGAGGAGATCGTCCTGGGGGAGCGGCTGGGCTTCGACAGCGCCTGGCTGCGGCACCGGCACTTCCAGCCCGGCGTCTCCTCACCGATCGCGATCATGGCGGCGGCCAGCCAGCGGACGTCGCGCATCCACCTCGGCACCGCGGTCACGCCGCTGGGCTGGGAGAACCCGCTGCGCCTGGCCGAGGACCTCGCGACCGTCGACCTGCTGTCCGGCGGGCGCGTCGAGCCGGGGGTGAGCGTCAGCACGCCGATGCGCTGGGACGACGTCAAGGACGCGCTGTACCCGGACACCGCCGACGCCGAGGACTTCGGCTACGAGCGGGTCCTGCGGCTGCAGCGCTTCCTGCGCGGCGACCCCGCGAGCCGGTTCTCGGGCACCCAGGGCATCGAGGTGTTCACCGACGCGGTGACCCCGCACGCCGCGGGGCTCTCCGACCGCCTCTGGTACGGCGGGGCGAGCCTGCGCTCGGCGGCGTGGGCCGGCGAGCACGGCCTCAACCTGCTGGCCTCCAGCGTCGTGCGCTACGAGGGCGCGGAGACCCCCGACGACCCGGCCGACCCCGCCGAGTACGACTTCGCCCGGATCCAGGCCGCGCAGCTGCAGGCGTTCCGGGCCGCCCACCCCGCGGGAGCCGAGGCCCGCGCCTCGCAGGGCCTCGTGGTCATCCCGACCGACTCGGCGACGCCCGCGCAGCGCGAGAAGTACGCCGCCTACGTCGCCGCCCGCACGCCGCGCACGGCTCGGCCCCAGGGCCCGGGCCGGCTCCTGTTCGCGCCGGACCTGCTGGGCTCCGCCGAGGAGATCGCGGAGCAGCTGCAGGCCCACGCGGGCTACCGGGAGGTGCGCGAGGTCGTGTTCGCCCTGCCCTTCGGCTTCGAGCACGACGACTACGTCCAGATCCTCACCGACACCGCCACCCGCCTCGGCCCCGCGCTCGGCTGGTCGCCCTCGGCGTGAGGCCGCGGCGCCCCGCCACCCTGGGCCGGGCGGCGGGGGTGTCACCTCGCGGGCATCGGCCCCCGGTGGATCCAGCGGCCGTCCACGAGGCGCAGGGGCATCCGGAAGACGCTGCGGGGCAACCGCTTCACGGTCGGCTCGGGCGCGGTCGCGGCCGCCGGCGAGACGCTCGGAGCGGGGGCCACGGTGCGCGGGTGGGGCGCGACGACGGCGGCGCCGGGCGCGGGAGTCAGCGCCGTCGCCGGTGCAGCGGCCAGGAGGCCGGTGAGCAGGGCGCCCAGGAGGACGGTCGTGGCGCGGCGTCCGGCGTGGTGCATCAGCAGTCCTCTCAGGGGGTGGCGTCCGCTCCCGGCCCTGGCCGACGCGGTCACCTCGTCCCCTGACGATGACGCGACGGAGGTGGCCGCCGAGGGGGTTCGGGGCAGCGTCAGTCGTCGGCGCCGCTGACGTCACGCTGAGTTCCTGCATGTCACTCAGTCTGGGAGGCGACCGGAGGCGGGTGCAGGGTCCCGGTCGCCCTGACGACCGGGACCCCGCACCCACCGCTGCCCCCGCGGACGGGGCGTCGCTCAGGGGGTGTCGGGCAGGACCACCGGAGCGAGCTCGGCGAAGCGGTCGCCCGGCCCCGGGTTGCCCTCGGCGCTGCGGCCGCCCAGCTGGTGCACGACGCCCCAGACCGCGTTCAGGCCGGTGGTGACGGCGCCCTCGGCCCAGCCGGGGGTGAACGAGATGTCGTCGCCCGCGAGGAAGATCCCTCGCTGGGCGGCGGGCAGGTCGTCCTGCACGAAGTGGGAGAACAGCCGCTGCTGGTAGCGGTAGTGCCCGGGCAGGTTGCCCCGGAACGCCCCCATGAAGTGCGGTTCGCGCTCCCACGAGACGGTGATCGGCTCGCCCAGGACGTGGGAGGCGATGTCGAGGCCCGGGTAGATCTGCGCCAGCGAGTGCAGCATGAGCCGCACGCGCTCGTCGGTCGGCAGCGCGAGCCACTTCAGGGCGTCGTCGTTCCAGGTGTAGCTCAGGCAGATCACGGCCGGCCGGTCCGCCGCCGCCGGGTCGTCGATCCCGTCGCCGCCGTCGAGCAGGTAGGTGCCGCGGGTCATCCGGTCCGTCAGCGTCGTGGACATGACGTGCCGGCCCGTCTCCGGGTCGACGTCGCGCCAGAACGGCCGGTCCACCAGGACGAACGTCTTGGAGGACTGCATGTAGTGCGAGCGCTCCATCGCCATCCACAGGTCGTGGGAGAACAGCGCCTCGTCGGTGTCGATCCCCGCCGAGAGCAGCCACGACTGGCACGTCGTGATGACGGCCTCGTAGGGCCGCTCGGTGCCCCACCGGTCCAGCACGAGCAGCCGGCCGTCCTCGCCGCGGTGGATCCGCTTCACCCCGGGCCGGGGCGACCCCTGGTGCAGGGACTCGAGGGTCGTCCCCGCGGGCCAGAACGCGAGGTCCTCCGGCGCGTGCCGCCACAGGGCCAGCGGCACGCTCTGCGCCCCGCCGAGGATCCGCTGGTGCTGGTCGTCGGCGTCGGTGTGGATGACGCGCAGGATCTCCAGCATCGAGTTCGGGAAGTCGGTGTCCCAGCCGCCCGTGCCGAAACCCACCTGCCCGAACGTCTCGCGGTGGCCGAAGGGCAGCTGCGAGAACGCCTTCGACGCCGCGACGAACCCGTAGAACGTCACCTCGTCCAGCCGCGGGACGGTCCGGTTCCAGATCTCCTTGATGCGCGCGAGGTCGCGGTCCCGGATCGCCTGCTGCATGTCCTGCAGCTCCGCCCCCTCCGCGAGGGCCTCGCGCCAGGCCTGCGCCACCTCGCCGAACAGGGGCGGCAGGTCCTGCGGCGTCTCGGCGTAGTGCGCCCGGCCGCCCAGCTCGATGACGGTGCTGGGCGTCTGCGGCGCGAGCGGGTTCGGGAACGGGCTGGTGCGCAGGCCGAGCTGGTCGACGTAGTGGAAGAACGCCCGCCCCGACCGCGGGAACCGCATGCCCCCCAGGTCGGCGACGGCGTCGGGGACCCCCGGGAAGGTCGCGGACCGCAGGCGCCCGCCGATCTCCCCGGCCTCGTAGACGACGGGCCGCAGGCCCAGCTTCATCAGCTCGTGCGCCGCGACCAGCCCGGACATCCCGGCGCCCACCACGGCCACCTCGGTGCCGAAGCGCTCCGGCGGGACGCTGCCCAGCCCCGCGGGCGAGGCCAGGTAGTCGTCGTAGGGGAACGGGAAGTCCGGCACGAGCATCGTGACGGGGGCGGGGCCGTGCCCCTCCGCGGGAGTTCCGGTGGGCAGCGTCACGAGCGACCCGCGGCGCTGTTCAGCGCGAGCACCGAGAGGATCTCGTAGGCCACGTGCGCCGCGGCGATGCCGGTGATCTCCGCGTGGTCGTAGGCCGGGGCGACCTCGACGATGTCGGCCCCGACGACGTTCGCGCCGACCAGGCCGCGCAGGGTGTGCAGCAGTTCGCGGCTCGTGAGGCCGCCGGCCTCGGGGGTTCCCGTGCCGGGTGCGTGCGCGGGATCGAGGACGTCGATGTCGACCGACACGTACACGGGTGCGCCTTCCAGGCGCCGCCGCATCCGCTCGACGGCCCGGGCGGTCCCGTCGGTCTCGTAGTCGTCGGCGCGCACGACGGAGAACCCCAGGACGCCGTCGTCCTCGAGGTCCTGCTCGCTGTACAGGGGGCCGCGGGTGCCGACGTGGACGCTGCGCTCGAGGTCGATGAGCCCCTCCTCGCTGGCGCGGCGGAACGGCGTGCCGTGCGTGTACGGGGCGCCGAAGTAGGTGTCCCACGTGTCGAGGTGGGCGTCGAAGTGCACGACGGCCAACGGCCCGTGCTGCTTGGCCAGCGCGCGCAGCGCGGGCAGCGCCAGCGTGTGGTCGCCGCCCAGGGCCAGCAGGGTGGAGCCGTCCTCGCTGAGGCTCGTGAGCCCGGCCTCGGTCGCCGCGAGCGCCTCGGTGATGTCGAAGGGGTTCAGGCCCAGGTCACCCGCGTCGGCGACCTGCTGCGTCCCGAACGGCGTGGCACCCAGCGCCGGGTTGTAGGGCCGCAGCAGCTTCGACGCGGCGCGGATGTGGCCCGGGCCGAAGCGGGCGCCGGGCCGGTAGCTGACGCCCGTGTCGAACGGCAGCCCCACGATGGTGACGTCGGCGCGCGAGACCTCGTCCAGCCGCGGGAGCCGCGCGAAGGTGGGCGGACCGCCGTAGCGGGGGACCCGCGTCGCGTCGACGGGGCCGCGCGGGGTGTCGCGGGGGGCTTCGGTGCTCATCGGTCCTCGCTGGGTCGGGGTGCGGGTGGTGCGGGACCAACCCTCGCCCGCGCCGCACCTCCGGTCAACCCCGGTTTCCTGAGCGTGACCCAGCCGGGGAGGGGGCGGCCGTCACCGGGCGGAGGACCGCCCGGCGACGGCCACCTCGCCGGGGGCGGACGCGGAGCGCGGGGTCGCCCGGAGGGTCGGGAGGTGGCCGATGAGGAGGTCGAGGCGGCCCTGCAGGTGGACCCGGCCGAGGGCCGCGGGCAGGACCAGGCTGCGGGCCCGCCCCAGCTCGCCGTCCCACGTCGAGGTGCGCACCCGGACCGGGTCGCCGAGGTTGCTGAGCACCTGCACGGACGCGAACCGGCGCAGGACCGTCACCGGAGCGGCGGACCGCCAGCGCTGCAGGCCGACCGAGGGGCCGTCGCAGCACACGAGGCGCCGCACGCCGTCGTCGCCGGCGGCCGCGACCGCGCCGCGGACGGTGGCCTGCGCGTCCGCCCGGGTGGCCCGCACGACGGCCTCCACCGCGGCGCGACGCTCCGGGTCGTCGCCGGGGGAGCCGTGCCGCCCGCCCCGCAGCAGGCTGGCCGCGGGCGCCGTCGTCCCCGGCTGGATCTCGTAGAGCAGCGTCCCCGGCCCGAAGCAGTGCGGGGCACCACCCGGCACGAGGACCGTGTCGCCGGCGCTCACGGGCAGCGTCCGCAGCACGGAGCCGACGTCGTCGGCGAGCAGGCCCGCCCGCAGCGCGTCCGCGTCCGTGCCCTCGCGCACGCCGCACCAGGCGCTCGCTCCCGACGCGGCCGCGAGCACGTGCCACGTGCCCGTCGCGTCGTCCTCCGGCGGGGTGCCGGCCCCAGCTCCGGCCCTTCTGCCGGCGGCCGCCGGGCGGACGTGGACGGGCAGGGCGCCGCTGCCGTCGACGAAGGTGACCGACAGGGGGAAGCGGTCCCCCCGCCACCCCGGCCCCACGAGCTCCTCGGGGTGCTCCGCCACGAGGGTGCGCAGCGACGTCCCCGCGAGGACGCCCTCGCTGACGAGCGCCCCGGCGTCGTCGCTGACCTCGCTGGAGTCCAGGACCGGCCCGTCGGGGAGCCCGCTGCGGCCCAGCACGTCCGCGATCGCCCGACCGCCCAGGTCGTCCGACCGCGACGACGTGGCGAGCCGCAGCGGGTACCAGATCACAGGATCGGGTTGCCGCCGGTCACCGCGACGCGGGCACCGGAGATGTAGCTGCCGTCGTGGGAACCCAGCAGCACGTACACCGGGGCGAGTTCCGCGGGCTGGCCGGCGCGGCCGAGGGGGACCTGCTGACCGAACGACTCGACCTGCTCCTCCGGCATGGTCGAGGGGATCAGCGGGGTCCAGACGGGGCCGGGCGCCACGCTGTTCACGCGGATCCCCTTCTCGCCCAGCAGCTGCGCGAGCGAGGCGCACATGTTCGCGATGCCCGCCTTGGTGACGGCGTACGGCAGCAGCGTCGGCTTCGGCATGTCGGAGTTCACCGAGCTCGAGCCGATGATGGCGGCACCGGGCTGCATGTGCGGCACGGCGGCCTTCGCGAGGTGGAAGAACGCGCTGAGGTTCGTCGCGATCGTGTGGTCCCACTCCTCGTCGGGGATCTCGTCGAGGGACTCGTGGGTCATCTGGAACGCGGCGTTGTTCACGAGGACGTCGACGCGGCCGAACTCCTCCACGGCCTTCGCCACGATGGAGCGGCAGTGCGCGGGGTCGGACACGTCGCCGGGGACCAGCACGGCCTTGCGGCCGGCCTTCTCGACCCAGGACGCCGTCTCGCGGGCGTCGTCGTCCTCGTTCAGGTAGCTGATGAGCACGTCGGCGCCCTCGCGGGCGTAGGCGATGGCGACGGCCCGGCCGATGCCGCTGTCCGCGCCGGTGATGATCGTCGCCCGGCCGGTCATCTTCCCCGAGCCGGTGTAGCTCTCCTCGCCGTGGTCCGGCTTCGGCGTCATCTCCGTCGTGAGGCCGGGCGGCTGCTGCTGCTGCTTCGGCTGGGACGACTGCGCGGACTGCTCGTGCTGCTCGGACACGGTTCCTCCTCGGCTCGGGTGCTCACCCGTCCGGCTACCCGCTGCGCTGCAGGTCACACGTCGCGGCCGCCCTCGTCTCACCCGGGAGGCCGCCAGGCCCTCACCTGGCCGCGGGCGCGGCGGCGAAGTGCGCGAGGACGTGCGCGGGCAGTTCGGGGACGGCGAGGGGAACCGAGCCGGCACGCAGGGACTGCGCGGCCAGGGCGCCGGCGGCGACGGCCTCGCGGGCCGCGACGGGGGAGACGAGGGTGGGGGTGCCGTCGGCGACGTGGGCCAGGAACTCCGTCACGGCCGCGAGGTCGGCGTCCTCGTGACCGACGGCGACGCCCCCGATCGGGTGCTCGCGGTCGCCCTCGGCCGCCCACTCGTGGCGGCGGTCCCACACGCGGACGACGCCACCGGCGGTGTCGCCGAAGTTCTCCAGGCGCCCCTCGGTGCCGATCACCGTGTAGTTGCGCCAGTAGTCGGGGGTGAAGTGGCACTGCTGGTAGCTGGCCAGCACGCCGTTGCCGAGGGTCATGAGCACCATCGACACGTCCTCGACGTCGACGACGGGGTTGAGCCCCGTCTGGCTCGCGGGGGGCCAGTTGTCGAGGGAGAACCAGTCGGGCATCGTCTCGCCCGTCCGCTCCCGGCGGTCGGTGATGCCGCCGTACACCGCGAGGTCGCCCATGCCGACGACGCGGCGGGTGTAGCCGCCCGCGAGGTGGTGCACGACGTCGAGGTCGTGGCTGCCCTTCTGCAGCAGCAGGGACCCGGTGCGGCGCCGGTCGGCGTGCCAGTCCTTGAAGTAGAAGTCGCCGCCGTGGCCGACGAAGTGGCGCACCCACACGGCCTTGACCTCGCCGATCTCGCCGCGGTCCACGACCCCCTTCATGGTGCGCACGACGGCGGAGTGGCGGAAGTTGTGCCCGACGTAGAGGGCGGTCCCCGTCTCCGCGGCGGCCGCGAGGACCCGGTCGGCGTCGGCCAGCGTCGTGGCCAGCGGCTTCTCCAGGTACAAGGCGATCCCGGCGCGCAGCAGGTCGACCGCGATGTCGGCGTGGGTGTGGTCGGGCGTGGTGACGACGGCGGCGTCGACCCCGCCGGCGGCGACGAGCGCGTGGTGGTCGGCGTGGACGGCGGCGTCCGGGACGTCGGGGAACAGCGTCCGGGCGCGCACCCGGCCCTCGGGGCTGGTGTCGACGACGGCGGTGACCCGGGAACCGGGACGGGCCGCGGGGACGTGGCGGCCGATCTCGGCGCGCGCGCCGGTCCCGACGACGGCGACCGACAGGCCCGACCCGCTCACCGCGTCACCGCGTGGAGGGCGGGGCCGCACGGGAGGGGTTCGCACGGCGTCGTCGGCATGCCCTGACAGTAGCCGCGACCCCCTGGTTGACGCCGGTTCCGGGGGCGCCACACGATGGCGGGGTGCCCGCCGACCCGCCGTCCGCCGCGGACGTCGCCGCGGACGTCGACCGCGTGCGCGAGGCGCTCCGCGCGGCGGAAGCACCGGGGGACCCGGGTCTGCCCGTCGACCGCCTCCTGCACGCCCTCGACGTGCTCCGGCCGGAGGTCCTCGCCGGGTTCGCGCGCGCCGGGCTGGACCGCGCCACGGCCGAGGAGACCCTCGCCGACGTGCCGCGCAAGGTGGCCGTCTACGGCACCGCGCCCGGCACGGGCATCGACGCCGGGTGGCTCCTCCTGCTGGCGCGCGCCGACGTCGTGGCCGTGGGCCGGCTCCAGGTCGAGCGCACCGCGGGCCCCGACGGCCGGGCCGTGCACGTGCCGGAGTCGGGGCCGCTGACGGCGGCCGCGGTCGACGCCTCGTTCGCGCGCTCCCGCGTCCTGTTCGGGCCGTCGGCCTTCACCTGCACGTCGTGGCTGCTCGACCCGCTGCTGCCCCCGGCGCTGGGCCCGGACGGCGGCATCGTCGGCTTCGCTCGCCGGTTCGCCGTGGGAGACGTCGTGCGCGGCGAGGAGCACGACCGCTCGGTGACGCGGTTCGTGTTCCACCGCCCGCTCGCCGACGTCCTCGACCCGGCCCTCGTGGTGCCCCGCACCCGCCTGGAGCGCTGCGTCGCCGGGCACCTCCGCGCCGGCGGGCACTGGTCGCAGCCGTCCGCGACGACCGGTCCTGAGACCCCGGTCTGAGCAGGGCCCGCGCCCCGGCGCTGGGCCATCGGGGTCAGACCGTTGCGCGCTGGACCACTCGGGGTCGAGTCTGTCGCGGTGCAGAGCGGCGGGAACGTTCACGGCCCCGGAGCGGGCGGCCGCGACGAGGGCCCGGACGAGCCTGCCCGGTCACCCGGCGGGGGCCCCTCGCTCGCCGACGACGCCATCAGCGCCTTCGTGCACGCGCCCCTCGGCGTCGCCGTCTGCGAACCCACCGGGGTGGTGATCCGCGTCAACGACGCCGTGACCCGCCTGCTCGGGTACCCGGCGGAGGAGCTGGTGGGTCGCGACCTGTTCCGCCTCGTCGAAGCCGACCTCGTCGGCCGGGCGCTCGCCTCCTGCGCCTCCCTGCGCGACGGTTCCGCCGACACCGTGGTGCACGACACGCGGTTCCGGCGCGCGGACGGGCACCTCCTCGACGTCCGGGTGACCACCTCCGCCGTGCGGGCGCGGGAGACGGCCCACCCGCACGCGGTCATGCACCTGGAGGACATCAGCGAGCGGGAGGACCTGCGCCGCCGTCTGCAGCACGACGCCACCCACGACGCCCTGACGGGACTGGCCAACCGGACCCGCTTCCTCGACGAGCTGCGGCGCGCCCTGCCCCGCGCCGAACGCCACGGGCAGCCCGTCACCGTCCTGTACCTGGACCTCGACGGGTTCAAGTCCGTCAACGACACCTACGGCCACGACGTGGGCGACGAGGTGCTCGTCGCCTTCAGCCGGCACGTGCGAGAGTCGGTGCGCCCCGAGGACACCGCGGCGCGGCTGGGAGGTGACGAGTTCGCCGTCCTCTGCGAGGACACCACGGCGGAGCAGGCCGCGCTGGTCGTCGACCGCCTGACCAGCGGGTCCTGGGCCGGGGAGGTGGCGGGGGTCGCCGCCGGGGCCCGGGTCGGTGTCACGGTCGGCGCGGCGACGTCGGGCGCGGGTCCCCTCGACGCGGCGCAGCTGCTGCGGGACGCCGACGCGGCCATGTACGCGGCCAAGGCCCGCCGCCGGAGCTGAACTCCGCGCTCACGCGGCGGCCCCCGAGGTCAGGCGGTGGCGCCCCGCGGTGGGATCACGCGGTCCGCGCGCAGCCGCGCGAGCAGGTCGAGGTAGCGCTGCTCGGAGTCGAGGCAGTCGCCGAACCCGGCCTGGCGCAGCTTGACCGTGGAGCTCACGTTGTCGAAGCCCGAGTTCCAGATGAAGTCGGCGAACGGCCACTGCACCAGGTCGGCCCACGGCGTCGGGCGCAGGCCGTGGCGCTCGACGAGCCGCTGCCACACGGGTTCCTTGTCCGACATGGTGTCCACCAGCGGTGCGGTCAGGGGGTGCCCCACGTCGACCCCGAAGTCCTCCGCCAGCAGCGGCCACAGGTTCGCCCAGCGGTACTGGTCGCCGTTGGTCACGTTGAACACCTGCCCGTCGGCGTTCGGGCTGCGGCCCGCCCACACCGTGGCGCGCGCCAGGAGTTCTGCGTCGGTCGACTGGTAGAGGGCCTCGTAGGCCGCGCGGCTGCCGGGGAAGGCCAGGGGGACCCCGACCGCCGCGCAGAGCGTCCCGTAGACCGCGACGGCCATGAGGAGGTTCATGGGGTTCCCCGTGGCGTAGCCCAGCACGGCCTCGGGGCGCAGCATCGTCACGGCGAAGCCGTCCCGGGCGCCGCGCTCGCGCAGCACGTCCTCCTGCGCGTAGTAGAAGTTCGGGGCCAGCAGCCGCGGGTCGTCCTCCTTCGCCGGGGTCTTGAAACCCCCCAGGTGCGCGCCGTAGGCCTTGCCGCCCTGGTACAGGGTGACGTGCTCCAGGTGCCCGCCGGCCTGCGCGACGTCGAGGGCACCCCGCAGCAGGGCGACGTTCGGGGCCACCAGCTCGGCCGGCGGTCCCGCCTCGACGTAGGCACCGAACACCAGGTGCGTGACGTCGCCGACGTCCGCGAGCGCGCCCCGGTCCGGGTCGGCGAGGTCGACCGCGCGGTGTTCGACGCCGTCGGGGAGGTCCGAAGGGGCGCGCCGCGACAGGCCGATGACGCGGTGGCCGAGGCGGGCGTGCTCGATCGCCACGTGGCGGCCGATGACGCCGCCGACGCCCGCCACCACGACGGTGCCGACGGCGCGCTCGCCCGGGGACGAGGCCTGGTCGGTCGAGGGGTCCTGGCCGGTCGTGAGGTCCGTGATCGTCATGCCCGGCCCGTACCCGCGTGCGCCCCGGCCAACCTCGAACCCTCCGTGGTCGTGCAGGTCGTCCCTGCACGGTCACCGAGGGGGAGGACGCCGGTTCGCCACCGCGCCCACACCGCGCCGAGCGGGCTGGTGTGCGCGTCGGTCAGCAGCGCGCGGACCTGGCTGCCGGGGCCCTCCAGCTGGAGCACGTCCTCGCCCTCGGCGCGCGCACCGAGGAGCGTCACCGTGTCCAGGCAGCGGGCCGGCCCGAGGACGGCGGGGGACGCCCGCAGCCCCGTGTCGGTCAGGTCGAGGTCCTCCGCGAGCAGCGCCCGGCCCTCCCGCCGCGCGCGCGTCCGGTTCAGCAGCGCACCGCCGCGCTCGCCGCTGCGGCCCAGGACCAGGACCTCGCGCAGCAGCGCGCGGGCGCCCGGGGCGAGGTCCACCTCGAGCGTGCGCAGGACGTCGGCGCCACCCGCCACCACGAACGGCTCGCCGTGCCAGAGCAGCCTCGCGTCCTCGCCCAGCCGGGCCCGGACCGTCCAGGACGACGGCGGACCGCCGCGGCCGTCGTAGGCGACGGTCCCCGCGACCTCAACGACGTCCAGGGTGCAGCCGGCCCCGACGGTGACGTCGACGTGCACCGCGTCGCCCGCCAGCAGCAGCGCGCGGGCGCCCACCAGCGCGACCCGCGCCCCGCGGGGCGTGGTGGCCAGCACGCGCGGCAGCAGCGCCGTGGTGGCGAGGTCGAGGGCGACGCCCGAGCCGTCCGCGCGGCGGGCGACGCCGACCCGCGTCACGAGGAGGGGTGGGAGGTGAGCAGGGGGGCGTGCTCGTCGCCGTGGCCGTGCTCGTCGTGGTGGCCGTGCTCGTCGTGGTGGCCGTGCTCGTCGTGGTGGCCGTGCTCGTCGTGGTGGCCGTGCTCGTCGTGGTGGCCGTGCTCGTCGTGGTGGCCGCGCTCGTCGCCGTGGCCGTGCTCGTCGTCCTGCTCGTCCCCGTGCGCGTGGGTCATGCCGTCCGCGTGGGAGTGCGGGGCCATCGGGCCCGGGTCCTGGGGGACGTGCCGGCCCGTGCGGAACTCGGCGAGCGTCGCCCGCAGCCACGCGGTCAGCTCCTCGACCGAGGCCCGGTCCAGCCGCGACAGCGCGACGACGGGACGGCCGCCGCGGGCCTCGCCGGCGTCGGCGATCATCCGCGGCACGTCGACGCCCACGTGCGGGGCGAGGTCGGTCTTGTTCAGCACCAGCAGGTCGGCGCGCGCGATGCCCGGGCCGCCCTTGCGGGCCACGTCCCCGCCGCCCGCGACGTCCAGGACGAACAGCTGCGCGTCGACGAGCGCGGGCGAGAACGTCGCCGTGAGGTTGTCGCCGCCGGACTCCACGAGCACGACGTCGAGCGGGTCGAAGTCCGCCTCCAGGTCCTCCACGGCGAGGAGGTTCGCGGTGATGTCGTCTCGGATGGCCGTGTGGGGGCAGGCGCCCGTCTCGACCGCGCGGATGCGCTCCGGGTCCAGCACGCCCGCCGAGCGCAGGAACCGCGCGTCCTCGTCGGTGTAGATGTCGTTGGTGATGACGCCCAGGCGCAGGGTGCCCGACAGCTCCCGGCACAGCAGCGCGATGAGGGAGCTCTTGCCCGTCCCGACGGGGCCGGCGACGCCGAGGCGGAACGAGCGGTGGGCGACGGGCTTCTGCTCAGGCATGGAACAACCTCCGGGGGGTGCGGGCGTGCTGGAGAGACTGGAGCTCCACCAGCGGCGCGGCCGTGGCGGGGATCTCCTGGGGTGAGGTGAGGGCGGCGGTGCGGGCGACGAGCGCCTCGATCGCGGGGTGCGCCGCGAGCGTCCAGGCGACCGTGTCGGCGGGGTCGCCGGGCAGCAGCTTGAGGACGGCGGCGCCGACGGTGGCGACGTCCTCGTGCCCGCACAGGCGGACGAGGCGGGCCGCGTCGAGCCCGGCCAGGGCGGCGACGACCCCGAGGACGACGGGCCGGGCGGGCGTCCGCGTCAGCGCGGCCAGCCGCGCTTCGCCGGGCCACAACCGCTGCGCCAGACGGAGGTAGCCGCGGCCCAGGGTGCGCGAGGCCTGCCGCAGCGCCTGGCTGGGCGTGCGCGCCGCCCAGGCCTCCTCCACGGCGGTGAGGTCCGCACCGGCGAGGCTCAGGTGGCGGGCGACCACCGCCGTGCCGGCGTCGACCGCGACGACGGTCGCGATCCGCCCGCGCAGGAACGCCGGGACGTCCGCGACGGTCAGGCCGCCGTGCACCACGGCGGGTTCCAGGCCCGCGGACTGGGTGTGGGCGCCGACGGGCAGCCGGGCGTCGGCGAGCAGCGCCAGCACGAGGTCGGGGGAGGCCACGGCGCTCAGAACAGCGAGTACAGCTGGGCGAGCGGCAGGACGTCCACGGGGGCGGGTTCCACGAGGTCGCCGTCGATCCGGATCGCGAACGTCTCCGGGTCCACCTCGATGCGCGGCAGGGCGTCGTTGTGGACCATCTGCGCCTTGCCGACCGCGCGCGTGTCCCGCACCGCCACCAGCCTGCGCCGCAGGCCGAGCCGGCCGGCCAGCCCGTCGTCGAGGGCCGCGGGGCTGACGAACGTGACGCTGTGGTCCGCCCCGGCGGCCGCGATGAGCGCGGGGCGCATCAGCACGGGCTGCGGGGTGGGGATCGAGGCGTTCGGGTCGCCCAGGGCCCCGACGACGAGGGCGCCGCCCTTGAGGACCACCGAGGGCCGGACGCCGAAGAACGCGGGTTCCCACAGGACGAGGTCGGCGAGCTTGCCCACCTCGACGGAGCCGACGAGGTGGTCGATCCCGTGCGCCACGGCGGGGTTGATCGTGTACTTCGCGACGTAGCGGCGGGCGCGCTCGTTGTCGGCGGGGAACGTCTCGCCCAGCGGACCGCGGCGGGCCTTCATGACGTGCGCGACCTGCCAGGTGCGGGTGATGACCTCACCGATGCGGCCCATGGCCTGCGCGTCGGAGCTCGTGATGGACAGCGCCCCCAGGTCGTGCAGGACGTCCTCGGCCGCGATGGTCGTGGCGCGGATCCGGGACTCAGCAAACGCCAGGTCCTCGGGCACCGTGGGGTTCAGGTGGTGGCAGACCATCAGCATGTCGAGGTGCTCCGGCACCGTGTTCACGGTGTGCGGCAGCGTGGGGTTCGTGGAGCCGGGCACGACGTTCGGGAGCCCGGCGACGGTGATGATGTCGGGGGCGTGCCCGCCGCCCGCGCCCTCGGTGTGGAAGGCGTGGATCGAGCGGCCGCCGATCGCGGCGATCGTGGAGTCGACGTAGCCGGACTCGTTGAGGGAGTCGGAGTGCAGGGCCACCTGCAGGCCGAACTCGCCGGCGGCGCGCAGCGCGGCGTCGATCGCGGCGGGGGTGGAACCCCAGTCCTCGTGGACCTTGTAGCCGCCCGCCCCGGCGAGGGCCTGCTCGGCGAGGCCCGCGGCGCTGACGGTGTTCCCCTTGCCCAGCAGCAGGAGGTTCACGGGCAGGTCGTCCAGGGCGCGGTGGGCGGCGCGCAGGTGCCACGCGCCCGGGGTGACGGTCGTGGCCTTCGTGCCCTCGCTGGGCCCGGTGCCGCCGCCCACGAGGGTCGTGAGCCCCGCGGCGAGCGCCTCGTGGACCTGCGAGGGGGAGATCAGGTGGACGTGGCTGTCGATGCCGCCGGCCGTGAGGATGCGCCCCTCGCCCGAGACGACGTCGGTGCCGGGCCCGATGCGCAGCCGCGGGTCGACCCCGTCGGCGATGTCGGGGTTGCCCGCGCGGCCGATGCCGCAGACGAGCCCGTCGCGGATCCCGACGTCGGCGCGGTAGATCCCCGTGTGGTCCAGCACGACCGCGTTGGTGATGACGGTGTCCGGGGAGCCCTCCGCGCGGGTCGTGGTGCCCTGCGCCATCGACTCGCGGATCGACTTGCCGCCCCCGAACACGGCCTCCTCGCCGCCCGCGGTGAGGTCGGCCTCCACCTCGATCCAGAGGTCGGTGTCGCCCAGGCGGACCTGGTCGCCGGTGGTCGGGCCGTAGAGCGCGGCGTAGGCCGTGCGGTCGATCTCAACCACCGAGGTGGCCCCCCTCCGGGTCGATCTGCAGGCCGGGCACGCGCCGCGCGCCGCGCAGGGCGACGGCCTGCACGCTGCGGGAGACGCCGGGCTCGAAGCGCAGGGACGTTCCGGACGGGACGTCGAGGCGGAACCCGCGCGCGGCGGCGCGGTCGAAGGCCAGGGCGGCGTTCGCGTCGGGCAGGTGCAGGTGGGAACCGATCTGCACGGGCCGGTCGCCCGTGTTCTCCACGACGAGCGTCAGGCGCTCGTCGTCGGTGCGGTCGGCGTTCAGGACGATCGTGCCGGGCCGCACGCGGATCGCGCCGGGGCCCTCGCCGGGGACGCCGCTCACGAGATCGGCTCGTGCAGCGTGACGAGCTTGCGGCCGTCGGGGAACGTCGCCTCGACCTGGACGTCGCGGATCATCTCCGCGACGCCCGGCATGACCTGCGCGCGGGTGAGCACGCGGCGGCCGGAGTCCATGAGGTCCACGACGCGCTCACCGTCGCGGGCCCGCTCGACGACCCAGGTGCTGAGCAGGGCCACCGCCTCCGGGTGGTTCAGGCGCACGCCGCGGGCCAGGCGGTCGCGGGCCACCATGCCCGCGACCGCCAGCAGCAGCTTCTCGGTGTCGGCCGGACTGAGGTGCACGTCCGGTCCTCCCTCCCTGTCGCGGTGGCCGCCGGGTCCCGGTGGCCGTCGTGACCGCAGTTGTACCGCAGGACCCCGCTCGCAGCTGCGGAGACGTCACCGCGGGGCGGGCAGGACCGCGACCGCGGGCGGGTCGGCGGGCAGGACGTGGTCGGCGACCCGGTCGGTGCTCAGGCACAGCGAGCAGACGACGTCGTCGTGGGTCTGGCAGGCGGCCACGTCGGGGCGCTCGTAGTCCTGCCGGCAGACGTGGCAGGTGAGGACCTCGCCGGAGGGGTTGCCGAACTCGTCGAACAGGGCGTTCGGGAGGCCGTCGTCGGCGCGGCGCAGGTAGTAGCGGCCCTTCGTGGCCACCGCGACGACCGGCGTCAAGACGACCGCGAGGACGACCGCCACGATCGGGGAGTAGGGCTGCAGGCCCGCGCCGAAGACCCCGAAGAACACGAGGATGGAGGCGAGGGCCGAGACCAGCATCGACGTGAACCCGACGGGGTTGACGGCGTACAGCATCCCGCGCCGGAACTCCGGGACCAGCGGCGACAGCTTGAGCAGGTGCTTGTTGACGATGATGTCGGTCGCCACCGTGACGATCCAGGCCATCGCGCAGTTCGCGTAGAACCCCAGGATGGTGTTGAGGAAGTCGAACATGTTCGCCTCCATCAGCGTCAGCGCGATGACGAGGTTGACGATGACGAAGAGCATCCGGCCGGGGTAGTGCTTGGTGACCCGCGTGAAGGAGTTCGTCCAGGCCAGCGAGCCGGAGTAGGCGTTGGTGACGTTGATCTTGATCTGGCTGATGACGACCAGGACGACGGCCAGGGTCATGGCCAGCCAGCCGGGCATCATCTCCTCGTACACGCCGAGGAACTGGTGGACGGGCTCGTTGGCCGTGGCCGCCGCGGCCGGGTCGAGCGAGGCGATGAGGTAGACGGCGATGAACAGGCCGATGGCCTGCTTGAGCGCCCCGAAGACGACCCAGCCCGGGCCGGCCAGCACCATGGCCGACCACCAGCGGCGGGAGTTCTCCGGCGTCCGCGGCGGCATGAAACGTAGGTAGTCGATCTGCTCGGCGATCTGCGCGATGAGCGAGAGGCACACGCCCGCGGCCAGGAACACCGCGGCGGCGCTGATCGTGCCGCCCTGCCCGTCCTCGCCGGCGTAGGAGGCGAAGTCCCCCACCGAGGAGGGGTTGGCGATGACGAGGTAGGCGAAGGGGATCACCATGAGCACCAGCCACAGCGGCGTCGTCCACACCTGCAGCTTCGACAGCGCCTTCATGCCGTAGATCACCAGCGGGATGACCATGAGCGTCGAGACGGCGTACCCGAGCCAGCGGGGGATGCCGAGCCCGAGCTCCAGGCCCTGCGCCATGATCGAGCCCTCGAGGGCGAAGAAGATGAACGTGAACGTCGCGAAGATGACGTTCGTGACGACCGAGCCGTAGTAGCCGAAGCCGGAACCCCGGGTGATGAGGTCGAGGTCGACGTTGTAGCGCGCCGCGTAGTACGCCAGCGGGAACCCGGTCACGAAGATGACGACCGCGGCGACGGCGATGCCCAGCAGGGCGTTCACCGTGCCGTGGGCGATGCCGATGTTCGCGCCGATCGAGAAGTCGGCGAGGTAGGCGATCCCGCCCAGGGCCGAGGTGGCCACGACCCCCGGGGTCCAGCGCCGGTAGCTGCGGGGCGCGAACCGGAGGGTGTAGTCCTCGAGGGTCTCGGAGGTGGCGGTGCTGACGCCGGGGTGCACGGCCGTCGCGGTCGACGGTTCGGCGCCGGGCCCGCTGGTGGGCTGGGTCATCGGTGTCCCTCTCTGCGGTCGCGGCCGTTCGGGCTCCGTGCCGCGGACGCCACCGGCCGGCTGCGGCAGGTCACCCCGGGGACACGCGCTCGACGCTAGGCCGTCCGGGTGAGCCTCGGGACGCCGTGCAGCGGAAGTTGACGCAGTGGAAACACCGGCGCAACACGCGCCCGCCGGGACCGTGGAGACAGAGGGCCGTCAGGACAGCAGTTCCCCCGGCAGCCGGACCATGCCCTCCTGGGCGACGGTGGCGATCAGCCGGCCCGCGCGGTCGAACATCCGCGCCGTGGCCAGGGCGCGCGCCCCGGAGGCCGACGGCGTGTCCCCGACGAAGAGCACCCACTCGTCGGCCCGGGCCTCGCGGTGCCACCACATCGCGTGGTCGAGGCTCGCGACGCTCGCCCCGGGCGTCGCCCACGGCAGGCCGTGGCGGCGCAGGACCGGTTCCAGCACGGTGAAGTCCGAGGCGTAGGCCAGGGCGGCGCGGTGCAGCAGCGGGTCGTCGGGCAGGGGGCCCGGCACCCGCAGCCACGCGGACTGCCGCGGCGAGCGCGACGGGTCGGCGTCGAGGTAGACCGGCGGGTCGACGTGGCGGATCTCCACGGGTCGCGACGACGCGATGCGCCGGGCGCCGGGGTGGTCGACGTCGGCCAGGAGCTCCGCGTCGCTCGTCAGCTCCTCCGGCCCCGGCACGTCGGGGGCCTGCTCGGCGTGGTCGAGGCCCTCGGCCGGGACCTGGAACGAGGCGATGCCGGAGAGGATGGGCACGCCGTTCTGCACGGCCTGCACGCGGCGCGAGGAGAACGAGCGCCCGTCGCGCAGCCGCTCCACCGCGAACTCCACGGGCACGGCGGGGTCGCCCGGGCGCAGGAAGTAGGCGTGCAGGGAGTGCAGGGCCCGCCCGGGCTCCACCGTGCGCCCGGCGGCCACGGCCACCTGCCCGAGCACCTGGCCGCCGAACAGCCGCGGCCGCCACTGCGGGAGGTTCGGGCCCGTGAACACGTCGCCGGGGCCCGCCGCGCGGACCACGTCGAGGACGTCCAGCAGGGACACGGGAGTGCTCACGGCGGCGAGGCTACCGAGCGCGGGTGCACGGCGGCGGGAGACGGGTAGCGTCCCCGTCGTGCTCGCCGCCCGCGCCGTCCGCCCCGCCCCCGACGACCCGCTGTCCGCGCTCGAGGTCGCGGACGCCCCGGCGGCCGCACCGCCGGCCGGGTGGGTGCGCGTGCGCGTGCGGGCCGCCGCGCTGAACCGCCACGACCTGTGGAGCCTCGCCGGCGTGGGCCTGCCCGCGGAGCGGATGCCGATGGTGCTGGGCTGCGACGCCGCGGGCACCACCGACGACGGCCGCGAGGTCGTCGTGCACGCCGTCGTGAGCGACGAGGACTTCCGCGGCGACGAGACCCTGGACCCGCGCCGGACGCTGCTGTCCGAGCTGCACCCCGGGACGCTCGCCGAGGAGGTCTGGGTGCCGCGGCGCAACGTGCTGCCGGTGCCCGCCGGCTGGTCCTTCGAGCGGGCCGCCTCCCTCGGCACCGCGTGGCTGACGGCCTACCGGATGCTCTTCACGCAGGCGCGCGCCGTGCCCGGCCAGACCGTGCTGGTGCAGGGGGCCGCGGGCGGCGTGTCCAACGCGCTCGTCGTCCTGGGCGCCGCGGCCGGGCTGCGGGTGTGGGTGACCGGCCGCGACCCCCGGCGGGTCGAGCGCGCCCTGGCCTGGGGCGCGGCCGCGGGGTTCGCGCCGGGGGAGCGGCTGCCCGCCCGCGTCGACGCGGTGTTCGAGACCGTCGGCAAGGCGACCTGGAAGCACTCGGTGCAGTCGCTGGCCCCCGGCGGGACGATCGTGGTCGCCGGCGCGACCACGGGCGGCGACGCCCCGGCCATGCTGGAGAACGTGTTCTTCCGCCAGCTGCGCGTGCTCGGCTCGACCATGGGCACCCGCGAGGAGTTCGAGCGGCTGCTGCGCTTCTGCGAGCTCGCCGACCTGCGGCCCGAGGTCGACTCCGTCCACGCCCTCGCCGACGCCCGCGACGCCTTCGCGCGCCTGCACTCCGGCGAGGCCGTCGGCAAGGTCCTCGTCACCGTCTGACCCGACCCGGTGGTCGTGCAGGGACCCCCTGCACGACCAGGGCGGGGAGGTGGGTCAGGCGCCCGAGAGGCGGTAGCGCAGCAGCTCCAGGTGCCCGCTGATCTCCGCGGGCAGCTTGCGGCCGAAGCCCGCGAAGTACGCCTCGAGCAGGTCGACCTCGGCCAGCCACGCCTGCGGGTCGACGCGGAACAGCTCGGCGAGGTCGGCGGGGGAGACGTCGAGGCCGGACACGTCGAGGGCGCCCTCGGCGGGCAGGTGCCCCAGCGGGGAGAACCGCGCGCCGGCCGAGCCCTCGAGCCGGCCGCAGATCCACTCCAGCACGCGGGCGTTCTCGCCAAACCCGGGCCACAGGAACCCGCCGTCGTCACCGCGGCGGAACCAGTTCACGCTGAACACCGTGGGCAGGCCGTGGGTGGGCAGCTTCGCGCCCACATCGAGCCAGTGCTGGAAGTAGTCGGCCATGTGGTAGCCGGAGAACGGCAGCATCGCGAACGGGTCGTGGCGCAGCCGGCCGACCGTGCCCTCCGCGGCGGCGGTCTGCTCGGAGGAGATCGTGGCCCCCATGAACACCCCGTGACCCCAGTCCAGCGACTCCGCGACGAGCGGGACGTTGCTGCGGCGGCGGCCGCCGAACAGGACCGCGTCGATGACGACGCCGTCCGGGTCGGAGAACTCCTCCGCGAGCGAGGGGCACTGCGCGGCCGGCACCGTGAACCGGGCGTTGGGGTGGGCCGCGGGCCGCCCCGAGTCCGGGGTCCACGGCTCGCCGCGCCAGTCGGTGAGGGAGGCCGGGGGTTCGTCGGTGAGCCCCTCCCACCACACGTCGCCGTCCTCGGTGAGGGCGCAGTTGGTGAAGATGACGTTCTCCCGCAGCATCTCCACCGCGACCGGGTTGGTCGCCGGGCCGGTGCCGGGGGCCACCCCGAAGAACCCCGACTCGGGGTTGATGGCGCGCAGCCGCCCGTCGGCGCCGGGCCGCATCCACGCGATGTCGTCGCCGATCGTCTCCACGCGCCAGCCCGGCAGGCTGGGCTGCAGCATGGCGAGGTTCGTCTTGCCGCACGCGGACGGGAACGCCGCCGCCAGGTGGTGCACCCGCCCCGCCGGCGTCGTCACCTTGAGGATCAGCATGTGCTCGGCCAGCCAGCCCTCGTCGCGGGCCATGACGGAGGCGATCCGCAGGGCGAAGCACTTCTTGCCCAGCAGGGCGTTGCCGCCGTACCCGGAGCCGAACGACCAGATCTCCCGCGTCTCGGGGAAGTGGGCGACGTGCTTGACCGGGTTGCAGGGCCACGCGACGTCCGGGCGGGTCGTGCCGTCCGCGGCCACGAGCGGGTACCCGACGCTGTGCACGGCCGGGACGAAGGGGGTTCCGGGGGTGATCGCCGCGAGGGCCGCGGACCCCGTGCGCGTCATGACGCGCATGCTGACGACCACGTAGGGGGAGTCGGTGAGCTGGACCCCGAGCTGCGAGATCGGCCCGCCCACGGGGCCCATCGAGAACGGCACCACGTACATCGTCCGCCCGCGCATGCAGCCGGCGAACGCCTCGTCGAGCTCGACGCGCAGGGCCGCGGGCTCCCGCCAGTTGTTCGTGGGGCCCGCGTCCTGCTCCCGCTCGGAGGCGATGAACGTCCGGTGCTCGACGCGGGCGACGTCGCCGGGCGCCGAGCGGGCCAGGAAGCTGCGGGGGCGCTTCACCGGGTCCAGGGCGATGAGCGTGCCGTCGGCGACCATCTGCGCCGTGAGGCGGTCGTGCTCCTCCTGCGAGCCGTCGCACCAGACGACGGCGTCCGGCTGGGTCAGCAGGGCCGTCCGGCGGACCCAGTCGAGCAGCTCCGGGTTCGCCGTGGCCTGGCCGAGCACCGCGGCGGCGTCGTTGCTCACCCCGGTGCGCACCCCGGTGCGCACCCCGGTGCCCACCCCGGTCCCCGTCCCGGTGCGGGCGGTCGTGCGGTCTCCGTCGGGAGTCGTCTCCAGGGCCGTCATCGCGGTGCCTCCTCGTGTCGTCTGCGTCGCTGCGTCGAGTTCCAGGTTGCGGGGCTCCGCGCGGCACCACAACGGTTCCGGCCCGTGAAGAAACGCGGTTCTTCCGCTAGCGTGAACTCGTGACCCGTCTGCGCGTCGCGGCGCTCGAAGCACTCACCGATCCCGCCGACGCGCCCGCCGCGGCGCCGGGAGGGGTGGACGCGCTGACCGTCGGGCGGCGCATCCGGCACCACCGCCGCGCCCGCGGGCTGACGCTGGCCGAGCTGGGCGCCGTGGTCGGGGCCGCCCAGAGCGCGCTGTCCCAGGTCGAGAACGGCAAGCGGGAACCGCGCCTGTCGCTCATCGCCGCGGTCGCCGCGGCCCTCGACGTCGAGCTGACCGACCTGCTGGACCCGGCCCCGCCGCCCTCGCGCCGAACCGCGCTCGAGATCGAGCTCGACCGCGCCCAGCGCAGCCCCCTGGTCCGCGAGCTCGGCCTGCCGGCGGTCCGGGCCGGCCGCTCCCTCCCGCTGGACGCGCTGGAGTCCCTGGCGGCCCTGCACCGCGAGCTCGCCCGCCGCCACGACGCCGCCAACGCCACCCCGGAGGAGGCCCGCCGGGCGAACACGCAGCTGCGGACCCTCATGCGGGCGGTCGACAACCACCTCCCGGAGCTCGAGGCGCTCGCCGAGGACGTCGTGCGCTCGGCGGGCTACCGGGGCGGGGCGCTGACCCACCGCACCGTGACCCGCATCGCCGACGACCTGGGGTTCACCCTGCTGCACGTCGAGGACCTGCCGCACTCCACGCGCACCGTCACCGACCTCGCCAACGGGCGCATCTACCTGCCGCCCGCCTCGATCCCCGGCGGGCACGGGCTGCGCTCGCTGGCCCTGCAGGCCATCGCCCACCGGGTCCTCGGCCACGAGCGGCCGCAGAGCTACGCCGACTTCCTGCGCCAGCGGCTGGAGATCAACTACTTCGCCGCGGCGTGCCTCATGCCGAGGAGCGCGTCGGTGGAGTTCCTGTCCGCGGCCAAGGCCGGCAAGGACATCGCCGTGGAGGACTTCCGCGACGCGTTCGGCGTGACCCACGAGGCGGCCGGTCACCGCCTGACGAACCTGCTGACCGCGGAGCTGGGGATCCCCGTGCACTTCCTGCGCGTCGGCGAGGACGGTGCGCTGTACCGGGGCTACGAGAACGACGGCGTGCCCTTCGTGCAGGACGCCACGGGGGCCATCGAGGGGCAGCCCGTGTGCCGCCGCTGGACGGCGCGCACGGTGTTCGACGTGACCGACCGGACGACCGAGAACTACCAGTACACCGACACCCCCGCGGGGACGTTCTGGTGCTCCAGCCAGACGGGGTCCACCCGCGAGGGGGGTTTCTCCATCACCGTCGGCGTGCCCTACGCGCACGCGAAGTGGTTCCGCGGCCGTGACACCCGGGTCCGCGCCCGCAGCTCCTGTCCCGACGCCGCGTGCTGCCGGCGCCCGCCCGCGGACCTCGCCGCGCACTGGGCCGGCCGGTCGTGGCCGAGCGCGCGGCTGCACGCGCAGACCCTGGCGCCGCTGCCGTCGGGCACGTTCCCCGGCGTGGACGACCACGAGGTCTACGCGTTCCTCGCGGCCCACGCCCCGGCCCCGGGCACCTCGCCGGACGGACGGCCGGACTGACGGCCGGGCTGACCGCCGGCCGCGACACGAGGGGACCGGGTTCCGTCGCGGGCGCCACCCGTGCGAGGCTCGTCCCGAGGTCACCTGGTGGCCCCACGCCGACCCGCGGTTCCGACCTGGAACCGGTCCGGACCTGGAAGGGGCACTGCCGCCGATGACCACCACCGAACCCGCCGCCGCCGCCGTCGCCCCCGCCCCACTCGCCGCCGACCCCGGCGCGCCCCTGGACGTCGAGGCCGTGCGCGAGCGCGTCGCCCGCGACGCCCTGCGGCCGGGAACCCCGGGGACCGTCGGGCTGGAGCTGGAGCGCCACGTCGTGGACCTGCGGCGACCCGGGCACCGCGTCGCCTGGGACCGCCTCGTCCGCGTCCTCGACGGCTGCGCACCGCCCGCCGGTTCCCGCGTCACGCTGGAACCCGGCGGGCAGGTGGAGCTGTCGACGACGCCCCTGCCCGGACCCGTCGCGGCGGTGGACGCCCTGCGCCGCGACAGCGCCCACCTCGACGCCGTGCTCGCGGCCGACGACCTGGTGCTGCTGTCGACCGGGACCGACCCCGCCCGCGCCCCCCGCCGCGTGCACCCCGGGGCCCGCTACGCCGCGATGGCCGAGCACTTCACGGCCGTCGGCCACGGCGCGGACGGCGCCGCGATGATGTGCTCGACCGCGTCGCTGCAGGTCAACCTCGAAGCCGGTGCACCGGCGGAGTCCGCGCAGCGGGTGGCCCGGCTGCACCGGCTCGTGCCCGTCCTCATCGCCCTCTCGGCCTGCAGCCCGCTGCTGGGCGGGGTCGACACGGGCGCGCGCTCGGCGCGCCAGGGGGTCTGGCAGCGGCTGGAACCCGCCCGCTGCCGGCGCTCGCCCGCCGTGACCGACGACCCGGACCCCGCGGGGTCGTGGGCGGACTTCGCCCTCGCCGCCCCCGTGGTGTTCGTCCGCGACGCCGACGGCGGGTGCGCCCCCGTCGTGGACGCCGTGCCGTTCGCGGACTGGGCCGCCGGCCGCCGCCTGCTGGGGGACCGCCGGCCGACCGCCGCCGACGTCGACGCCCACGTCAGCACGCTGTGGCCGCCCGTGGCAGGACGTCAGCAGGCGCGAGACCTGCATCTGCGTGACGCCGAGCTCGTCGGCGATCTGCTGCTGGGTGGCGTCGCCGTAGAAGCGGAGGGCGAGCAGGCGCTGGTCGCGGGGCCCGAGGGCTGCGAGCAGGGGGCGGACCGCGGCCCCGTCGATGACGCCGGCGATCGCGTCGCCGTCGTCGGCGAGGGAGTCGGCGACCGTCGCCTCGCCG
>NZ_VWPY01000019.1 GCF_011839805.1 Kineococcus rubinsiae | reverse complement strand
CCGCGACGGCGGCCGGCCGCGGGGCCGTCTCGGGAGCCGCGGGGGCCGTGGCGGCGGGCGGGGGAGCCGGGGCCGTCACGGGCGCCGCCCCCACGGGGAGCCCGGCGGACAGGCGCCGCTCCAGCCGGTCCAGCCGGGGGCCGAGGCCGCCGTCGGCGTCCGCGCCGGGCAGCAGCAGCCGCGCGCACAGCAGCTCCAGCTGCAGCCGCGGCGACGTCGCGCCCGTCATGGCCTCCAGGCCCGCGGCCACGACGTCCGCCGCCCGGGAGACCTCCGCGCGGCCCAGGTGCGCGGCCTGCGCCCGCAGCCGGTCCAGCGCGTCCTCGGGCACGGCGAGGGCCTCGCCGGCCTCGTCGCCGATGGCCGCGACGATGACCAGGTCGCGCAGGCGCTGCAGCAGGTCGTCGGCGAAGCGGCGCGGCTCCTGCCCGGAGTCCACGACGCGCTCGACGACCCGGAAGACGGTCGCGCCGTCTCCGGCCGCGACGGCCTCGACGACGTCGTCCAGCAGGGAGGCGTGCGTGTAGCCGAGCAGGGCGACGGCCGTGTCGTAGGTGACGCCGTCCTCGCCCGCGCCCGCGATGAGCTGGTCGAGCACCGACAGCGAGTCGCGGACGGAACCGCCCCCGGCGCGCACGACGAGCGGCAGGACGCCCTTGCCGATGCTCACGCCCTCGCGCTCGGCCAGCTCGCCCAGGTACGCCGTGAGCTGCCCCGGCGGCACGAGCCGGAAGGGGTAGTGGTGGGTGCGGGAGCGGATGGTCGTGAGGACCTTCTCCGGCTCCGTCGTCGCGAAGATGAACTTCACGTGCGGCGGGGGTTCCTCGACGGTCTTCAGCAGGGCGTTGAAGCCCTGCGGGCTGACCATGTGGGCCTCGTCGATGATGTAGATCTTGAAGCGGTCCCGGGCCGGGGCGAAGGTCGCGCGCTCGCGCAGGTCGCGGGCGTCGTCCACGCCGCCGTGGCTGGCCGCGTCGATCTCGACGACGTCGATGCTGCCGGGGCCGCCGCGCGCGAGGCTGGTGCACGAGTCGCAGACCCCGCAGGGCGTCGGCGTCGGGCCGGCCTCGCAGTTCAGGCAGCGGGCCAGGATGCGCGCGCTCGTCGTCTTCCCGCAGCCGCGCGGGCCGGAGAACAGGTACGCGTGGGTGATGCGGCCCTTGCTGATCGCCTGGCTGAGCGGGCCCGTGACGTGCTCCTGCCCGATGACCTCCGCGAAGCTCTCGGGCCGGTAGCGGCGGTACAGGGCGGTCGTCACGGGGACGAGGCTAACCCGCAGCGCCGACACGTCCAGGTCCCCGGCGCGGCACGGTCCCCGGAACGTGAGGGACCCCCCGCACACCCGCCAGAGCCCGCTTACCCTTGCTGCCTTCCGGCCCTGGGGGAGTTCACAGGATGACGCCGCACGAGGGGTCTGCGACCACTGTAAGGGCTGCCCCCGGGCGGACCAAACAGGCCGGCTCCCCGGGCCCCCGCGGCGGCCCCGGCGCGACGCGGGCCACGCCACCGGTCACGACCAGGGTGCCGGGGGCGCTAGGCTGGCTCACGGAGGATTCGCCTAGTGGCCTATGGCGCACGCTTGGAAAGCGTGTTGGGTTAACGCCCTCAGGGGTTCAAATCCCCTATCCTCCGCTCGCGAGAGGGCCCGCTCCCGGACACCGGGGGCGGGCCCTTCGTCGTCCTCCCACCCTGCGCCGCCCCCAGCACCTAGACTCGGGCACCGTGATCTTCCAGGCCGTCGGGGACGGACGCCCGTACCCCGACCACGGGTACGAGACGGTCGGCCAGTGGGCCGAGGTGGCCCCGCGGCAGGTCCGCCTCGAGCAGCTCGTGACGACCAAGCGGACGCTGGACCTCGACGCCCTCCTGGCCGACGACTCCACGTTCTTCGGCGACCTGTTCGCCCACGTCGTGTCCTGGCGCGGGCAGCTGTACCTCGAGGACGGGCTGCACCGCGCGGTGCGGGCGGCCCTGCACCAGCGGCAGGTCCTACACGCGCGGGTGCTCGCGCTGCCGGACTGACGGAGAGGGACCCGGGCGACGGCGCCCGGGACGGGGGACGACCGGAGCGGGGGCGGGGCGAGTGGCTCACTACCACCAGGACGACGAGGAGCGCGGCGCGGTGGGGGAGCAGCGGCGCGGCGGCCTCTTCGACGACGAGCGCGCGGACGACGCGCGCGCAGGCGTCGAGGGCGCGGACGACGAGGGCGGGCGCCCGGACGACGAGGTTGCCTCCGCAGACCGGCTCGCGGCCCGGCGCCGCACCCGGCTGCTGCGGCAGCGGGTCGTCTTCGCCGTCGTCGTGCTCGCGGTCCTCGCGGCCGGCACGGTCGGCGCCCTGACCTGGACGGGCCGCTGGTCACCCGGCACCCCGGCCGCCGCGACCCCGACGCCCGCCCCGTCGTGCGCCGTGGCCGCACCCCCGCCGCTCTCGGCGCCGCCCGAGGTCAGCGTCAGCGTCCTGAACGGCACCACGCGCCGCGGCCTCGCGGGGACCGTCGCGGCGGAGCTGCGCACCCGCGGCTTCGTCGTCACCCGCACGGCCAACGCCGACGTCGCCGCCGGTCCCGTCACGGCGTCGGTGCGCTACCCGCCGGCGCTGCTGGCCCAGGCCCGCACCGTCGCGGCGCGCGTCCCGGACGTCCAGCTCGCCGAGGACCCGGCGCTCGCGGGCGTCGAGGTCACCCTCGGGGACGGGTACGCGCAGCTGCTGGCCGAGGACGCGCTCGTCGCGCCCGCCCCGCCGCCGGCGGCGCCCCTGCCCGGCTGCTGAGCGGGCGCAGACGACGAAGGCCCCCGGTCCGCGGACCGGGGGCCTTCGTCGTGAGAGCGGTGGCGGTGGGATTTGAACCCACGGAAGAGTCTCCCCTTCACACGCTTTCGAGGCGTGCTCCTTAGGCCGCTCGGACACGCCACCGACGGTCACGATACACGGCGGAGGGGTGCCGCCGGCCACGCGCGCGGTTCAGCCCCCGTCGCGGCGGCCGGCGAAGAACTCGTCGAGCAGCGCGCGGCACTCCTGCTCCAGCACACCGCCGACGACCTCGACCGTGTGGTTCAGCCGGCGGTCGCGCACCACGTCGCGCAACGACCCCGCCGCGCCGAAGCGCGGGTCCCAGGCGCCGAGCAGCAACCGCGGGACGCGGGCCAGGACCACCGCCCCCGCGCACATCGTGCAGGGTTCCAGCGTCACGACGAGGGTGCAGCCGTCCAGGCGCCAGCCCCCGCGGGCCCGGGCGGCGGCGCGCAGGGCCAGCACCTCCGCGTGGGCCGTCGGGTCGCCCGCGGCCTCGCGCTCGTTGCGGCCCGCGCCCAGCACCGTGCCGTCCGCGTCGAGGACGACGGCCCCCACCGGGACGTCGCCCGTGGTGCGGCAGAGCTCCGCCTCGGCCAGCGCCAGCCGCATCCAGCCCAGCCAGGCGGCGGGCTGGGCGAGACCGCTCAGCGCAGGGACTCCAGCACGTCGGCGAAGCCGAGGACCTCGCCGACCGCGACGGTCGCGGCCGAGGGGTCCTCGCCGCTCACGGCGAGGCGGACCAGCAGGTCCGGCGGGGCGCCCAGGTCGGACAGCAGGTCGGCGTCGCCCGCCCACAGCTCGTCGAGGACGACACCCGGCACGGGTGCGGCCGGGGTGACCTCCTCGGTCTCCTCCCCCTCCTCGTCCCCGTCGTCGTCGGTCTCGGCGGCACCGCCCTCGACGGGGCGCGGGCGGGTGCCGGCGGGCGGGGGCAGTTCGGCGAACAGCTCGGCGTAGCGGCTCTCGGCCGCCGCGACCGCGTCCGAGACGAACACGCGCACGTCGACGGCACCGTCGGTGCGCACGAACGCGAACCACTCGTCCTCGCGCTCGAGGACGGCGAGCACGGGGGAGTCGTCGTCGACGACCCCGCGCAGGACGTCGGCCAGTTCGTCGGGGGAGCTGGTCTCGAGGTCGACGTCGACGGGGTGCCAGCCGTCGTCGTAGGACAGGACCGCGGTGAAGTACGCCACCCGCCCATCGTGGCAGGCCGGTCGGGCTGCGGGCCATCCACGCGCGCCGCGCCCGTTCCCGGGGGTCGCCGCGGCAGACGGGTCCCGCCCCGGGCCAGTAGGTTTCGGCCCATGCGTCTCCTCGTCATCGACCACCCCCTCGTCGCGCACAAGCTGACGGCGCTGCGCGACGCCGGGACCGACTCGCCCACGTTCCGCCGCCTCGCGGACGAACTGGTGACGCTGCTCGCCTACGAGGCGACGCGCGACGTCCGCGTCGAGCCGCACCCCATCACCACGCCGGTCGCCCCGACCGTCGGCGTGCGGCTGACCTCGCCCAAGCCGATCGTCGTGCCGATCCTGCGCGCCGGCCTCGGCATGCTCGACGGGATGGTCCGGTTGCTGCCGACCGCGGAGGTCGGTTTCCTCGGCCTCATCCGCGACGAGTCGACGCTGCAGGCGACGACCTACGCGAACCGGTTGCCCGACGACCTCAGCGGCCGGCAGTGCTACGTGCTCGACCCGATGCTCGCGACCGGCGGAACCCTCGTCGCGTCCATCAACTACCTCCTCGAGCGCGGCGCCGACGACGTCACCGCGATCTGCCTGCTGGCCGCGCCCGAGGGCGTCGAGGTCCTGCGCGAGGCGTTCGACGGGGCCGCCCACGTGACCGTCGTCACCGCGGCCGTCGACGAGCACCTGAACTCCTCCGGCTACATCGTCCCGGGCCTGGGCGACGCGGGTGACCGCCTCTACGGCGTCGTCTGAGCCCCGGCGGCCGCCCCCGCCCGGAAGTTCCCGGCGCGGGGTGGTCGATCGCCGTGTCCTCTTCCGGCATGCTGTGCACCGTCAGGGATCGATCTTGCACGCGCCGTGTCCGCTCCCGGAAGCGGCAGTTCGGGACCCGACGGGCGAGGCACCCGGCGACGTCGTAGGAGAGGAGCGGTCATGAAGTGGCGCAGAGTCCTGTGGTGGGTCCTGGTGGTCTTCGCCCTGTACGCCGTCTACCGCGCACCCGACCAGGCCGCGGCGTTCGTGCGCAGCGTCGGTGAAGCGCTCGGCACCATCGTCTCGAGCATCGGCGCGTTCTTCGACGGCGTCCTGAACAGCTGACCACCGTGCTGGGCCGTCTGTTCGTCCGCCGCAGCGCCGCGGCCCCCGAGGGGTCGGCGGAGGTGGACGCCCGCGATCCCGTGGTGGCCTGCCTGCCCTCGGGCGTGCGCCGCTACCTGCTGCCCACCGAACGCCTCGTCGTCGCCGTGCGCCGTCACCCCGCCCAGCTGCTGGAGCCGTTCGCGAGCGTCGTCGCCGCGTTCGTCGTGGTCGTGTGGCTGACGTTCCGGCTGCCCCCGCAGGTCCCGCTGGTGGGCGACGCCCTGTTCCTGGGGTGGTTCGTGCTGCTGGCCCGCGCCGGGTGGCGGCTGCTGATGTGGCACGGGGACTGGTTCGTGGCCACCGACCGCCGCCTGCTGCTGACGTTCGGCGTCGTCAACCGGCGGGTGGCGATGATGCCCGTCGGGAAGGTCACCGACATGAGCTACAACCAGACCCTCGCGGGACGCGTCCTCGACTACGGGGAGTTCGTCATGGAGTCCGCCGGTCAGGACCAGGCGCTGCGCGAGGTCCGCTGGCTGCCCGTGCCGGACCAGCTCTACATCAGCATCTGCGCGGAGATCTTCGGCGCCGACCGCGTCCCGCCCGTCGTGCCCGGGACGCCGCGGGGGCGCCGCAGGCGCTGAGGCGCCGGGCCGGGAACCGGCGGACGCGACGGAGGGGCGGGTCCGTCAGGACCCGCCCCTCCGTCGTCTCAGCGCTGCGTGCTCAGCTCGCGGCGCGGAACTGGTCGATGATGCTCGAGGAGATCGGGCCGCGCGGGGCGACGGCGATCCCGTTCTCGGCGGCCCAGGCGCGGACCGCGCGGGCGTCGACGGCACCGGTGGTGGCGGAGGTGGCCGAGGTGGCGGGAGCCGACTTCTTGGCCGCCTTCTTCGCGGTGGCCTTCTTGGCGGTGGCGGCGGGCGCCGGCGCCGGGGTCTCGGCCACGGGAGCCGGGGTGGGCTCGGGGGCGGTCTCCGCGGGCGCGCTCTTCTTGGCGGCCGTCTTCTTGGTGGTCGTCGCGGCCTTCTTGGCCGTCGCCTTCTTCGCCGGCGCGGCAGCAGCGGCGGCGGGGGCGGCCGGGGCCGCGGCGGGCTTGCCGCTCAGCGCGTCGGGGAGGTCCTCCCAGGACACGGAGGTCGGGGCCTTCGACGTCGACGGGTTCCAGGAGACACCGTTCGAGTTCACGGTGAAGACGCCGATGCGGCGGCCGTTGCGCTTGACGGGGATCTCGAGGTCCACGGCGCCGACGGCGAGTTCGGTCGCCACCTTCAGCGCTACGTCGTGAGTTGCCATGCTGGTCTCCAAGGGGGAAGAGGGTGTGGATCGCAATGACCATGAAACCACAGTTCCCCGTGGCCACGCGCCCCGGAAGGCATTCACGATCAGTTCCCCGGAGAGCTTCGCGAGGCGTTCTCGGGAGTGCGTGAAGAGGATGTGGGTAAGGGTCCGCCGTTCCTCCTCGACATTCCGGGCGGGAACGTGATCGAGGTCATCCCGGACAGATCACGGGAAAGGACGGCGAGGGGCCGTGGTGACCGTTCACGCCGGGCGACGGTCCCGGCCGCCGCCCGCGCGGCGCTGCCCGTCGGCGTTCTGCGGAACCTCTGCAGGACAACCGGTCCGGTGCCCCCGACCGGTTCGCGCCGGCCGCGCGGCGGGGTGCGGGCCGGCTTCCGGGGGAGCCGGCCCGCGGGGGCGCTCAGGCGCGCAGCATCCGCCCGGCGATGGCCAGCGCCACGCGGCGGGGCACGAACCGGGCCGCCGAGGTGGTGAGCAGGTTCGCGGCGCCCGAGACCGTGCTGGCCGGGGTGCTGCGGCGGTCCAGCGCGCGCAGCGCGGCCGAGACCACCTGTTCGGCCGTCTGGAACCGTGCGCCGCCGGAGGCGTTCTCGCCGGCGACGTCGAAGAACTCGGTCCTCGTCGGCCCGGGGGCGACGCTCAGGACCTTCACCCCGGAGCCGCGCAGCTCGAAGGCGAGGGCCTCCGTGAAGTGCAGGACGAACGCCTTCGTCGCCCCGTACACCGCCATCCCGGGAGCCGGCTGGTAGGCCGCGATGCTGGCCAGGTTCACCACGGCACCCCGGCCGGCGTCGACCATGGGGGGCAGGAAGGCCCGCGTGAGGTCGACGAGGGCGGAAACGTTGAGGGTGATCTCCTCCTCCACCCGCTCCACGTCGGCGCGCACGAACGGCACGTGCGTGCCGAAGCCGGCGTTGTTCACGAGCAGGTGCACGCTGATCGAGGCGGCGTCGAGTTCCGCGCGCAGCGCGCGGCCCGCGTCGGGGCGGGCGAGGTCGAAGGGCACGACCGTCACGGTCACGCCGTGGGCGGTGCGCAGCTCGGCGGCGAGTTCCTCGAGGCGGTCGGCGCGACGGGCGACCAGGACGAGGTCGGCGCCGCGGGCGGCGAAGCGGCGGGCGAACTCCGAGCCCAGCCCGGAACTCGCGCCCGTGACGAGGGCGGTGGCGGAGCGGATGTCGAACGGCATGGTGGTCCTCCTTCGGCGGAGGTCCGAACAGTAGGCCAGCTCCCGCGGGCCGCCCCGGGGCGGGACGGGCGGTGCGGAGGCGCCGGCGAGGAGGGCCGGGAACGACGAAGCCGCCCTCGGGGGGCGGCTCGACGTTCACGTGATCTTGCTGGTGCGCCCGAAGGGATTCGAACCCCTAACCTTCTGATCCGTAGTCAGATGCTCTATCCGTTGAGCTACGGGCGCAGGCACCCCGCGAGGCGTGGTGACCGGGGATGAGCATAGCTGGCTCTCCGGCTGAGGACCAATCGGTTGCGGCAGTAGCCCCGAGACGTGCTCAGGGCCCCGTCCGGCGAGTGCGGACGGGGCCCTGTGGCCTGGCGGAGGTGGCGGGATTTGAACCCGCGAGGGGGTTTGAGCCCCCAACCCGCTTAGCAGGCGGGCGCCATAGGCCACTAGGCGACACCTCCGTGGGAAAGGCTAGCAGCCGGTCACCGCCCCTCCGGCGGGTCGGTGACGGGGACCGCGGCGGGGCGGGGCAGGTCTGCGAGCATCGGGGGGATGACCGGTCCCGCTGCCCCCGATCCCTCCGAGGCCCCGGCGCCGCGCGGCGGGCCCCGGCGCCGCACCGTCGTGGTCGCCGGCTCCGTCGTCGCGGCGGCCGCCGTCGCGGGCGGTGCGGTCCTCCTCCTGCGCGAGCGTCCCGACGACGCGGCCGACGCGCGCGCCGCGGCCGACGCCGTCGCGGCGGCGTGGACGGGCGGCGCCTGGGCCGAGGCACCGCTGACGGGGGCCCCGGCCGACCCGGCCGCCGAGTACGCCCGGCTGGCCGGGGGCCTCGCGAGCGCCCCGCCGCGCGTGCGGGTCGTGTCGGTGGACGCGGAGCGGGCCGGTGACGGGACGGCCTCGGCGCAGCTGGAGGTCACCTTCGACCTGGCCGCGCAGCACGGCGCCCCCGCGGGCAGCGTCCTCACCTACGCCACCACCGCGGCGCTGCGCCGCACCGGCGAGGGGGAGGACGCCGCCTGGCGCGCCGTGTGGTCCCCGGCGCTCGTGCACCCCGCGCTCGCGCAGGGCGCCACCTTCGTCCTGGAGCGCACGCAGCCGCCGCGCGCCGACGTCCTGGGCCGCGACGGGCTGCCCGTGGTGACCGAGACCGACGTCGTCGACGTCGGGGTGCAGCCCTCGCGCACGAAGGACGCGGGGGCCACCGCGACGGCTCTCGCCGGGCTGCTCGGGGTCGACGGGGCGGGGCTCGCGGGCCGGATCCAGCAGGCGTCACCGGACGCCTTCGTCGACGTCGTCACCCTGCGCCGCACCGACTACGACGCCCAGCGCGACGCGCTGCAGGCCGTGCCCGGCGCCGTCTTCCGGACCTCCACGCTCCCGCTGGCGCCGACCCGCGCCTTCGCGCGCGCCCTGCTGGGCGGGGTCGGGCAGGTCACCGCCGAGGTGGTCGAGGCCTCCGGCGGCCGCTACGCCGCGGGTGACCTGGCCGGGCTGTCCGGCCTGCAGGCGCGCTACGACGAGCGCCTCGCCGGCCGGGTCGGCGTCGTCGTGCGGGCCTCGGGCGGCACCACCGCGCTGTCGCAGGAGCTGGTCTCCGTCGCGCCGGTGCCGGGGGAGACCGTGCGCACGAGCCTGGACAACGCCGTGCAGCAGGCGGCCGACGAGGCGCTGGCGTCGGTGGCCTCGCCGTCCGCGCTGGTCGCCGTGGACACCGCGACGGGGGAGGTGCTCGCCGTCGCCAACGGGCCCGCCACGGGCGGCGACCGCGCTCTGACCGGCCGCTTCCCCCCGGGCTCCACGTTCAAGGTGGCGACGACGCTGGCCCTGCTGGGCGGCGGCTTCGACCCCGCCTCGAACGTCGCCTGCACGCCGACCTACACCGTCGACGGGCGCTCCTTCCGCAACTTCGAGGGGGAGGCCTTCGGCGACGTCCCCTTCCGGCAGGACTTCGCGCAGTCGTGCAACACGGCCTTCGCGAGCCTCAGCCCGCGCCTGGGCGACGACGCGCTGCGCACCGCGGCCGCCCAGCTGGGCGTCGGCGAGGAGTGGTCGACGGGCGTCGACGCCTTCGCCGGCGACGTGCCCGCCACCGAGTCGGACGTCGACCGCGCCGCCGCGAGCTTCGGGCAGGGCCGGACCCTCGTCAGCCCGCTCGCCATGGCCGTGGCCGCGGCCTCGGTGGCCGCGGGTGCCCTGCGCCGTCCGGTCGTGGTGCTCGAGCCGGCCCCGGCCGCGGCCCCCGCCCCCGTGGCCGCCGCGGCGCGGCCCGAGGACCTGGCGACCCTCGCCGGGCTCATGCGCGACGTCGTCACGGACGGCACCGCGACCGTGCTCGCGGACGTCCCCGGCGCCCCGGTGCAGGCGAAGACGGGGACGGCCGAGTACGGGTCGGCGGACCCGCTGCCCACGCACGCCTGGACCATCGGCTGGCAGGGCTCGACGGCCTTCGCGGTCTTCGTCACCGACGGCACGAGCGGGGGGGCCGTCGCGGCGCCGATCGCCCGCGACTTCCTCACCCGGACGGCCGCCGGGAGCGCCTGAGGGGGGCGCCGCGGGAACCTCCGCCGCCTCATCGGTGGAGATCCGCCGACACCTGCCCGGAAGAATTGCCAGGGAGGTGTCCGAGGGGTGAAGATGCAGGAGTACGCCCTGTGGGCTACACAAACGGGCCCGGCTCATCCCCCCCGAGCCGGACCGTCGGCGGCCCCCGCTCCCCCCCAGCGGGGGCCGTCTCCACACTCTCCCCGCGCGTGACGGTGTCGATCCCCGTGCACCGGGTCTCCTCCTCCGGCGCGGCACCCGCGTCCACAGCCGCCGCCGCGACACCCGTGTCCACACCCGGGGCCCGCCCGGTGCCGTCGTCCCGCCCCGCGGTCCGACGGTGGTCCTCCGCCACCCCAGGAGGACACCGTGCCGACCACCCGAACGCCCCGCCCGCTGCCGCCCGCGCCCCTCGCGACGGGCACCGCCGTGCTGCTCACCGACGACGACGAGCTGGCCGATGCCGTGAGCCGGCTGGCGGCCGCCGCCGGCTGCGCGCTGCGCCGCGACAGCGGGCCCTCGCTCGGCCCGCCCGGCGAGGCCCCGCTGCTGCTGCTGGCCGGGGCCGACGTGCCCGCCGGCGAGGTCCTGCGGGCGCGCGGGGAGGCCGCGGAGACCGTCCTCGTCGGGCTGGCTCCCGTCGACGCCGCGTGGTGGCGCCGGGCGGCGGAGGTCGACGCCGACCACGCGGCCGTCCTGCCGGAGGCCGAGAGCTGGCTCCTGGAGCGGCTGGCCGACGCGGGCGAGGGTGCCGCGGGCGGCCGCGGGCGCGTCGTCGGCGTCCTCGGCGGCTGCGGCGGCGCGGGCGCCAGCGTCCTGGCCGCCGCCCTGGCCACGGCCGCCGCCGAGGAGGGCGCGGACGTCCTGCTCGTCGACGCCGACCCGCTCTCCGGCGGCCTCGACCTGGTGCTCGGCGCCGACGAGCTGCCCGGCCTGCGCTGGGCGGACCTGACGGGCGTCTCGGGGCGGCTGCGCCCCGACGTGCTGCGCGCGACGGTCTCCGTGGGCGACGGCCTGCAGCTGCTGGCCGGGGACCGGCGCCGCGGCGGGGCGCCCGGGCCCGCGGCGCTGGAGTCGGTGCTGACCGCGGCGCGCCGGCTGCACGACCTCGTCCTCGTCGACCTGCCCCGCCGCGACCCCGCGGCCCTGGCCACCGTCCTGCCCCACTGCGACGAGGTCCTCCTCGTGGTGCCCGCGACCTACCGCGCCGCAGCGGCGGCCTGCTGCGTCCTGGACGCGGTGCGGCCCGCGCTGCGCTCCCCGCAGGCCCTGCGGCTGCTGGTGCGCGACGTCGGCGCCGACGTCGCGGCCGAGACCGTCGCCGACGTGGTCGGGGCCCGCCTGGCCGGAAGCCTGCGCACCGACCGGGACCTCGACGCCGCCCTCGAGCGCGGCGAGGGGCTGCCGCGCGGGCGCCGGACCCCGCTGCGCGCCTTCGCCCTGCGCTGGGCGCAGGAGGCCAGCCTCCGCGACCTCTCGCCGGTGCCGTCCTGAACGGCGACGTCGCGGCCCGCGTCCGGTCCCGGCTCGTCGCGGCGGGGCAGCCGGCCCGGGAGGGCCTCGACCCGCACGCCGTCGCGGCCGCGGCCGCCGCCGAGGGCGTCGTCCTGGGCGCCCCCGCGCTGCTGCGCCTCGTGGACGCGCTGCGGGCGGAGCTCACGGGCGCCGGGCGGCTGGAGGAGCTGCTGCGCGCCGACGGCGTCACCGACGTCCTCGTCAACGGTGGCGGCGCGGTGTGGGTCGACGACGGCGCCGGTCTGCGCCCCGCGGGCCTGCGGCTCGACGGCGAGGCCGAGGTGCGGGCCCTCGCGGTCCGGCTCGCCGCGGGGGCGGGGCGGCGGCTGGACGAGGCGAGCCCCTTCGTGGACGCGCGCCTGCCCGACGGCACGCGGCTGCACGCGGTCCTCCCGCCGCTCGCGCCCGAGGGCACGCACGTCAGCCTGCGGGTCCCGGCCCTGCGGCGCTGGCGGCTGGCCGACCTCGTCGTCGCGGGCGGGCTCGCGCCGGCGCTGCTGCCGGTGCTGCGCGCGGTCGTCGCCCGGCGGCTGTCGCTGCTGGTCAGCGGCGGGACGGGCGCCGGGAAGACGACGCTGCTGCAGGCCCTGCTCGGCGAGGTCGGGCCCGGTGAGCGCATCGTCCTGGTCGAGGACTCCGGGGAGCTGCGGCCCGAGCACCCGCACGTCGTGCGCCTGGAGGCGCGCCACGGCAACGTCGAGGGGCGCGGCGGCATCGGCCTGGACGTCCTGGTCCGGCAGGCGCTGCGGATGCGGCCCGACCGCCTCGTGGTGGGCGAGTGCCGCGGCGCCGAGGTCCGCGACCTGCTGGCCGCCCTCAACACCGGCCACTCCGGCGGGGCCGGGACCGTGCACGCCAACACGGCCGCCGACGTGGTCCCGCGCCTGCACGCGCTCGCCGCGGCCGCGGGCTCCAGCCCCGACGCCGTCGACGCGCAGCTCGTCGCCGGGGTCGACGTGGTCCTGCACGTCGAGCGCCGGGCTGCGGCCGACGGCGGGCGGCAGCTCGTCGAGGTGGCGGTCGTCGCCGCCGGTGGGGGGGCTGCGCGGGTCGCGGTACCGGCCGCGCTCACCGTCGGCGCGGACGGTGTCCTCCGCCGAGGTCCGGGCTGGCCCCTGCTCGCGGCCCGGCTCGGGCCGGACGTCGGGCAGGTGGGGGCGTGAGCGCGACCGGGGCCGGCTGGCTCGTCGCGGCTCTCCTGCTCGTGGCCGTGCTGCTGCTCCGCCCGGTCCGCGCCCGCGCCCCCGCGGGCACGGGAGGGGTCCGTCTCCCGCCGCTCCGACGCCGCCGGCCGGGCCCGCGGTCGCCGGCCCGCCCCGAGGACGAGCTGCTGGCGGGTGCGCGGCTGGCCGAGCGGGCCGCGGCCCTGCTGCGGGCCGGGGTCGCGCCCGCGACGGCGTGGCGGCACGCGACGGGTGGGGCCCCCGCGTCCGGGACGACGACCGACGGGGTCGACCTCGGTGACGCCCCGCCCGCCGTGCGGGCCGTCTGGCGGCTCGCGGAACGCACCGGGGCCCCCGCGGCCGACGCGCTCGACGCCTGCGCGGCGGGGCTGCGCGCGGACGCCGACGCCCACGCGGCGCTGCGCGTCGCCACCGCCGGGGCCCGGGTCAGCGCCCGCACCGTCGCAGTCCTGCCGCTGGTGGGCCTCGCGCTCGGCGCGGTCCTCGGTGCGCCGCCGTGGCAGACGCTGCTGGCCACGACGCCCGGGCGGGCGTGCGCCGTCGTCGGCACGCTCCTGCTGCTGGCCGGGCGGAGCTGGACCCGGCGGATGGTCCGCTCGGCGGCCGGAGGGCTGGGGTGACCGCGGCCGCCGCGCTCGCGGCCGTCCTCCTGGTGCTGGCGGTCCTCGCGGTACCCGGGCGGAGCTCGGGACGACGGGGCGGGCGCCTCGCCGTCCGGCGGGGTTCCGCAGACGAGGTGGTGCCGCGGGCGCGGGCCGGTCTGCGGCGCCCGGTTCGCGCGACACCCGGCCCCGTCCTCGACGTCCCGCTGTTGCTGGAGCTCACCGCGGCCGCCGTCACCGCCGGGCTGCCCCCGGGCACGGCCGTGGAGGAGGCGCTCGCGGCCGTCGAGAGCACCCGCCCCGGCCCGCTGGCCGACCCGTCGGCGGTGGCGCTGCAGGGGGTCTGCGCGCAGCTGCGCCTCGGCGCCGACCCCCGCACGGCCTGGGCGGGAGCGGGTCCGGACCTGGCGCCGCTGGCGGACGCCCTGCTGCTGTCCGCCCTGGCCGGGGCCCCGGCCGCGGACCTCCTGCTGTCGGCCGCGGGCCAGGCCCGGCGCGAGCGCCGCCGCGCCGCCCAGGAGGCCGCGGCGCGGCTGGGCTCCCTGCTCGTCCTGCCGCTCGGCCTCTGCACCCTGCCGTCGTTCCTGCTGCTCGGCGTCGTGCCCGTCGTGCTCACCCTCGCCGGGAGCCTGCTCACCGGGTGAGGACCGCCGCCGCGTCCACACCCCGCACCGCCCGCGGGCTGTCCACACGCCCGCTCCCGCACCGCCCGCGGGCGGGCCCGTGCGACGAGGGTCGGTGGGCCGGACCGCACCCGCGGCCCTCCGGCCGCACCCGACGAGAGGACGAGACGTGCTGCACCACAACGACTCCGACACGCACACCGACATCGACATCGACACCGACGACACCGAGGTCGCCCCGCTCGCACAGGCTCCCGGCCGGGCGCTCGTCCCAGCCGGCCCCTCGGCGCGCGACGCGGGGATGGCCACGGCCGAGTACGCCATGGCCACGCTCGCCGCGTGCGGCTTCGCGGGGCTGCTCATCGCGATCCTGCGCAGCAGCGAGGTCCGGCAGCTGCTCCTCGGCGTGATCCGCCAGGCGCTGGCGCTCGGCTGATGCGCCGCCGCGACGACCGCGGGTCGGCCACCCTGGAGCTCGCCGTCGCGATGCCCGCGGTCGTCCTCCTGCTGGCGGTCGTGCTGGGCGCCGCCGACGTCGTCGTGGCGCAGGTCGACTGCGTGGACGCCGCCCGGGCCGGGGCGCGCGCCGCCGCCCGGGGCGAGACTGCGGCCGTCGTCCGCGCGAGCGCCCAGTCGCTGGCGCCGGCCGGGGCGTCCGTCGCCGTCCGGGGCGGCGCCGGGACGGTCGTCGTGGAGGTGACCTCCCGGCGGGCCGTCCTCGGCCGCCTCGGCGGGGCCGTCCTGACGGGGGCCACCGCCCGCGCCGCGGTGGAGCCCGCCGCGGCCGGTGTCGCGCCGTGAGGGGCCCGCGCCCCGCCCGCTGCGGGCGTGGGGACCAGCACGCCGGCGACGCGGGCAGCGGCACCGTCCTCGTCCTCGGGGTCTGCGCCGTGGCCCTGACCCTCGTGCTCGCGGTCCTCGGCCTCGGGGCCGCCGTCACGGCCCGGCACCGGGCCGAGTCCGCGGCCGACCTGGCGGCGCTCGCGGGCGCCGACGTCCTCCTCGGGCGGGCCCCCGGCGAGCCGTGCTCCCGGGCCGCGGGGGTGCTCGCCGCGGCCGGCGCGAGCGCCGTGTCCTGCGCGGTGGGCGCCGACGGCACGGTCGAGGTCACCGCCCGCGTCGGGGTGCGGGGCCGGTTCGCGGCGCTCGGCGCGGCCCGCGCCACCGCCCGGGCCGGTCGTCCGGTGTCAGGGGCCCTTCCGGCGGCGGGTGAGGCGCCGGGTCAGGCCGCGGGGACGGCGGGGACGCCGTGAGCGGCCGACCGGGGGCTGCCGAGGGCGGCCAGGACCACGTCGAGGACGGCGACCGCCCCGGCCTTGTCCAGGGGCTCGTTGCCGTTGCCGCACTTGGGCGACTGCACGCACGCCGGGCACCCGCTCGCGCAGGGGCAGCTCCGCACGGCCTCGACGGTGGCGCGCAGCCACGGCACGAGGCGGTCGTGGCCGCGGTCGGAGAAGCCCGCGCCGCCGGGCACGGCGTCGTGGACGAAGACGGTGGGCAGCCCGGTGTCGGGGTGCAGCGCCGTCGACAGGCCGCCGAGGTCCCAGCGGTCGCACGTCGCGAGCAGGGGCAGCAGGCCGATCGCGGCGTGCTCCGCGGCGTGCAGGGCCCCGGGCAGGCGGTGCGACGGCGGGCGCGGGTCGTCGGGGTCGGTGCTGTCCGCGAGGGCCGCGTCGGCGGCGGAGGGCTCGAGCGTCCACCACACGGCGCGCGTGCGCAGCCGGCGCTGCGGCAGGTCCAGGGGCTCCTCGCCGAGGACCTGCCCCGTGCCGACCCGGCGCCGCAGGAAGCCCGTGACCTGCGACGTCACCTCCACGACCCCGCTGGACAGGGTCACCGGCCCGGCCCGGCGGGTGCCGTCGACCGCGAGGACCCGGACGTCGGAGTCCGAGCGCGCGTGGGTGGTGTGCTCGGGGGTCTCCGGGTGCACGACCGCGAGCTGCTCCTCGAGGTCGAGCTCGTCGACGACGTAGCTGCGGCCCTGGTGCACGTGGACCGCGCCGCGGTGCACGGTGCTGTCGGCCGAGGCGACGTCCACCGTGCCGAGGACGCGGGCCGTGCCGGCCTCGACGATGCGCACGGTCCCGCCCGCCCCGCGCAGGTCGGTGAGGTCGACGGCGCGGTCGCGGCGCGTCCAGTACCAGCCCGTCGAGCGGCGGCGCAGCATGCCGCGACCGACCAGCAGCTCGACGACCTCCGCCGCAGCCGGGCCGAAGAGCTCGAGGTCCGGCTCGGTGAGGGGGAGCTCCTGCGCGGCCGCGCACAGGTGCGGGGCGAGGACGTAGGGGTTGTCGGGGTCGAGGACGGCCGCCTCCACGGGCACCCCGAACAGCGCCTCGGGGTGGTTCACGAGGTAGGTGTCCAGCGGGTCGTCCCGGGAGACGAAGACGCCCAGCGCGGGGGAGCCGCGGCGCCCGGCGCGCCCGATCTGCTGCCAGAACGAGGCCCGCGTCCCCGGCCAGCCGGCGACGAGGACGGCGTCCAGGCCCGCGACGTCGACGCCCAGCTCAAGGGCGCGCGTCGTGGCCAGGCCGCGGACCCGGCCGCTGCGCAGCGCCTCCTCCAGCTCCCGCCGCTCCTCGGGCAGGTAGCCGCCGCGGTAGGCCGCGACCTGCTGCGCGAGCTCGGGGGAGACCTCCGCGAGGCGGCGGCGGGCGCCCGCGGCGACCGACTCCGCCCCCGTGCGGCTGCGGACGAAGGCCAGCGCGCGCACGCCGCCGACGACCAGGTCGGCCAGCAGGTCCGCCGCCTCGGCCGTGGCGGTCCGGCGCTGGTCGCGGGCCTCCTCGACGGGCGGCTCCTGCGCGGGGAGGTCGACGGGCGCCCACGGGTCCTGCGGGTCCGGCGGCGGGACGGCGGCCGCGGGGGGCAGCGTCCGCAGCGGCGGCTCCCACAGGGCGACGGAGACGGCCGGGCGCTGCGAGGCGTCCTCGGTGACCGCCACGACGTCGACGCCGGTGAGGCGCCGCGCGGTCGTCGCGGGCTCGGCGACGGTGGCCGAGGCCAGCACGAAGACGGGATCGGCGCCGTAGCGCGCCGCGAGCCGCCGCAGCCGCCGCAGCACGGCGGAGGCGTGGCAGCCGAAGACGCCCCGGTAGGAGTGGCACTCGTCGACCACGACGTAGCGCAGCCGCCGCAGGAAGCTCGACCAGTGCTCGTGCCCGGGCAGCACCGAGCGGTGCAGCATGTCGACGTTGGTGAGGACCAGCTGCGCGTGGGAGCGGATCCAGCGCCGCACCTCCGGCGGGGTGTCGCCGTCGTAGGTCGCCGCCTCCAGGCCGGGCAGGCGCAGCGCGCGCAGCCGGGCCTCCTGGTCGGCCGCGAGCGCCTTGGTCGGGGAGAGGTACAGGGCGGTCGCGCCGCGGCCGGTCGCCTCGGCGGTCCGGCGCAGCGCGGTCAGGACGGGCAGCTGGAAGGCGAGGGACTTCCCGGACGCCGTCCCGGCCGACAGCACCACCGAGCGCCCGGCCCACACGTGCTCCGCCGCGACGGCCTGGTGGCGCCAGGGCAGCCCCCGCGTCCCGCGCTCGAGGGCCGCGACGACCTCCGGGTCCGCCCACGCGGGCCAGTCGACGCGCACGCCCGGGCGCGCGGGCAGCTGCTCGACGTGGCGCAGCCGGTCGCGGCGGCGCCCGTCGGCCAGCACGCGCTCCAGCGCCGGGGCCAGCGCGTCGGAGTCCCGGTCGCGCGCGGTGGCGGTGCCGGGAGAGGCCGGGGAGCCGGGGGTCGGGCCGCCGGGGGTCGGGCCGCCGTCGGCGCCCGCGTCGTGCGGCCGGGGCGCGGGTGTCCCGCCGACCCCCGCTGCCGCCGCCCGTGCACCGCTCACGGCCACGATTGTCTCCCCGTGCGCCCCGGGACCCGCGCGACGCTCCGGCGGGGGCGCCCGCCGGGGTGGGACGCGTGCGGCGCCTGGGGCGGCTGCGCTGCCCCGCAGGCCCGGACGGCCCTGTGTCGTCGCGCCTTGGACGCGCTCCTCACCCTGAGCGATGGTTGAATGCCAGAGGCGGGTGTGCCGTTCGGCATGCTCGACGCGAGCAGCGAGGAGGGGTCGTGGACCTGTCGGTGACGAGCCGCGAAGAGAGCGGCCGGACCATCGTCGAGGTGTCCGGTGAGATCGACGTCTACACCGCACCGACCTTGCGCGAGCGGCTCAACGAACTGGTCGGGGCCGGCCACCACCACCTGGTGGTGGACATGGAGGGCGTCGAGTTCCTCGACTCCACGGGCCTCGGCGTCCTGGTGGGCGGGCTGAAGCGGGTGCGCTCGCACGACGGCTCCCTGCACCTGGTCTGCCAGCGCGAGAAGATCCTCAAGGTCTTCCGGATCACGGGTCTGACCAAGGTCTTCCCGATCCACGACACCGTCGCCGACGCGATCGCGGCCTCGGCGTCCGTGGACGGTGCCGGCGCGGCGTCCTGACCCGTGCCCACCATCGCCCTCCGCTTCAGCCCCCTCGCCGAGCACGTCCGGACCGCGCGACTCGTCGCGGTGTCCGTGGCGCGGCGGGCGGGGTTCGAGGAGGGCCAGCTCGACGAGATCCGCATCGCCATCGGTGAGGCGTGCGCGAGGGCCGTCGGCCGCACCACGGCCGGCGGCCTCGTCGACATGCGTCTGTGCGACGACTCCTCCCGCCTCGAGGTGACGGTCGTCGAGCGCGGCGCGGACGGCGAGGTCCTGCCCGCCACCGACGAGAACGAGGACCCCCTGGCCCTGGCGCTGCTGCAGGGCATGGCCGACGACGTCTCCGTCGCCGGCAGCACCACCCTCCCCGGGGTGGAGGAGCGCCGCGCCGGGGTGCGGCTCGCGTGGGCGCTGAGCGACCCGGCACCGGTGACGTCCCCCGGCGTGCTGCACGCACCCCAGCCGCGCCAGCGCACCTGACCTGCGCCGCGGAACCCGCGCACCCGAGCGCGGGCGACCGGCGCAGCGCCTGACCCGGCACGCCCGACCCGAACGGACGCGCGTCCCGACGCGGCGTCATCTCTGGGCACCCTGCGTCCTCCTGCCCTAGGCTTGGGCGACTTGGTGATCATGGCGCCGGGAGCGAGCGCAGTCCCGGACGTCGGCTCACCCCACGTCGAGGAGGACGCGTGCCCCTTCCTGCCCTGAGTGCCGCCCCCGCCGCCCTGCCCGGGCTGTCCACCCCCGCGGAGACCGGCGGACTCACCGGATCAGGGCAGGCGGTGGTCGTCGCCGTGGCGGTCGTCGCCGTCGCCTCCCTGGTCGCCGCCTTCGTCTTCCGGCGGCAGGTCCTCGTGCACGACGAAGGCACCGAGAAGATGCAGTCCATCGCCGCGGCCGTGCAGGCCGGGGCGGCGGCCTACCTGCGCCGGCAGTTCCGGACGCTGGTCTGGTTCGCCGTCGCGGTCGTCCTGCTGCTGCTGGCCCTGCCGGCCGACGACTGGGTCCTGCGCGCCTCGCGCAGCGTCGCCTTCGTCGTGGGCGCCGTGTTCTCCGCCGCGATCGGCTACCTGGGCATGTCGCTGGCGGTGCGGGCCAACGTCCGCGTCGCCGCCGCGGCGCGCAGCGGGGCCGCGGGCCGCGAGACGGGCATGCGGATCGCGTTCCGCACGGGCGGGGTCGTCGGGATGGTCACGGTCGGCCTCGGCCTGCTGGGCGCCTCGGTCGCCGTCCTGGCCTTCGGCGACGACGCCCCGACCGTCCTGGAGGGCTTCGGCTTCGGCGCCGCCCTGCTGGCCATGTTCATGCGGGTCGGCGGCGGCATCTTCACCAAGGCCGCCGACGTCGGCGCCGACCTCGTCGGCAAGATCGAGCAGGGCATCCCCGAGGACGACCCCCGCAACCCCGCCACCATCGCCGACAACGTCGGCGACAACGTGGGCGACTGCGCCGGCATGGCCGCCGACCTGTTCGAGTCCTACGCGGTCACGATCGTCGCGGCGGTCATCCTCGGGCAGACGGCGATCGGCGAGGCGGGCCTCGTCCTGCCGCTGCTCATCCCCGCGATCGGGGCGATCACCGCCGCGCTCGGTGTCGTGCTGGTGCGCGCCAAGGCGGGCGTCAGCGGGCTCACGTCGATCCAGAACGGGTTCTACCTGTCCGCGGCCGTCGCCCTGGTCGGCACGGCCGTCGCCTGCTTCACCTACCTGCCGTCCTCCTTCGACGGCCTGACCGGCGGCGACGCGACCGTCACGGGCCTCGACGGGGACCCGCGCCTGGTCGCGCTCTGCGCCGTCGGCCTCGGGATCCTGCTGGCGATCATGATCCTCTGGATCACGGGCCACTACACGGGCACCGAGTCGCAGCCGACCCGCGACGTCGCCGACTCCTCCCTCACGGGCGCGGCCACCGTCGTCCTCTCGGGCATCGGCCTCGGCCTGGAGTCGGCCGTCTACACGACGCTCGTCATCGCGGGCGCCGTCTACCTGGCGTTCCTGCTGGCCGGCGGCATCCTCGCGCTGGGCATGTTCCTCATCGCCCTCGCCGGCTGCGGCCTGCTGACCACGGTCGGCGTCATCGTCGCGATGGACACGTTCGGCCCGGTCAGCGACAACGCGCAGGGCATCGCCGAGATGAGCGGGGACGTGGACGCCGAGGGCGCCGCCGTCCTCACCGAGCTCGACGCCGTCGGCAACACCACGAAGGCCGTCACCAAGGGCATCGCCATCGCCACCGCGGTCCTCGCCGCGACGGCGCTGTTCGGCTCCTACCGCGACGCGGTCGTCGACCGCCTCGACACCGTGTCCCAGGAGGCCGTGACGGGGGCGTCCACCTACGCGAAGACGACGCTCGGCGACTTCTCCATCTCCACGCCCACGACCCTCGTCGGGGTGCTGCTCGGGGCGGCCGTGGTGTTCCTGTTCGCGGGCCTCGCCGTCAACGCCGTCGGCCGCTCGGCCGGCGCCGTGGTGCTCGAGGTGCGCCGGCAGTTCGCCGAGCACCCCGGGATCATGACGGGCGAGGAGCAGCCCGACCACGGCCGCGTCGTCGACCTCTGCACGCGCGACGCGCTGCGGGAGCTGGCGACCCCCGGTCTGCTGGCGGCGTTCTCGCCGATCGCGGTCGGGTTCGGCCTCGGGGTCGCCCCGCTCGCCGGGTTCCTCGGCGGCGCGATCGCGGCCGGCGTCCTCATGGCCGTGTTCCTCGCGAACGCGGGCGGCAGCTGGGACAACGCCAAGAAGCTCGTCGAGGACGGCCTGCACGGCGGCAAGGGCTCCGACGCCCACGCGGCCACGGTCATCGGCGACACCGTCGGCGACCCGTTCAAGGACACGGCCGGCCCGGCGATCAACCCGCTGCTGAAGGTCATGAACCTCGTCGCGCTGCTGGTCGCGCCCGCGGTCGTGACCCTGAGCATCGGCGAGGACGCCAACGCGGTGCTCCGCTACGGGATCGCGATCGTCAGCGTCGTGATCATCGTGGTGGCGATCGTCGTCAGCAAGAGCCGCCGCGTGGACATGGCGGCCCCGACCGGGGGGGCGGACCTCCGCGCCGACGAGACGGCGGACAAGAAGGTCCTCTGACCCCTGCCCTCCGTGATCATGCAGGTGATACCTGCTTGATCACGGAGGGGGAGGGCAGGACGGGGCGCGTGCGCGAGGATGGCCCACCGTGAACCCCGCCGACCTCCTGGCCCGCCTGCGCGAGGACCTCCAACGCGCCGACTACACCGTGGACGGGCTGCACGCCGTGCTCGGGCCCGTCGCCTCCGAGGCCCTCGACCGCGAGCAGGCCGTCCCCGCGCTGCGCCTCACCGCCGCGAGCACCGACGCCGCGGCCGTGCTGCTCCGCTGCTTCACGCTCGGCCGTCCCGTGCCGCGCGCGGCCCTGGACGCCGCCCTGCCGCAGGTCGGGACCGCCGGGGCGCGCTCCGTGGGGCTCGTCGAGGCCGCGGGCGAGGGCCCCGGCGACGAGGTCCGCGCCCTCGTGGACCTGCGGCCCTACGCCGCGGTCGACGCGGCCGGCACCGCCCAGTGGTGGCTGGTCTCCGACCTCGGCGACCTCGCGACCGGCGAGGCCCTGCGCACCGACCACGTCCTGGGCGTCGGGGGCGCGTCCCTGACGCTGGCGCAGTCCACCGTGCGCACGCCCGTCGACCGGGTCCTCGACGTCGGGACGGGCTGCGGCGTGCAGGCCCTGCACGCCACGCGCCACGCGCGCCGCGTCGTCGCGACCGACACCTCCGAGCGCGCGCTCGACCTCGCGGCCGTCAACGCGGCCCTCAACGACGTCGCGCTGGACCTGCGCCACGGTTCCCTGCTGGACCCGGTCGAGGCCGGCGAGGAGTTCGGCCTCGTCGTGTCCAACCCGCCGTTCGTCATCACGCCCCGCGTCGCGGGCGTGCCGACCTACGAGTACCGCGACGGCGGCCTGGCGGGCGACGCGATCGTGGCGCAGCTCGTGGGCGGCGTGGCGCGGGTGCTGGCCCCGGGCGGCGTCGCGCAGCTGCTGGGCAACTGGGAGCACCGCGACGGCGAGGACTGGACCGAGCGCGTCGGGTCGTGGCTGGAGGGCACGGGCCTGGACGCCTGGGTCGTGCAGCGCGAGGTCACCGACCCCGCCCGCTACGCCGAGACCTGGATCCGCGACGGCGGGCAGCGCCCCGGCCCGGTCTTCGACGAGCTCTACGCGGCCTGGCTCGACGACTTCGAGGCCCGCGGCGTCACCGGCGTCGGCTTCGGGATCGTCACGCTGCGCCGGCCGGTCGAGGGCCCGGGCACGCTGCGCCGCCTCGAGGACGTCCAGGGCGCCGTCGGACAGCCGCTCGGCGAGACGTTCGCCGCGGGGCTAGCGGCGCACGACTGGCTGCGGCGCACCGACGACGCGGCCCTGGCCGCGGCCCGGCTGCGGGTCGCGGGCGACGTCAGCGACGAGCGCTTCCACACCCCCGGCGAGCCCGACCCGCGCGTGCTGCTGCTGCGCCAGGGCGGGGGGCTGCGCCGGACCGTGCAGGCCGGCACCGAGGTCGCCGCCCTGGTCGGCGCCTGCGACGGCGAGCTCGCCGTCGGGCAGGTCGTCGCCGGGCTCGCGGTGCTGCTGGACGTCGACCAGGCGCAGCTGCGGGCGACGCTGCTGCCGCGGGTCCGCGACCTCGTCGCCGACGGGTTGCTGAGCCCGTGGTGAGCCGCTTCGCACGCCGCTGCGGCACCGGGGGGCCGCACCGCGTGCGACATTGAAGACGGCACCCGTGCGACAGTGCGGGGGAACGGCAGGACCACCGGCACCCGCCGGTGGGGCGCGAGAAGGCGCGGAGAGGCAGGGCGTGCAGTGGCGGGCAAGTCGAACGGGAACGGGGCCGGGACCAGCGACGGCCTGCGCCGGCTGGTGATCGTGGAGTCGCAGAAGAAGGCGACCCAGATCGGCGGCTTCCTGGGCGACGGCTACGACGTGCAGGCCAGCATCGGCCACATCCGCGACCTGCCCCAGCCCTCCCAGCTGCCGGACGACATGAAGAAGGGGCCCTTCGGCAAGTTCGCGGTCGACGTCGACAACGGCTTCGAGCCGTACTACGTCGTCGACGGCGACAAGCGCTCGAAGGTCAACGACCTCAAGCGCCGCCTCAAGGACGCCGACGAGCTCCTCCTCGCCACCGACGAGGACCGCGAGGGCGAGGCCATCGCGTGGCACCTCGTCGAGGCCCTGAACCCCAAGATCCCCTACCGCCGCATGGTCTTCCACGAGATCACCCGCGACGCCATCCAGCGCGCCGTGCGCGACACCCGGGAGATCGACGCCGAGCTCGTCAACGCCCAGGAGACGCGCCGCATCCTGGACCGCCTCTACGGCTACGAGCTCTCGCCCGTGCTGTGGCGCAAGGTCCGCGCGGGCTTGTCCGCCGGTCGCGTGCAGTCGGTCGCGACCCGCCTCGTCGTCGAGCGCGAGCGCGAGCGGATGGCGTTCCGCGCGGCGCAGTACTGGGACCTGCGCGGCGAGTTCGCGCCCAGCGAGGGCGGCAACGCCTTCCCCGCGCGCCTCGTGAGCGTCGACGGCTCCCGCGTCGCGACGGGCCGCGACTTCTCCGACGTCGGGCAGCTGAAGACCAGCGGCGTCACCCACCTCGACGAGGCCGCCGCGACCACGCTGCGCGCCGCGCTCGAGGGCGCGTCGTTCGCGGTGCGCTCGGTCGAGGACAAGCCGTACACGCGCCGCCCGGCGGCGCCGTTCATCACCTCGACGCTGCAGCAGGAGGCCTCGCGCAAGCTGCGTCTCGGTGCGCGGCAGGCGATGCGCGTCGCGCAGTCGCTGTACGAGGGCGGCTACATCACCTACATGCGGACCGACTCGACGACGCTGTCGGAGCAGGCCCTCACGGCGGCCCGCAGCCAGGCCGCGGAGCTGTACGGCCCGGAGTTCGTGCCCGAGCGGCCCCGCGTCTACGCCAAGCAGTCCAAGAACGCGCAGGAGGCCCACGAGGCGATCCGTCCGTCGGGGGAGTCCTTCCGCACCCCGGCCCAGCTCGCGGGTGAGCTGCGCGGCGACGAGTTCCGCCTCTACGAGCTGATCTGGCGCCGCACGGTCGCCTCGCAGATGAACGACGCGCGGGGCACCACGGCCTCGATCCGCCTGGGCGCGAGCACGTCCGACGGCCGGGACGCGGAGTTCTCCGCCAGCGGCACCGTCATCACGTTCCGCGGGTTCCTCGCCGCCTACGAGGAGGGCCGCGACGAGTCGCAGCACCGCGACGACGAGGGCGGCGACGCCGAGCGCCGGCTGCCGCAGCTGACCCGCGGCCAGGCGCTGGACGTGAACTCCCTCACCGCCGACGGCCACGAGACGTCCGCGCCGCCGCGCTACACCGAGGCCAGCCTCGTGAAGGCGCTGGAGGAGCGCGGGATCGGCCGCCCGTCGACGTACGCGGCGACGATCGCGACCATCCAGGACCGCGGCTACGTCACGGCGCGCGGCAACGCGCTGATCCCGAGCTGGCTGGCCTTCGCCGTCATCCGGCTCCTCGAGGTGCACTTCCCGCGCCTGGTGGACTACGACTTCACGGCCGCCATGGAGTCCGACCTCGACGCGATCAGCCGGGGCGAGGAGGACCGCGTCCACTGGCTCACGCAGTGGTACTTCGGGGCCGACGGCCCCGGCGGTCACCGCGGCGGCGGGGCGGACGGCAGCGCCGTGGGCGGCGAGAGCGGCCCGGACACCGACGGTTCCGGCGGCGCGGCCCGCGACCACGTCAACGACGGCATCAAGGGCCTCGCCGACGACCTGGGCGCCATCGACGCCCGGGAGATCTCGACCATCGAGATCGGCGAGGGCATCGTGCTGCGCGTCGGGCGCTACGGCCCCTACCTCGAGGGCCCCGACGTCGACAGCGGCGAGATGCTCAAGGCGAGCGTCCCCGAGGACATCGCGCCCGACGAGATGACCGTGGAGAAGGCGCGCGAGCTCCTCACCTCGCAGTCCGACGGCGACCGCGTGCTCGGGCAGGACCCGGAGACGGGCCGCACCGTCGTCGCGCGCGTCGGCCGCTACGGCCCCTACGTCACCGAGCTGATCGAGGACGACGCCCCGGCGCCGGTGGCGCTGGAGGAGGCGGGCACGCCCGCGAAGAAGACCGCGAAGCGGGCGACGAAGAAGGCCGCGAAGGCCAAGCCCCGCACCGGGTCGCTGTTCAAGGACATGCAGGTCGACTCCGTCACGCTGGAGCAGGCGCTGAAGCTCCTCAGCCTGCCGCGCGTCGTGGGCGCCGACCCCGAGTCCGGTGACGAGATCACGGCGCAGAACGGCCGCTACGGCCCGTACCTGAAGAAGGGCACGGACTCGCGGTCGCTGACGAGCGAGGACCAGATCTTCGACGTCACGCTCTCCGAGGCCCTCGCCATCTACGCCCAGCCCAAGATGCGCCGCGGGCAGGTCGCCAAGCCGCCGCTGAAGGAGCTCGGGGCCGACCCGGAGTCGGGTCAGCCCATCGTCGTGAAGGAGGGCCGCTTCGGGCCCTACGCCACCGACGGGACGACCAACGCGACGCTGCGCAAGGACGACGACCCCGAGACGCTGACCTTCGAGCGGGCCGTCGAGCTCCTCGCGGAGAAGCGGGCCAAGGGGCCGGCGCCGAAGAAGCGGGCCGCCGTGAAGAAGACGGCGACGAAGAAGACGGCCGCCAAGAAGACCACCGCGAAGAAGACGGCCGCGGCGAAGCAGGGCTAGGACCGCCACCCACGACGACGGGGGCGCAGCGCACCGAGGTGCGCTGCGCCCCCGTCGTCGTGCGGGAGGAGGGGGGAGGTCAGTAGCCGGGCGTGGTGGCCAGGACCTCGATCGAGGCGACGATCGGGTTGTCGACGCGGCGGGTGGCGGTGACGACGACCGCCGCGTCCGGGGTGTCGACGTAGGCGTCGACGACCAGCTCGGCGTTGCGCCCGACGGTGCCGGCGATGTCGAGGCCCGTGCGGACAGGGGTGCCGTTCACGGCCAGGTCGAAGACCCGCCGGCCCGCCGTGGCGAACGTCGGGTCGACGAGGTGCAGGCGCACGAGGTGGCGGCCGGGGGACGCGACCGGCACGCGGTAGCTGCTGAAGCCCCAGCGCGACGTGGTCAGCTCGGCGCTCAGGCCGGTCGCGGAGGCGTAGGCCTGGCCGCCCGTGGAGCCGCGGTCGGCGGCGTACCCGTTGGCGCCCGTGGCGGACCCGGCGTCGATGCGGACGGCGTCGGTGGACAGGGCCTGGGCGTGGTCGGCGTAGGAGGCCCCGCCGGTGCACGAGAGGGTGAAGGCGTCGACCATGCCGGTCGCCCCGAACTCGGCGTTGCGGTAGCTCGAGCACGAGCCGCTCGCGACGGACGGGACGCTCCCGCCGGCGGGGTCGGTGCTGGTGACCGAGTACCAGGTGTCGTGCCCGCCGCCGTGGCCGGAGCAGGTGTCGCCGACGTGCGGGTCGACGGTGAGGGTCGTGCCCGTCGTGGTGCCCGCGACGGCGGAGTCCGGCCGCCCCGCGCACGAGGTGCCGGGGGAGGTGGCGTGCTCGACGACCGTGTAGCGGGTGCCGGCGGGCTGACCGGCGGGCACCGTCCACGACACGGCGAGCGCGTCGTCGTGCGTGACGCGCCAGGTGGTCTCGGAGGTGGCGGGCGCGGCCGTGACGGCCTTGACCGGCTGCACCGCACCGGCTCCCGACGCGACGGGGACGAGGCCGGGGACGGTGAAGCCGAGGGTGCGGGAGTTGTTGCGCTCGTCGCTCTCGCGGATGCGGAACACGTCGTCGACGACGGCGGTCACGACGTGCGGGCCGGCGGTGGCGGTCCAGGTCGACCCCGCGGGGCCGCCGCTGGCGCGCACCACGGCGGAGGCGCCGGGGGCCAGGGACGTGCGGCGGTCCGCGGACCAGGTGACGACGTGGCCGTCCACGGAGAACGCGACGCCCTGCACGACCCCGGTGGGCGTGGCGGCGGTGCCCCGGTTGGTGAGGGTGGCCGCGAAGGTGACGGGGGAGCCCGGCGTGGTGGTGACCGCCGAGATGCCGCTGACCACGAGGTCCGGCAGCGCGACGGGAGCGGCGGTGGCCGCCCCGGCCCCGGCGACGAGGCCGAGACCTGCGACGGCGGTGACGAGCGTCGTGCGGCGAGCGGTGGCGGTCATGGGTCCCCCCCGGGAACGTGGTGGTGGTTCGGTGCGGCCGGTCGGCCGCGCGGCGGCGCGCTGGTCGACCGGTGCGGGTGCCTCCCCCGAGGCGTGTCAGTCCGGGTGGCTTCCGTTGCTGACAGTCACAACGGTAGGGCTGAACGAGCTGCGCGGGGCGGAAAGTGCCCATCTGGGCACGCTCCGTTGCGCCAGGAGGGGTCAGCGTCACCCGTTCGGCCGAACCGGGAGGTGTCCGGACCGGCAACTACCCTGACCGGGTGAGCGGACCAGCGGTGAGCGGGAACCCCGGCGACGGGTTCTTCGTCGCGCTGGAGGGCGGTGACGGCAGCGGCAAGACGACCCAGCAGCGGCTGCTGGCGGACTGGCTCGCCGAGCGCGGCCACGAGGTCGTGGTGACGCGGGAGCCGGGCGGCACGGCCACCGGCACCGCGCTGCGGGCGGTCCTGCTGGCGCGGCGGGCCGACGGCGACGCGCTGTCGCCCCGCGCCGAGGCCCTGCTGTTCGCGGCCGACCGGGCGCAGCACGTCGCCGAGGTCGTGCTCCCGGGACTGCGGCGGGGCGCCGTCGTCGTCACCGACCGCTACGTCGACTCCTCCCTCGCCTACCAGGGCGCCGGACGGGCGCTGCCCGCTGACGAGGTCGAGCAGCTCTCGCGCTGGGCCACGGACGGCCTGCAGCCCGACCTCACGGTCGTCCTCGACGTCGACCCCGCCACCGCCGCGGGCCGCCGCGGCCGCGACGCGGGCCGCACGGGCGAAGACCGCATGGAGGCCGAGTCGCTGGCCTTCCACACCCGCGTCCGCGAGCAGTTCCTCGCCCTCGCCGCCCGCCGGCCCGGGCGCTACCTCGTGCTGGACGCGGCGGACGCCGCCGAGGACGTGCAGCGCCGGCTCCGCGAGCACCTCGCCCCGCTGCTGCGCAGCGCCGCGCCCGCCGGGGCCCGCCCGTGAGCGCCGGCGGGGTGTGGGGCGACGTCGTCGGCCAGGACCCGGCCGTGGCCGTGCTCGCCCGGGCCGCGGCGGCCGCCCGCCGCGGTGCGGTGGCGGGCACCCCGGGCGGGGCCTCGGGGATGACCCACGCCTGGCTGCTCACCGGCCCGCCCGGCTCGGGGCGCTCGGTCGCCGCCCGCGCCTTCGCCGCCGCCCTGGAGTGCACGGACCCGGCGGTCGTCGGGTGCGGCACGTGCGCGGGCTGCCGCACGGCCCTCTCCGGCGCCCACGCCGACGTCACGGTGTTCAGCACCGAGCACACGTGGATCCGCCGTCAGGACGTCGAGCCGCTCATCGCCGTGGCGCAGCGGCGGCCCTCCGTCGGCCGTTGGCGCGTCATCGTCGTCGAGGACGCCGACCGGCTCAACGAGACCTCCGGCAACGTCCTGCTGAAGACCATCGAGGAGCCGCCGCCGCAGACGGTCTGGGTGCTGTGCGCCCCGGGCGTCGACGACGTGCTGGCCACGATCCGCTCGCGCTCGCGGCACGTGCCGCTGCGCATCCCACCAGCCGACGCGGTGGCCGAGCTCCTCGTCCGCCGCGACGGCATCGACCCCGCCATGGCGGCGTTCGCGGCGCGCGCCGCGCAGAGCCACGTGGGCCTGGCGCGGCGCCTGGCCCGCGACGAGGGTGCGCGCATCCGCCGCCGCGAGGTGCTGACCTTCGTCGAGCGGCTGCGCGGGGTCGGCGACGCGGTCGTCGCGGCCGGTGAGCTCGTCGAGATCACCGCCGAGGAGGCCAAGGCCTCCACGGCCGAGCGCGACGCCACCGAGCGCGCCGAGCTGCTGCGCGCCCTGGGCGCCGACGGGACGGCCACGCCGCCGCCCGCCGTGCGCGGTCAGGTCCGCCAGCTCGAGGAGGACCAGAAGCGGCGGGCCCGCCGCGCCCAGACCGACGTCCTGGACCGGGCGCTGGTGGACCTGCTGGGGTTCTTCCGCGACGTCCTCGTCGTGCAGCTCGGCGCGCCCGTCGAGCTCGTCAACGGCGACATGGCCGGCGGGGTGCGGTCGCTGGCCGGCTCCAGCACGCCGGAGGACACGCTCCGGCGCACCGACGCCGTCCAGCTCGCGCGGGAACGGCTGCAGCAGAACGTCTCACCGGTCCTCGCCGTCGAGGCGATGGCGCTGGAGCTGCGGCCGTCCGCGCGCTGAGGCTCAGCCGACCGTCTGCACCTTGTCGGCCGCGATGGTGAGGATGACGCGCACCTGGTCGCGGCCGCCGTACCAGGGGTAGGGCTTGCCGGTGTAGCGCTGCGACAGGGCCTCGATGTGCTCGGTGCCGCCCTCGGTGGTCTGGGCGACGACGTGCCCGCGGACCTCGTAGTAGCGGAACGGGTTCGCCGGGTCGGACACCGCGACGGAGACGCGGGGGTCGCGCTCGACGTTGCGCAGCTTCTGGAAGCCCTCGACCGTGTTGATCACCACGTGCTTGCCGTCGGTGTCCACCCACGTCTGCGTGAGCTGCGGCGAGCCGTCCGGCATCGTCGTCGCCACGTAGCAGGGGCTGGGCTGGCGCAGCAGGGCCAGCAGGTCCTCGGGCAGGTCCACGGTGATCTCCTCGGTCTCGGGGTCCCGATGATCCTGCACGCGGGGGAGCCGCGGCGCGCGACGGAGCGGACAGGCCCGCGGCGGGGGGTGTCACGTAGCCTGCGAGGACCATGTCGCGCACCCCCGCCCCTGCCCGGCGCACGGCGTCGTCGCACCTCGCAGGCCGCTCGCTGCTCGCCGCGGGCCTCGCCTCCCTCCTCCTGCTGACGGGCTGCTCGGCCTTCACCGACGCCGACGCCCCGGCCCCCAGCCCCGTCGGTACGCCGTCCGCGGTGAGCGGCGCCCCGGCCGACGACCCGGCGCTGCAGGCGTTCTACGGGCAGCGGCTGGAGTGGGCCGGCTGCCAGGGCGGCTTCGAGTGCAGCCGGCTGAAGGTCCCCGTCGACTACGCCGACCCGGGCGGGGCCACGGCCACGCTCGCGGTCGTGCGCCTGCCGACGTCGGCCACGGGGGCGGACCGGCTCGGCTCCCTGGTCCTCAACCCCGGCGGGCCCGGCGGCTCGGGCGTCGAGTACGCCCGCGGTGCCGAGGGCGTCGTCTCGGACGCGGTGCGCGCCCACTTCGACGTCGTCGGCTTCGACCCGCGCGGCGTGGGGGCGTCCGACCCGCTGCAGTGCCTGCCGGCCGCCCAGGTCGACGCGTTCCTCGCGGCCGACCCCACCCCCGACGACGACGCCGAGGTCGACACGCTGCAGGACGAGGGCCGCGAGCTCGGCGAGGGCTGCGCCGCGGCGGGCGAGCTGGCTGCGCACGTCGACACGCGCAGCGTCGCGAGCGACCTCGACGTCCTGCGCGCCGCGCTGGGCGACGCGAAGCTCAGCTACCTCGGCAAGTCCTACGGCACGTTCATCGGCGCGACCTACGCGCAGGCGTTCCCCGCGCGCGTCGGCCGCTTCGTCCTCGACGGCGCCATCGACCCGGCGCTGACGAGCGACGAGGTCAACGCCGGGCAGGCCGGCGGGTTCGAGCAGGCGCTGCGCGCCTACGTGGCCGACTGCCTCGACGGTGACGCGTGCCCGCTGCGCGGCACCGTGGACGACGGCGTCGCGCAGGTCCAGCAGCTGCTCGCCCGCGTGGACGAGGCGCCGCTGCGCACCGGCACCCGGCGCCCCCTCACGGAGGGCCTGACCTACCTGGCGCTGGCCTACCCGCTGTACGCCGAGCAGCTGTGGCCGGACCTGACGAGCGCCCTCACGAAGGCGTTCTCCGGCGACGGGTCCGCGATGCTGGCGCTCGCCGACGCCTACTCCGAGCGCCGCCCCGACGGCTCGTACGCGAACAACGCCAACACCGTCATCTACGCCGTGAACTGCCTGGACCGCGGGGACACGGACACGCCCGCGGACGTGGAGCGGATCGCGGGCGAGCTGACCCGGACGTCGCCGACCTTCGGCCGCTTCCTGGCCTGGAGCTCCCTGCCGTGCTCGACGTGGCCGATCCCGGCCGTGGGGACCCCCGGCCCGGTCACCGCCGAGGGGGCGGGACCCATCGTCGTCGTGGGCACCACACGCGACCCGGCGACGCCGTACGCCTGGGCGCAGTCCCTGGCGGGCGAGCTGTCCTCGGGGCACCTGCTGACCTACGACGGCGACGGGCACACGGCCTACCGCCGCGGCAGCTCGTGCATCGACGCGGCCGTCGACGCCTACCTCGTCGCGGGCACCCCGCCCGAGGACGGTGCCCGCTGCTGAGGGGACGGGCGGGCGCTGCGGAGGTGAGAGGCACGCTGAGTGTCGGGTAGAGTCTCTGTCCGTGCCCGAGAGGGCATGCGCCGCCTTAGCTCAGCTGGCCAGAGCAACGCACTCGTAATGCGTAGGTCCGGGGTTCGAATCCCCGAGGTGGCTCGCGTGTGACCTGCGGGGATGCTCCGATCGGAGCATCCCCGTTCGTCGTCGCGGTGCCAGCGTGGTTGCCAGCGGTGCCGATTGGCGCCAGAGGAGTAGTCCCTGACGTCTCACCCCACAGTGCGGAACCCATGCGAGATGCTGCTTCGGCCGCGAGCTCGGGCACGACGTGGCTGTACGTCCCGAGCGTCAGACTGATCTGCGAGTGCCCCAGGATCCCCATCGCCACGCGCGCCGGGACCCCTTGCGTCAGCAGCAGCGTCGCCGCGGTGTGCCGGGCGTCGTGCAGTCGGGCAGTACGAACCCCGGCCGTCGTCAGGAGCTTCTTCCACGCGGCGTGATCCCGCGACGGGTCGATCCCGCGGCCGTTCGGCTGCGCGAAGACGAACCGGTGGTCCTCCCACAGCTGACCGGCCGCGAGCCGCTCCTCGAGCTGCGCGGTCCGGTGGAGCCGAAGCGCCGCCGCCAGGGGTCCGGGCAGCAGGATCGCGCGCCGGCTCGCCGTCGACTTCAGCGACGTGAGCACAAGCCCCTTGCCGCGCTGCCGCTGCAGTTGCTGTCGGATGTGGACGACGCCCGCGTCGAGGTCGACGTCGTCCCACTGCAGCCCGAGCGCTTCGCCCTGCCGCAACCCCAGCGCGAGCGCGACCGACCATCGGGCCGCGTTGCGCTGCCCCGTGGCTGCCGCGAGGACTGCTCGGGCCTCGTCAGGCAGCAGTGGTTGCACCTCGATGCGTTCGGCGCTCGGAGCGTCGACCAGCGTTGCGACGTTGCGGCCGACTCGCCCGCGCTGCAGGGCCACCTTCAGTGCCTTGCTCACGATGCGGTGGACCTTGAGCACCGTCGCCGGTGCGAGTCCTTCGGCGGCGAGGCGAGCGTAGAGCTGTTCGAGGTGCTCCGGCTGTAGGCGGTCGATTCGGTGGTGCCCGATGTAGGGGACGACCCGGGTGGTGATCTTCGAACGGTAGTCGTCGAAGGACCGGGGGCGCAGCTTCGGTTGCGCGATGTTCGTCAGCCAGTGGTCGAGCCAGGCTTCGACAGTCGGTGGTCGGCCCGCTGTGACAGCGGTACCTGCGTCGCGCTGCTGTTCGAGCGCCCGCACCTTGCGGACGACGTCGGCGCGGCGGGTTCCCGAGACGTGTCGCCGGTCGCGCTTGCCACCATCGGCGAGCCCCATCGACACGTAGCCGTGCCACCGTCCGGCGTCGTCCTGATGGATCGACGACTCCCCGGCCGCCGCTCGTTCACCGCGCGGCATCGGGCACCCCCTTGGCGTCCTTGACGGTGAAGGACGAAGTGAACGTGACATCCATCGCGGCTGCCCCCTCGATGGCGCGTTCGAGCTCCGCGCGGATCTGCCGGCTGACGTGACCCCGTCTGGCTTGCCGAGCTCGGGGAGGCAACTCGGCAGCGTTGGCAGCCGCGAGCCGTTCTTCGCGCTCGCGTTCTGGCCGATGCCCGTACAGGGCTGCTGCAGCTGCGTGAACAGTGATCGGCGGGACGCCCATGGCCGTGGCGAGCTTCAGGGTCATCGGATCGGGTGGGAGCTCGGCGTGGTCGACGGGACCGCCGTGGCGGCGGTCGATCCACGCCGTCGCCGGAGAGGCGGCGAGGCCATCCCCGATCGCCCATGCAGGCCAGTAGGGGCCGTCGTCGCCGCGGTCGACCGCCACTTGCCCTGTGGGCCATGTTCGGCCGTCGAAGACGTGGCCGACTTCGTCCGGCTCCAGCCTCAACAGCTCCGAGGCTGACTGACGGAAGATGACGCACAGCGCTGAGAACTCGCTCATGCGGAGGTCGCGGTCGCCACCTTCGACACCGCTCACGATCGACTGTGTCCACGGCACGTGTCGCTGTCCCATCCGGTTGGCCAGGTCGACTTGCCGCCAACCTCTGCGCTGTCGGCGGGTACGAACCCGTTCCCCGATCAGCTCGCGCTCTGACACCACATGGAACTTCCCGGCACTCGTCTGCACGTTGACACCGTAGCCGCCTCAGGAACTGCTTCGCCAGTGCTTGACACCTGAGCGGGCGATGCCCTTGACTCTCAGCGAGCTCAAGGAACGCTCAGTGAGTCCCTGAAGGGGGTAAGCGTGGACGACGGCGGATCGACTGGCAGTACTGCGTTGCTGTTGGACATCGAAGAGGCGGGCGAACGGCTGGGGATCAGCAGGTCGCAGATGTTCCGCGTACTCGGAGCTGGGCAGCTTCGGTCGGTGAAGATCGGGCGGCTGCGTCGCATCCCCGTTGCGGCCCTGCGTGAGTACGTGGCGCAGCTCGAGGCGCAGGCGGCGGACGACGCGTCGATCCCTAGGCGTCCTGAACGACCCACTGTGGCCGAGCGCAACAGCGGGTCGAGGTTCGCGAAGCGGGGCACGCCGTGAGGGCGGTCCTCCGAACTCTGAAGCGACCCGAGAGGCACCGAATGACCACGAACTCCACCGCGCGGCCTGTGCTCGACCTGGCCCGGTTGAACCCGCGGGAGTTGTGGCTGTGGCTGCGGGGTTGGGAGGCGGGCTACCTTGAGGGCGCCCACGACGAGCGCGCCGACGTCGAGGCCGACCGCCGCGCAGCCGCCGCCTGCGGGGCTGACGTCGCCCGCCGCGTCGCCGGTGTCCCCCCGCGCGACGTCCTCGAGGAACGCCGCGGCCGCCCCGCACGAGCACAGGCCGTCCGCCAGGACTGGCACCGTCGCGACCAGCTCGTCGAGGCCCTCGGCGGCTGGGGGACGCCCCGGTGACCCTCGCCCGCCTCACGCCCGAGGACCTCCTCGACGCCGCCCGCCTTGAGGTCCACGACCTGCCCGGCGAGGCCGGGCTCTACGCGATCTACGTCCTGCGGACCCCCGACGAGGACCCGTCGTGAACGGGCACCTGCGGCACACCGCGCACCCCGCCACCGTCGACGACGAGCAGGGGCTGCTCGTCCTGCCCGACGTTCCCGACGACGCACCCGAGGTCCTGCGCGAGGGCATCGCCCGCCGGCGCATCACCGCCACCACCGGCCGCTGCCGCTGCGGGGCGGTGCTCGTCATGCCGAACCGTGCCCAGCGCCGCCAGGCCGCCCGTCGTGGCGGCACCTTCACCACGGTGCGTGTCGAGCACGAGGACGGCTGCCCCGCCACGAACGACGTCCTCGAGCCTGCACTGCGGGCGTGGAAGGCCACCCGATGACGACCGTCGAGGCCTACGACGGCGCCGTGCCGCCCCCGTGGGACGAGCCAGCCGAGCAGCAACGCAGCGCCGACCTCCTGCGCTTCGACACCCTCGCCGACCTGTGCGTCCGCGTCGACGCCGCCGGACCCCGCCGCTACCTGATCCGCTCCGTGTGGCCGGCCGCGGCCTACGGCGTGCTCGGTGCTGAGCCGAAGGCCGGCAAGACGTGGAACGCCTTCGACCTGGCCGTGTCCGTGGCCTCCGGCACCCCGTGGCTCGGGCGCTTCGACGTCGACGACCCGGGCCCCGTGCTAGTCCTGGCCGGTGAAGGCGGCGAGGGCAACGTCGTGCGTCGGCTGCGCGCGATCGCCACCGCCCGCGGCATCACCGCCGACACCCTGCCGATCGTCATCACCACCCGCGCCCCGCACCTGAACGACGTCGGGCACATGGCGCAGCTCGCCGAGCAGCTGCAGGCCCTGCGCCCGCGCTTGGTCGTCCTGGATCCGCTGTACCTGTCCGCCGCCGGCGCGGACGCGAAGGACCTCTACGCGATGGGCGCGGTCCTACAGACACCGCAGCGGCTGTGCGACGCAGTCGGCGCCGCGCTGCTCGTCGTGACCCACTTCAACCGCCAGCGCGACCTGCATGGCGCCGCCCGGTTCACCGGCGCCGGCCCGGCGGAGTGGGGCCGGGTGCTGCTCGCGGCCGCGATCGTCTCCCGCCGCACCGACCCCGAGACCTTCGCCACAACGGTCGTCAGCGACCTGCACGTCACCGGCGGAGAGGTGCCCGACCTGACGCTCCGCGTCCGGCGCACGGTGTACGCCGTCGACCCTGACGACCTCGACAGCCCGCTCGTCTACGCCGTCGACGTCGTCCAGGACGAGCCCGCGGCCGTCGAGGACGAGCGCTCGGACCTGCACCCGGCCGCCGAGAAGCTGCTCGACGCCGTCCGTCGCCTCGGGCACCCCGGCACGATCCGGGAGCTCGTCGACCTGATCGCCGAGAAGCACGGGCACGGGCTGGCCCGCGGGACGTGCTCGACGCACCTGAACGACCTCGCCCGGCGCGGGCTCGTCGACCGTCTCGACAGCGGCCGGGAGTCGCTGTGGAGCGTCGTGGCCGAGCCCCCCGACCCGTCACCTGACAGGTGACGCGTCATGTGACAGGTGACGCGTCATCGCGTCACCTCACCTACTTACGTGACACGTCCAGGTGACAGGTCCAGGTGACAGGTCGGGGCCTCCGACCCGTCACCTGACCCGCCACTCCCAGCGATCCCACCGCTCCCCACCACTCCCGGGGGACCGGTCGCCCGACCCGAGAGGACCGACAATGCCCACCACCACTAGCGCCCCAGGGCCCGTGCTGACCTACCGCTGCGACGGGTGCGCCCGACTGATCAGCGACCTCGCCGGGGACCTGCACGTCGCCTACGCCGAGGTGCACGCACACCGCCACGGCAGCCGCTCAGAGCCCGCCAGGTGGGCTGCGCACCACCGCCGCTGCAACCCGCTGCCCAAGGCCGCCGGCTACCGCTTCCCCATCGAGGCGGCCCGCACCAGCACAGCCCTGCTCGTGTGGACCCTCGTGCTGTCCGAACGCGACTGGTACCGCCACACCGACTGGCCCGCGTTCGTGCGCCGCGTCCTCGAGGCCACGCACCTCCTGCGCACCGCGGCCACCGACCTCGCCACCCTCGAGCGCCGACCCCGCCGAGCCCGAGCGGAGGCCAGCGCGTGAGCACAGGCCGACGCGTGGTCGAGCTCGACGGCGACGAGGACCTGCACGACGAGGCCTCACACGACGCGACGCGAGGCCCGTTGCGCAGCAGGCCGAGGGGGGTGGGGGCCACAAGATCGCCTAGAAGGGGACAGGCGACCGTGAGGGTTGTCCCGCGTGCGTCGCGTGCCCGTAGGACCCCCCCAGGGGGCTCCCGGCTCGTGGCGGCCCGTGGGCCCCTGTTCGGGGGGTGCTGAGGGTGCCGTCGCCGAACCGGGCCTCTGTCGTGGCTGCTCGTCGGGTGCTGACCGGGCGCTCTGCACCGGTCCCGGCGCCGCCTGCGTGGCTGACCGACGACCCGGCCGGGCTCGAGCAGTGGCACCGGCTGTGGGAGCTGCCGTCGGCGGAGGCGTGGACCGCGTCGGAGCATGAGCAGGTCGCGCGCCTGGCGGCGATGTACGCCGCCGGGAACCGTCCGGGCACCCGCAACGCGATGGTGCAGGGGCAGCTCGAGAGCCGTCTCCTGCTGACGCCGATCGCTCGTCGGCACGCCGGGGTCGCGGTGCAGGGCGACCTGTTCACACCCGGCTCGACGGTCGCGGCCGACGTCGTGTCGGCGTTCGTCGACGAGCCCGCGGCGGGGGTCGTGGTGTGGAACACGAGTGGGGTGCTGCTCGAGCAGTTCGGGCAGCTGACGGCCGCGGGTCGTCGTGCGCTGCGTCGTGCGGGGGCTCGGGCGTGAGCCGGCGGGCGGGGCTGCGGGCGATCCCGCCGAATCTCGACGTCGAGGCGCAGCTCGAGTGGCGGCTGCTGTGGGGTGCCCCGGCGGCCGCGGGGTGGACGCGGCAGGACCGGTCGGCGGTGGCGCAGGTCGCGGTGTGGCGCTCGAGGCGGTCGGTCACGGGCCCGCAGCGGCAGCGGCGTCGGCGCCTCGAGGTGTCGCTCGGGCTGTTCGGCGACCTGCCTTCGGAGGTCCTCGGCGCGCTGCTGACCGACGACGTCGACCGCGCACCCGTGCCGCCGGTGCGGGTGGAGACCGCCGACGCCTCGGCGTCGGCAGAGGGGAGGAGCTCGTGAGCGGGATCAGCTTCGGGCCGCCGCGGGCCGTGCTCGAAGAGCAGCGGCGCCAGGCGGCGAGGCGTGGTCAGGAGGCGGCCGCGGTGCTGGCGCGAGAGCGCGCCGGGCGGGAGGCCGCGGCGCTGCGGGAGGTCGCGGCGCCGCTGGCTGCGGCGCTGGTGGCACAGATCGAACGTCAACGGACAGAGGGAGACACGACCATGACGGAGCAGCAGGAGGTCGCTGAGCAGGCGGCTGCGCTCGAGGTGGCGACGGCTGCCGCGGCGGGGAGGATGCGGCGCGGTCTCGGGCTGCCCGACCCGGCCCCGGCTGAGGTGGCGCCGGCGGACGACGCGGTCGCCCGGTCGCTGGCCCGGATGCGGGCGGGGCGGTGAGGGCCGTGAGGAGCGTCTCGACGCCGCAGGTGAGCACGAAGGAGCTGCAGGCCGGGCTGCCGCCAGCGCTGCTGCCAAGCCTGGCCGCGCGCAAGGTGGTCGAGGCGATCGACGCGGGGCTGATCGCCGATCCGCCCCCGGAGGTCGCGCAGGTGCTGGCCTCGCACCGGGCGGCGCTGCGGTCGCTGCGGGCGCACCGCCAGGAGGTGCCCGACCGGTTCCCGACGGCGCTGCGGACGGTGCAGCAGCGGCTGCGGGAGCAGCTGGACGTCGGGCAGGACCTCGACCACGACGACGTCGAGGCGCTGCGGCAGGCGCGCCTCGAGGACCTGGCCGAGGAGAGCGTGACGGCCGCCCTCGAGGGGTTCGTGGAGGGCACCGGAAGCGCCGTGACCCTTGAGGTCAGCGGCAGCGTCGACGAGATGATCGCCACGGCCGTCGCGCCGCTGCTCGAGGCGCTGAACCGGGACTGGCAGCCGCTGCTCGAGGCGCTCGAGGACCGCGACCCGCGACGCTCGGAGCTGTTCGTCGAGCTCGACGACGTCGCCGGGCGTGAGGCCATGCACGGTGCCCGGGAGGTCGCCGCGCGGCTGCGCAAGGTGCGCCAGCTGCACCGCGACCTCGTCGTGGTCCGCGTCGACAACTGGCAGTTCGGGGAGTGGGAGCGGGCGGGGCTGTTCGACCGCCCCGTCGGCGGCCCGGTGGAGGGCAGCGACCTCGATCGGCTCGTCCTGGCGGGGGTGCGCCCGGACTGGTGCCCGTCGGTCGCCGAGCTCGCCGACGCTGGTCGCCCGCCGCTGCGGAGCATCGTCGACGACCCGCGCGAGGCCCGTCGCCGTGAGGCGGAGTACGCCCGCCGCGAGGTCGAGGCGCGCAAGACTCACGCCATGCCCGCGACGACGTCGGCGCTGCAGCCGCCGGTCGTCGCCTCCTGATCGGCCGTCGTGCGTCAACGTCACCGGCCCGGGTTGCTCAGCGCGATGTCGTCCCCGGCGCCGGATCGAAGGGGTGCGAGCCGCGCGGCCCACGGCACCCCTGCGCACGACGGACCCCCCGCGGTGGGGCCCGGGTCGGTGCCCGCGATGGGCACCGACCGGGGTCCTGCCGCCCCCTACCTGACCAGCACGAGACGAGGAGTCCAGCCATGACCGAGACCACAGTCGACCGCAGCATGTCCGCCCCGGATCGGCGATGGGTGCGTGACCTCAGCGGCTACAAGACCACCCGCGGCGTGACCCTCGACGGGAACCTGTTCGGGGCGCTGCGCTTCCCCGGCGGAGCGCTGCCATCCGGCACGGTCGTCGCGCAGGTCAGCGCGCCGGCGACGAAGCTTGACGCCGACGGGGAGCCCGTCGAGGCCGTCACCCACCTGTGGGGGCCCTACGACCCCGCGGCCACCGACGGCCGCCAGATCGCCGAGCGGGGCCGCGTCGGGCACCTGCAGGTCGAGGTCAGCGTCGGGCCCGGCCGCCGAGTCACGACGTCCGTCCTCGACGCTGGCGGCATCGAGGTGCGCTACCTGCCCGGCTCCCCGATCGGCGGCGGGATCGGGCTCCTCGACGATGACGTGCGGGCTGCGCTAGCCGGGCGGATCCGCTACACCTGACCGCTCTGCCCTTGCTCGCCGGTGCCTCCACCTGCCGCCCCGGCGGCGTGGGGCAGCGGTGCCGCCACGGCCCCGATGGGACGACCGGACCGCTGAACCAGTGGCTGAGTGCATGCTCGCGTCAACCGCTGGTTCAGCTCGCCGTGGATGTCCAGCTCAAGAGGTTTCGTTCAGTCAGTCAGCATGGTCGCGGTTTCGGGATCATCGATCTCGTCAGCGCGGGCGCCGATTCGAGCGACCAGTATCGCGAGCGCGTCGTCGTCGGCGACGCCCTCTGCGATCTCTGCCTTGACCGCGTTCACAAGCGCTCTGTGTGCGTCAAGCGATAGTTGCGGATCGCTTCCGTAGCCAGTGGCTATGAGGACGTGATCAGTCTCGACCCCAATTTTCACAGGAAGCCGAACTAGCTGACCATCCTCGTTCGACTTGTACGACACCTGCAAGGCAATCTCAACGAGCGGTCGACGCTCGTGAGCCAAGAGCCGACAGGCGGCGATCGAGTCAAGCAGGTGTATGCCCTCGAAACGGACAGCTCTGAGGGCTGGACGAGAGAAGGTCGAATCCTCCTCAGGCTCGCCTTCCGCGACTCGAAACCGCGCGACAGTAATGTTCCGGTCAAACAGGCCAACCTGATCGAATCGCGTTGAGACTAGGTCCAGTATGAAGTCGGAAGCAGGGTGCAAACCGTTACCAACCTCAGCCGCAAGCTCGGCACGTGGCACATAGCCGCGCAGGTCCGTGCCTGTGACGAGTTGGACAGCCCCTGCGGCGGCCCGGGCAGCCTGCAGTCCCGGGCCGCGCACCTCCATGGCCGCCGCCCCCGTATCGGCAACCACCTGCGCCGACTGCCGGCTGGGGACCGGTGTCAGGGTGGCCTCCCCTCGCACGTCGTCGACCGTCGCCCGGTAGGAGCGGAACGTTCCGGAAACTTCGAGGCGGGCGGGATCAAACGCCAACTCTTCGAACACGAACCAACGAGCGACGCCGACGCGGACATAGCGTCCTGAGACGAGCTCCAGCAGCTCCCCCGCTAGGGCAGTATCGACGGTCTCTTGTGTGGGGAAGATTCGCGAGATGTGCCCCCGTTCAGCTGTGGGCTCTTCTTCGTGAGCGAGCACAAGTCGAGCAATCGCGTCAGCGTCCCAACCAAGTTCCTGCGCGATCCGCGAGGCGACTTGCTCGCTGTTGCCTGAGACCAGGAGGTCCCGCTCGCGTGCGACCGAACGGAGTGCTGACAAGCGAAGGCCGATCAAGGCCTTCTTGATCAGCTCATGGTCGAGTTCGTTGCCGTCGATCTCTCCGTCCGCAGTTGGGTTGGCAGCTATCACCTCGTCCTCGAGGGCGGTGCGAAGGTTATCCCTCAGCAACTCATCGATAGAAGGAGTGTTCGGTGAGCTTGTGAAGACTCGACGACCGGGGAGGCGACGAAGCTCCATGCCTCGGGCCTTTGCAAGCTCAATCAGATCGTGCGCTGCATCGTCCAACTCTTCCTTCGTGACAACCGTCGAAGGGCTAGTACGCTTCACTTCGGCCACTCTCCCTTCGTGACGGCGGTCTCGTAAGCTTGCATGATCACCCAGGCGGCTGCGGTGCATACCTGCGTCCACTTCTCGGCGTTGCCGATTTCCATCGAAGTGGCCAGTGCGTGTGTCTCGAGCGCACCCTCTGTAGCGATCGTCGCGGCCAACATCGTGGCCAGGTGCTTCTTGTTGACCTCATCATCTGGATCAAACCGCTTGAGGGCTGCTCGGAAGTCGTCGATCGTCTCGTAGTATGCGTCCCGCGGGAAGCTCTTGGGTTTCGTCCACCTCTTGAGGTCGAACGCCTTCGCCACCTCTTGTAGTTCGACCGGTATGCGGAACGCCATCAGTCGTCGTCGCGATCTGACCGGAGAGCCAGGGCGAGACCCAGTGCGAGCAGGGGCTGCGCGAGGATCGCCACCAAGAGGCAGGTCGCGATGATCACTTCTGGCAGTGGCCTGAACGTTTCCCCGCCGAAGATGACTGCCCAGGCGGTGCCTGCCCCGACTGCCGCGACGGCAACCACGATGGCCGCGGTCATGGCGAAGGGGAAGGCGCCGAGGGGCAGGCGTGCGGGACGGCGCCGCCCGGGCGTGGCGAGCGTCACCGTGAGACTGACCGTCGCTAACAGGAACGACTCGGCCGCGAGCAAGGCGGCCAAGGCTTGCCCGGTAGAGAACTCAGCGGCGGGCGCAGCGGTTGCCGAGACAAGCCACACGTCGCCCCCACCTATGTTCGGCTGGTTCACTTCGGGCCACGGACTGTACCGCGACGGGTACAGACGGGCCTGCGGCCCGCCTCACGGGCCGTTCGGCGGGCTTGGCGGCAGTCAGGTCAAGGACCACCCCGCACGGCACGCACGGCGCCCGCAGCCTCTGCACGTTCATCAGCCGGCGCAGCTCGAGGTGGGCCCGGCCGATGTCGACCGGGGCGAATAGGTGCTTGTGGCCGCTGCCCGCGGCGGGGGTTGGGAGCGTCGGGCACATCGCCATCTTGCCCCCTGGGTACGACAGCTGACCGGGTCGTGTCAGTGGCGGATGGTCTGCTGTGCCTTGGCCGTCGGTGCTGCTCGGGGTGGGGAAGACCCCGGGTGGCACCGGCGACCACCCGGCTCCTGGCCACCCCTACGTCAACGGCCGACGGTGCCAGCGTGGTTGCCAGTGGTGGGAACGATCTTGCACGTGTCACTCCATGTGAGTGCATGTCGGCGGGTTTCAGGGAGTGTCAAAACCCTGCACACAGGCCCCTGACCTGCGACGACGTCCCCTAACGTGGCACTGCCCGACATTTACTGACACCTGCCGAGACTGCGGACGGTCAATCTCGTAATGCGTAGGTCCCGGGTTCGAATCCCGGAGGTGGCTCACCCAGGCCCCTGGTCTCGTCCCCGGACGAGACCAGGGGCCTTCGTGCGTCCGGGGTGGAGACGCCCGAGGCCGGGGTCAGTCCGCCCGCCGCCGGCGGTAGGTGCGCGTCTTGTGGCGGTTGCCGCAGACCTCCATGGAGCACCAGCGCCCGCCGCCGCTGCGCGAGGTGTCGTGGAAGGCCCAGCGGCAGTCGGCCGCCGCGCACAGCTTCAGGCGGCTCCAGCCGCCGCCGGCCACGTGCGCGGCCACCGTCTCGACGAGGACGTCCAGACCCGGCACGCCGCTGTCGGCGGCCAGGCGCAGCCCGCCGGCGGGATCGGCGACCAGCCGCAGGCGGACGCCGTCCGGGAGGGGTGCCCCGGGACCGGCGCCGCCGGCGGCGTCCCGCAGCGCGGCGCGCAGGGCCAGCGCGGTGTCCAGGTCGCCCGCCCGCAGGGGCGCGTCCGCGGTCGCGAGCTCGTGCGCGGTCAGCCACGTCGCGAGGGCGCCGGGGGAGGTCAGCTCGTCCGCCGCGACGTGCTGCTCCCCGTGCCGGCTGAACGTCCGCTCGTCGAGGGTGTTGAGGAACTGCTCGACGAGGTCCAGGTCTCCTGCGGTGCGCACCACGACACCAGCTTACGTCGAAGCAGGTGTTGACGGTCGGCGACACCAGCTCTAGGTTTCAGCGGTGTCGACAACGACGAATGCCGCGACCCCCGACCACCGCCCCCTGCTCGCCGTCCCCGACGGCGACCTCGAGGACCTGAGGGCCCGACTGCGGGCGACGAGGTGGGCGGCGTCGTGGCCCGTCGAGCCGTGGTCGGTCGAGCCGTGGCAGGCCGGCACCGACGGCGCCGAGCTGCGGCGCCTGGTCGCGCTCTGGGCCGACGGCTACGACTGGCGCCGGCACGAGCGCGAGATCAACGCGCTGCCGTCCCGCTCCGCCGACCTCGACGGGACGCGCGTGAACCACCTGCGCTTCGACGCCGAGCGCGAGGGGGCCCTGCCGCTCGTGCTGACCAACGGCTGGCCCAGCACCGCCTGCGAGCTGGTCAAGCTCGCCCGGCGGCTGTCCACGCCGTCGCGGTACGGCGGGCGGGCGGAGGACGCCTTCACGGTCGTGGTGCCGTCGCTGCCCGGCTTCCCCCTCTCCGCCGCCGGGCACCCCGGCCCGGGCGGCGCGCTGCCGACCCACGAGCTGTGGCACCGCCTCATGCACGACGAGCTCGGGTTCGAGCGCTACGGCGCCCACGGCAGCGACCTCGGGGCCGGGATCACCGGGCGGCTCGCGCAGGCCCACCCCGAGTCGGTGGTCGGCATCCACCTGCTCGCCGCGGACTCGACGCCCCGCGAGGACGACGGCCACCTGACGGGCGAGGAGCGGGCCTTCCTGGACGACGTGTCGGCGTGGGCGGCGGAGGAAGGTGCCTACGCGCACCAGCAGAGCACCCGCCCGCTGACGCTGGCGCAGGGGCTGAGCGACTCCCCGTCCGGTCTGCTCGCGTGGATCCTGGAGAAGCACCGCGCCTGGAGCGACTGCGGCGGTGACGTCTCGTCCCGGTTCAGCGACGACTACCTCCTGACCCAGGCCTCGCTCTACTGGTTCACCGGCACCATCTCCACCTCGTTCCGGCCCTACTACGAGCGGGGCCACGGCCTCGTGTCGACGCTGGAGCGCGTGGAGGTGCCGACCGCCCTCGCGCTGTTCCCCGCCGACCTGGGCGCGCCGCCGCCGGGGAGCTGGGTGCAGCGCCGCTACCACCTCACGCGGTACACGCCCATGCCCCGCGGGGGGCACTTCGCCGCCCACGAGGAGCCCGGGCTCCTGGCCGACGACATCACCGCGTTCTTCCGCCCGGCGGAGCAGGCGCGGTGAACGGCGGCGCCCTCGAGCGGCACTACCGGGACTACCTCGCCGCGCTGGACGACCGGCGCTTCGAGGACCTGCCGGCGTTCGTCGCCGACGAGCTCACGTACAACGAGGCGTCGCTCAGCGCCGCGCGGTACCGCGCCCTCCTCGAGGACGACGTGCGCCGGATCCCCGACCTGTCCTTCGACGTGCAGCACCTCGTCGTCGCCGGCGATCACGTGGCCGCCCGCCTGCGCTTCGACTGCACGCCCGTGGAGACCTTCCACGGGTTCGAGCCCACCGGGTCGCGCGTGGTCTTCACCGAGCACGTCTTCTACCGGTTCCGGGACGACCGCATCGTCCAGGTCTGGTCCCTGCTCGACGTCGCCGCCCTGCAGCGGCAGCTGGGCCGCCCGGAGTCCTGACCGGGTCAGGCCGGGCGGACCCGGCGGGCCAGCTCCTCCCGCAGCTCCGCGACCCCCTCGCCCGTCAGCGCGGACACGGCCCGCGCCTCGGGGTAGATGCGCTGCAGGGCGTCCACCCACTCCGGCGGGGCCACGTCGATCTTGTTCAGCACCAGCAGCTCCGGGACGTCGGAGGCGCCGATCTCGCGCAGCACCCCGCGCACGGTGCTCACCCGGTCGCAGGCGTCCGGGGCGGCCGCGTCGACGACGTGCAGGGCGAGGTCGGCGCGCACGACCTCCTCCAGCGTGGAGCGGAAGGCCTCGACGAGCTGGTGCGGGAGGTTGCGGACGAAGCCGACCGTGTCGGTCACGGTGAAGAGGACGTCGTCGACGACGACCCGGCGCACCGTCGGGTCGAGCGTCGCGAACAGCTCCGCGCGGACCTCGACGTCGGCGCCCGCCAGGCGGTTGAGCAGGGCGGACTTGCCGACGTCGGTGTAACCGGTCAGGGCCACCGCCGGCACGTCGTTGCGGGCCCGCCGGTCGCGGGTCCGCTCGCGCCGCTGCGCGATGTCGGTGGCCTTGCGGCGCAGGTCGCGGGCGCGCCGGCGCAACCGGCGGCGCTCCGCCTCCAGCCGCGTCTCACCGGGCCCGCGGACGCCGATGCCCTGCCCCCCTGCGACCCGCCCGCCGCCGACGCGGGAGAGGTTGCGGGCGCTGCCGCGCAGGCGGGGCAGCTGGTAGGCGATCTGGGCGAGCTCCACCTGCGTGCGGCCCTCGCTGCTGCGGGCGTGCTGGGCGAAGATGTCGAGGACGAGCGCGGTGCGGTCGACCACGCGGACCCCGGTGCGGCTCTCGAGGGTCCGGACCTGGGCGGGGGTCAGCTCGTCGTCGGCGATGACGAGGTCGGCGCCCGTCCGCTCCAGCTCCGCGACGACGTCGGAGACCTTGCCGGTGCCGAGGTAGGTGGCCGGGTCGGGGTGGTCGCGCGTCTGCCGCACGTCGGCCACGACCTGCACGCCGTCGGTCTCGGCGAGCCGGTGCAGCTCGTGCAGCGAGCCGTCGACGTCGTGGTCGCCGGTGTCGACGGCGAGCGCCACGGCGGTGGGCCCGCCGTCGCGCGCGCTGCGCGGCCGGCCGTCCACGGGGGTTCCGGTGAGCCAGGTTCCGGGCACGTGCCCTCCTCGGGGTGGGAAGCGGTTCTCGTGGTCTGGGGGATCCGCGTGGCGGTCGGGGGCTCACGCGGCCGGGACGCGCGCCCCCGCGTCGGGCGGGCCCGCGTCGCGCAGCACCGCGCGGGTCGCGGCCGCGAGGTCCCCGCTGCGGTGCAGGGCCGCGCGCTGGCGGGTGGCGGACGTGCCGTCGGCGAGGAGGCGCTCGACGAGGCCGGCGACCTCGTCGAACTCCCCGGCGTCGGTGAGGTCGTCGCGCAGCTCCGCCAGCAGGCCGCGCACGGCGGCGGGGGCGGGGACGAGGGCTCCGGTGCCGGGGTCGACGAGGGAGTCGGACAGGCCGTGGCGGGCGGCCCGCCAGCGCGCCGCGCGCAGCGTCTCGGGGCGCAGCGCCGGCACCGGCGTGCCCGCCTCCGCCCGCCGCGCCAGCACCCGGGTGAGGGAGCGGCACAGCGCGGCGTGCAGGACGGCGTCGTCCAGCCGCGGGCAGACGTCGGCGACGCGGAACTCCAGCGTGGGGTAGCGCAGGGAGGGCCGGGCGTCCCAGTAGAGGTGCGAGGCGTCGTCGACGACCCCCGCCACGCGCAGCGACTCCACGACGTCGCGGAACCCCTGCGCGTCCCCGAGCTGCTCCGGCGCACCGGTGATGGGCCAGCGGGCGAACCACTGCGTCCGGTAGCTGTCGTACCCGGTGTCGGTGCCCTCGTGGAAGGGGGAGCTGCCCGTCATGGCCAGCAGCACCGGCAGGTACGGGCGCACCCGGTCCAGCACGGCGACGGCGACGTCGAGGGAGGGGACCCCGACGTGGACGTGGCACCCGCAGATGACCTGCTGCAGGGCGAGCAGGCCCCAGCGCTGCACGAGGTCGAGGTAGCGCGGGCGCGGGGTCACGCGCTGGTCCTCCCAGCCGGCCCAGGGGTGCGTCGAGGCCGGCAGCGGCAGGACCCCGAACGGTTCCACCGCGGCCCACGCCTCGGCGCGCGCCGAGGCGAGGTCGGCGCGCACCTCGGCCAGCGTGCGGCAGACCGCCGTCCCGATCTCGATCTGGGTGGTGCCGATCTCGGCGGAGATCCGCGGGCCGAGCCGGCCGGCGAGCGCCTCGGCGTTCAGCCGGGGGTCGTCGCGCAGCGCCAGCGTCGCGCGGTCGACGAGGTGGTACTCCTCCTCGACCCCGAGGGTCGCCCCGACGGGCCCGGGGAGCGGGGTGCCGCTCACGCCTGCGCCAGGCGGGACCAGAGCCGGGCCAGCGTGACGACCCCGGACAGCAGCACGTCGACCTGGACGCACTCGTCGCTGTCGTGCCAGTTGTCCTCCGGCAGGCCCGTCCCGAAGAACACCAGGGGAGCGCCGACCGAGGAGACGAGCAGGCTGGCGGGGGAGCCGCCCGCGTTGCGCATCCGGCCGACCGGGCGGTCGAAGCCCTCCTCCATCGCCTCCCGCAGGACGCCGAGCGCCGGGAGGTCCTCGGGCGTGACGTAGGGCTCCTGGCCCTTCTCCGGCGAGATCTGCAGGTCGTAGGCGAAGCGGTCGCTGATGGTCTCCGCCACCCACCGGCGCACCTGGTCGGCGACCCCGCGCACGGTCTGGCGCGGCACGGTGCGGATGCTGATGTCGGCCATCGCCACCGCGGGGATCGCGCCCTCCGACGGCCCGACCGGGTCACCGGCCAGCAGGGTGGTGACCTCCAGCGCCGGCCGGACGTAAAGCCGCTCCGGAACGCTGTAGCCGCGCTCCCCGCCCACCGAGCGGGTGCTGCTGCGCTCCAGCCAGTCCGCCTCGTCGTAGGGCAGTTCCGCCAGGCCCTCGCGCTCCTGCGGGCCCGCCTCCTCCACGTCGTCGTAGAACCCCGGCAGGGTGATGCGGCCGTCGGCGTCGTGCAGCTGCCCGAGCAGGCGCGCGAGCTCCAGGACGGGGTTGGGCGCGGGCCCCGACACGGCCCCGGAGTGCACGTCGCGCATCGGGCCCAGCACGCGCAGCTGCGCGCTCACGGACCCGCGCACCCCCGTGCAGACCGCGGGCGCCGAGGACGCCCACGTCATGGTGTCCGACAGCACGACCAGGTCGGCGCGCAGCTGCTCGTGGTGGGTGTCCAGCAGGTCGGCGAGGTGGGTGGAGCTGGCCTCCTCCTCGCCCTCGACGAGGACGGTCAGGTTCACGGCGGGGGCCGTCCGGCCGGTCGCGGCGAGGTGGGCGCGCACGGCCCACACGTGGGCGAGCACCTGCCCCTTGGCGTCGGACGTCCCGCGGCCCCACAGCCGCCCGTCGCGCAGCGCGGGCTCGAAGGGCGGGGTCTGCTCCCAGTGGTCGTCCTTGGCCGGCCGGACGTCGTGGTGGCTGTAGACGAGGACGGTGGGCGCGCCGGGCGCCTCGTGCCAGCGGGCGAACACCGCGGGCGCTCCCTCGGTGCGCCAGACCTCGACCTCGGGGAACCCGGTGTCCCGCAGCACGGCCGCGAGCCAGTGCGCCGAGCGGACCATGTCCGGGGCGTTGTCCGGGTCGGCGGACACCGACCGGATGCGCGCCCAGCCCGTCAGGTGCTCGATCAGCTCGCCGGCGTGGGCGTCGACGTGGGCGCGGACGGCGGTGAGCTCGTCGGTGCGGTCGGAGGTGGTGGTCACGGTGCGGCTCCGCGGTAGCAGCGGGGAGCCGCGCCCCTGGACGTCCCGGACCCATGCCAGCACTGCCGCCACGGTCCCGCCAGCCGGGAGAGGTGAACTCCCGGTGTCGTGCGGGGGGCGGAACCCCGCCTGCGCGCCGCGCCGGCGCCGGGCGGAGGGCCCGGGCCGGCGGGGGAGCCGGGCGCGCCTCAGTCGAGCGCCGGTGCGGTGACGGTGACGTCGGCGCCGAGGTCGAAGAACTCAGTCCGGGTGGTCGTCCCGGAGGCCGCGACGTCGATGCGGCGCACCAGGCCGTCGCCGACCCAGACGTCGACCGCGGTCGCCAGCTGCGGTTCCTCCAGGTCGAACCAGGCGAGCCGGGAGGCGCCCAGGGCCGCCAGCGCGGAGCGGGACGCGTCGTCGAGCGTGACCCGGTAGTGCACGGCGGAGGCCCCGCGGACCACCTCCGTGCCGACCTCCTGTGCGCGGCCGCCGTCGACGGCCGCCCCCACCAGTGCGCCGGCCGCCTCGGCGAAGGGCGCCATGGTGTCGGCGGGCCGCTCGGGTTCCGCGGTCGTGCGGCCGTCCGCGCCCGTGGTGTAGATCGTGCCCCCGACGACCGTGGTCGTCAGGGTGCCGCCCCCGGGCACGGTCTCGCGCACGACCGAGTCCGCACCGGCGAACTCACCGGTGGCCTCGTCGCGGTACCCCTCGCCGGTGGCGGTGAGCGCGGCCCGCAGGCTCGTCACGCCCGCGGTGCGCTGTGCGGCCGTCAACACGATGTCCGAGAGCTGCTGCGGGGCAGCGGGAACGGCGACGACGGCGGGGGTCGGCCCCGGTCCGGTGCCCGGGAGCACGGCGACGGCGACGGCCCCCGCCGCTGCGGCGCCCACGAGGACCGCCGCCCAGGTGCCGCGCCGGTGCCGGCGGAGCTGCCGCCGGTCCGCGGGCCGGGCCGGGGTCGTGGTGGGGGTCGTGGTGTCGTGCATCGCTGCCTCCAGGATCGCGTGGGAACGGGTGGACCCCAGGGCCGGCGGAGCGTCGTGCAGCGTGGGGTCGAGGCTCTCGAGCTCGGCCTCCCACGGTTCTCTTACGTCGCTCACCAGCTGCTCCTCAGGTCGTGGTGTCCGTCCCTCACGTGTCCGGCGGCGTCGGGATCTCGCCGGGCGAGTTCGCGCGCCAGCCGCCCGCGCGCCCTGTGCAGCCGAGAGGAGACCGTCGCCGCCCGCACGCCCAGCACGACGGCGATGTCGGCGACCGGCAGCCCGTCCCACGCGCGCATCAGCAGCAGGTCGCGGTCCTCCGCACCGAGCGCGGCGAGCGCCGGCCAGACCGCGGACCCGGCCGGCTCGCCGGTGGGGGCGTCGCAGACGTCGGGCGTCGGGTGCAGGGTCGCCACCCGCACCTGCAGGCCGCGCCGCCGCGACAGCTCCCGGCGGTGGTTGGCCAGGACGTTGCGGGCCACGCCGAACAGCCACAGCCGCGGGGCCTCGGGGGGCACGTCGGCCCGGCGCCGCCACGCGACGGCGTAGGTCTCGGCCGTGACGTCGTCCGCCTCGGCCGACGACGCGGTGCGCCGGCGCGCGAAGCGCCACACGTCGCCGGAGGTGCCGGCGTACAGCGCGCTGAAGTCCTCGTCCTGCATGCCGCCCCCACCGCCGCGTCCGCCCCGTCGCCCCTCCCTGTCCGGCAGGGCCGGGATCTCGCCGGCGCAGCCTCAGGCGATGGTCGTGTTGTCCTTCCAGACCTGCCGCAGCCGCGCGTTCAGCGGAGCGGGCCCGGCGGCGCACACCAGCTCGTGCAGCAGCCGCGCGCCCACCTGGTCCGGGTCGTCCTCGGTGAGCAGCACGGCCCGGCCCTCGTCGACGCGCCAGCGGTCCCCCAGCGGCAGCACGTCGGCCAGCACCTTCTGGGGCGCGAGGACGACGTCGGCGCCGGCCGGGTCGCGGTAGACCTCGACGTCGGCGTCGCAGCGCCCGCAGGTGTCGTCGCGGTAGGGCCGGGCCGCGAGGCGCTCGGCCATGCGCGCGACGTGCTGCGCGACCGCCGTGACGCCCTGGCCGATCGTGGGGGGCAGCGCCGGGTCGTCCACGCGCTCGCGCGGCGGGGGCGGCGGGGCGCTCGTGCGCGCGCCCGCGAAGCGCGCCGCGCAGGCCGCGCACACCGCGACGCTGACGCCGAGGCGCTCCTCGACCCCCACGTCGACGCCCGAGCGGCAGAACGCGCAGGTCAGCCCGGGGTCCTCGGCGAGGAGTTCGCTCACGCCGACAGGATGCCGCACCGCGGCGACACGCCGGGACGGTGCCGTGGTGGAGTGGCCCCGTGCTGGGACACCTGCTGGACCCGGCCGCCGCGGCGGAGGGGTCCTGGCTGGCGGCGCTCGCCGTCCTGCTCGCGGCCGTGACCGTCGGCGCCGTCCTGCCCGTGGTGCCGACGGGGGCCGCGGTCAGCGCGATGGCGGCGCTGGCCCACCACCGCTCGCCCGAGGCCCTCGGCTCGGTCCTCGTGGTCGCGGCCGCCGCCGCGTGGGCGGGCGACGTCGTCCTGTACGCGCTGCTGCACCGCTCGGAGTCCGGGCTGACCCGCCTGCTCGAGCGCCGGGCGCTCGCGGGCCGCGCGAGCGCCCACGTCGAGGAGCTGGGCCGCCGCCTCGTCACCCACGACGTCCGGACCCTGCTCACGTCGCGGCTGCTGCCGGGCGCCCGCGTCCCGGTGATGCTCGCGGCGGCGTCCGTGGACTACCCCGTGCGCCGCTTCGCCGTCGCCGACGTGGTGCCCGCCCTGACCTGGACGGTGGCCTACGCGCTGCTGGGCCTGCTGGGGCGCAGCGTCTCCGACCGGCCGCTGGCCGGGGTCGCGGTGGCCCTCGTCCTCGGGCTGGTGGCCTCCAGCGTCGTCGGCCTCGTCCAGCGGCTGCGCGCCCGGCGCGCGCACGCGTCCCGCTAGGGCTTGAGCAGCACCTTCAGCGCGCCGGAGCGCCTGCCGAGCTCCTCCAGGGCCGCGCCGGCCTCGGCGAGGGGGAACTCGTGGGTCACGATCACGGACGGGTCCAGGATGCCGAGGGCGAAGGCGCGCACGGCGTAGGCCCAGGCGCGGGTCGGCGCCCCGAAGACCGTCTTCACCTGGACCAGGCGCGAGACGAGCTCGAGCGAGGACAGGTCGTCCGCGTCGTTGGCGGGGATGCCCGTGAGGACGACGCGCGCGCCGGGGCGGCCGAGGCGCACCGCGAGCCGGGCGATGCCGGGCACGCCCGCGGCTTCGACCACGGCGTCGAAGGTGCCGAGCAGGCCGTCGGCCTCGGCGTCCGCGGACAGCGCGTAGTGCGCCGCGCCGCAGGTGCGCGAGAGCTCCTCGCGGGAGCCGTTGTGGTGCAGCACCGTCACCTCGGCGCCGGCCCCCTTGAGCAGCTGGGTGGCGAGCAGGCCCAGCGCGCCGGCCCCGATGACGGCGACCCGGCTGCCGACCGTGATCTCGGCGAGCAGGACGGCCTCGGCCACGCACGCGGCGGGCTCGATGCCGGCGGCGGAGCGCAGGTCGGCGCCCTCGGGCAGCAGGTGCAGGTAGCGCGAGGGCAGCTCCAGGTACTGCGCCCAGCCGCCCGGCAGCGTGAACCCGGTCTCCTCGTACTCCTGCGGCCACGCGGCCGTGTCGCCCGCGACGGAGGCGGGGGCGGTCGAGGAGGTCCGGATGCCCTGGCCCACGGTGCCGCGGCCCACGAGCTCGGCGGGCACGCCCTCGCCGACCTCGACGACCGTGCCGGACCACTCGTGGCCGGGCACGACGGGGTAGCGGACGAACTCCGCGGGGCGGGTGCCGGCGAAGATCTCGCGGTCGGAGCCGCAGATGCCGCACCAGGCGACCTCGACGAGGACGTTGCCCGGTGCGGGCGCGGCCACGTCGACCTGGACGACCTCCAGCTCGCCGGGCGCGGTGATGCGCACGGCCTGGGCGGTGCGGGCGGTCTGCGTGCTCATGCGTCCTCCGGAGTTCCTCACCCCGCCTCCGCGGCCGGGGTCGCCCGGGATCCTGCCACGGGCAGGCGCAGCACGCTGGTGGCGCCCACCCGTGCGACGACCTCCCCGCCGCGTGCGACGGCGGCGTCGATCCAGGCCGCCTTCTGCGCGGGCGTGGTCGACAGGGAGCTGCGCGCGGTGTCGAGCACGACCCAGGGGCCGAGCTCGGCGTCGGTCTGGTCGGGCGACCACGTCGAGACGCGGTGGCCGGTGACGAGGTAGGCGCCGGAGGTGTTGTCGGCGGCGAGCGGGGCCCCCGCGGGCACGGCCCGGGCCGCGGCCCGCAGGTCGGTGACGACGGGGGAGGGGCGCCACGTCGAGGCGGCCAGGGGCGAGGGCAGCGTCCGCACGTCCAGCACCACCGCGGTCGTCGCGACGCACGCCAGGGCCGCGAGGACGGCCAGCGGCGCCTGCCGCCGCGGGTGCCGGCGCAGCACGTCGACGAGCGCGACGGCCGCGACGGGCACGAGCACGGCGTCGTAGTGGAACTGCGAGGACCAGTAGCTGGGCTGGGAGCTGACCAGGCGCCAGGCCAGGGTCGGCAGGGCCAGCAGCGCGATCGGCGAGGCGACCCAGAGCAGTCCGCCGCCGGCGACGACGGCCGCGACGAGCCCGAGGCGCGGCAGCACGCCGGAGCCGGGGTCGGAGAAGGACCCGACGCGGCTGAGGTCGTGGTCGGGGTCGACGGCCCACATGGTCGCCAGCGCGACGGCCACCCCGAGGACGGCGACGAGGGCAAGGCGCACCCCGAGGCGCCGCGCGCCGCGCAGCCACAGCACGGCCGCGACCGCCAGGACGGTCGCGCCCATGTCCTCCTTGACCAGCAGCAGCGGCAGCGACCACAGGGCGGCGGCGCGGTCGCGGCGCTCCAGCAGGGCGGTCCCGCTCAGCGCGAGCAGCGGCACGGCGAGGGCCACCTCGTGGACGTCGAAGCGGGCCGCGGCGAGCGTGCCGTGGGCCAGCAGCGCGCCGACCGCGACGGCGACGGCCGGGACGGTGCGCAGGTGGCGCGCGGCGCAGCGGGCGACGAGGGCCGTGCCGAGGCCGAGCAGGAGCGCCTGCAGCAGCAGCAGGGAGCGCGGGTCGGCCCACAGCCGCCACGCCAGGCCGAAGACCACCGTGGCGGGGGAGAAGTGGTCGCCGAGCAGGGGGCGGCCGGGGGCGAGCACGTCGGCCGTCGGCCAGCGCAGCTGCGCCCAGGACTGCGCGGACTGGCTGAAGATCGCCAGGTCATAGGTGTGCGCCTCGCCGGCCTGGTAGCGGCCGGTGCCGATGCCCGCGCAGACGAGCACCGACACCACGCCGGCGGCGAGGGTCAGGAGGCGGGCGGGACGCGGGGGCACGGGCCCCCATGGTGCCCGCCCCGCGTCAGCTGCGCTCGACCCGCTGGATGACCTCGGTCAGCGCGAGGACCAGGCGCTGCGCCTCGGGCAGGGAGAGCTGGGCGATGTCGCCGATGAAGACGCGGGGGCCGAAGCGCCGCACGACGGTCTGGCCGCCCTCGGCGTAGGCGAGGTCGGTGCTCTCCAGGCGGACGGGGCAGGGGCGCTCGGCGCCCTCGTCACCCTCCAGGGGCACGACGCGCGCCTCGTAGGAGTGCAGCCAGCCGCCCTCCACCTCCAGGCCCTGCGAGGCCCAGGCCGGCGTGTCCCAGCGGATGACCTGGACGTCGTCGTCGCGGACGCCCGCGGTGGTCCCGGGCACGGGGGCGGATCCGCCGTCGGAGGGGGTGTGCTGGTCGTCCATCGACGCTCCAATGGCTGAGGGCACTCAAGGCAAGTGGCATACGGTGATCGCGCGGTCGCGCACAGTTGTTGGCGCCCAGACTGCCAGACGCGCCTCTCTTTCGCTCCGTGTTCGGTCCGACACACACGGTGGATTGGTCGGCGCGTCGAAGGATCTTCCCCGGCGTGGCGCTGCGCCGTTCGGGGAACGAGTTGCCCCCTGAGGGCGCGCGCGGGCACCATCACTGCATGTCGGGTCCTGTGCTGGGGGCGGTGCGAACGGTCGTCCTCGACCCGTTCTGGCCCTCCCGCCGTCCCTACCTCTTCGACTGCTGGTGTCGACCGGGCCGCTGACCCCGCCCCCCGACACCCGACCCAGCCCCCGAAGAGGACCCCGTGACCGAGAACAGCCCTGCCCCCGAGTCGACCGTCCACGACCCCAGCACCGTGCACGACCCGACGACGTGGAGCTTCGCCACCAAGCAGGTCCACGCCGGCCAGGCCCCGGACCCGGCGACGAGCGCCCGCGCCCTGCCGATCTACCAGACGACCAGCTACACGTTCCGCGACACCGACCACGCGGCCGCCCTCTTCGGGCTGGCCGAGCCGGGCAACATCTACACGCGGATCATGAACCCCACGCAGAGCACCGTCGAGGAGCGCATCGCCGCGCTCGAGGGCGGCATCGGGGCCCTGCTCGTGGCCAGCGGCCAGGCGGCCGAGACCCTCGCCATCCTCAACATCGCGCAGGCCGGCGACCACGTCGTCGCCAGCCCGCGGCTGTACGGCGGCACCTACAACCTGCTGCACCACACGCTGCCGAAGCTCGGCATCACGACCACCTTCGTCACCGACCCGGACGACCCGGAGTCGTGGCGGGCGGCCGTGGCGGACAACACGAAGCTGTTCTACGCCGAGACGATCTCCAACCCCGCGGGCGACGTCCTCGACTTCGAGCCCATCGCCGACGTCGCCCACGCGGCCGGCGTCCCGCTCGTCGTGGACAACACCATCGCGACGCCCTTCCTCATCCGGCCCTTCGAGCACGGCGCGGACATCGTGGTGCACTCCGCGACCAAGTACCTGGGCGGACACGGCACCGCGATCGGCGGGGCCATCGTCGACTCGGGCAACTTCGACTGGGCCGCGCACGCGGACCGCTTCCCGGGCCTGACGACGCCCGACGCGAGCTACCACGGCGTCGTCTACACCGACGCGGTCGGCCCGGCCGCCTACCTGACCAAGGCCCGCGTGCAGCTGCTGCGCGACCTCGGCCCGGCCATCGCGCCCTTCAACGCCTTCCTGCTCGCGCAGGGCATCGAGACGCTGTCGCTGCGGATGGAGCGCCACGTCGCCAACGCCCAGCGCGTCGCCGAGTGGCTGGACGCCCGCGAGGACGTCCTGTCCGTGAACTACGCGGGCCTGTCCAGCTCCCCGTGGCACGCCGTCGCGAAGAAGTACGCCCCCCACGGCACCGGTGCGGTCCTGGCCTTCGAGATCGCGGGCGGCCTGCCCGCGGGCAAGAAGTTCGTCGACGCGCTCGTCCTGCACAGCCACGTCGCGAACATCGGCGACGTCCGCTCGCTCGTCATCCACCCGGCGTCCACCACGCACAGCCAGCTGAACCCGGAGGAGCAGATCGCCTCCGGCGTGACGCCGGGCCTGGTGCGCCTCGCGGTGGGCATCGAGGGCATCGAGGACATCCTCGCCGACCTGGACCAGGGCTTCGCGGCCGCTGCGCAGGGGTGACACTGGTTCCTGCGGTTCAGGGTCCGGGGTCTGGAGGAGCGGTGGTCGTCGACGTGGAGGACGCGCAGGTGAGGGCCCGGTTCCACCGGCCCGCACCGCCCGCGACGGGCGCGTGGCGCGAGGGTGACCCGGTGGGCGAGCGGCGCTTCGCCGACGTCGGCGACCTGCGGCTGCAGCTCGGCGGGACGCTCCCGCAGGTGCGGTTGGCGTACCAGACGTGGGGCACGCTCGCCGCGGACGGCTCCAACGCCGTCCTCGTCGAGCACGCCCTCACGGGCGACGCCCACGTCACCGGCCCCGCCGGCGAGGGGCACCCCACGCCGGGCTGGTGGCAGACGCTCGTCGGCCCGGGGCGCGCCTTGGACACCGACCGCTGGTTCGTCGTGGCCGCCAACGTCCTCGGCGGCTGCCAGGGCAGCACCGGGCCGGCCGCGCGCCGGCCCGGGACGGGCCGCCCGTGGGGCTCGGCGTTCCCGCGCCTCACGGTCGCCGACCAGGTGGCCGCCGAGGCGCGCCTGGCCGACCAGCTGGGCGTGCGGCGCTTCGCCGCCGTCCTCGGCGGGTCGATGGGCGGCATGCGGTCGCTGGAGTGGGCTGCGGCGCAGCCCGACCGGGTCGGCGCGGCGCTCGTGCTGGCCACCTGCGCGGCGTCCACGGCCGACCAGATCGGCGCGCAGTCCGCGCAGATCACGGCCGTGCTGTCCGACCCGGGCTGGAACGGCGGGGACTACCACGACCTCCCCGACGGCGCGGGCCCGCACGCGGGGCTCGGGCTCGCCCGGCGCCTCGCGCACCTGACCTACCGCACGGCCGAGGAGCTCGACGCCCGCTTCGGCCGCGCGGCCCAGCTCGGCGAGGACCCCTGGTCGCCGGACGGGCCCGGCCGCTTCGCCGTGCAGTCCTACCTCGACCACCACGCCGAGAAGCTCGTGCACCGCTTCGACGCGGGCAGCTACGTCACGCTGACCGACGCCATGAACACGTGGGACGTCGGCCTCGGGCGCGGCGGCACCGAGGCGGCTCTCGCCGCGACGACCGTCCCGCTCGTCGTCGCGGGCGTCGACTCCGACCGGCTCTACCCGCTCGCGGACTCCCGGCGCATCGCCGAGGCCGCGGGCTCGACCGTGGGGGGCCTGCGCACGGTGCGCTCGCCCTACGGCCACGACGGGTTCCTGCTGGAGTTCGAGCAGATCGCCCCGCTGTTCGCGGAGACGCTGGCGCTCGGCGCGCGCTGAGGGGGCGGGGCCCGCTCAGCGCACGTCGACGACCGTGCTGCCGTTGACCGCCGTGGCGCCCGCCCCGTCCGGCGAAGCGCCCGCGCCGTCCGGCGAGGCGCCCGCCGTCGGGCGCTGCGCCGCCGGTCCCTCCACCGCGGTGAGGTCCACCGTCGCGGGCGGGCGCGGCGCGCGGGGGGTCACGGCGTGCGGGTCGGCGCGGCCCCACTCGTGCTCCACGTCGTCCAGCAGGGCCTCGAGGTAGGAGCGCAGCTGGGTCCGGCAGGCCTGCCCGAACGCCTTGAGGTAGGCCACCTCCTCCTGCAGTTCCTTCGTGTCGCGCTCCGGGACGGGCGTCGCCTCGCGGGCGACGGCGGCCAGGGCGGCCGCCTGGCGCAGGACGGTGTCCGCCTCGGCGCGCGCCTCCTGCACCACCTTCTCGTGGTGCTCGCGCGCCTCCTGGGCGAGGCGCCGGCTGAAGTCCTCGGCCTCGGCGACGTACTGGTCCGCCGTCTGCTGGGCCGCGGCCAGGATGTGCACGGCCTGGACGGTCACCTCGTCGCGCGCCGGGGGCGGCGGCGTCGCGTCGACCACTCCCTCGGCGCCCACCCCTTCGGCGTCCGCCGCCTCGCGGGCCTCGCGCTCCTGCCGCGCGCGCTCGTCGGCCGCCCAGCGCAGGGCGTGGACCTGCTCGCGCAGCTCGGCCTTCTCGGCCACCAGCCGCTGCAGCTCCGTCTGGATGCGCGCGAGGAAGGTGTCGACCTCGGAGTCCGCGTACCCGGGGTGCATCCGGGTCGCGCGGTTGAAGCGGACGTCCTGCACGACGGACGGCGTGAGCCTCCACTCCGCGGGGCTCTCCGGCTGCTCGTCGCCGCTCATGCGGAAACCTCTCCTTCGACGGTGGGACTCTGTCGGCTGGGGGTGAAGGCCTGCGTGCGCACGCGGGCCGGCGGCAGGCCGTGGGCGGTGAGCGCCGCGGCGACGTCGTGCACCAGCGGCTCCGGACCGGCCACGAACGCCTCCCGGCTCGTCCAGGGCCCGCGGGCCCGCAGGACGTCGGTCAGCTCGCCGTGCTCGACGCCGGTGGCGAGCTCGTCGTCGGAGACCACGGGCGTCACGGTCAGCCAGGGGTGCTTCTGCTCCGCCTCGCGCAGGGCGGGCAGGTCGTAGAGCTCGCGCCCGGTGCGGGCGCCGAGGACGAGGTCCACCCGGCGCTCCGGCCCCTCGCGGGCCACCTGGTCCAGCAGGGCCTTCAGCGGGGCCAGGCCGACGCCGCCGGCCACCAGCAGCAGGTCGCGGTCGGAGTCCGCGGGCAGGGTGCAGGTGCCGACGGCCGGGCCCAGGTGCAGCACGTCGCCCGCGACCACCTGGCGGGCGAGGGCGGAGCTGACCGGGCCGCCGTCGTGGGCCTGCACGTGCAGCTCGAGGGTGCCGTCCGGGCGCGGGGCGTTGGCCGGGGCGTAGTAGCGCCACAGCCGCGGCCGCAGCGCGGTCTCCACCGAGACGGCCTGACCCGCCAGGTGGGGCAGCGGCGTGCGCGGGCGCACCTGCAGGACGGCGAGGTCCAGGGTGCGGCGCTCGACGGACAGGACGTCGGCGTCCCACCAGGCCGGGGCCGCGGAGTCCTCCTGCGCCGCCTCGACCATCACCTGGGCGACGAGGCCGTAGGCCGCCGTCCAGTCCGCGGCGAGCTCGGCGTCCCAGTCCTCGTCGAAGTGCTCCAGCGTGACCAGCAGGCTCGCGCCGACCGCGGGGTAGTGCTCCGCGACGGTGCCGAACTTGCGGTGGTCGCGCCCCAGCGCCTGCAGCACGGGGACCAGCGAGTCCAGGTCGTCCACGAGGTCGACGACCTGCCCGAGGGCCCGGAACAGGCGGTCGCGCTGGTGGACCATCGAGACCGGGAAGAGGGCCCGCGTCTCGGGGTGGCTCAGGAACAGGTGGGAGTAGAAGAACAGCGGGGCCTCGTCACCGGCCGCGGCGGAGCGGGCGAAGTTCGCCCGCATCCTGGGGATGTCCACGCTCTTCCTCTTCCTCTGCTGCTGGTGGCGGTCCGGCGCTCAGCCCGCGACGGGCTGCTCGACGATCTCGTCGCGGTGGGCCGCCAGGGCGCCGCCCACGGTCCCGACGACGTCCGCCGGCACGCCCAGGTCGGTCAGGGTGCCCGCGAGGTGGCCCACCACGCGGTCGAAGTGCTCGGAGGTGATGCCGAGCCCGGCGTGCGCCTTCGCCAGGTCGCGGCCCTCGTACTGCACCGGGCCGCCGGTGACCTGCACGAGCAGGGCCGTCTGGTGCCGCCGCAGCGTCGTCATGTCGGTGCCCGTGAAGTACGGGGCGAGCTGGGGGTCGGCGACGACGCGCTCGTAGAAGTGCTGGACGGCCTTCGCGATGCCGTGCTCGCGGCCGAGCTGCTCGTAGATCGACACGGGGGCCTCTTCCTGCTGGGGTGCCTGCTCGACGGTCTGCTCGTGCTCCTGCGCGGCGGCCCCGGTCGGGGCGGCCCCGGTCGGGGCGGCGGGAGCGGCGGGGTCCGTGCGGTCCAGGACGTCGGTGAGCAGCGCGGTGAGCTGCTGCACGTGCGTGCGGACCTGCGCGCGGGAGGACTCCAGGAGGTCGATCTCGGCCTGCAGCCGGTCACGCTCGTCGCGGGCGGCCTGCTCCACGGCCTGGGCCCGGCGCCCGGCCTCCGCCTCCAGCGCCGCGGCGCGCTCCCCGGCCCGGGCGAGCACGAGCGCCGCCTCCGAGCGCGCCTCGGCGACGGCCTCGTCCGCGGTGCGCTGGGCGAGCTGCAGCAGCCGCGCCGCCTGCGCGGCGACGGGGGAGCCGTCGTGGACGACGGGACCGCTCGCGCCGGGGGCGCGGGTGGTGGTCGCGGGGGGCGTCATCGCACTCTCCTCGGATGGGTGACCGGTCCGCCGGAGCGTACGCAGCCGATCACCCCCCGGGCACCCCCATCGGGCGGATCCGCCGCAACTACTCCGCTGCGTGATCGGGCTGTCACGCAGGGGGTCTCATCGCGGCGGATCAGCGCCTCACAGGGTCGTCGCCGAGGCCCGCTCCTCGGTGCGCGCGTCGACCCGGCTCACGCTCGGGTCCATGGTGCGCTCGTCGAACGGCGCCCCGCCGGAGAGCACGAGCTCCATCCGGGCCCGGTCGATCTGGTGCGTCCACGTCCCGATGACCAGGGTGCCGACCGAGTTGCCGATGAAGTTCGTCACCGCGCGGGCCTCGGACATGAACCGGTCGATGCCCACGATGAGCCCGACCCCGTCCAGGAGGGCGGGCTTGTGCGACGCGAGGCCACCGGCCAGCGTGGCCAGCCCGGCGCCGGAGACGCCGGCCGCGCCCTTGGACGCGATGACCATGAACACCAGCAGCGAGATCTGCTCGGAGACCGACAGCGGGTCGCCGAGGGAGTTCGCGATGAACAGCGACGCCATCGTCAGGTAGATCGCGGTCCCGTCGAGGTTGAAGGAGTACCCCGTCGGCACGACGATCCCGACGGTGGAGCGGCTGACGCCCAGGTGCTCCATCTTCGCGATGAGCCGCGGCAGCGCGGTCTCGGAGCTCGACGTGGAGACGATGAGCAGGATCTCCCGGGCCACGTAGCGCAGCAGCGAGAAGATCGAGACCTTCGTGACGACCTTCAGCATCACGCCCAGCACCACGAAGATGAACACCGCGCAGGTCGCGTAGAACCCGAGCATCACCGTGCCGAGCGCCTTGAGGGCGTCGACGCCCGTCTCCCCGACGACCGCGGCGATGGCGCCGAAGGCCCCGATCGGCGCGACCCACATGACCATCGCGAGCACCTTGAACACGATCTTCTGGATGACCTCGACGGCCTTGAGCGCACCCTCGCCGGCCGTCCCGAGGCCCTGGATCGCGAAGCCCACCAGGAGCGCGACGAACAGGGTCTCCAGCACCGAGCCGTCGGTGAGGGCGGAGGGCAGCGAGGTCGGGATGATCCCGAGGAGGAACTCCGTGGTGCTGGTCGGCTCCTCGGCGAGCTTGCTCCCGGCGCCGCGCACGGCATCGGTGAGCTGCAGGTCGGTGACGGGCAGGAGGTTGCCGATGACCAGGCCGATCGCCAGCGCGAACGTCGACATCACGACGAAGTAGAGCAGCGCCGTGCCGCCCACCTTCCCGACCGAGGCCGCCTTCCGCACGGAGCCGATGCCGAGCACGATGGTGCAGAAGATGATCGGCGAGATCATCATCCGGACGAGGTCGACGAAGCCCGTCCCGAGCGGCTTCAGGGCCTTGCCGACGTCGGGGAAGACGAGCCCGACGGCGATGCCGAGGACCACGGCCACGATCACGGCGATGTAGAGGACGTGCGTGCGGTCGCGCTTGGGCTGCGCGACCGTCTGGTGAGCGTCTCTGCTCATGGGACCCTCCTGGGGGGAACGGTGGAGGTGATCGTGCTCACAGCGTCGAGGCCACGGCGAGCTTCTGCACCTTTCGTTCACGGCCGGCGCCGGCGGTGGACGCTGGCCGGCCGGATCTTCGCGCTGCAGCTCGCCGTCGTGACCCTCGTGGTGCTCGCGTCGGCCGGCGCCGTCGTCTGGCACGTGCGCACCGACACCCGCGCCGACGCGACCACCGTCGTCACCGACGTCGCCCTCTCGGTGGCCGGCTCGCCCGACGTGCGCGAGGCGCTGACGGCGCGGGACGCCCCGCCCGGCGCCCGGGCCGTCGTCGCGGGCCACGCCGAGGAGGTCCGCACCACCACGGGCACCGACTTCGTCACCGTCATGGACACCTCCCGCACCCGCTGGTCGCACCCCGACCCCGCGGAGATCGGGCGCACGTTCATCGGCCACGCCGAGGCCGCGCTGGCCGGCGGGCGCGTCGTGGAGACCTACACGGGCACCCTCGGCCCCTCGGTGCGCGCCGTCGTGCCCGTGCGCGCGGCCGGCACGTCCGCGACGAGCGGTCCCGTCGTCGGCGCGGTCGCCGTGGGCATCACCACCCGGTCGGTGACGCGGGAGCTCACCGCCCAGCTGCCCGTCCTGCTCGGGGCGGTCGCGCTGGCCCTGCTGCTGTCGGTGCTCGGCAGCCTCGCCCTCTCGCGCTGGGTGCGCCGCCGCACCCACGGCATGGAACCCGCCGACCTCACGCGCGCGTGGGAGGTCAACGACGCCGTCCTGCACTCCCTGCGCGAGGGCCTCGTCGTGCTCGACCCCGCGGGGCGCGTGCAGGTCGTCAACGACGAGGCGCGGCGCCTGCTGCCGGCGGGGGAGGACGGCGTCGTGCTCCCGCCGGCCGTGCGGCGCCTGGTCGAGGCGGGGGAGGAGGTCGCCGACGACCTGCAGGTCACCGACGACCGGGTGCTGCTGGTCAACCACACGACCGCGCACTGGGAGGGCCGCCGCGTCGGCACCGTCCTGACCCTGCGCGACCACACCGAGCTGCAGGCCCTGACCCGCGACCTCGACGCGGTCCGCGGCCTCGCCGACGCCCTGCGCTCGCAGGCCCACGAGGCCGCGAACCGGCTGCACGTCGTGGTCACCCTCGTCGAGCAGGGCCGCGCCGACGAGGCCGTCCGGTTCGCGACGGCCGAGCTCACCGAGGCCCAGCAGCTCACCGACCTCGTCGTCGCCGACGTCGCGGACCCGGCCGTCGCCGCCCTGCTCATCGGCAAGTCCGCGCAGGCCGCCGAGCGCGGGGTCGAGCTCGAGGTGGAGCCGGGCACGTCGCTGGCCGCCGGCCTGCTGCCCGCCCGCGACCTCGTCACCGTCCTCGGCAACCTCCTGGACAACGCCGTCGAGGCGGCCCTCGGCGGGGAGGAGCCCCGCTGGGTGCGCGTGGAGATCTCCGCGGCCGCGGGCCCCGTCGAGGTGCGCGTGACCGACTCCGGGCCGGGGTTCCCCGCCGAGGGCCTCCGCCAGGCCATGCGCCGCGGCTGGTCGCGCAAGGAGCAGGTGCTCACGCAGGACGGCGCCCACGGCCGCGGGCTCGGCCTCGCGCTCGTCGGGCAGGTGGTGCGCCGCCACGGCGGCCGCGTCGAGGTCGTCGAGCCCGTCACGGTCGACGACGGCGGCGGGACCGTCGTCGTGGTCCTGCCGGTGCCGGTGCCCGCCTCAGGGCCTGCCCCGGTGCGGGGGTGAGCGCGGGCCCGGTGCGGGTGCTCGTCGTGGAGGACGACCCGGTCGTCGCCGCGGCGCACGCCCGCTACGTCGGCGGGATCAGCGGCTTCGAGGTCGTCGCGGCCGTGAACTCCGGGCGCGAGGCGCTCGCGGCCGTCGGGATGGGCGGCGTCGACCTCGTGCTGCTCGACATGACGCTGCCCGACGTCGACGGCCTGCAGGTGCTGCGCGCGCTGCGGGCCGCGGCCGTGCCCGCCGACGTCATCGCCGTCACCGCGGCGCGCGACCAGGCCGTCGTGCGGCAGGCCCTGTCGATGGGGGTCGTGCAGTACCTGCTCAAGCCGTTCCCGGCGGCGGCGCTGGAGGACCGGCTGCGCGCCTACGCCCGCTTCCGCGACGAGGTCGCCCGGGTCGCGGAGCGCTCCGACGGCGGGGCGCTGGACCAGCAGGCGATCGACGCCGCCCTCGGCCAGCTGCGCACGTCCTCGACGCCGCCGCGCGGGGTGACGCCGCAGATGCTCGGCCTCGTCGTGGAGGCGCTGCGGGCAGCGCCCGCCGCGCAGGGGCTCTCGGCCGCCGAGGCCGCGACGGCGACCGGGCTGTCGCGGGTCAGCGCCCGCCGCTACCTCGAGCACCTGGCCTCGGCGGGGCGCGCGCGGCGCGAACCCCGCTACGGCGGCTCGGGGCGCCCGGAGCTCGCCTACCTCGCCACCGCCGCGCTCTAGGCCGCCGCAGCGCGCCGGCAGGCACCGCCGCGCTGCGGGCGGGCCCCGCCGGTAACCTCCTGCCGTGCCCAGCGCAGAGCGGATCACCGACCGGATCGTCTACCACGGCGAGGGCCCCTGCTGGTCAGACTCGTGGGGGGGCCTGCGCTTCGTCGACATGCTCGCGGGCGACGTCGTGAGCCTGGCCGCCGACGGCAGCGTCAGCCGCCGCACCTACGGCGAGGTCGCGGCCGTCGTGCGCCCGCGCACCGGCGGCGGCGCGATCGTCGCGGTCGAGCGGGGCTTCGTCCTCGAGGGGCCGGACGGCGAGCTCGAGCGCCTGCCCGACGTCTTCGCCGCGGACCCGCCGCTGCGCATGAACGAGGGCGGCTGCGACCCCGACGGCCGCTTCTACTGCGGGTCGATCAAGGGCGGCGAGCCGGGCGCCGGTGCGTTCTACCGCCTCGACACCGACCTCACGGTCTCGACCGTGCTGCAGGACGTGACGGTCTCCAACGGCTTCGGCTTCAGCCCCGACGGCCGGCTGGCCTACTACAACGACACGGGCACGGGCCGCACCGACGTCTTCGACTACGAGCGCGAGGACGGGCTGACCCACCGCCGCGTCTTCGCCGAGGTCCAGGACGCGGAGCAGAACCGCCCCGACGGCCTCACCGTCGACGCCGAGGGCGGGGTGTGGGTCGCGCTGTTCGGCGGCTCCGCCGTCCGCCGCTACGCCCCCGACGGCACGCTCGACCTGGTCGTCGACGTCGGCGCTCGCCAGGTCACGGCCTGCGCCTTCGGCGGCGACGACCTCGGCGAGCTCTTCATCACGACCTCGCGGGAGAACCTGCCCAGCGACGAGGACCCGGCCGCCGGGTCGCTGTTCCGGTACGTCCCCGGCGTGAAGGGCCTGCCGGTCCTGCCCTTCGCGGGCTGAGGGCCGGGCGCGGGGCGCGCGTCAGGCGGAGGTCGTCCGCACCGGGGGCTCCGGTGCGGGCGAGGAGCCGTCGGTGCGCCCGGCCGCCTCGTCGCGCAGCTGCTGGGCGAACTCCTCGGCCATGGCCAGGCGCTGGCGGAGCTTCTCCACGCGCGCGTCCGCGGCGGCGCGGAAGCCGTCCAGCTGGTCGAACAGCTCGGCGCGGGGCGTGGACGAGGGGAGCCGGCCGTCCAGCGCGTCGAGCGTCGCGAGCAGGTCGCGCATCTCGTCGAGGGAGAAGTCGAGCGGCTTCATGCGCTTGAGGACGAGCAGCCGGTAGACGTCCATCTCGGTGTAGAGGCGGAAGCCCCCGGGGGTGCGCGCGGACGGGGTGACCAGGCCCATCTCGTCGTAGTAGCGGATGGTGCGCAGGCTGTAGCCGACGCGTTCGGAGACCTCACCGATCTGCATCAGACCCGCCGCCACCCGCGCTCCTCCACCCCGCCGGGGCGCCGCGACCCGGCACCTGGTTGAGAGCCACGCTACCCCGGCAGGTGCGTCGGGTGACCGGGATGTGGAGGCGGTGTGAGCGGTGGGACCACGGGGACGGGGGTGACGTGACCCGGATGAGCGGTTAGCCTGCGCTCTGTGCATCAGCCGACTACGCAGAGTGAGACGCGTCGTCGCTCCTTCCTGCTCCTCGCCGCCGGCCTCGCCGTGCCCGCCGTCCTCGGCGTCGCAGCGGCCCCGGCGACCGCGGACCCCGCCTACCCGAGCCAGGGCGACGTCGACGCCGCCAAGGCCGCCGCCGAGGGCGTCGCGGGGCAGGTCGCGGCGCTGCAGGTGCAGCTCGCCGGGCAGCAGGCCGACCTCGAGGCGAGCCGGACCGCGCTCTCGGTCGCGGCGGAGGACTACGACGAGGCGCAGGCGCTGCTCTCCCAGCGCACCGACGAGGCGACCGCGGCCGCCGCGACCGCCGCGAAGGCGCAGGGCGACTTCGCCGACGCGCGCCGCGAGCTGGGCCGGCTCGCCGCGCAGCGCTACCGCGGGAACTCCGCGGGCGTCGGTCCGCTCGCCGCCGTGCTCGCCGCCGACGGCCCGCAGGAGCTGATCGACCGCTCGGCCACGATGGACCTGCTCGGCGCGCAGCGCGACGACCTCGCCCAGCGCATGGACGCCGCCCGCATCTGGGCGCACACGAGCGCCGAGAGCGCCGCGACCGCCCAGGCCCAGCAGCAGCGCGCGACCGACGCCATGGCCGCCGCCCGCCGCCGTGCCGCGGACGCGGCCGCCGCGGCCGACGCGCTCGTCGCCTCGACCAGCGCGCGCACCGGCGAGCTGGTCTCCCGGCTCGCGGCGCTGCGCCAGACGTCGGTGGACCTCGAGGTGCAGCGCCAGGCCGGCATCGAGGCCGAGCGGCAGGCCCGCGCCGAGGCCGCCGCCCGCGCCGCCGCCGAAGCC
>NZ_VWPY01000018.1 GCF_011839805.1 Kineococcus rubinsiae | reverse complement strand
GGGCCAGGCGCTGCTGCTGACCCGCGGGGCGGTCGGTGGGCCGGCGCCGCACGGGCCGGCCGTAGGTGGTGCTGTTCGCCGTCGGCCCGCCACCGGCCGGGGGACCCGCGGGCGCCGAGCGGACGGGCCGCACGGGCTCCGCGTGCTCGGCGGGGACCGTCGGGAGGGCCCGCGTGGCCTCGGGTGCCACCGGTCGCCGCACGGCCGTGGGCCGTCCGCCGGTGCGGGGGGCCTGGCGCGTCGGCTGCTCGTCGCGGTGGGGAGGCTCGGCGGGCATCCGGCCACACTACGACCGCGATCACCCGCCGCGGGGCCCCTCGGGCCGCCCCGGCGGCGTGGCGCCGGATCCTCGCGGCGCCGTCACGGGTGCTCCACACGCCCGCCCCGGTGCGGCCCCGGGGGGGCCGCGCGCGGACGGGTCCGGCGGGTCGCCTCAGCCGCGCGGGCGGCCGAGTGCCCGGTAGGTCCAGCCCGCCGCGCGCCAGCGCGCGGGGTCCAGCGCGTTGCGGCCGTCGAGGATGCGCTTCTCGCGGACCAGCCCGGCCAGCACGGCCGGGTCGAGCTCGCGGTACTCCTTCCACTCCGTCAGCAGCAGCACCACGTGCGCACCGCGCACGGCCTCCTCGACGGTCTCGGCGTAGGAGATGTCCGGCAGCGCCTTGCGGGCGTTGTCCAGCGCGGCCGGGTCGGTCAGCACCACGTCACCGCCCTGCAGCCGGATCTGCGCGGCCACGTTCAGCGCGGGGGAGTCGCGGATGTCGTCGGACTCGGGCTTGAACGCCGCGCCCAGCACGGCGACCCGCTTGCCGATCAGGGAGCCGTCGCAGACCTCGCGGGCCAGGTCGACCATCCGGATGCGGCGGCGCATGTTGATCGAGTCGACCTCGCGCAGGAACGTCAGCGTCTGGTCCGCGCCCAGCTCACCCGCGCGGGCCATGAACGCGCGGATGTCCTTGGGCAGGCACCCGCCGCCGAAGCCGAGACCCGCGTTGAGGAACTTGCGGCCGATCCGGTCGTCGTGACCGATCGCGTCCGCGAGCTGGGTGATGTCGGCGTTGACCTTCTCGCACAGCTCGGCCATCGCGTTGATGAAGGAGATCTTGGTGGCCAGGAACGAGTTCGCGGCCACCTTGACCAGCTCCGCGGTCTGGTAGTCGGTGACGATCAGCGGCGTGGCGCGGCTCAGCGGCGTGGCGTAGACCTCGTCCAGCACGGCCTTCGCGGCCAGGCCCTCGGGGGAGTCCTGACCGCCGGGCACGCCGTAGACCAGGCGGTCCGGGTGCAGCGTGTCCTCCACCGCGTGGCCCTCGCGCAGGAACTCCGGGTTCCACGCCAGACCGCGGCTGGTCGGGGCCAGCTCCGCGATCCGGGTCGCCAGCCGCGCCGCCGTGCCCACCGGGACGGTGGACTTGCCGACGATCAGCTCACCCTCGCCGACGTGGGGCAGCAGGGCGTCCACGGCCGCGTCGACGTAGGTCATGTCGGCCGCGAACTCCCCGCGCTTCTGGGGCGTACCCACGCACACGAAGTGCACCGCCGAGCCCGCCGCGGCGGCGATGTCGGTGGTGAAGGTGAGCCGGCCCGTGGCCATCGTCCGCTCGAGCAGCTCCGGCAGGCCGGGCTCGTAGAAGGGCGCCCGCGCCGCCTGCAGCGCAGCGATCTTCTCCGGGTCCACGTCGATCCCGATGACCTCGTGACCCAGCTCCGCCATGCACGCGGCGTGCACCGCGCCGAGGTACCCGCAACCGATGACCGTCATCCTCATGGCGCAACCGTAGTGGTGGGTAGCGTGCGCAGGACAGACTGTGACGCGGCAGCGGCGTCCACCGCTGCTCCGCCTGTGCACCGAGCGGTGCAATCTCGTGACACGCTGTGCTCAAGTCTGCCACGTCCACGTCGAGACAAGGGGTGAGTTCCGCGCCTGCTCGGCCGGACGATCGCCTCGTCGCCCTGGAAGGGTTCCCATGCGCCTGCGCCCCCGCGCCCTCGGCCTCGCCGCCCTGGCCGTCAGCTCCTGCCTCGTCGCGGGAGCGGCCGCCCCGGCCTCCGCCGCGCCCGGTGACGTCGACCTCAAGGCCGCCGCGGTCCAGCGCGTCTCCGGCGCCGGCCGCGTCGAGACCGCCGTCGCCGCCGCCGCGTCCTTCGCCGGCGGCAAGGCCGACGCGGTCGTGATCGCCCGCTCCGACAACTTCGCCGACTCCCTCGCCGCGGCCCCGCTGGCCTCGGACAAGGGCGGCCCGCTGCTGCTCACGAGCCCCGGCGCGCTGCAGTCGCAGGTCGCCGACGCGATCCGCGACGTGCTCAAGCCCGGCGGCACCGTCTACCTCCTCGGCGGCACCGGCGCGCTGTCGGCGGGCGTGGAGTCCTCCGTGCGCGGCCTCACCGGCGTCGGCACGGTCACCCGCGTCTCGGGCGCCAACCGCTACGCGACCGCGGTCGCGGTGGCCAAGCTGCTGCCCGCCGCCGCGGACGTCGCGCTGGTCACCGGCGGCAACTTCCCCGACGGGCTCGCGGCCGGCGCGCTCATGGGCGTCGTCGACTCCTCGACCAACCACTCCCTCGGCGTCGTGCTCCTGACCAACGGCGGCGTCATGCCGCAGGAGACGATCGACTACGTCAACGCCCGCGGCTTCGCCACCGGGGGCACCGTCCTGGCCGTCGGCGGGCAGGCCGTCCAGGCCGCCGGCGCCGTCGGCGGGATGATCCCCGTCGCCGGCAACTCCCGCTACGACACCGCCGCGGCCGTGGCCCGGCTCTTCACCTCGAAGATGTTCTTCACCGACGCGACCCAGCTCGTGGGCATCGCGACGGGGGAGAACTGGCCCGACGCGCTCGCCGGGTCCGCGCTGCTCGCCTACGGCGGCGGCCCGCTCGTCCTCACCAAGGGCCAGTCCCTGCCGGACGGGTCCGCCGAGGCCCTGCGCAGCCTGCAGTCCGACGCCCGCGGCGCCGGCGCCCAGGTCACCCAGGCCCTGATCTTCGGCGGGTCCGACGTCGTCTCCGACGGCGTCGCGGCCCAGGTGACCACCGCCCTGCAGTGATGCCTCGGGGGTGACCCTTCAGCGGTGACCCCTCAGCAGTGAGGTGAAGACGGTGACGGTCGGGCGCTCAGGCGCCCGGCCGTCCTGCGTTCCCGGGGCCGTCCACGCCGCGCTCGCGCGCCTCCTCGTCGAGGGCGAGGCGCCGGGTCAGCTCGGCGACCTTCGACTCCAGCACGCGCGTGCGGCGGTAGGAGGAGGCGATGAAGCCGAGGAAGGCGACGACCAGGCCGTAGAGCACCAGGTCCGTGCCGCGCCCGACGCCGACCTTCTCCGCGACCCAGGTCACCGCACCGGGGACCAGGACGCTGGTGACGGCCAGGACGCCGAGCAGCACGAGCAGGATGCGCCGCACCGCCTGGTGCCGGACGTCGGACGTGCTGCGCACGAGCACGGCGCCCACGACGAGCAGGGCGACGACGAGCACCCCCTGGATCAGCAGCACGCGCTCACCCGAGGATCGTCTCGACGAGGATGTTCACGCTGTTCAGCAGGGACTGGCCCTTGGCGCGCGAGTAGTCGGTGTAGCGGATCTCGACGGGCTGCTCGACCCACGGCAGCCCCGAGCGGCCGACGAGGGAGACGATCTCGCTCGCGTGCGCCATCCGGTGGTGGGTGATCCGCAGCGAGCCGACCGCGCGCCGCGACAGCGCCCGCAGGCCGTTGTGGGCGTCGGTGAGCCGGACGCCGGTCGTCAGGTTCGTGTAGTGCACGGCGGAGCGCAGGACCACGCGGCGCAGCCGCGGCACCTCGGTGCGCCCGTCGAGGAAGCGCGAGCCGAACACGACGTCGGCCTCGCCGTCGCGCAGCCGCTGCACCATCGCCACGGCGTCCTCGACGCGGTGCTGGCCGTCGGCGTCGAAGGTGACGACGAACCGCGCGGACGCGTCGCGCAGCGCGAAGTCGAAGCCCGTCTGCAGGGCGGCGCCCTGGCCCAGGTTGATGCAGTGCCGCACGACGCGGGCGCCCGCGCGACGTGCCTGCTCGGCCGAGCCGTCCGTGCTGCCGTCGTCGACGCAGACGACCTGGGGGAAGGTGCGGCGCAGCTCGCGCACGACGTCCCCGACGGCCGTGGCCTCCTGGTAGAGCGGCACGACGACCCAGGTGTCGTCCCCGGGGCTGCCGGGTGCGGCTGCGGTCATCGTTCGCTCTCCTCTCCCTGCGCGCGTCCTGCGGCGGCGGCCCGCGCGGTGCGGCGGCCCCCCATCATGGTCCGTCGCGCGGGGTGGTGGTGCGCCGCGCGGGGCGGCGCGTCCCCGTCGGCGCGGCCCGCTCCTAGACTCGCGGGCATGACTGCCGACGCCCGTCCCGCGACGGTCGAGCCGAGCGCGGACGTGGCGCCCGACGCCGCGCTGGGCGCCGGGACCCGCGTGTGGCACCTGGCCCAGGTCCGCGAGGGCGCGCAGCTCGGCGCGGAGTGCGTCGTCGGCCGCGGCGCCTACGTCGGGCCCGGGGTCGTCGTGGGCGACCGCTGCAAGCTGCAGAACGCGGCCCTCGTCTACGAGCCGGCCGTGCTGGGCGACGGCGTGTTCGTCGGCCCGGCGGCGGTCCTGACCAACGACCTGCGCCCGCGCGCCGTGACGCCCGACGGGGCGCTGAAGTCGGCCGCGGACTGGACGGCGGTCGGCGTCGAGGTGCGCTCGGGGGCCTCGATCGGCGCGCGCGCCGTGTGCGTCGCGCCCGTCGTCGTGGGCCGCTGGGCGATGGTCGCGGCCGGCGCGGTCGTGACCCGCGACGTGCCCGACCACGCTCTCGTCGCGGGCGTGCCCGCCCGCCGGGTCGGTTGGGTGGGGGCGAGCGGGGCGCGCCTGGTCGCCGAGGGGGAGCTGTGGCGCTGCCCCGACACCGGGGTGCTGCACCGCGAGGCCGGGGCGGGCCTCGAGGCCGTGTCCGGACCGGGCGTCGAGGGGCGGGCGATCGCGTGAGCGGCGTCGTGCCCATCCCCATCGCCCGCCCGCAGATCGGCGAGCAGGAGCAGGCCGCCGTCGCGGCGGTCCTCGCCAGCGGCCGCCTGGTCCAGGGCAGCGAGGTCGCCGCGTTCGAGGAGGAGTTCTGCGCGCAGGTCGTCGCGGGCCGCCGCGGGATCGCCGTGAACTCCGGGACCTCCGCGCTGCACGTGGGCCTGCTGGCGCTCGGGATCGGCCCCGGCGACGAGGTCGTCGTGCCGTCGTTCACCTTCGCCGCCACGGCGAACGCCGTCCGGCTGTGCGGGGGCGTCCCCGTGTTCGCCGACGTCGACCCCGTCACGTTCTGCCTGGACCCGGCCGCGGTCGAGGCCGCCCTGACCCCGCGCACGCGGGCCGTCGTCCCGGTCCACCTGTTCGGCCAGCCCGCCGACATGACGCGGATCGGTGCGCTCGCCGCCGAGCACGGGCTGCGGGTGCTGGAGGACGCGGCGCAGGCCCACGGCGCCACCTGGCAGGGCGCGCCGGTCGGCGCGCTCGGGGACGCGGGGGCGTTCTCGTTCTACCCGACGAAGAACATGACGTCGGGGGAGGGCGGGATGCTCACCACCGCCGACGCGGGCGTCGAGCGGACCGCGCGGCTGCTGCGCAACCAGGGCATGGAGGAGCGCTACCGCAACGAGATCGTCGGCCTGAACTACCGCATGACCGACGTGCACGCGGCCATCGGCCGGGTGCAGCTGCGGCGCCTCGCGGAGTGGACGGCGGCCCGCCGGCGCAACGCCGCGGCGCTCACGGCCGCCCTGACGGACCTGGGCGTGCCCGGGATCACGCTGCCCCGCACCGCCTCCGGGGCCGGGCACGTGTGGCACCAGTACACGCTGCGGGTCGCCGCCGGCCGCGACGCGTTCGTCGAGGAGCTCACCCGGCGCGGGGTCGGGGCCGCCGCCTACTACCCCGTCGGGGTCCACCGCCTGCCCGCCCACGCCGACGGCGTCGTCCCGAACCCGCTGCCGCACACCGACGCCGCGGCCGCGGAGGTCTGCTCGATCCCCGTGCACCCGGGGCTGGGCGAGGGCGACGTCGAGCGCATCGCGGAGGCCGTCGACGCGGCCGCCCGCCTCCTCGCGTGAGCGCGCCCGCCCCGCTGCGCGCGGGACTCGTGGGCCTGGGCGTCATGGGGCGCCACCACGCGCGCGTCCTGAACTCCCTGCCGGGCGTCGAGCTGGTGTGCGTCGTCGACGCCGCGGCCGCCGATCCGCAGGTGGCGCAGCTGGTCCCGGCCGGCGTGCCGGTCTCCACCGACGTCGGGGCGCTGCTCGCGGCCCGCGTCGACCTCGTCGTCGTCGCGGTGCCGACGGCCCTGCACGAGGCGGTCGCCGTCCCGCTGCTGGAGGCGGGGGTCTCCGTGCTCGTGGAGAAGCCCCTGGCGCACACGGCCGAGTCCGCCCGCCGCATCCTCGAGGCCGCGCAGCGCCCGGGCGTCGTCGCCGCCGTCGGGCACATCGAGCGGTGCAACCCGGCGCTGCGGGAGCTGCGCCGCCGCACGGCCCGCGGCGACCTCGGCCGCCTGCACCAGGTCCAGACCCGCCGGCAGGGCCCCTTCCCGGCGCGCATCGGCGACGTCGGCGTCGTGAAGGACCTCGGTACCCACGACATCGACCTCACGGCGTGGATCACGGGCGCGCCGTACACGGCGGTGTCGGCGCGCACCGCCCACCGCGCCGGCCGCGCCCACGAGGACCTCGCCGTCGTCGTCGGGACCCTCGCCGACGGCACCATCGCGAACCACGTCGTGAACTGGCTCTCGCCCGTGAAGGAGCGCGTCACGGTCGTCACGGGGGAGGGCGGCACCCTCGTCGCGGACACGCTGACGGCCGACCTCACGCTGCACGCCAACGGGTCCGTGCCCGTCTCGTGGGAGGCGCTCGCGGGTTTCCGCGGCGTCAGCGAGGGCGACGTGACGCGGTTCGCGTTCCCCAAGCCCGAACCCGTGCGCACCGAGCTCGAGGGCTTCCGCGACGCCGTGCGGGCCGTCCGCGACGGCGACGCGCCCGCCCCCGCCGACGCGGTGGTCACGGCCGTGGAGGGCCTGCTCGTCGTCGAGGTCGCCGAGGCGGTGCTGCTGTCGGCCGCGCAGGGCCGCACGGTCGACCTGCCCGCGCCGCCGTCGTGAGCGGGACGGCCTCCGAACCGCGGGTCCTGCACGTCAACGACTGCGCGTCCACCACCGTCCAGCTCGTCGCCGAGGCCGGTCGCCGCGGACTGCCGTGGCACTACCTGCCGCTGGCGGGGCAGCGGCCGGGGCAGGGGCAGGGGCGGGGCCGCCGCGGCGACTGGTCGGGCGTCGCCGGCCGGCTCGCGTTCGCCGGCGCGGGCGCGCGCTGGGCGCTCGAGCTCGGCGCCCGGGCCGCGCGCGCGGACCTGCTGCACGTGCACTACGCGAGCGTCGCCCGGCACACGGGCTGGACGCGGCGCCCGTTCGTCCTGCACGCCCACGGCACCGACGTCCGCAGCCAGCAGTACGAACCCCGCTGGACGGGGCCGATCCGGGCCGCGCTGCGCGACGCCGTCGCCGTGCACTACTCCACGCCCGACCTCGCCGAGCACGTCCTGCCGCACCGCGGCGACGCGACGTACTTCCCCGTCCCCCTGGACCTGACCGCCCTGCCGGCTCGCCGCGGCGGGGGCGGGGTCCTGTTCGCCTCCCGCTGGGAGGCCGTCAAGGGCCTGGACGAGCAGCTCGCCACGGCCCGCGCGCTGCGCGCCGCGCTGCCGGCCGACGTGGAGCTGACGGGCCTGGACTGGGGGCCGGGCGCGCCCGCCGCGGCGGCGGCCGGCGTGCGGCTGCTGCCCCGCCGCCCGCGCGCGGGGTTCCTGGACCTGCTCGCCGGCGCCGACGTCGTGGTCGGGCAGGGCAGCGGGATGCTCGCGGCCAGCGAGCTCGAGGCCGTCGGCACGGGCGTGCCGGTCGTCGCGGCGCTGCGCCCCGACTGGTACCCGCCGTCGGCGCCCGACGCGCAGCCCGCCGTGCTCGGCGGCACGGCCGCCTGGTTCGCGGGCGCGGGGCAGCGCACCGACGCCGTCGTCGACGCGGTCCGCGCCGCCCTCGCCGACCCGGACGCCGTGGCCCGCGACCTCGACGGCCCCGCCTGGCTCGGCCGGACCCACGACGTCGTCGCGGCCGCCGAGCGCCTGCGCCGCCAGTACCGGACCCTGGCGTGAGGCGCCTGCCCGTCCTGCCCGTGCTCGCGGTCGCGGCGGCGTGGAGCGTCGTCGGCGTCGTCCTGTCGGGGCTGACCCGCACGGGCTACACGCTGATCCTGGGCAACACCGAGGGCCCCGCGCTGACGGGCGTCGTCGGCGCGCAGATCTCCCTCGCGGTCCTCGCGACCATGCTGTGGCCGGCCGCGACGGGCTCGGCCGCGTCGAAGTTCGTCGCCCGGGCGCAGGGGGCGGGCGACGAGCCGCTGGCCGCGGGGGTCGCCGCCCACCTGGGCCGCCGCACGCTCGCGACGGGCGCAGTGACCGCCGTCCTGGCCGGTGTCGCCGCCGTCGTCGTCCTCGGTGAACGGCCCGCGACGGCGCTCGCCGTCCTGCCGCTCGTCCTGGGCTACTCCGCCTACCTGCTGACCCGCGGTGTGCTGCTGGGGCAGGGCCGGGTCGCCCGCTCGACCCGCGCGGAGCTCGTCGCGCTGGTCGTCTCGCTCGGCGGGCTCGCGCTGGTGCTCGTGCGGGGCGCCACGCCGCTGGTGCTGCTGCCGCTCGCCGGGGGCTACGTCGCCTACGCCGCCCTGGGCTGGCCCCGGCGGTCCGCGGGCGGGGCCGTGGAGCCCGGGCTGCGGCGCGAGATGGACGCCTTCGTCGCGTGGGGCGTGCTGGGCAACGTCGCGAGCGCCGGGCTGCTGCAGCTCTGCCTCGTCGTCGCGGGCGCGACCCGACCCGACGCCGAGGTGGGCCTGCTCACGGCCGCGGTGGCGCTCGCGACCCCGGCCTCGCTCGTGGCCCGCTCGCTCGTGCAGGTGCTCTTCCCGACGATGGCCCGCAGCGTCGGGGCGGGCGACCACGACGCCGTGCGCCGCCAGACCGACGTCGTCACGCGCGGCATCGTCACGGTCTTCGTCCCCGCCTTCGCCGTCCTCGTGCTCGCGGCGCGGCCCCTGCTGCGGCTCGTCGGCACCGACTTCGGCGGCGGGACCACGGCCCTGCGGATCCTGCTCGTCGCCGTCCTGCTCACCACGCTGCCGGTCGCGGCCGTCGCGGCCATGACCAGCGGGGTGGCCGCGGGCATCCGCCGCTCGGCGCTCATGAGCGCCACGGGCCTCGCCGTGGGCGTCGTCGGGCTCTCCGTGCTCACCGGGCCGTTCGGCATCGAGGGCATCGCGGTCGCCTACCTCCTCGGCGCCCTGGTCACGGTCGCGCTGCCGTGGGCGTGGACGTGGCGCGCGCAGGGGCAGCGCTGGACGGGGCTCACCGTGCGCACCGGTCTGGGGCTCGCGGCGATCGTCGCGGCGCTGGCCGTCCAGGCCGCCCTGCCCGCGGGCACCTGGTGGGGGACGGCGCTGCCCGCCGCGGTGCTCGTCGCCGGGTGGGCCGCGGCCTCGGCGCGCGACGTCCGGGCCCTGCTCGGGGGCCGCCTACAGTGACCGGGGCAACCGCGAGGGGTGGGGGATCCGTGAGACTGGTCGTCATCGGCCTGGGGTACGTGGGGCTGCCGCTGGCGCTGGAGGCCTGCCGCGCCGGGCTGCACGTCACGGGCCTGGACACGAGCGAGGCCGCGACGGGCGGGCTCAGCGCCGGCCGCTCGCACGTCGGCGACGTGTCCGACGCCGACGTCGCCACGATGCTCGCGCAGGGCTTCACCGCCACGACCGACCCGGCCGTCCTGGCCGAGGCCGACGTCGTCGTCATCTGCGTGCCGACCCCGCTGCTCGACGGCCAGCCCGACCTGCGCTCGGTGCGCGCCGCGACGCAGGCCGTCGCCGAGCGGCTGCACCCCGGGATGCTCGTGGTCCTGGAGTCCACGACGTACCCGGGCACGACCGACGACGTCGTCCGCCCCGTGCTGGAGGAGGTCTCCGGCCTGCGCGCCGGGCAGGACTTCTCCCTCGCGTTCTCCCCCGAGCGCATCGACCCGGGCAACGCGCACTTCTCGCTGCGCAACACCCCCAAGGTCGTCGGCGGGGTGACCGCGGCCTGCACCGCCGCGGCCGCGGAGTTCTACCGCCGGGTCGTCGACGAGGTCGTGCCGGCCAAGGGCGCCCGCGAGGCCGAGATGGCCAAGCTGCTCGAGAACACCTACCGCCACGTCAACATCGCCCTGGTCAACGAGATGGCCGTGTTCTGCCACGACCTCGGCGTCGACCTCTGGGACGCGATCGACGCGGCCGCCACCAAGCCGTTCGGGTTCGAGGCGTTCCGGCCCGGCCCCGGCGTCGGCGGGCACTGCATCCCCATCGACCCGAACTACCTCTCCTACGCCGTGCGCACGTCCGGCCGGGAGTTCCAGTTCGTCGAGCTGGCCCAGTCGATCAACGACGGCATGCCCGCGCACGTCGTCGACCGCGTCGAGGCGCTGCTCGCCGGGCGCGGCCGGGCGCTGCGGGGCGCCCGCACCCTCGTCCTCGGCGTCGCCTACAAGGCCGACGTGGCCGACACGCGGGAGACGCCCGCGACCGCCGTCGTCCGGGCGCTCCGTGCGCGGGGCGCCGTCGTGGAGTTCCACGACCCGCACGTCGCGGCGTTCGCGGTGGACGGCGAGGCCGTGACCCCCACCCCCGCGACGCTCCCCGAGGCGCTCGCGGGCGCGGACGTGTCGGTCCTGCTCACCGCGCACGCCGAGTACTTCCCGGACCTGCTGATCGAGCACGCCCGGCTGCTGTTCGACGCCCGCGGCCACACGCGCCGCTCGCCGGCGGAGGACGTCGAGCTGCTCTGACCGCGCCGCCCGGGACCCGCTGCGAGGGAGGACCGCTGGAGTGTCCGGAACCACCGCGGAGCCCTGGGACGTCCGGCGGGTCCACCGGGAGCTCTACGCGCCGCCCCGCGAGCTCGCGCTCGTGCGGGTCCCGCCGCTCGACGTCATCGCGGTGGACGGCGAGGGCGACCCGAACACGGCGCCCGCCTACGCCGGCGCGGTCCAGGCGCTGTTCACCCTCGCCTACGCGCTGAGGTTCCAGGACCGGGCCGAGGGCCGGGACGGACGGGTCGGTCCGCTGGAGGCGCTGTGGCGCGCGGCGGACCCCCGCGCCTTCACCCGGCGCGAGAAGGACGCGTGGGCGTGGACCGCGCTCCTGACGCTGCCGGCCGGGACCACCGACGAGGCCCTGGAGCGGACCCGGGCGTCGGCGGCCGCGCGCAAGCCGCTCGTGACCCTCGACCGGCCGCGCCGCCGCACCCTCGAGGAGGGGCTCTGCGTCCACGTCCTGCACGTCGGCCCCTACGACGAGGAGGGCCCCGTGCTGGCGCGGCTGCACGAGGAGTTCCTGCCGCCCACGGCCTCACGTTCGCGGGCGACCACCACGAGGTGTACCTGAACGACCCGCGCCGGACGCGGCCCGAGCGGCTGCGCACGGTCCTGCGCCAGCCCGTCCGCCCGCTGGACGCGGGGCTCGCCGACCGGTGAGTGAGCCGGTGAGGGCCGGCGTCAGCCGTGCTCGTAGCCGGTCGCGTCGCGACGGCCCTTCGCGTGCCAGCGCGCCACGAGGACGTTCACCCGCAGCACGGCCGACCACAGCGGCGGGACCCGGCGCAGGGCCCGGCGCTGCCACCGCATCGCGGCGACGGCCACGGGAGCCACGGCGAGGGCCGTGCGGTGCCGGCGGACTCCCAGGGCGTCGGCCAGCTCCTCGCCCTGCATGCGCCGCGACACCGTGTGCACCAGCTGCCCGGCCGCCCACAGCGGCACGTACCCCAGGTCGTGCAGCGCCTGCGCGATCGCGCCCAGCCCCACCTCGGTGAGCCGGCGCGAGTCCTCGCTGGGCGGGCCGGTGACGGCGGCGACCCGCCGCTCCAGCCGGGACGCGGTGCACCCGTCGAGCACCCCGCGCAGCAGCCCGGGGTCCGCGCGGTGGCCGATGCCCAGCAGCCGGCCCAGGTGCTGCCAGAAGCGGTAGAGCGTCCGCTGCTCCTCGTCGGTGAGGTCCATGCCGATCGTGGCCGCGGCCTCGATCGTCACGAGGGTGAAGTCGAGCCAGGTGCGGGCCAGGTCGACCTGGTGCAGCGGCAGCACCTGCGCCTGCGGGCGCGCCCGTGCGAGGCCGTTGCGGATGCGGGCGTGCAGCAGCCGCACCTCGGCGGTCGCGACGTAGCCCGGGGCTCCGCGCCGCAGGCCGCCCGGCAGCATGCAGAGGTTGATCCAGTGCGCGGTGTCGAGCAGCCGCTGGTAGGCGCGCTCGACCAGCTCGCCGGTGCCGACGAGCACGGCCGCGGGCTCCGGCGGGGCGTAGGAGCGGATCAGCGCGCCCGCGCCCAGGTCGTAGATGTGCGCGGGGAACGGGATGGTGAAGTACGGCAGGCTGCCGCGGTCGAGGAGCTCGTCGTCGACCGCGTCGCACGCCGCCTCGAGCTCGGCGAGCAGGGCCGCGACCGCGGGGTGCGGGTCGGCCACGGCGGCCAGGCCCGAGCGCAGCCCGAGGGAGACCTGCGCACGCAGCGCCGGGTCGGCCGAGAGCGCCGCGGCCGCGGCCTCGCCCAGCGGGTCACCCGTGCGCAGGGCCGCCTCGACCTCCGGGTCGGGGGCCGGGGCCGGAGCGTGCCGCGCCGCGACGACGGCGGCGGTGCGCGCACCGGCGCCCGCCGGGGGGAGCCCGGAGACGACACTGCTCATCGGATCGTGCCCGCCGGGTTCTGCTCACCGGACGCCTCGTGGCTCACCTGGACATCGTGCCTCCGCTTCCCCCGTCCGGCCCGGTCGGGGTGATCAGGGCCACCCGCGCGTGGTCGCAGGCGCACCGACGCAGCGCGCTGCTGCGACGTTTCGTCGCGGCGCAGCGGGGAAAGCTCACCGGTGCGCCCGGGCAACGGGCGGTGGGCGGCCTCCCGGGCGCGCCCGAGACCACCCGCGAGGAGATCCCGCTGCCCATGCCGCGCCGCACCGCCCCCGCCGGTCCTCCCCGCACCCCCCGCCCGCGTCGTCCGCACGCCCCCGCGGGCGCCGTCGCCCCGCCCCGCCGTCCGGACTCCGGGACGTCGGATGCCCGGGACGTCGTCCCCGACGAGAGCACCGCCGTCGCGGACGCCGCGACCGCCGAGGTCGCCCCGTCGGTCGCCGGCCCGGAGTCGCCGGAGCTCCTCACGGCCCCGGCGCCCGCCCCGCCCCGCACGACCGGGCTGGTCGTCCTGCTCGGGTCGATGGCCGCGCTGGGCGCGATCAACACCGACCTCTACCTGCCGTCCCTGCCCCGGGTGGCGAGGGACCTGCACGGCTCCGCCGCGGCCGCCCAGCTCACCATCACCGTCGTGCTCGTGGGGATGGCGCTCGGCCAGCTGGCCGTCGGCCCGCTGAGCGACCGGTACGGCCGCCGCCGCCCGGTCGTCGTGGGGTGCGCCGTGTTCGTCCTGGCGTCGCTCGGCTGCCTGGTGGCGCCGAACCTGCCGCTGCTCGTCGGGCTCCGCTTCCTGCAGGGCATCGGTGTCTCGGCGGGCGCGGTCACGGGCGTGGCCGTGGTCCGCGACCTCTACACGGGGTCCGTGGCGGCGCGGCTGATGTCGCGCCTCGTCCTCGTGATCGGCGTGGCGCCGCTGTTCGCCCCGACCGTCGGCGGCGCGCTCGCGGGCCTGGCGGGGTGGCGGTTCGTGTTCGTGGTCCTGGCGCTCGCGGGCGTCGGCGTCCTGCTCGCGACGTGGCGGCGGCTGCCGGAGACGCACCGTCCCGCTGCTTCCCCGGAGCCGGCCCCCGAGAGGGCCTCGCGCGGCTTCGTCCTGCAGGTGCTCACGACCTACGTCCGCCTCCTGCGCGACGCCCGCTTCGTGGCCTTCGCCGCGCTGCCGGGCCTCTCGATGGCCGTGATCGTCTGCTACGTCTCGGTCTCGCCGTTCGTGCTGCAGGAGGCGCACGGCCTCAGCACGACGCAGTTCGCGCTGCTGTTCGCCGTCAACGGCGTCGCGCTCGTCGGGGGGTCGCAGGTCAACGCGGCGCTGGTGACGCGCGTCGCCCCGGCGCGGGTGCTCCGCGTCGCCGTGCCGCTCGCGGTCCTGCTCGCGGGGGTGCTGCTCGCAGTGGTCCTCACCGGTGCGGGCGGGCTCGTCGGACTGCTGGTCCCGCTGTGGTTCCTGCTGGGCGTGGGCAGCCTGGTGCCGCCGAACGCCGTGACCCTCGCCCTCGCCGAGCACGGGCGGACCGCCGGGTCGGCCTCCGCGCTCATCACCGCGGCGCAGTCCGGCGTGGGCGGCGGGGTGGGCATCATGGCCGGGGCGCTCGGCGGCGACGCCGTCGCGATGGCGTCGGTCATGCTCGCGGCGACCGTCGTGTCGCTGCTGGCTCTCGGCGTCGCCTCCCGCCCGCGCCGGCGGGTGCAGGACGAGGTGGGCGTCGCGGTCGTCTGATCAGCCGCGCTCGGACCCCGCCTGTCTCGCCCGGCGTACCGGAACGCTGGCCTCGTGCTGCGACACGCCGCCGCAGCGGGGAGCCTGACCGGCGCGTCGCGTGATGACGCCAGCGTTCCGGTACGCGGCGGTGCCTAGGCCGCGCCGCGCGGGGCGTACATGATCACGGCGACGCCGATGAGGCAGACCAGGGCGCCGACGACGTCGAAGCGGTCGGGGCGGTACCCGTCGACCGCGGCGGCCCACACCAGCGACCCGGCGACGAAGACGCCGCCGTACGCGGCGAGGATCCGCCCGAAGTGCGCCTCGGGCTGCAGCGTGGCGACGAACCCGTAGAGGCCGAGGGCGATGACGCCGGCCCCGATCCACGCCCAGCCGCGGTGCTCGCGGACGCCCTGCCACACCAGCCACGCGCCGCCGATCTCGGCCACCGCGGCCACCACGAAGAGGACGAGGGAGCGCGCGACGGTCATGGCGGCACGTTAGGGGAGGGCCGGCCGGCTCCGGCCTGGCACGATCGGGCAGGTGCGCGTGACGGTCGAGGACGAGGAGCTCCGGTGAGTGGTGGACTCGTGGCCCTGCTGGACGACGTGGCCGTGCTCGCCCGGGCGGCCGCCGCCTCCCTCGACGACGTCGGTGCCGCCGCCGCGCGGGCCGGCGTGAAGGCCGCCGGGGTCGTCGTGGACGACACCGCCGTCACGCCGCAGTACGTGCGCGGCCTGAGCGCTCAGCGCGAGCTGCCGATCATCCGGCGCATCGCCCTGGGCTCGCTGCGCAACAAGCTGCTGGTGATCCTCCCGGCGGTGCTGCTGCTGAGCCAGTTCCTGCCCTTCCTGCTCACCCCGATCCTCATGGTCGGCGGCGCGTACCTCTGCTACGAGGGCGCGGAGAAGGTCTGGGCAAAGGTGAGCGGGCACGGGCACGGCGCCCCTGAGGGGGAGCTGCCGGACGAGGGGACCATCGTCTCGGGGGCCGTGCGCACCGACTTCATCCTGTCCGCGGAGATCATGGTGATCTCCCTCAACGAGGTGGCCGACGAGCCGTTCCTGTCCCGGGCGGTGATCCTCGCGGTCGTCGGGGTCGTCATCACCGTCCTCGTCTACGGCGTCGTCGCCCTGATCGTGAAGATGGACGACGCCGGCCTGCGCCTGGCGTCCCTGCCGAGCCGGGCCGCGGCCCGCTTCGGCCGCGGTCTGGTGACGGCGATGCCGCGCCTGCTCACCGTCCTCACTGTGGTCGGGACCGCCGCGATGCTCTGGGTCGGCGGGCACATCCTGCTCGTGGGGACCGACGAGCTGGGGCTGCACGCCCTCTACGGCGCCGTGCACCACGTCGAGGAGGCCGCCCACGACGCGGCCGGGTCCCTCGGGGGCCTCGTGGGCTGGCTGGTGAACACGCTGGCCAGCGCGGTCCTCGGGCTCGTCGTCGGCGCGCTGGTCGTGGTCGTCGTGACCTTCGCGATGCGTGGGCGCCGGGCCCGCGCCCAGCCGCACTGAGCCGCTGCGTCAGGCGTGGCGGTAGCGGACCTCGCGCAGCAGCACGCCCCGGTGGTCCTCGGTCTTGACGCCGCCGTCGGCGACCCAGCCGCGGTGCTCGTAGAAGCCACGGGCGCGGGCGTTGCCCTCCAGCGTCCACAGCACGCACCCCTGGTGCCCGCGGGCGGCGAGGTCGTCCAGGGCGGCGGTGAGCAGGGCGCCGCCGACGCCGCGCCCCCACGCCTTGGGGTGGACGTAGAGCGCGTACACCTCACCCGCCTCGGCCGGGACGTCGTCGTCGCGCACCGGGCCGGTCGTGGCGAAGCCCCGCACCCGCCCGTCGTCGGCGACCAGGACGCGGGCCCCGTCGGCCAGGCGCTGGGCCCAGGTCCCGACGCGGTCCGCGACGGACAGCGCGTCGAGGTAGGCGTCCTCGACGAGGCCGCGGTAGCCGACCTGCCAGCCGGTGACGTGCACCTCCGCGACGGCCGGGGCGTCCGCCGGGCGCGCCGGGCGCACGACGACGCTCACCGCTGCGCCGCCCACGCCTCCACGGCCTCGGCGAACTCGCGGCCCTGCGTGTTCCAGTCGTGGTGCGCGAGCGCCGCGGTGTGCCCGGCGACGCGCATGGCCTGGCGCCGCGCGGGGTCGTCGCGCAGCGCGAGCACGGCCGCGAGGAGCCCGTCGACGTCGCCGTGGTCCACGACCACCCCGGCGCCGGAGCTCTCGGCGAGCGCCGCGCACGCGGGGTTCGGGGTGGTGATGAACGGCACGCCGTGGGCGAGGTACTCCAGGGCCTTGCTGGGCTGGCTCTGCAGGTAGTTGTCGTGGCGGTGCAGCAGGACGAGCCCGGCCAGGGCGCCGGGGAGGCGCTGCAGCGCAACGGCGTTGGGGACGAAGCCGCGGTAGTCCAGGCGGGGGTCGTCGACGGCCCGCAGGCGCGCGTCCAGCGCCGGGGCGGCGTTGCCGATGAGCTCCAGCCGCACGTCGTCCGGCAGGCGCCGGACGAGCTCGAGCATCTCCTCGATGCCGCGGGCCGTGGTGAGGGCGCCCACGTAGATCAGCCGGTGGGGTTCGCCGGGGCCGGGCGGCACCTCCTCGGGGAGCTCCGCGGGCACGCGCGGGGAGTTCGGGACGATCGGGTGCGTCCCCGCGAACCGGCCCGCGTAGGCGTGCTCGGCCAGGGTCAGGTGCAGGCGCCGCTCGGTGTACCCCTCGACCGCGGTGGCGACCGCCGTGGCGGGCCGCTTCACGGGGCCGGGGATCCAGGTCGTCATCTCCATCTGCGCGGGGACGTCCTCGTGCACGTCCCACACGACGGCCGGGGCGTCCCGGCGGCCGCGGCGCGGGCGGCCCAGGGCGAGCAGGACGGGGAGCAGTTCCGGGTCGTGGCCGATGACGACGTCGTGGTGGCGCGCGAGGCGCCGCGCGATCCGCCCGGCCGTCACCACGGGGCCGAGGCGGTGGCGCCCCACCGAGCGCGGGACGTCGACCCCGCGGACCCCCGCGGGCGGCTCGACGCCGAAGGCCGTGAACGGCGCCAGGTAGGTGACCTCGTGACCCCGCTCGAGGAGGCTGCGGACCTGCCGGTTGTGGATCCGCGCGTCCATCGGGGGGTGGGCGACGGTGATGACGAGGATCCGCAGCGGTCGGGGCACCCGGCGAGGATAGGGGCGCGGGCGACGCGGGCCGGGTCGCGGACGGGGGCGCCGGTACGGTCGGCGGCGTGCCGCGCGTCGTGATCGCCTCCCGCATCTACGCCCCCGAACCGGCGGCCGCGGCCTACCGGCTGGGGGCGCTGGGGCGGGCCCTGGCGCGGCGCGGCGCCGCCGTCGACGTCCTCACGAGCCGCGCCCCGCAGGGGCGGACCACGGACGCCGGGGTGCGCGTGCGCCGCTGGCCCGTCCTGCGCGACGCGAGCGGCGCGGTCCGCGGCTACCTGCCCTACGCCAGCTACGACGTGCCGCTGCTGCTGCGGCTGGCGCTCGCGCGCCGCCCGGACGTGGTGGTCGTCGAGCCGCCGCCGACCACGGGGGCCGTGGTCGCCGCGGTGTGCGCCGCGCGCCGGATCCCGTACGTCTACTACGCGGCCGACCTGCTGTCGGTCGCCGCGGCCGGCAGCGGTGTGTCGCCGGCCGTCGTGCGGGTGCTGCGCGCGGTGGAGGGGGCGGTCCTGCGCCGCGCCGCGCGGGTGCTCACGGTGTCCGACCCCGTGGCCGACGTGGTGCGGACGTTCGGGGTGCGCGACGAGCGGCTGGAGGTCGTCGGCTCGGGTGTGGACGTCGACGCGTTCGCCAGCGAACCCGCTGCGGCGCAGCAGGAGGAGCTGCTGGTCTACGCGGGGACGATGTCCGAGGTCCACGGCGCGGGGCTGTTCGTCGAGGCCTTCGGCCTCGTCGCGGCGCGCCGCCCCGGTGCGCGCCTGGTCATGTTCGGCGGCGGGGTGGACCGCGAGGCGATGCGGGCGCGCGCCGAGGAGCTCGCCCCCGGCCGCGTCACGTTCCCGGGCCCCGTCCCGGCCGCGCAGGTCGCGGCCGCCTTCCGCGGTGCCCGCGCGGGCCTGGCGTCCCTGCGGCCCGGCGGCGGGTACGAGTTCGCCATCGTCACCAAGGTGTTCGCGGCCACGGCGTGCGGCGCGCCCGTCGTCTACGCGGGCCCCGGCCCGTGCGCGGGCCTCGTGCGCCGCCACGGCCTGGGCTGGGCCGTCGACTTCACGCCCGACGCCGTCGCGGCGGCGATGGAGGAGGCGCTGGCCGCGCCACCTGCGCCCGATGAGCGGCGGCGGCTGGCCGCGTGGACGCGCACCGACGCGTCCCTGACCGGAGTCGCCGACCGCGCCGCGGCCGCCGTCCTGCGGGTGGCCGGGGCGCGGGCCGGCGGCGGGAGCAGGCCGTGAGCAGTGGCAGGCTGCCCGTCGTGCGCGTCACCGTCGTGGGTCTGGGGAAGATCGGTCTGCCGCTCGCGGTGGAGTACGCCGTCAACGGCGCGGAGGTCGTCGGGGCGGACCTCGACGCCTCCCTCATCGCGACCGTCGCCACGGGCACCGCGCCGTGGGCCGAAGAGGCGCACCTGGCCGAGCGGCTCGCCGCCGTCGTCGCGGCCGGCTCCCTGACCGCCACGACCGACACGGCCGCGGCCGTCGCCGGCAGCGACGTCGTCGTGGTCGTCGTCCCGCTGGTCGTCGACGACGAGGCCCGGCCGGAGTTCACGGCCATGGACGCCGCCAGCCGCGACGTCGCCCGCGGCCTGCGCCCCGGCACCCTCGTCGTCTACGAGACGACCCTGCCCGTCGGCACCACGCGCGACCGACTGCTGCCGCTGCTGCGCGAGCACAGCACCCTGGCCCCGGACGACGAGCTGCTCGTCGCCTTCTCGCCTGAGCGCGTCCTCACCGGCCGGGTCTTCGCCGACCTGCGCCGCTACCCCAAGCTCGTCGGCGGGGTGGACGAGGCCAGCGCGCGCCGGGCCACCGCCTTCTACGACGCGGTGCTGCGCTTCGACGAGCGCCCGGACCTGCCGCGGCCCAACGGCGTGTGGGACCTGGGCAGCGCCGAGGCCGCGGAGCTCGCCAAGCTCGCCGAGACCACCTACCGCGACGTGAACATCGCCCTCGCCAACCAGTTCGCGCTCTTCGCGCAGGGCCGGGGCATCGACTTCACGGCCGTCGCGGAGGCCTGCAACTCCCAGCCCTACAGCCACCTGCACCGCCCCGGCGTCGCGGTCGGCGGCCACTGCATCCCCGTCTACCCGCGCCTCTACCTGCACTCCGACCCGGACGCCGACGTCGTGCGCACGGCCCGTGCCGCCAACGAGCGGATGCCCGCCGCGACCGTCGACCTGCTCGCGGCCGAGCTCGCCGCGCTGGGCCGCGACCTCACCGGGCTGCGCGTCGTCGTGCTGGGCGCGGCCTACCGCGGCGGGGTGCGGGAGACGGCGTTCAGCGGGGTCTTCCCCCTGGTCGCCGCGCTCACCGCGCGCGGTGCGGTGCCCGTCGTGCACGACCCGCTGTTCACCGACGCGGAGCTGCGCGAGCGCGGCCTCGCCCCGCACCACCTGGGCGAGCCCGCCGACGCCGCGATCGTGCAGGCCGACCACCGCGGCTACGCCGAGCTGTCGGCGGCGGACCTGCCCGGGCTGCTGGCGCTCGTCGACGGGCGCGGCACCACGCGCGCGCAGGGCTGGGACGGTGTCCGCCGGGTGGTGCTGGGCCGCGGGGTCCCCGCCGCCGCGGACCACCGGTGATCGGCACCGCCAGCCGCTGGGTCGAGGCGGGGACGCCGCTGACCGACGCCGCGACCCTGCTCGCCGCGGCCGCGTGGATCCTCGTGCCGGGCGTCCTCGTGCTGCGCGCCGCGGGGGTGCGGCGCCTCGCGCTCCTGCTGGGGGCCGCGGCACCGGTCTCGTTGGGCGTCCTCACGCTCGCGGCCGCGGGGGCCGCCCTCGCGGGCGTCCCGTTCGCGTGGTGGTCGGCGGCCGTCGTCGCGGTCGTCGTCGTCCTGCTCACCGCGGTTGCGCACCGCGTGCTGCGCGGGCGCCGGGACCCGGACGGGGAGCGGGCCCGGACGCCGCGCGCCCGCACCGAGACGGTCGTCGTCGCGGTGCTGCTCGTGGCGGCCGCCGCCTACGTCCTGGAGCTCACCCGCCGCGGCTTCGGGACGCTCGGCACACCGTCGCAGGAGTACGACGTCGTCACGCACACGATGGTCACGGCGCGCCTGCTCTTCACGGGCGACGCGGCCCCGTGGCGGGCCCTGGCGCTGGACCCGGTGACCGGGGCCGGCGCGCGGTACTACCCGAGCGGCCTGCACGAGTGGGCGGCCATCGTCGCCGGGACCGGCTCGTCCTGGGGCGCCACGGCCGTCAGCGGCTTCAACGCCACGAGCGTCCTCGTGCTGGCGCTGGTCCAGCCGCTGGGCCTCCTCGCCCTCGGCGACCGCGCCCTCGAGCGGCACGGCCGGGTGGCCGGGGCGGCCGCGGCCCTGGTCTCGGTCCTGGCCTACCAGCCGCTGCAGGCCATGCACCACGACTCCGGCGCGCTGCCCAACGCCACGGCCATCGCCCTCGGCCCGGGCCTCATCGCGCTGCTGCTGCCCCCGCGCGACGTCGCCGCCCGCGGACGGGCCGTCGCCGGGGCGGTGCTCGGCCTGCGGCCCCTGCTGCCGCGGGTCCTGCCGGTGGCGCTGGGCTGCATCGGCGCCGTGAGCGTGCACCCCACCGCGGCGGTGACGGCCGCGGGCGGCGTCGGCGGCTGGCTGCTCGGTGAGCTGCTGCTGCGCCGGCGCTGGCCCCTGCCGTGTCGGTGGGCCGTCGTCGTCGCCGGGGCCGCCGTCCTCGCCGGCCTCGTCCTGCGGCCCATGCTGGGCTCGGCCGCCACCGCGGGCGTCGGGTCCTCGACGCGCTTCGCCCGCGACGTGCCCGCCACGGACCTGCGCTCGGCGCTGTGGCGCGTGCTGTCGCAGCCCCTGCAGGGCGCGATCGACCCGGACCTCACGCACCACCAGTGGTGGCTCGCGGTCGCCGTGGTGGTCGGGGCGCTGCTCGCGGGCCGCCGCGCCGGGGGAGCCCTCGTCGCGTGGCTGCTGTGGACGGCGGTCTCCGTCGCCTTCCTCACGGGCGCGACCGGGCCCGGGCTGACGACGATCTGGGACACGGCCTACAACTCCTACTTCCGCATCAGCGGGCACGGCTCCGGCTGGGCGTGGCTGCTCGCGGGCGTCGGCGCCGTGCGGCTCGCGGAGCTCGTCGGCGCGCGCACGTCCCGGGCGGCCGTCGCCGTGCCCGTCGTGGCCGGGGTCTTGGCGCTCGCCGTGGCCGCCGGGACCGCGGTGCAGAGCGGGCCCACCGAGGTCCGCGCGCTGCGCGAGCGCTACGCCGACCCGCAGTACCAGCGCGTCGACGACGACGACCTGGCCGCGGGCCGCTGGCTCGCCGCGAACGTCGCCCCGGGCGAGCGGGTGCTCAACTCCGGCAACGACGGCTCGACCTACGACTACGTCCTCTACGAGGTCCCGATCCTCAGCGCCACGGTCGTCGGTACCGGCGGCCTGCCCGGCGTCCGCACCCTGCTCGCGCACTTCCGCGAGTTCCCCACCGACCCCGCCGTGCGGGCGATCGCGCGCGAGGAGGACGTCCGCTGGGTCGTCGTCGACGGCGACGCGCCGTGGCTCCCGATCCGCGGCGAGGTCGCGCAGTTCTTCTCCTCCGACGTCTACCAGGTGCCGCCGGGCCTCCAGGGCCTGGACGACGTGCCGGGCGTCAGCGCCGTCTTCCGCAGCGGCACGGTGACCGTCTACGCCGTGGACCCCGCGGCGCTCGCCGCCGGCTGAGGGGGCGGCCCGCCGCCCAGCACCTTCTCGCCGGGGCCGGTCGCGTCGTGCGCGAGCCGCTCCACGCGCTGGCCCCACGCGGCGCCCGCGACGACCAGCACCGCGCCCAGCGCACCGACCGCGCCGAGGTGCTCCCCGGCCACGACGAGCCCGAACAGCACGGCCCACAGCGGTTCCGTCCCCAGCAGCAGGCTGGTGCGCGCCGCCGAGGCCCGCGCCAGCGCCCACGACTGGGCCAGGAACGCGAACGCGGTGCAGCCCACGGCCAGGTGCGCCACGAGCAGCCACTGCTCCGGCCCGGCCGCGCGGACCCCGGCGAGCACGGCGCCCGGGGCGAGCAGGGTGACCGCGACCGCGCCCGTCGCGGCCTGCGCGGTGGAGAGCACGACGAGGTCGACGGCCCGGCCGCGGGTGGCCCGCCCCAGGCACGTGACGTGCACCGCCCGCACGACGGCGGCGGCGAGGACCAGGAGGTCCCCGACGGCGGGCCGCCCCAGCCCGCCGCGGCCCACGAGCAGGGCCACGCCGGCCAGGACGACGACCCCGGCGGCGAAGAACGCCGGCGGCAGCAGGCGGCGCGTGAACGCGCCCTCCACCAGCGGCGTGAGGAGCACGGTCGTGGAGATGAGGAGCCCCGCTGAGGTCGCCGTCGTCGTGGCCACCCCCTGCGTCTCCAGGGCCAGCACCGCCGTCTGCGTCAGCCCGAAGACGAGCCCCAGGAGCACGTCGCGGCCCCGCACCGCCCGCCGCCGGGCCACGACCACGAGCCCGAGCACCAGCGCCGCCCCGCCCGAGCGCAGGGCCAGGGTCGCGGCCACGCCCAGGTCCCCGACGCTGCGCTGGGCCGCGAGGTAGCTGCTGCCCCAGACGACCGCCACGAGGAGCAGGACGACGTCGACGCGGGAGAACCGGCCCGCGCGGGTGCCCGGGGCGGGGGAGGGGGGTCGGAGAGCGCTCACCCGGCGATCATCGGCCGGTCGGACCGTTCAGACCAGGGGCCAGTTCGTGAAGCGGCGCTTTAGCATCGCTTCATGGACGTCCGGCAGCTGCTGCTGCTCCGCGAGCTCGCCGAGCGAGGTTCGCTGACCGCCGTGGCCCTCGCCCTGCACGTCAGCCCGTCCGCGGTGTCGCAGCAGCTGGCCGCGCTGCAGCGCACGGTCGCGACCCCGCTGACCGAGAAGCGCGGCCGGCGCCTGGCCCTGACCCCGGCCGGGCACGCGCTGGCCGAGGCCGCCGTGGACGTCGCCGCGGCCCTGGACCGGGCCGAGCGCGCCGTCGGCGAGCACCTCGAGTCCCGCACCGTGCCCGTGCGGGTCTGCGCGTTCCACAGCGCCGCGCTGGCCTGGTTCGGGCCGCTGCTGAGCGCGGTGGGGGAGACCGGCGGCCCGCCCGTGCACCTCGCCGACCACGACGTGGCCCAGGAGGACTTCCCCCGCCTCGTCGCCGACCACGACCTCGTGATCGCCCACCGCCCCGAGACCGGCCCGCCCTGGCCGCGGCGGTCCCTGCACACGACCCACCTGCTGCTGGAGCCGATGCACGTCGCCCTCGCGGCCGGGGACCCCCTCGCCCGCCTGCGGGTGCTGCGCGTGGCGGACGTCGCCGGCCGGCGCTGGATCAGCGTCCACGACGGCTTCCCGCTCACGGGCGCGCTGGACGCCGTCGCCGTCGCCGCCCGCCACCCCCTCGACGTCGCCCACCACCTCAACGAGTTCGCCGTCGCGGCCGACGTCGTCGCCACCGGCGACGCGGTCGCCCTCCTGCCCGCCCGCACCACCCGCCCCGACCCGCGCCTCGTGCTGCGCCCGCTGGCCGACCTCGACGTGCGCCGCAGCATCGACGTCCTGGCCCGCCCCGAGGCGCTCGCCCGCCGCGGGGTCGCCGAGGTCCTCGCCCTGCTGCGAGGCCTGGCCACCCCCTGACGGCCTGCCCCGGGCGGAGCGGGGCCCGGGACTCCGGATCAGGCCGTCGTGGAGTAGGGGACGGCGTCCAGCAGTCCCTCGAGGTCGTGCTCACCGGCAGGCGTCTGCGCCCCGGCCTGCAGCGCCGTGCGGATGCGTTCCACGACGTGCTCGGGCGAGGGGTAGACGCGGACGTGCGCCTGCGCCTCCTCGTGCAGGTGCGGAACCGCTCCGCTGGCCTCGGCGGCGTCGAGCGCCTGCACCGCGGCGGCGGCCACGCCGGCGGGCAGCGCCGCGATGCGGCGGGCGAGCGCGTCGACGAAGGCGTCGAGCTCGTCGTCGGCGAGGGTGCGGTTGACCCACCCGTAGCGCTCGGCCAGCTCGGCGGGGAAGAGCTCGGCACCGAGGACGATCTCCAGGGCGCGCGGGCGCCCGACCAGCCGGTTCAGGTACTGGGTGCCCCCGCCGCCGGGGAAGATCCCCATCCGGGTCTCGGGCTGGGCCAGCCAGGTCCGCCCGGCCGCGGCGAAGCGCATGTCCGCGGCCATGGCCAGTTCGGCACCGCCGGCGCGCAGGCGTCCGCGCAGCTTGGCGATCGTGATCTGGGGCAGCGCGCGGAAGCGCTCGTTGAGCTGCTGCAGCGGGTTCAGCCGGGCATCGCCGTCCTCGTCGGCCAGAGCCATCAGCGTGGTGCCGTCGAGCATCCACTCCATGTCGGCGTGCGCGACGAAGTAGTCCTCGTTCGCGCTCTGCAGCACGATCACGCGGACCGTCTCGTCGGTGGCGACGGTCTCGGCGAACCGCTTGAGGTCGCCTCCCAGGGCGGCGCCCAGGACGTTGACCGGTGCGTGGTCCAGCGTCACCCAGGCCACGCCGTCGGCCTGGTGGACGCGCAGCGTGGAGAAGTCGTCGTAGGTCATGGTGGTCAGCCCGTCGTCTCGCAGGTTTCTGTAGTGGTCACTACAGAATGACCGTAGCACGCTTCTTTAACGACCGTTACACTCGTGGGATGGCTGGCCGACCGCGCACCTTCGACCGAGACGTGGCCCTGGAACAGGCCATGCACGCCTTCTGGGAGCAGGGGTACGCCGCCACGACGGTGTCTCACCTGACCCGGCGCATCGGCATCGCGGCTCCCAGCCTGTACGCCGCCTTCGGTGACAAGCAGGCGCTCTTCGACGAGGTCACCGAGCTCTACGTGGGCAGGCTCGAGGAGCGGCTGGACGAGGACCTGGCGGCTCCCACGGCCCGCGTGGCCGTCGAGGCGGTCCTGCGCACCGCAGCCGACGCGTTCACCGCCACCGGCACGCCGGCCGGCTGCCTGGTCATGGGCGAGCCCATGCTCGCGAGCCGACGCGCGGCGACGCGGGAGGCCGTCGCCCGGCGACTGCACCGCGCCGTCGAGGCCGGTGAGCTGACCTCGCACGAGGAGGCCGACGAGCTGGGCGCCTACCTCGACACGGTCCTGGCCGGTCTCGAAGCGCGGGCCCGCGACGGCGCGGACACCCGGGAACTGCAGACCGCCGTCACGCGGGCGTTGCGCGCCTGGCCCTCGAGCACGCCCGCCTCCGCCTGACCGCCACGCTGCGCCACCGGCCCAGGACTGCCACCGTCGCGACCTGGGACTCCGGGCACGATCCAGGTCAGGGGCGGGACGGGCCTGCCGACCCGTCCCGGACGCAGGCCTTCGGGCCCGGGCGGACGGCAGGCGACCTCGACGGCGCGCGCAGCGCGGGGTTCGTCCCGCGGCGCCACGGCCTGGCAGGGTGCTCCCGTGCCCCGCCCGCCCGAGGACCCCGCCGCGACGTCCGCCGGCGGCCGCGCCCTGGACGTCGCACCCGTCGTGGTGGCCGTCGTCGTCGCCTACCAGCGCCGCGAGCTGCTGCTCGCGGGCCTCGACGCGCTGGCCGCGCAGACCCGCCGCCCCGAGCTCGTGGTCGTCGTCGACAACGCCTCCACCGACGGGACCGCCGACGCCGTCCGCGCCTGGGCCGACGCGCACGACCTGCCCGTCGACCTCGTGGTGCTGCCCCGCAACACGGGGGGTGCGGGCGGCTTCGCGGCCGGCCTCGCCCGCGCCGTGCACCGCCACGGGGCCGACCTCGTCTGGCTCATGGACGACGACACCGTCCCGCGCCGGGCGGCGCTGGCGGCGGCGCTCGCGGCCCGCGCCGGCCACCCGGGCCCCGCCCCGGCCGTCGTGGCGAGCCGCGTCGTGTGGACCGACGGGCGGCTGCACCCCATGAACACCCCGCGCGTGCGGCCCGGGGCCTCGGTCGCGGAGCTGCGCGACGCGCTCGCCGCGGGCAGCACGCCCGTGCGCTCGGCGTCCTTCGTGGCCGTCCTGGTCGACGCCGGCGCCGTGCGCACCGACGGCCTGCCGCTGGCGGCCTTCTTCCTGTGGAACGACGACTTCGAGTTCACGACGCGGCTGCTGCGCCACCGCCGCGGCCTGGCGCTGGGTGAGGCGGGCCACGACGCCGAGGTCGAGCACCGCACCCGGGTCTTCGGGGGCACCGACGCCGACCCGGGCGAGCGCTTCGTCCTCGAGGTCCGCAACAAGGTGTGGCTGTTCACGCGCTGCCGGACCCTCGGCGCCGCCGACACCGTCCGCTACGGCGGCGCGACGGTCTTGCGCTGGGGCCGGACGCTGGCGCGCTCGTCGCGCCGCGACGTACTGCTGCGCGGTCTCGCCTCGGGGCTCGCGCAGGGGCTGCGGGCCGGGCCCCGGCCGACGGCCGAGGTGCTCGCCGACCTCGGGGAGGTCGCCCTCGACGTCCTCGCGGTAGAGGTGGGCGCAGGCCGCGACACCGGGACGGCGCACGCACCGACGGGCCGCACGGACCCGGACGCCCCGCTGCCGCCGTTCTCGGTGCTGCTGCCCGTGTGGGAGGCCGACGAGCCCGCCCAGCTGCACCGCGCCCTGGCCAGCGTCACGACCGAGCAGGAGCTGCGGCCCGCGGAGGTCCTCGTCGTCCGCGACGGGCCGGTGCCGCCCGCGCTGCAGCGGGTCCTGGACGAGGCGGCGGCGCAGGGGGCCGGGGGCGTGCCCGTGCGGGTGCTCGCGCTGCCCGCCAACGTCGGGCTCGCGCGCGCCCTGGAGGCCGGGCTCGCGGCGTGCGCGCACGACGTCGTCGCCCGCATGGACGCCGACGACATCAGCCTGCCGCAGCGCTTCGCGCGCCAGCTGCCCGTCGTCGCGGCGGGGGCCGACCTCGTCGGCTCGGGGCTGCTGGAGATGGGCGCCGACGAGCACCACCTCGTCGGGCGCCGCACGCCGCCGACGGACCCGCGGCGCATCGCCCGCTCGGCGCGCTTCTCCGACCCCTTCAACCACCCCACGGTCGTCTACCGCCGCTCGGCGGTCGCCGCGGCCGGCGGCTACCGCCACCTCCCGCTGATGGAGGACTACTGGCTGTTCGCCCGGATGATCGCCGACGGCGCCCGCGTCGCGAACCTCGCCGAGCCGCTCGTGCTCTACCGCGTCGGCGACAGCGCCGACGGCGGGGCCTACGCGCGCCGCGGGGGCGCCCGGCTGTTCGCCTCCGAGCTGCGCCTGCAGGCTCACCTGCGCCGCGAGGGCTTCACGACGCCCGCCCAGGCCGCCCGCAACGTGGTCGTGCGCGGCGGGTACCGCTTCGTGCCGACCCGCGTGCGGCGCCTCGCCTACCGTGCCCTCCTGACGGGTCGCGCCCGCGAGGACGCCCCCGCCCCGGACCCGTCCGGGGAGCAGGACCGGAGCACCCCCCGAGGAACGAGAGGCCCCGCGTGACCGCCGTCGTCGAGTCGACCCCCGCGACCAGCGCCGCCGCACCCCCGCGCGGCGAGGTCCGCGCGATCACGGGCCTGCGCATCGTCGCGGCCGTGTGGGTCCTGCTCTTCCACTGGAAGTTCACGCCCGGCCCCGAGTACGACGGCGTCAAGGCGTTCCTGCGGCCCGTGCTCGACTCCGGCCACCTCGGCGTGGACCTCTTCTACGTCCTGTCGGGCTTCGTCATCACGCTGACCTACGTCGACTCGATGGGCCCGCGGCCGCGGCTGCGCGCCTGGGTGCGCTTCTGGTGGGCCCGCATCTGCCGCGTCTGGCCCGCCTACGCCGTGGTCGTCGTGGCCTTCGGGTGCTGGCTGCTGTGGCGGCGCAGCGTCGTGGGCGCCGGCGGGTTCCTGGCCTACCAGGACACCCAGCCGAGCCTGGGCTGGCAGAGCTGGGTCGAGCAGCTGCTGCTGGTGCAGCTGTGGCACCGCCCCGACTTCGACGGCGCCTCGTTCGTGGGCGCGACGTGGTCGGTGTCGGCGGAGTGGGCGGCCTACGTCGTCTTCCCCGTGCTGGCGCTGGTGCTCTTCCGGCTGCGCCGCCTGCCGTGGTGGCTGCTGGGCCTCGGCGCGGTCGCGCTCATGCTGCCCGCGGCCCTGCACAGCTACCGCACGGGCGAGGTGTACTGGGACTACAGCTGGGTCCAGCGCATCGCCACGGGCTTCGGCGCCGGCGCGCTGACGTGCCTCGCGGTGCGGCGGCTGCGCGACTCCGAGCGGGCCCGGCGCTGGGCGCCGTGGGTCGCGTGGGTCGCGGTGGGGGAGTCGGTGCTCGTCGTGGTGTGGGCCGCGAGCCGCCCCTACGACCGCTTCGTCGTCGTCTCGCTGCTCTTCCCGCTGCTGGTCGGGGCCCTGGCCCTGACCGACGCGGGCCCCTCGCGGTGGCTGTCGCGGCCCGGTGTCGTGCTCGGCGGGCGCATCTCCTACAGCGTCTACCTGGTGCACGTGCCGGTCTACGAGATCTTCTGGACGTTCCAGAAGACGGTGCCGAACATCGCCCCCGGCGGGCCCTGGACGGCCTTCCTCGTGCCCAACCTGCCGGTGGTCGCGATCGTCCTCGGCTACCTGCTCTGGCGCTTCGTCGAGGAGCCCGCCCGCCGCCGGCTGCGGCGTGTCGGGCAGCGCCGCGAGCGCGCCGTCAGCGCGCCGCCCGATCGCGCCTGACCCGGGCACGCAGCCCCAGCGGCTACCCTGGCCGCACCATGGAGAGGACCACAGCAGCGGTGATGCAGCGGTGAACATCGATCTCGTCGTCGTCGGATCCGGCTTCTTCGGCCTGACCGTCGCCCGGCAGTGCGCGGAGGACCTGGGCCTGAAGGTCCTGGTCATCGACCGGCGCGACCACATCGGCGGCAACGCCTACTCGGAGGCCGAGCCGGAGACGGGGATCGAGGTGCACCGCTACGGCGCGCACCTCTTCCACACGTCCAACGAGCGCGTCTGGCAGCACGTCAACCGCTTCACGAGCTTCACCGGCTACTCGCACCGCGTGTACACGAACTACCGCGGCGAGGTCTTCCCGATGCCGGTCAACCTCGGGACGATCAACCAGTACTTCCGCAAGGCGCTCAGCCCGGAGCAGGCCCGCGCCCTCGTCGCCGAGCAGGCGACCGAGGTGGACACGGCCACGGCGAGCAACTTCGAGGACAAGGCGATCTCGCTGATCGGGCGCCCGCTGTACGAGGCGTTCTTCAAGGGCTACACCGCCAAGCAGTGGCAGACCGACCCCCGGGAGCTCCCGGGCGCCGTCGTGACCCGCCTGCCGGTGCGCTACACGTACGACAACCGCTACTTCAACGACACCCACGAGGGCCTGCCCGCGCAGGGCTACACCGCGTGGATCGAGCGCCTCGCCGACCACCCGAACATCGAGGTGCGCCTGGGCACGGACTTCTTCGACACCTCCCAGGAGGTCTCGAAGGGCAACGTGGTGGGCAACGTCCCGATCATCTACACGGGCCCGGTGGACACCTACTTCGGCGACTCCGAGGGCAAGCTGTCCTGGCGCACGCTCGACTTCGAGCAGGAGGTCCTGCCCACGGGCGACTTCCAAGGCACGCCGGTCATGAACTACGCCGACGAGGACGTGCCGTACACGCGCATCCACGAGTTCCGGCACTTCCACCCCGAGCGCGACTACCCGCGCGACAAGACGGTGATCATGCGCGAGTACTCGCGCTTCGCCGAGGCCTCGGACGAGCCGTACTACCCCGTGAACACCGCGGAGGACCGCGCCCGGCTGCTGACCTACCGCGACCTGGCGAAGAACGAGAAGGGCGTCCTGTTCGGCGGCCGGCTCGGGACGTACAAGTACCTGGACATGCACATGGCCATCGGCTCCGCGCTGACCATGGTCGACAACACGCTGACCCCGCACTTCCGCGACGGGGTCGCGCTGACGAGCGGTGGGGTGGACGCATGAGCACGGACCTCTCGGCGGACGTGCAGGCCGGTGAGCTGCAGGGCGCGGGGCTGCTGCCCGACGACGGGACCTGGCGCGAGGTGCACCGCGTGGTGTTCCCCGTCGGCGGGGACCTCGACGTGCTGCCGCTGTACGTGGACTTCTCCCACTCCGAGGGCGTGCAGTCCGAGACCGAGGGCCTGGAGTTCGTCAGCCAGGGCCTGGGCGAGCAGGACTCCGAGGCCGCGGGCGGGCGCCGCACGCTGACCGTCCCGGCCGGCAAGCGCTACTCGCTGGGCACGTACTTCAACGCGTTCCCCGCCAGCTACTGGCGGCGCTGGACCCGCGCCGACGTCGTCCGCTTCGCGGGCACGTTCTCGGGCACCGGCACCGTGACGATGTACAAGTCCAACGCACGCGGCCTGCGCCAGCGCGTCACGTCCTGGCGCGTCGAGGGCACCGCGGTGCTCACCGAGGAGCTCTCGCTCGCGCCCTTCGCCGACGGCGGCTGGTACTGGTTCGACATGTCCGGCGGCGTCCAGCCGCTGACGCTCGTCGAGGCGTCCTGGAGCGCCCCCGTCGCCGACCGGACCGCGGGCACCGCGACCATCGGCATCACGACGTTCAACCGGCCCGACTACTGCGTCGAGACGCTGCGCGCGCTGGCCTCCGACGCGACCGTCCTCGACGTCGTCGACGAGATCGTCATCGTCGACCAGGGCACCCAGCGCGTGCGCGACCAGGAGGGCTTCGACGAGGTCGCAGCCCGCCTGGGCTCGACGCTGCGCATCATCGAGCAGGCCAACCTCGGCGGCTCGGGCGGCTTCGCCCGCGGCATGTTCGAGGCCGTGCGCGGCCGCACCAGCCGCTACGTCCTGCTCCTGGACGACGACGTCAACATCGAGCCCGAGGGCATCGTGCGGGCCGTGCAGTTCGGCGACGCGTGCGCCAAGCCGACGCTCGTCGGCGGGCACATGTTCGACATGTACGACCGCGCCACGCTGCACACCATGGGCGAGGCCGTGAACCTCTACCGGTTCTTCTGGGGCCCCGCGCGCGGCATGACCCACGGCCACAACCTGGCCGCGTCGAACCTGCGCCAGACGCCGTGGATGCACAAGCGCGTCGACGTCGACTACAACGGCTGGTGGATGTGCCTCATCCCCGTCGAGGTGGTCGAGGAGATCGGGCTGTCGCTGCCCGCGTTCATCAAGTGGGACGACGCGGAGTACGGCCTGCGCGCCCTCGAGGCGGGCTACCCGACGGTGTCGCTGCCCGGCGCCTGCGTGTGGCACGTGTCGTGGAACGACAAGGACGACACGATCGACTGGCAGGCCTACTACCACGAGCGCAACCGCTTCCTCGTGGCGCTGCTGTACTCCCCGTACGAGCGCGGCGGCCGGCTGTTCCGCGAGAGCTCCTACACCGACGTCAAGCACCTCATCTCGATGCAGTACTACGCGCAGGCCCTGCGCAACCGCGCCCTGTCGGACCTGCTCGAGGGCCCGGAGCACCTGCACCGCACGCTGGCCAGCACGCTGCCGGCCGTGCGGGCGCTGCGCGCCGACTACCCCGACGCGCAGGTCGCCTCGGCGCCCGACGCCTACCCGAGCCCGAACCGCGGCAAGCCGCCGCACAAGGGCAAGGAGCCCAAGGCGCCCAAGCGCGTCATGCTCGTGCCGTGGGCGGCGCAGACCGTCCTGCGCCAGCTGCGCCCTGCGCGCCAGGAGGCCGTGGTGCGTCCCGACGTCGCGCTGGCCGCGACCGAGGGCAAGTGGTGGGAGCTGTCGCTGTACGACAGCGCCGTCGTCTCCATGGCCGACGGCAAGGGCGCGGTCTGGTACCGGCGCGACCCGCTGCGCTTCCGCCGCCTGCTGACCGAGGCGACCGAGCTGCACCGCCGCGCCCTCGTGGGCTGGCCCGAGCTGCGCCGCCAGTACAAGGCGGCCCTGCCGCGCATCACGTCGATGCAGGCCTGGGCCGACACCTTCGGCGTCGACCTCGCAGCCGACCGCGACGCCCCGGCGGCCCCCGCCGGTGCGGGCACCGGCGGTCCCGAGCGCGGGGAGTCCTGACGACCGTGTCGGCCCCCGCCGCCGTGAGCACCCAGCAGGCTCCGCTCGTCGCCCCCGGGCACGGGCGGGGCCTGCTGGACGTGGTGCGCGACCGCTACCTGCTGAAGCTGCTGGTCCGCAAGGAGATGCGGGTCCGCTACCGCGGCTCCGTCATGGGCCTGCTGTGGTCCTACGTGAAGCCGGGCGTGCAGTTCGCCGTCTTCTACTTCGCGATGGGCTACTTCCTCAAGCTCAACGACTCCGTCCCGAACTTCGCGGTCTACCTGTTCTCGGGCATCGTCGTCATCAACTTCTACTCCGAGGCGTTCGGCAACGCGACGCGCTCGGTGGTCGGCAACGCGCCGCTCATCAAGAAGATCTTCCTGCCGCGCGAGCTGTTCGCCGTGAGCTCCGCGTGGGTGGCGGCGATCCACTTCCTGCCGCAGCTGATCATCCTGCTGCTGGCGTCCCTCGTCTCGGGCTGGCGGCCCTCGGTCCAGCAGCTCGGCGGCGCCGTGCTCGCCTTCGTCATCGTGGGCGTGCTCGCCGTCGGGCTGGGGCTGCTGTTCGGCGCGGTCAACGTGCTGTACCGGGACTTCGAGAACATCGTCGACCTGCTGCTGATGATCGTGACGTGGACCTCGCCGGTCCTCTACGACTGGCAGCGCGTGGCCGACGCCGTCGGCGGCCGCGACTCCTGGATCATGACGCTGTACCAGCTGAACCCGATCACGTCCGCGGTCGAGCTGTTCCACTGGGCGTTCTGGTACCCGACCTCCGCCGTGCGCACGGCCGAGGTCGTCCCGCCGCTGCCGCCGCACCTGCTGTGGTCGGGGCTGTCGGGTCTGCTCATCGCCCTCGTGCTGCTGGGGGTCGGTCAGGCCGTCTTCCGGCGCATCGAGGGCCGTTTCGCGCAGGAGCTGTGATGACCGTGACGACCCCTGAGAACGCGTCCGCCGGCCTCGCGGCCGAGGTGCCCACGGCCATCGAGGTCGACGGCCTCGTCAAGGACTTCACGCTGCGGCACAACCGCTCGCTGAAGGAGCTGGCGATGGCGAAGGTGCGGCGCAAGCCGATCTCCGACACCTTCCGCGCCCTCGACGGCGTCGACCTGCACGTGCGGCAGGGGGAGTCGGTGGCGCTGCTGGGCTTCAACGGCTCGGGCAAGTCCACGCTGCTCAAGCTCATCTCCGGGGTCATGCAGCCCGACGCCGGCACCGTCGGCGTCCGCGGCCGCATCGCCGGGCTCATCGAGGTCGGCGCGGGCTTCCACCCCGACCTCACGGGCCGCGAGAACGTCTTCCTCAACGGCGCGATCCTCGGCATGGACGAGGCCACGATCACGGCCCGCTTCGACGACATCGTCGCGTTCTCCGAGATCGAGAAGTTCATCGACACCGAGGTGAAGTTCTACTCCTCGGGCATGTTCCTGCGCCTGGCCTTCGCGGTGGCGGTGCACACCGACCCCGAGGTCTTCCTCATCGACGAGATCCTCTCCGTCGGCGACGAGCCCTTCCAGAAGAAGTGCCTCGCCCGGATCGAGGAGCTGCGCGCCGAGGGCCGCACCCTCGTCATCGTCAGCCACGACCTCGACATGGTCGCGAACCTCTGCACGCGCGGGGTGCTGCTCGAGGGCGGGCGGATCGTCGCCGACGAGAGCGCCGTGCGGGTCGTCGCGCGCATGCGTGGGCAGGACCCGGACGTCGTCGAGCGCGAGCACGCCGAGGCCGACGCCCGCCGCGCCGCCGAGGCCGCCGCGGACGGGGCGCGCTGACGTGACGACGACCGCAGCGCGGACGCCGGGCCCGGGAGCGCGGACGTGGGCGTGACCGACGTGGAGCCCGCGGCCGCGACCCGCGTCACGCGCCGCCGCGGGCCGGCCCGCGCCACCTGGGTCCCGCCGCTCGCGGTCGGCGTCCTCGCGGCGCTGACGTTCCTGCTGCTGCGCGGCGCGCTGGTCGACGACGCGTACATCACCCTCGCCTACGCCCGCAACGTCGCCTTCCACGGCACGTGGGGCCTGCTGTCGGACGTCACGTCCAACACCGCGACCTCGCCGCTGTGGGTCCTGCTGCTGTCCGCGGTGACGTTCGTGGTGCGCCGGCCGGTGCTCGCGCTCGGGCTGCTGCACGTCGCGATCGCCGTCGCCCTCACCGCGACCCTGCGCTCCACCGCCCGCCGCACCGGGCTGCCGCCGTGGGTCGGGGTCGCCGGCGCGGTCGCCGTCGGGGTCAACCCGCTGCTGCTGTCGTCGGTGGGCCTGGAGTCGGGCTTCCTCGTCCTTCTCGTCGCGCTGCTCCTGCTGTGCGCCGCCGCGGCGCGGCCCGTGGCCTTCGGGTTCGTGGCCGGGGCGGTCGTGCTGACCCGCATGGACGCCGCCGTCGTCGTGGTCGTGCTCTCGCTGCTGACGCCCGCGGTGCTGCGCCGCCTGCACCTCGCGGTCGGGGCGGCCCTCGTCGTCGTCGTGCCGTGGCTCGTGTGGAGCTGGTTCTTCCTCGGCTCGGCGCTGCCGGACACGGTCATCATCAAGACGCTGCAGAAGTCCTGGGGCGAGTACGACGTCCGCAACGGGCCGCTGCTCTACCTCGACCAGTACGCCGGGCACGCCGTGCTCGCCTTCCTGCCCGCGCTGCTCGGCGGCCTGGGCTGGTGCGTGCTGCTGGGCTACTGGCTGCGGCGCTCCACGACGCCGGGCCTGCGCGTCTGGCCGTGGGTGGCGCTCGGGGTCGCGGGCTTCGCCCACTACGGCGCGCTGAGCGTTCTGGGCGTGCCGCCGTACCACTGGTACTACGCGGTGCTCATCGCGACGACGTCGCTGGTGGCCGTCGCCGCGGTCGGCGCCTGCTGGGGCACGCGCGAGCGCCTGGGTGCGCGGCCCGCGGGCCTCGGCGGGCTCGTCGCCGCGGCCGTGGTGCTCGCCGCGACCGGTGCGGCGGACCTGCGGACGGGCCTCCCGTGGACCATCGCGCCCATCCAGACGAACTTCGCCACCCCCGCGCAGTACCAGGCGGTCGCCGAGGACCTCCAGGGCTACCTGGCCGCGCAGGGCGGGCCCCGCCACGTCGCCTCGCCCGGCGAGATCGGCCACCTGGCCTACGCGTGCGACTGCGTCGTGGACTACTTCGCGGACCCGGCGCTGATCCAGCCGCAGATCCAGGAGGTCCGGGCCGGCGGGTCGCCGCTGCTGCAGCGCCTGCTGGACCTGAACTACCGCCACCGCGACGCCTCCGCCGCGCCCGTCCCGCTGGCCGGGCGGATGCTGCGCTTCAACGCGGGCGACGAGCCGCCCGCGCTGCGCAGCTGGCCGGTCAGCACGACCTGGGTGCAGGGGCGGAGCGTGTTCGTGCTCCTGCCGCTCGAGGGGACGTGAGGCGCGCCCGAGCGCTGTGGGGGCCCGCGGTCGTGGCGGTGGTGGCCGTCGCCACGTTCCTGCTCGTGCGCGGTGCGCTGGTCGACGACGCCTACATCACGCTGACCTACGCGCGGAACCTCGCCTTCGACGGGCACTGGGGCCTGCTCTCCGACGTGCCCTCGAACACCGCGACCGCCCCCGGGTGGGTCCTCGTCCTGGCCGCGGCCGTCGCCGTGGTGCGCCACCCCGTGCTCGCGCTCGGCGGGCTCCACGTCCTCATCGCGGTGGCCCTGGAGCGCAGCCTCAGCGCGAGCGCGCGCCGCAGCGGCCTGCCCCGCTGGGTGGGTCCCGGCGGCGCCCTGCTCGTCGGGCTGAACCCGCTGCTGCTGTCGTCGGTGGGCCTGGAGACGTCCTTCCTGCTGCTCCTGCTCTCGCTGCTGCTGCTCACCGCCCGCGCGGGGCGCCCGGTGCTGTTCGGCCTGGTCGCGGGGGCCGTCGTGCTGACCCGCATGGACGCCGGCGTCGTCGTGGCGGTCGTCGCGCTCGGCGTGCCCGCCGTGACCCGCCGCCTGCACCTCGCGGTCCTCGCCGCGCTGCTCGTCGTCGTGCCGTGGCTGGCGTGGAGCTGGTGGTTCCTCGGCTCCGCCGTCCCGGACACGCTGATCATCAAGACCGCCGCGCAGCGCTGGTCCGGCTGGGACGTCTCCAACGGGTGGCGCTGGTACGTCGACCTCTACGGCCCGAGCGCGGTCGCGTCGTTCCTGCCCGCCGCGGCCGGGGTGCTGGGCGTCCTCGTCCTGGTCGTCCTGCGGCTGCGCCGGGGCAGCGCGCGCACGGGGCCCTGGATCGCGCTGGGCGCGGGCGGGCTCGCCCACTGGGAGGCCCTCTCGCTCATCGTCGTGCCGCCGTTCCACTGGTACTACGGCGTCCTCGTCGGCACGGGCAGCGTGGTCGCCGTCGCGGCCGCGGGGGCGCTCGTGGCCCGCGCCCGGCAGGCGGCCCTGCTTCGCCCCGACGCGTCCCGGCCCGACACCTCCCGCCCCTCGGGGGCCCGCCTCTTGCTGCCCCGCGCGGCCGCGGGGCTCGGCGTGCTGTGCGCCGCGGCGCTCGTGGCGGGGGCCGCGGCGGCGGACGTCCGCCAGGGCACGCCGTGGCGGCTCTCGGCCATCCAGACGAACTACGCGACGTCGGCCCAGTACGCCGTCATGGGGGCCGCGCTGGCGACCCGGCTGGACGGCGCGCGTGTCGCCTCGCCGGGGGAGATCGGCCACCTCGCCTACACGTGCGACTGCGTCGTCGACCTCTTCGCCGACCGCGCCCGGATGTGGCCGCTCGTGCAGGAGCGGCGCGAGCTCAGCCCCGGCTGGCTGCAGGACGTCATCGACGCCAACTACGAGCGCTTCCCGCGCGGCACGGAGCCCGTCGCGACCGTCGGCCGGCTGCAGTGGCTCACCGACGCCGACGTGCGGGCGCTGCCCCCGGACCTGGAGTCGTGGCCCGCCGCGACCGGGCACATCCTGCCCCCGGGTCGCGTCGTGCTCTTCTCCGACGGGTGAGGCACCATCGGACCCGCGCGAGGGCACCGCGCCGTCAGCAGCTCAGCCGACGACCCAGCCGACGACCCACCCGACGAAGCAGCCGACGAAGCAGCCAGGAGAGCACGTGACAGCCCCCCCGACCATCGCCGCCGCGGACCTCGCGGTGCTGCGGTGGGTCCAGGACCACGCCCGCGGCGACGCCGTGGTCTCCGGCGCCCGGCTGCTCAGCCACGCGGGCGAGCACGCCGCCGCCTGGATCGGCACGGGTCTGCTCGGGGCCGCCGTGGACCGCCGCCGTCGCGGGGCGTGGCTCGTCGCCACGGGCGCCGTCGTCGCCGCCCACGGGGCGAGCGTCGTCCTCAAGCGGGTCGCGCGCCGCCACCGCCCGCTCGACGAGCGCGTCCAGGTGCGGGTCGCCGTCCCGAGCCGCTGGAGCATGCCGAGCTCGCACGCCACGTCCACGACCGCCGCGGCCGTCGTCTTCGCGCCCCTGCTGGGCGTGCCGACCTGGCCGCTGGTGCCCGCCATGGCCGCCTCCCGGCTCGTCCTCGGGGTGCACTACCCGAGCGACGTGACCGCGGGGGCGCTGCTCGGCGCCGCCACGGCCGTCGTGGCCCGGCGCACCGCGACCCGCCTCGGGGTGCGCTGATGCCCGCCCTCGTCCGCCCCTCCGACGCCCGCCCGGCGACCACGGGCCCCGCGTGGCTGCGCGCCATGCGCCCGCGGCAGTGGGTCAAGAACGTCCTCGTCCTGGCCCCCGTGCTGCCCGCGGGCGAGCAGGTCCGCGGCTCGACGTTCGTCGGCGCCGGGGTCGCGTTCGTCCTGTTCTGCCTGATCTCCAGCGCGGTCTACCTGGTCAACGACGCGCGCGACGTCGAGTCCGACCGGGCGCACCCGCGCAAGCGGTTCCGGCCCATCGCGGCGGGGGAGCTGGGCGTCGGCCGGGCGGTCGCGCTGGCGGTCGTCCTCGCCGTGGTCGCCCTCGTCGCCGGGGCGCTGTGGGAGCCCGCGCTGGCGGTCGTCCTGGCCGTCTACCTCGCGATCCAGCTGGCCTACTGCTTCGGCATGAAGCACGAGCCGGTCATCGAGCTCGCGAGCGTCGCCTCCGGCTTCCTGCTGCGCATGCTCGCGGGCGGCACCGCGGCGGGCATCCCGCTCTCGCGCTGGTTCCTGCTGACCGCCGCGTTCGGCTCCCTGTTCATGGCGGCCGGCAAGCGCTACGGCGAGGCGCGCCGCGGTGAGCTCACGGGCGAGTCCGTGCGCCGCGTCGTCGAGAAGTACTCCACGAGCTACCTGCGCTTCGTGTGGACGCTGGCCGCGACGGTCGTCGTCACCACCTACGCGCTGTGGTGCCTGGAGGTGCTGCCGGACTCCACGTGGGGCGTCGTCTCCATCGTGCCGTTCGTGCTGGCCGTGCTGCGCTACGCCGTCGACGTCGACCGCGGGGCCGCCGAGGAGCCCGAGGAGATCGCCCTGCACGACCGGGTGCTCGTGGGGCTCGCCGGGGCCTGGGTCGTCACGCTGCTGCTGGCGGTGTGGGCGTGAGCCGCACCGTCCTGCTGCGCCGGCGGGTGCGCTCGGTCGCGACGCCCGAGCGGGTGGGGGAGGCCCTGCGCTTCCTGGTCACGGGCGGCGCGGCGTACCTGGCCGACCTGCTCGTCTTCAACGTCCTGCTCTTCACGGGGACCGGCTCGGCGCCCGCCAAGGTCGTCTCGAGCGTCATCGCCATCGCCGTGGCCTTCGTCGGCAGCCGCTACTACACGTGGCGCGACCGCCGCAGCGAGCACCCCGTGCGCGAGTACGCGATGTTCCTCCTGCTCAGCGTCGTCGCGGCCGGGCTCCAGCTCCTGTGCCTGGTCATCACGCACTACGGGCTCGGCTGGACGAGCCCGCTGGTGGACAACCTGTCCAGCAACGTGGTCGGCATGGCCATCGCCACGGTCTTCCGCTTCCTGACGTTCCGGTCGCTGGTCTTCCCCGACCGCAGCGCGGCCACCGGCTCGTGACGGCCGACCGGGTCGCGCCCGGGCGGCCGCTGCAGGCGACCGCGGGGCAGGGCGGGACGGGGCAGGGCGGAACGGGGCAGGGCGGAACGGGGCAGGGCGGCACGAGGGTGAGCGCGGAGCCGGAGCTCGTCCAGCAGCCCGCCGTGCCGGTGCCCGCGGTGCCGGTGACTCCGGTCCAGCCGGCCGAGCAGCCGCGGGCCGTGGTGCCCGACCCCGCGCCGGAGCAGTCCGCGGTGCGGACGAGCGCCCCGCGACGCGGTGCGCGGTGGGGGAGCGCGGTGCTCGTGCCCGCGGTGCTGGTGCCGGTCGGGCTGGCCGTGGCCTGGCTGCTGCTGCTGGTGGCGACGGGCTGGGGCGCGCAGTCGTGGGAGCGCGGCTACGACCTCGCGGTGTACCGCGACGGCGTGCGGGACCTGCTCTCCGGCCGCGACGTGTACCTGCGGGTCACCGACCGCGGTCACTACTTCGTCTACCCGCCCTTCGCGGCCGTCCTGTTCAGCCCCGTGCTGCTGCTGCCCGCCGCCCTGGCGCTGTGGGTGTGGGACGCCGTCCTCGTCGTCGTCACCGTCCTCGCCGGCGCCCGCCTGCTGCGGCTGGTGGGGGCCGGGCCGCTCGCGACCGGCCTCGGCCTCGCGGCCGTCCTCGTGAGCGACCCGTTCCGCGAGGCGTTCGTGCTGGGGCAGGTCAGCCCGCTGGTGGTGCTCGGCCTCGTCGCGGGCTGCACCCTCGCGGGCGGACGCGGGGCGGTGCTCGCGGCGCTGGCCGCCGCGGTCAAGGTGACGCCCGCGCTCGTCCTGGTGGCGGTCGCCAACCCCGCCGCCCGGCGGCGCTTCGTGGTCCCCACGGTCGCGGTCGGGGCGAGCGTCACGCTCCTGGGGGCGCTGACCGCCCCCGCCTCGTGGCGCAGCTACTTCACCGAGCTGCTGTGGGACTCCGCGCGCGTCGCCGAGCCGGGGACCCCGTCCAACAACTCCCTCGCGGGCGCCTTCGCCCACGCCGGGCTGGGCACGTGGGGCAGCTCCCTGGTGGGTGCGCTCCTGGCCGTGCCCCTGGTGCTGGTCACCCTCCTGGTGGCGCGGCGGGTGCGGTGGGAGCGGGCCGCCGAGCGCCTCGGCCTCGGCCTCGTCGTCAGCCTCGTCACGTGCCTGGTCTCGCCGGTCACCTGGAACCACCACGCCCTGGCGGCGCCGCTGGCGGGCGTGCTGCTGCTGGTCCGGCTCGCCCCGACCCGCCGCGCCCGCGGGCTCGCGGCGGCCGCCCTCGTGCCCTGGCTGCTGCCCGTCCTGCAGTGGGCGGACCGGCTGCACGCCGGGCGCGGTGCGGCCGACGTCGCGGGCACCCTGCTGGCCGAGACGCGGCCCCTGTCGCTGCTGCTGCTCGTGGTCCTGCTGGCCGTGCCGCTGCTGCGCGCCCACCGGCCGTCCCGCCTTGACACCCCGCAGGCCCGCGCCGAGGGTGAGCCCAGGACGGGCGCGCACGGCGGCGTGCCCGCGCACCAGCCGAGGAGAACCCAGCCATGAGCACGCCCCGCTCCTCCTCGACGTCCCGGCTGACCGGCCGGCTGCCTGCGCCGATCCGGCGGCGCCTCGACGCGGTGGGCGAGGTCTCGAAGATGCTCGTCGCGGGCGGCTTCTCCACCGATCGCCTGGCCTCCGCACCGTCGATCGAGGACATCCGCACCCTGGCCCGCAAGCGGCTGCCGAAGATGGCCTTCGACTACGTCGACGGGGGCGCGGACGCGGAGAACACGCTGCGCGCCAACGTGCGCGACCTGGCCGCGGTGACGTTCCGGGCCCGCTCGATGCGCGACGTGTCGACGCAGGACCTGGGCACGACGCTGCTGGGCGAGCGGCTGACGTCGCCGATGGTCTGCGCGCCGACGGGTCTGCTGCGGATCGCGGGCGGCGACGGCGAGCTCAGCGCCGTGCGGGCGGCCGGGCGGGCCGGGCTGCCGTTCACCATCAGCACGGCGGCGAGCTGGTCGATCGAGGAGATCGCCGCGCACGCCACCGGGCCGCTGTGGTTCCAGCTGTACATGTGGCGCTCCAAGGACGTCATCACCCAGCTCGTCGACCGCGCGGAGGCGGTGGGCTGCAAGGCGCTGGTCGTCACCATCGACGTCGCGGTGAACGGCAAGCGCTCGCGCGACCACCGCAACGGCATGTCGATCCCGCCCAAGGTGACCGCGGCCAACGCGGCCGGGGTGGCGCGGCACCCGTCGTGGTTCCTGGGCCTCCTGGACGGGCCGCCGATCGGCTTCCGCAACCTGCTCGGCATCGCCGAGGGCTCCAGCGCCATGAGCCACCAGGAGTACGTGAACACCGAGCTGTCGAACCTCAAGGCCAGCTGGGAGGACGTCGCCTGGCTGCGCTCGCGCTGGTCGGGGCCGCTCGTCGTCAAGGGCGTGACGTCGGTCGCGGACGCGCTCGACGCCGTCCGCGTCGGTGCCGACGCCGTGTGGGTCAGCAACCACGGCGGCCGGCAGCTCGACTCCCAGCCCAGCACCATCAGCGTCCTGCCGCGCATCGCCGAGGCCGTCGGCGGGCGGGCGGAGATCATCTTCGACTCGGGCATCCGGCACGGCAGCGACATCGCCAAGGCGATGGCCATGGGCGCGGACGCCGTGGGCATCGGCCGCCCCTGGGTCTACGGCCTCAGCGCGGCGGGGGAGCGCGGCGCCGCCCGCGTCGCGGAGCTGCTGACGACCGAGCTGTGCGAGACGCTGATCCTCCTGGGCCGGCGCTCGCTGGACGAGCTGGACCGCAGCGCCGTGCGCTACCCCGCGGAGTGGGACGAGCCGGAACCCGCCGACCTCGTCGTGCCGGGCCCGCCGCTCACCGCGACGCCGGACACCCGCGAGGACGTGCTGCAGGCCTGAGCGCGAGCGCGGCCGCCCCCGACCGGGGGCGGCCGCGCACGGTCCGCTTCAGGCGTGCGTGCCGACCGCCACCGTCTCCTTGATGCGGGAGAGCGGGACGAGCGCCAGCAGGACGACGGCCGCGAGCACGACGTAGTGGGTGGTGAACCCGAACCGGTCGATCACCCCGCCGGCGACCACCGAGGCGAAGACGCCCGAGAGCCCCAGCGCCACCCCGATCATCAGGCCCATCGCCGTCCCGGCCGCCTTCGGCACCGAGTCGAGCAGGAGGGCGTAGACGACGGGGAAGGGCGCGTTGCGGAACAGGCCCCAGAACAGCAGGACGAGCCACGCGCTGGCGGGGCCGGTGATAAAGATCATCCCGAGCAGCGACACCGACCAGCCGATCACGAGGAACGTGATGGCCGACTTGCGGCCCGTGCGGTCCGACAGCGTGCCCCACACGATCTGCCCGATCCAGCCCGTGATGCCGGAGGCCCCGGCGATCAGCGCGGCCTGGCCCTGGCTCATGCCCTGGCCGACGAACTGGGTGGTGAGGAACGTGACCGCGCCGGCCTCGCCCCACAGGAACAGGAACACGAGGGCGACGGCCCAGCGCACGTTCCGGTTCGCCAGCGCGGCCTTGACGGGGGCGAGGACGCTGCCGGACAGGCGCGTCGACAGCTCCGGCAGCGGCCGGGTCAGGTGGTTCTCGTCGATCCAGTCGTAGACCTTCTGCTGGTTGCGCCGGGTCCCGATGAACGCCTGCAGGACGACGATGACGATCCCCAGCAGGGGGATCAGCAGGAACGCCTCGCGCCAGCCGGCGACGCCGAGGATGACGGCGATCATCGCGCCGGTGAGGAACTGCCCGATCGGGAAGCCCGTGTGGTGCACGCCGAGCGCGAAGCCGCGGTGCTCCTTCGGCCACCACTCGCCCACGAGGGCCACGTTGACGGGTTCGGACCCGCCGCGGCTGATGCCCATTGGGATGCGCAGCAGCAGGAAGGCCACGAAGCTGCCCGCGAACCCGAACGTCAGGGCGCCGCCGACGATGGCGAAGAGCATCGCCACGTTCCACGTCCACGTCCGCCGGTAGCCCGTGCCGACGCGGTCCGAGGCCCACCCGAAGGCGATCGCGCCCACGATGAGGGAGGCGAAGAACACGGAGTTGATGAGCCCGGCCTGGACGCTGTTCAGGCCGAACTCGTCGGTGATGGCCGGCAGGACCGCGGGCAGGATCCCGCCGTCGATGGAGGTCATGAGGATGGCGCCCGTGGTCACCACGAGCGTCCACCACGACATGGCGTGGCCCTTCGGGAGCCACGGCTTGCTGGTGCCGGGGTTGACGGCGACCTCCAGGGCGTTCTCCACGACCCCGGTGCCCGGACGTCCGGGCTTCTCGGAACTGCTGCCGCTCACGGCTCTCCCTCGTCGCTGAAGTGAGTGCGGAGAGCCGGGCCGGTGGCCGTGGGGGCGCTGGGCCCCGTCGACCGCAGGCCCGGAGCCCCGGTCAGAGGATGGAACTCCCTGCACGGGTTGTCAACGCGAGGCGGGTCAGACACCCGATGGGTGGCCCCGGCCGGTCAGGAGCGCGTGGTGCGGCCCGTCGCCGGGTCGAAGGTCAGGGTTCCGCCCTGGAAGCGCTGCGACAAGGTTCCGGAACCCTGCTGGTCGCCGACGGGGTAGCCGAGGGTCCCTGTCTCCCAGCCCTGCGCGGCCCACGCGTCGCGGATCGGCCCGCGCACGGCGTGCACGCCGCCGACCGAGGAGGCGTACACGGAACCGCCCTGGAAGTGCGTGTACCAGGCGGTCCCGGCGGGCGTGCGCTGGTCACCGCTGGTCGGGAACCCCAGAGGTCCGGTCTCCCAGCCCTGCCGGGCCCACGCGTCGCGGATCGCGCCGCGGACCTCGTGGGCGCCGGTGGCCGCCGAGAAGTAGATCGAACCGCCCTGGAAGTGCGTGTAGTACCCGGCGCCGTTCGGCGTGCGGACGTCACCCGTGACGGGGTAGCCGAGCCCGTTCTCCCAGCCGAGCGCGGCCCAGCGCTGGCGGATCGCCCCGCGCACCTCGTGGGTTCCCGTGGCGGCCGTGGAGTAGACGGAACCGCCCTGGAAGTGGGTGTACCAGCCGGTCCCGGCGGGGGTGCGCGAGTCACCGGAGGTCGGGAAACCCAGGCCGTTCTCCCAGCCGAGGGCGGCCCAGCGGTCGCGGATCGCCCCGCGGACGTCGTGGGCGCCGGTGGCGGCGGAGAAGTAGATCGAGCCGCCCGCGAAGTGCTGGAACGCGCCGGCCGCGGCGGGCGTGGCCTGCTCGCCGGTGCGGGCGGCGCCGAGGGGGCCGGAGTTCCCGCCCAGGGCCACGTGGGCGAGGGCGATCGGGCTGGGCAGCGTGAACCAGTCCGAGCGCAGCCCGCCGAGCTGGCGCAGCTTCGTCCCGGTGACGGCGACCGCCCCGTTGGTGCAGACGAGGTTCGCCTTCGTGACCCGGCCGCCGTCGGCCCCGCGGCCGTCGCGGGCGGTGATCACGAGGCTGGTGACGCGGCCGCCGGGGGCGCAGCCCGCGTCGAACGCCGCGGCCGGCACGGTGGTGCTCCAGCTCGCGACCGGGTCGCCCGCGGCCTTGCCGGTGGGGGAGGAGAACGGGTCGGCCGCCGCCGTGAGGTAGGGCTTGGACCCCGCGACGGTCCAGCCGCCGTTGGAGGAGGAGAACTGCGTGAACGCGACGTTCCCGCCGTAGGTGCGCACCTCGCCGGCGGTCGCCGCGATGGCCGCGTTCGTCGAGGCGGGCTGGCTCCACGTCACGGCGCCGCTCGCGCTGCGGCTCTCGGCGCCGCGGTAGACCTGGCACGAGGTCGTGTCGCAGATGTCCGTCTCGGCGCCGGGGCGCAGGACCGACAGCGCGTAGCTGCGCGCGGCGACGGCCTGCGCCTGCAGCGCCTGCGCCGACCAGGACGAGGGCGACTCCGCGGGCACGACGCCGCGCAGGTAGGTCTCGAGGCGGACGTCGTTGACCACGGTCAGGCTCGCGCCCAGCACGACGCGCACGGTCCCCGCGTAGCGGGTGGAGCTGCCGTCGCCGCGCACGAGGAGCACGCCGTCGGGGCTGCTGAGGGTGGGGCTGGAGGTCCAGGTCTCGGTCCAGCCCGCGACGCCGCCGGACCCGGGGGTGGCCGTGGCGATGACGGAACCTGCGCTGGAGGCCAGCGTGAGGCGCTGCCCGGGCGCCAGGACGCGGCCCGAGGTCGACAGCGTCAGCGGGTTGGCGCCCGGAGCGGCGACCGTGACGCTCGGCCCCGTGAAGGCCGTCAGGCCCACGCGCAGCAGGCGGTCCTCGTGGGAGCCGGCGGACGTCCCGGGGTAGTAGGCGTCGAGGATCTGCTGGTGGCTCTGGCCCGCGACGGCGCGCGACTGCGCACCCCACTGCGACATGCCGATCCCGTGGCCGAAGCCGTGGCCGCTGAACGTCCACTGCCCGCCGGCGGGGACGGGGCGCACCTCGTCGGCCTGGGCGGAGGTGGCGGTCAGCAGGCCGCCCCCGAGGGTGGCGAGCAGCGACGCGGTCGCGGTGACGGTCACCAGGGCGGACCGGCGGGGGGTTCGGCGGCGGTGCACGGGGGCTCCTCGGGGGGGCGGTCGGCGACGGGTGACGGTCAGCGGCGGAAGAGGTCAGCGGCGGGTGGCGGTGGCGGTGCGCCGGGCGGTGTCGTACGTGATCCAGCCGCCCTGGAAGTCCAGCTGGAGCCCGCCGGGGACGGCGTGCTCCTCGCCCGCGGGGTAGCCGAGCCAGCCCTTCTCCCAGCCGAGCGCGGCCCAGCGGTCGCGGATCGCACCGCGCACCGCGTGCGAACCCGTGGCGGGGGAGAAGTAGACGGAGCCGCCCTGGAAGTGCGTGTAGTAGCCGGTGCGGGCCGGGGTGGGGGCGTCGTCCGTGGTGGGGAAGCCGAGGCCGCGCTCCCAGCCGAGGGAGGCCCAGCGCTCGCGGATCCCGCCGCGCACGACGTGCGCGCCGGTCGCGGGCGACCAGTAGACCGACCCGCCCTGGAAGTGGTTGTAGGCGCCGGTGCGGCCCGGGGTGGCCAGCTCGTCGGTCAGCGGCAGGCCGAGACCGCCGGGACCGCCGGCGACGTTGAACGCCCCGCTGATGGCGCCGTGCACCTCGCGGGCCGGCACGGTCGGCGAGCCGCACACGCTGCCGTTGCGGTAGCTGCGGCAGCGGCTGCCTCCCGCGAGCGTGCGGGGGCCGCTGACGGGCCCGCCCAGGACGGAGCGCTCCCCGCCGAGGCGGATCCAGTGCCCCTCGAGCGGGTCCGCGGTGCCCGTCCACCAGGACGTCTCGCGTGCCGCCCCGGCCGGCGTGAGGCTGAGGTGGATGTGGTCGGTGTGGTCCTCGGCGCCCGTGTACGGCTGCCAGCCCGCGCCGGGGCGGTACGCCTTCCACACCTGGGCGTTGAAGATCACGTACATGACGCCGAGCCGGCGCGCGTTCGCGGCGGCGTTGCCGGCCGCGTCGGGTGCCAGCAGCCACGCCAGGAACGCGTCCGCGGTGGCCTTCTGCGCCGGGTCGGCCGCGCTGAGCATCCAGTCCAGGGCGCGGCCCTCGGAGTGCTCGCTGACCGGGACGCCGCCGGCGGGGCAGGCCCGGGCGCTGCCGATGGTCTGGCGGCCGTAGGTGTCCAGCAGGAGCTGGCGCAGGGCCAGGGTCCCCGGCTGGGGCGCCTGGCAGGACGCGGGGCCCTGGTAGGCGGCGAAGGCGTCGACGTCGGCGGGCAGGTTCACCGGCGGCCGGGGGAGGACCTCGGCCTGCGCGGCGGGGGCGGTCAGGAGGGGGGCGGCGACCGTCGCGGCGAGGCCGGCCACGAGGGCCGTCAGCCGGGCGCGCCGCGAGGGCGTCCGCCTCACGAGCGCTTCGCGGTCAGTTCACCGGTGCGGGCGTTCCAGGTGATGGTGCCGCCCTGGAAGTCGGTGCGCAGCCCCTCGGCGACGGCGTACTCGTCGCGCGTGGGGAAGCCCAGCCAGCCGTTCTCCCAGCCCAGCGACGCCCACTTGTCGCGGATCCCGCCGCGCACCGCGTGCGCGCCGCTGGCGGGCGACCAGTAGATCGACCCGCCCTGGAAGTGCGTGAACCAGCCCTTGCCGTTGGGGGTCGCGGTGTCGTCGGTGAGGGGGAAGCCGAGGCCGCCCTCCCAGCCGAGGGCGGCCCACCTGTCGCGGATCGCGCCGCGCGTGAGGTGGGCGCCGGTCTTGGCCGACCAGTAGATCGAGCCGCCCTGGAAGTGCGTGTAGAACCCGCCCCGGGCGGGGCTGTCGCCGGTCACGGGGAACCCGAGGGAACCGCGCTCCCAGCCCGACGCCGCCCACTTGCTGCGGATCGCGCCGCGGACGTCGTGGGCGCCGGTCTTCGGCGACCAGTAGATCGAGCCGTTCTGGAAGTGCGTGTAGGCGCCGCCCGCGGCGGCCGGGCCGTCGTCGCTCGTGGGGAAGCCGAGAGCGTTCTCCCACCCGAGGCGGGCGAACTCCGCGAGGATCGCGCCGCGCACCACGTGGGCGCCCAGGGCCGGCGTGGCGTAGATGGCGCCGCCCGAGAAGTACTGGAACGACCCCTTGCCGCTGGGCACCTTGCCCTCGGCGGTGGCCGGACGGCCGAGGAACCCACCGGCGCCGCCGAGGGCGGCGTACTTCGTCGCGATGGCGCTCAGCGAGGCGGGGGCGGAGCTCAGCAGCGCGGCGACGCGGGTGCGGATCGAGTCCATCTTCGTGTAGCCCACGTTGCCGGGGCACGCGGTGAACCCGACGTCGCGGTGGCCGTTGATCGTGCGCAGGGTGACGGTGGTGCCCGCCTTGTAGCGCGCGGTCCCGCCGCCCGCGGAGGTGAGGACCGCGGAACCCTTGGCGCTGAGGTCGTACATCGAGAGCTTCCAGGCGATGACGCGCGCCACGGACTCGAGCGTCTCGGCCGAGGGGGCGACGGAGGTGAAGTCGCCCATCATCGAGACGCCGAAGGTGTCGGTGTTGAAACCGCCGGCGTGCGCGCCGACGACGGGCAGGTTCGTGCCGCCCGCGCGCCCCTCCCAGATCCCGCCGAAGCGGTCGACGACGAAGTTGTAGCCGAGGTCGCTCCAGCCGAGGCTCACCGTGTGGTAGCGGTACATGCCCCGCATGACGGCGGCGACGTCGGCGCGGCCGTAGGAACCCCCGTCGGCGGTGTGGTGCACGACACACGCCTTGATGGTGTCGCTGTAGCTCGCGACGCCCTTGCGCAGCGACTCGTCGGCGCCCCAGGCGGCGCGGGAGTTGATCGTGGGCCGGGCCACGGAGAGCGTGCTCACGGGGGGCAGGTCGGTGTCGCCGGCGGCGATCTCGGTGTCCGTGTCGGTCTCGACGTCGGTGTCCGTCGCGTCCGCGCTCAGCAGCGTGCGGCTGCTGCCGGCGTCCACGACGTGCAGCTCGGCGGTGGCGACGTCGGCCGCGGGGAGGCGGACCTCGACGGTGGCGGAGCTCCCGAGGGCGCCGACCCACAGGGGGTCGGAACCGGCGACGGCCGTGCGGGCGTCGAGGGAGTCCGGGTCGGGCTCGGAGTCGTTCAGGGGCAGGTCCGCCCACGCGCTCCACGTGCCGCCGACGCGGGTGCGCACGGAGATCGTGTCGGTCGAGGCGCCCGCGGGGAACGTCACGCCGAGCATGTGACCCCCGCTGACCTCGACCGCGACGGTGGTGAGCCCGCCCCCGGCGCGCAGGACGCGGGCGCCGCCGGTGGGGGCGTGGGCGGCGAGGCTGAAGGCCTGCGTCCCGCCGCCGAGCTGCAGCGGTGCCGCCGAGAGCGCGGAGGCGCTCGGGGCGCCGAAGCACGCGAGGGCGGACAGCACTCCGAGGCCTCCGCCGGTTCCGAGCAGGGCCCGCCGGGAGACGCGGGCAGGGCTGTGCGGGGGGTTGCCGGTGGCGCGCATGGAGGCCTCGCTCTGGATCGACATCAACGGGAGGTCGCACCCACATGGGTGAACGCTCGTGTCAGGCATCGGCCTGGTCGGGGGGGAGCTTGAGCGTGCGACCGGATCGTTACGCAACGTACGAGGCGGTAGCCGTGTGAGACAAGGTGCAGGAGTGAACAACTCTGTAACACACCTGTGATCACAAGGTCACTCTACGTCACAAGCGTCCCACGTGTCGCCCCCGTGGCGGGGGCGACGCGCGGGACGGAGAGCGATCTCCCAGGCCCCTCACAGGGTGGGGAGAGTCGCGGCGGTCCGGTCAGCGGCTGCGGACGACGCCCAGCGCGTCGCCGCGGAAGCCCGGGAAGACGTCGCTGAGGGTGCCGGCGCCGAGCCGCTTGGTGAGCACCTCGCCGATGACGGCGCGGTAGTCGGTGGTGCCCGCCAGGTCGCCGTCGAGGAGCTGACCGGCGCCCAGGCCGGGCCACCGGCCGTGCACGCGGCCGCCCACGACGGGCCCGCCGAGCAGCAGGACGGCGTTGCCGTGGCCGTGGTCCAGCCCGCCGGAGAGGTTCTCCCCGACGCGGCGGCCGAACTCCGACAGCGTGACCAGGGTGGTCGTGGCGAGCTTGCCGCCGAGGTCCGTGGCGAAGGCCGCCAGGGCCGAGGACAGCTCCACGAGCTTGTCGCGCATCCAGCCGGCGTCCACGCGCCCGAGACCTGCGTGCATGTCCCAGTCGCCGTAGTCGATGGTGAGGACCTGCACGGGGGCGCCCGAGCGGATCAGGGTCGCCGACTGCGCCAGCGCCGCCCCGAGGTCGCCCGCCGGGTAGGCCGCGCCGTTGGCGGGGCCGGTGGCCGCGGTGCGGATCCGCGCCACGTCCTCCATGGCCGTCAGCAGCGTCGTGGCGGGCTGCGCCACGGTCGCCGTGGCGCCGGTGTGCATCCTGCGCAGCACCGAGTGCCAGGTGGCGCGGTCGTCGCCGGGGCCGATGAGGGAGAAGGCGTCGATCGAGTTCATCGTCGTCTCCTGCACCGGGCCGGCGAAGGAGGGCGGCGACTGCACCCCGATCTGCACGCCGTTGAGCACCGAGCCGGTGCCCGTGCTGCCCAGTGTGCGGTCGATCCAGCCCGTGCGCACCGAGGTGCCCGGGGCGGCCCGCTCCATCTCTTGCATGGCCGCGAAGTGCGAGCGCGAGGGGTTGTCCTGCCCGACGGCGTGCACGACGCCGAAGGTGCCGTTGCGCCAGAACGGCATGAGCGGCGCCATGGCCGGGTGCAGGCCGAACGTCTGGTCCAGGCCGAGCAGCGTCGCGCGCGGCACGGCGATGTTCGGGCGGGCCGCGTAGTAGCCGGGGTCGCCGCCGGGGACCACGGCGGACAGGCCGTCGAAGCCGCCGTGCAGGCTGAGCACCACCAGGGTCTCCCCGGTCCAGCCGGAGCCGGCCCAGGAGACCTGCGTGGAGACGTCGCCCACGGCGAAGGCCGTCGCCCCGGCCGTGCCGGCACCCAGGGCGGCCTTGAGCACGGTGCGGCGCGAGAGCTGCGACGCGGCGGCCGCGCCCTCGTCGCAGGCGCAGCGGTCGGCGGCCCTGCTCTTCACGGGGAGGCCGGTGGCGGTGGGACGGGCGGTCGGGAGCGCCATGGGGGAGGTCACCTCTTGCAGAAGGTCGGGGAGTCCAGGACGAGGGCCACGAGGTACTGCACGTTGTTCTGCACCCAGCGGTCCCCGGAGCCGAGCGGCGTGCCGGCGCCGCGGCCGGTGTACTGCAGCAGGGCCGCGCGCTCCTCGGCGCCGAGCGGCGAGCCGATCAGCCGCAGCGCGAGCGCGTCGACGAGGCCGCCCCACGTGGAGGGCAGCGCGTCCAGCAGCTGGTTGGCGGGCTTGAACTGCAGCTCCTTCGGGTACCAGCCGCCCGCGAAGTCCATGTGCCGGTTCCAGCGCAGCAGGGTGCCGCTGGGGGAGGCCCACGCGGCGGCGACGTCGGGGTAGCCGTTCGGCGCGCCCCAGGCCATCGGCGCGTGTCCCGAGTCCAGGGTGTGCCAGTAGAGCTTGACGATGCCGGCGGTGCCCGAGGCCTCCATGCCGGTGCCCAGGGTGCGCAGCGCGGCGACGAAGTCCTCCTGCGGCGTGCGGACCTTCGCCCCGGCCGAGGCGGCGAACTCCGGCGAGGTGAACAGCGTCCGCAGCACGGGGACGATCTGGGCGCCCCCGGCGCGCCACACCTGGGCCATCCGGTCGACGAGCGAGGCGGGCGGCTCGTCGCTGACGAAGCGCACGGCGAGGCGGCGGCAGACGCGGGCGGCGGTCGCCGGGTGGACGGCCAGGTAGCGCAGGTAGGCCTCGATCCAGCGGAAGCCGTCGCCCGGCGCGTGGGCCGGGTAGCTGAACCCGAAGACCGTGCCGCCGCCGGCGTCGTGGCGCGAGGCGTCGAAGACGGACACGCCGGCGTCGTTGGCGCGCAGGCCCGTCAGCAGCCGGGCACCGGTCTTGACGTCGGCCTCCGTGTAGCCGGCGTCGACGCCGACGGTGTGCAGCTCGAGGAGCTCGCGGGCGTAGTTCTCGTTCGGGGCGCCGGCGCGGGAGCTGGAGTTGTCGAGGAACTGCAGCATCGCGGGGTTGCGGGCCGAGTCGACCAGCATGTCCGCGAAGGAGCCGAACGCGTGCCGCCGGATCACGGTGCGGTCGTAGTCCTGCCGGCTCGACCACACGTCGGAGCTGGGGCAGGCGACGTGCAGGAGGTTGTTCCAGACGTCGACCACGACCTCCAGCAGCTGCCGGCGCGACCAGATCTGGCGGGCCAGGGTGATCCGGCCCACGTCGAACATGAGGTTCCACTCCACCGCCTGGTAGCCGCCGCGGACGACGTCCTCGGCGGAGCGCTGGTAGTTCGGGAAGCGGCGCACGAACGCCTCGAGGGCGCTGTCGTCGATCGAGGCGGGGTTGAGCTGCGCCTCCAGCCAGCCGCGGGTGCCCAGGCGCGCGATCTCGGCGCGGGACTCGGGGGTGGGGCCGTGGGTCGCGCGGCGCAGCAGGTGCAGCTGAGCGGCCTCGTCGCCGGCCATGAGGCGCGAGGAGGGCGCCGGGGAGCGACGGGCACGGCTCACGACGGGTGCGTCGGACAGGCGGGGCGAAGGCACGAACCTCTGTCGGCGGACGATCAAGGGAGCTTGAGCCGACCGGGTGAGCGGGCCTCAGGGGCCCGCGGGGCCGTGCTCAGCCGGCGGCGGGGACCGCCACGTAGAGCCGGACGCTGAAGGCGCGCTCGTCGTGCTCGGACACGAGCCGGTAGCCCTGCGCGAGCAGCTCGGCCTTGCGCTTGTCGCCCGCGCTCGCGGTGACCACGGGCCCGGGCCCGCCGATGACCCAGACGCGCTGCACCCCGGCCATCGCGGCCGTGAGGTCGTCGGGCGTGCGCTCGACGCCGACCAGCGTCGAGGACTCCTCGGCCGTGCGGGCCAGCGCGACGTCGCGCACGCCCGCGAAGGCCGCGGGGTAGAGCTGGTTGATCACGCGGTAGCGGTAGTCGCCGTCGGGCAGGAAGAGGACGGCGTCGCCGGCCTGCTTCTCGCGCTCGACGTAGGCGGCTGTGGCGCGCATGTTCTCGCCGTGGCCGATCACGGGGCTGCGGAAGACGACCTGCATGGGCAGCCCGGTGGCGGTCATCGCCGCGACGAGGACGGCGGCCGCGGCGACGGGCAGGGCGCCGCGCACCCGCCGGCCCAGGGGGACGGCGGCGGGCAGGGCGACGGTCGCGACCGCGGCCAGCAGCAGGCACGTCCCGGGGGCCACGAAGACGAGGTAGCGGGTCGTCCAGAACGGGTGGACCTGCGAGACCAGCCACAGCAGCGGGACGGGGACGACCCCCCACAGCGCCCCCAGCAGCACCAGGCGGCGGGCGCGGGCGAGGACGACCGCGACGACGGCCGCGACTGCGGCGACGACCGCGCCGGCGGGGGAGCCGAGCGCGAAGGTCGCGTGCGCCACCAGCTCGTGCGCCTCGGGACGCTGCAGGAACGCGACCTGCGCCTGCTGGGTGCTCTGCGCCCACAGCAGGGGCAGGCACAGCAGCGCGCCCGCGCCCGCGGCGAGGAGCCCCGGCCAGCGGTGGCGCGCCGGTCCGGAGAGGATCCAGCCGGCGTGGCCGAGCACGACGAGCAGCGCCACGGTGTTGGTCGCCACGATGGCCGGCAGGGACAGCGCGTACGCCACCCACCAGCCGTGCGGGGCGCGGTCACCGGAGCGCCCGGTGCTCGCCCGCAGCAGCAGGTACGTCGAGGCCGTCACGAGCAGCGCGACCACGGCGTAGGGCCGGGCCTCCTGCGCGTAGCGGCTGGCGAAGGGCATCGACACCCACAGCAGCGCCGCGATCGCCCCCGCGAGGCGCCCCGTCCGCCCGCCCCCGGCCGCGCGCCGCGCGGTGCCGTACAGCAGCGGGCCGGTGAGCGCGGCCGCGACCACGGAGATGCTGCGCACCTCGGTGACGTCGACGCCGGCGCCGAACAGGGCGTGGGCCAGGAAGTAGAAGGGCGCGTGGACCAGGTCGACGGTCTGGACGAGGTCCCAGATCTCTCGGGCGCTGCGCGAGGCGACGGCGACCGTGACGGCCTCGTCGCGCCAGGGGCTCGGCGTGGCCAGGCGCCAGGTGAAGACCAGCAGACCCAGGGCGAGCGCCGCGAGCCCCGCGAGGCGGTCGGCGCGGGCGCCGCGCTCAGCCGCCGCGGGACGCGGCGTGCGGGCGGAGCCGCGGCGGGCCGGCGGGACCCTCTCGCTCGAGCGGCGCTCGACGAAGGGCTGCCCCCCGGACCCGGGGGCGGACCGTGTGCTCGACAGGACCGGCTCCGGCGATCAGATGGGCAGGCGGCGGAACACCGGCGCCGGGACGTGGCGCAGGGCCGACATGACGTAGCGCATGGGCTCGGGGGCCCACACCGTCTCCTTGCCGGAGCGCACGGCGTCCACGGTCACCTCGGCCACTCGCTCGGCGGACACGGACAGGGGCGCGGCCTTCAGCCCCTGCGTCATCTTGGTGGTCACGAAGCCGGGCCGCACGACGACGACGCGCACCCCGGCCGGGCGCAGGGCCTCGCGCAGGCCCGTGAAGAAGGCGTCGAAGCCGGCCTTGGTGGAGCCGTAGACGAAGTTCGAGCGGCGCGGGCGCTCCCCGGCGACGGAGGACAGCGCGACCAGGACGCCGTGCCCCTGCCCGCCGAGACGATGCGCGAGGCGCACCCCGAGGCTCACGGGGGCGGTGTAGTTCACGGTCGCCAGCTCGATCGCGGCGGCCGGGTCCTGCCACAGCTGCTCGGCGTCGCCCAGCAGGCCGAAGGCGAGGACGGTGACGTCCACGTCGCCCGCGGCGAAGGACTCCTCGAGCACCCGGTCGTGGGAGTCCAGGTCGGTGGCCTCGAAGTCCACCGTCCGCACCTCGTGCCCGCGCGCGTGCAGCCGGGTCACCGCGGCGTCGCGGCGGGGGCCGGGGCGCGCCGCCAGCGTCACCTGCAGCGACCGCTCCGGGCTGAGGCGCTCGACGACGGCCAGCCCGATGTCGGACGTGCCGCCGAGCAGCAGCACGGAGCGGGGGTTGCCGAGGGCATCGATCACAGCGGGACTCTCCTGGCGGTCGGACGTCGGGCGGCCCCGGGACGGCGGCGGCGCGCACCGCGTGCCGCTGCTCGGCTCGCACGGTGGCGCTCACGTGCCGACCGGGCGGGTCCTGGACCCGCCCCGACCGCTGATCGACCCTAGCAACGCCCCGGACGCACGACCTCCCGCCGCGGCCCCGTGGTGCGCGGATCGTGTGCAGATGCGTGCATCGCCCGTGACCCCTCCGTGACCGGGCGGGCTCGGCCACGGAGGAGGGGCGGGTCAGCGTGCGCCGGGGCGGGCCTCCCAGGCCGAGGCGACGATGTCGTGCAGGTCCTTGCTCGCGGACCAGCCGAGGGTCTCCCGGATGCGGCTGACGTCGGCCACCAGCTGCGGCGGGTCGCCCGCCCGGCGCTCGCGGACCTCGGGCTGGACGTCGATGCCGGTCACGGCGCGGATCTCGGCGAGGACCTGGAACACGGAGGCGCCGACGCCCGTGCCGACGTTGAACACGTCGTGCGGGCGGTCGTCGCTGTCGAGGTGGTCCAGGGCGGCGAGGTGCGCGGCGGCCAGGTCGTGCACGTGCACGTAGTCGCGGACCGCGCTGCCGTCCGGCGTCGGGTAGTCGCCGCCGAACACGACGGGCGCGCGGCCCTCGGCCAGCGCCTGGAAGACGATGGGGATGAGGTTCATGACGGCCGTGTCGCCCAGGTCGGGCCAGCCGGCGCCGGCGACGTTGAAGTAGCGCAGGTTCGCGGCGCGCAGGCCCCACGCGCGGCCCGCCGCCCGCGTCATCCACTCGCCGACGAGCTTCGTCTGGCCGTAGGGGTTGATGGGTTCCGCGGGGCCGTCCTCGCGCACGACGTCGGTGCTGGGCGCCCCGTAGGTCGCCGCGGAGGAGGAGAAGACGAGCTTGCCGACGCCGCCGTCCTCCATGGCCTGCAGCAGGTTCGCCGTCCCGCCGACGTTCTGGTGCCAGTAGCGCGCGGGCTTGGCGACCGACTCCCCGACCTGCTTGCGGGCCGCGAAGTGCACGACCGCGCTGACGTCGTGCGCGGCGATCGCCGCACCCAGCAGCGCCGTGGACGCGTCGCTCGCGAGGTCGACCTCCACGACGGTCGCGCCGCCGACGCGCTCCTCGACGCCGTTGCTCATGTCGTCCACGACGACGACGGACTCCCCCCGCTCCTGCAGCAGTCGCACCACGTGCGAGCCGATGTAGCCCGCGCCACCCGTCACCAGAACGCTCATGCCCGCGAGCCTAGTTGCCCGGGCCTCCCGGCCGTCATGACGAGGCCCGGGCCCGCGAGGCCGTCGGCGGGGCCCGGTGGCGGGACCCGGGAGAGGCCGCGAGAGCGCCCCGCGGTGGGGCCCGGCTGGCTAGGCTCGCCGCCGTGCAGCGCCTCACCAACCGCGTCCAGCCCTACGCGTGGGGGTCCACCTCCGCGATCGCCGACCTCCTCGGGGTCGAGGCCGACGGGTCCCCGCAGGCCGAGCTGTGGATCGGCGCGCACCCGTCGGCGCCCTCGACCGTCGAGGGCTCCGGGCGGGGGCTCGACGAGGTCGTGGCCGCCGACCCGGACGGCGTCCTGGGGCGCGGGCGCACGGGCGACCGCCTGCCGTTCCTGCTGAAGGTGCTCAGCGCGGCGGCGCCGCTGTCGCTGCAGGTGCACCCGGACCGGGAGCGCGCGGCGCGCCGGTACGCCGAGGAGGAGGCGGCGGGCCTCGCCGCGGACGCCCCGGAGCGCCTCTACCGCGACACCGAGCACAAGCCGGAGCTGCTGTTCGCGCTGGAGCCGTTCGCGGCCATGGCGGGCTTCCGCCGTCCCGCCCTGGCCCACGAGCTGCTCGCGGGCCTGGAACTGCCGGCCCTGCCGCCGGACGCGACCGACCTGCTGGACCAGCTGCTGCTGGACCTCGCCGACCCCGACCAGACGGAGGCGCTGCGGGCCGCGACCGCGCACGCGCTGACCGCGCCGGCGGAGGCCGTCGCCCCGCTCGTGGAGGCCGTCGCCACGGCGTGCGCGGAGCTCGACGACCCCTCCGCCCGGTGCGTCGTCGAGCTCGCCGGGCACCACCCCGGGGACCCGGGCGTGCTGGTGTCGCTGCTGCTCAACCAGGTCCGCCTCGAGGCCGGGCAGGCGCTGTACCTGCCGGCGGGCAACGTGCACGCCTACCTGTCCGGCACGGGCGTGGAGCTGATGGCCAGCTCCGACAACGTCCTGCGCGGCGGCCTGACGCCCAAGCACGTCGACGTCGGGGAACTGCTGGAGGTCGTCGACTTCCGCGTGCTGCCGGCGCCGCTGCTGGAACCCCGCCGCGTGGGCGAGGACGAGCTGCTGTTCGACCCGGGCGTCGACGACTTCGCGCTCACCGTCCTCGACGTGCACCGCGCGACGACGTGGGAGCGGCCCGTCCCGCGGGCGCTGCTGTGCCTGGAGGGTTCCGTGACGGCGACCTCGACGGCGGGGGAGCTGCGGCTGGAGCGGGGGCAGAGCGCGTTCGTCACGGCTGCCGAGCACCCGCTCACGATCGAGGGTGCGGGCCGGCTCGTCGCCGCCGCCCCGGGAGGGGACTGACGTGGAGGAACGAGCGCAGGCCCGGCGGGCGGTCATCGTCCACGGCACGGGCGGGAACCCCGACGTCGCCTGGTACCCGTGGCTGGCGGGGCGCCTGCGGGCGCGCGGGTACACCGTCGAGGTGCCGCACCTGCCGCGGCTGAACGTGGACCCGGTCGCGACCTTCCTGCCGACCGTGCTCGCGGCCCACGAGTTCGGCGCCGACACCGTGCTGATCGGCCACTCCGGCGGCGCGGCGTTCCTCCTGGCGCTGCTGGAGCACCTCAAGACGCCGGTGGCGCAGGCGGTCCTGGTCGCGGGGTACTCCACGCGCCCCAACGACAACGAGGAACCCGTGCTGCAGGAGAGCTACGACTGGGCGCGCATCCGCGAGCGGGCCGGGGAGTTCGTGTTCGTGAACTCCGTCGTCGACCCCTACGGCTGCGACGCCGCGCAGGGGCGGGTCCTGCTCGAGCACCTGGGCGGGACCCAGGTCGTCCGGCCCCGCGGGCACTTCGGCGACGTCGACGACCCGTGCGAGGAGTTCCCGCTGCTCGAGCGCCTCGTCCTCTGAGGCCCGCGCGGCTCGGGTTCTCCGGACCGGGTCGCGAGGGTTCGCGCGCCGTCAGGTCGCCGAATCCACACCGATGCGCTCGGTGCCCAGGACGGCCAGCAGGGCCAGCGCCTCGGCGTCCCGGGAACCTCGCGAAGCGGTGTAGAGGACGAGGTGCTGGTCGCGCTCGGTCAGGGCGAGCGAGTCGCAGTCGACGGTGACCTCGCCCACGACCGGGTGGTGGAACGTCTTGCGCAGCGTGGGCGCCGCCTGGACGTCGTGGCGCTCCCACAGCCGCGCGAACTGCTCGCTGCCCGCGCGGAGCTCCTCGACGAGCCCCACCACCGCCGGGTCGCCGGGGTAGCGGGCGAGGGTCGCGCGGAGCTCCAGGACGACGTGCAGCCCGAACTCGCTCGCGTCCGAGACGCCGTACAGCGGTCGGTCCCCGGCCCGCGCGGGGCGCAGGAACGCGGCGCGGGCGAGGTTGCGCTCCGCCGGGGTGAGGGCCGCGAAGTCCTCCATGAGGGCCGCCGCCAGGTCGTTCCACGCCAGCACCTCGAACGTCGCGGAGACGACGAACCCCGCGGTCAGGGGCACCCGCTCGAGCAGCGCCAGGATGCTCGGGCGCACGTCGCGGCGGTGGCGGCCGGTGCGCAGCGGGGCCGTGCCCGCCAGCAGGTGCAGGTGCGCGGACTCGACGTCGGTGAGCCGCAGCGCCGCCGCGATGCCGGCCAGCACCTCGGCCGAGGGGCGCGGCGCCCGGCCCTGCTCGAGCCGCACGTAGTACTCGGTGGAGATGTGCGCGAGCACGGCCACCTCCTCGCGCCGCAGCCCGGGGGTGCGGCGCTGGGACCCGGCGACGAGGCCGGCGTCCTGCGGCGCCAGCCGCTCGCGCCGGCTGCGCAGGAACGCTCCGAGCTCTCGCCTGTCCATGCCCCGAGTGTGCCCGCTGCGCGGCCGGCGATCCTGGTACCGCCTGTGCCTGCCTCCGCCCCGCCTCCCGGGGGAACGATCCCGGCATGACGAACGAGAACCCCGGCACCCCGATCGGCCTGCTCACCGGCAAGGTCGTCCTGATCACCGGCGCGAGCCGCGGCATCGGCGCGGCCGCCGCCCGCCTCTTCGCCGCGGAGGGCGCCGCCGTCGTGCTCGCCGCCCGCGGCACCGACGCCCTCGAGCGCGTCGTCGCCGACGTCCGCGGCGCGGGCGGCGTGGCCGACGCCGTCGCCCTCGACCTGGCGGACCCCGCGAGCGTCCGCGCTGCGGTGCAGCGGGTCGACGACCTGCACGGACGCCTCGACGGGGCGTTCAACAACGGTGCGGCCATCCAGCAGCCGGGCCCGCTGGACACCACGAGCGAGGAGGACCTCGACGAGCAGTTCGCGGTCAACTTCCGCGCGCACTACACGGCGATGACCGCCGAGGCGGCCCTCATGCGCCGCGGCGGCGGTGGCGCGATCGTCAACACCTCGAGCATCGGCAGCCGCCGCGCGAACCCCCACCTGCCCGTCTACGGGGCCATGAAGCGGGCGCTGAACAGCATCACCGAGACGGCCGCCGTGACGTGGGGCCCCGAGGGCATCCGGGTGAACGGCATCACCCCCGGCGGCACCGCGACGGAGATGATCGACGCGTGGGAAGCCGCGACGCCGGGCATCGTCGACCAGATCAGCGCCTCGACCCCGCTGGGGCGGATGGCCCAGCCGCGGGAGGTCGCCGAGGTCGCCGCGTGGCTGCTGAGCGAGCGCGCCTCGATGGTCACCGGCGCGATCGTCCCGGTCGACGGCGGGGCCGGCGCCTAGGGCCGGTGCGGGCCGGCGGGCCCGTTCCCGCCCCGCCGGCCGGTCCGGGCCGTCAGTGCACCTGCGTCAGCGTCCCGCCGTCGGCGCGCAGCGCGCTGCCGTTCACGGCCGCGGACCGGGGACTGGCCAGGTAGGCCACCAGGCCGGCCAGCTCCGCCGGTTCCAGGAACCGCTGCACCAGGGACGTGGTGTTCCCGGCCACGACGGCCGCCTTCACGTCGGCCTCGGCGAGGCCCCGGGCGTCCGCGATGCCCCGGACCGCCTGCGCCACACCGTCGGAGTACGTGGGGCCGCCCACGATGGCGTTGACGGTCACCGCGGTGCCCCGGGTCAGCTTGGCGAGGCCGTTGCTCAGCGCGAGCAGCGCCGCCTTGCTGACCCCGTAGTGGAGCATGTCGGCCGGGACGTCGACCCCGGCCTCGCTGCTGACGAACACGATCCGCCCCCAGCCGTCCGCGAGCATGGCGGGCAGGAGCTGCCGCGAGAGGCGCACGGCGCTCATGACGTTGACGTCGAAGAACCGGTGCCAGTCCTCGTCCGCGATCTCCGCGAACGGCCGGACCTCGAACACCCCCAGGTTGTTGACCAGGACGTCGACGGGCCCGAGGGAGGCGACCGCGTCCCGGGCCTGCCCGGGGTCGGCGAAGTCCGCCGCGACGCCGGAGACCGCGACCCCGTGCCCCTCGGCCTCCAGGCGCGTCACGGCCGCCCGGACCCCCGCCCCGCTCCGGCCGTGCAGGACGACGTCGGCGCCCTCGGCGGCCAGGGCCTGCGCCACGGCGTAGCCGATGCCCCGCGTCGAACCGCTGATGAAGGCCTTCCGGCCCGCCAGCTCAAGGTCCACGTCTCGCCCGTCCCGTCTCGATGACTTGCCTGAGCACGTGACTGTAGGTCGTGACGACTTGCCTGAGCAACTCATCTAGGCTGTGCGGGTGCCTCCCACCCCGCCGCCCGACGCGGCCGCGCCCGGCGACGTCCCGGGCTTCACCGCGGACGAGCTGCTGACCTGGTCCGGGCTGGCGACGCTGCTGGAGTGGCTGCCCGCCGCGCTCGACGCCCAGCTCGGGGCGGCCGCCGGCGTCACCCACTTCGAGTTCGGCGTCCTGTTCGCCCTCGGCGCCGCGGACGAGGGCTCCCTGCGGATGAGCGTCCTGGCGGGTCACGCGAACAGCTCGCTGACCCGGCTCTCCCGGGCGGTGACGCGTCTGGAGCAGCGGGGGTGGGTCCGCCGCGCGCCCGATCCGGGTGACGGGCGCTACACCCTGGCGATCCTCACCGACCTCGGCCGGACCGAGGTCGAGCGGGCGACGCCCGGGCACGTCGCCACGGTCCGGCGGCTGGTCCTGGAACCCCTGACCGGGGCGCAGCGCCGTCAGCTCCAGGGGATCGTCCAGCGGATCCTGACGACCACCGGTCCGGCCGGGGCGTGGCGGCCACCGGGCGGGGGAGCGGGCACCTCCGGGGGAGCGGGCAGCTCCGGCGCAGCGGTGCCCTGACCGGGGGTGCCCCGACAGGGCGCCCTTCACGGCTGGAGGGCGGGGGTGCGGCGACCTAGCCTCGGGGGACGGGGCGAGCACGCGCGCTGCGGTGCTCCGGCGCCCGGCGCCCGGCCCCGGTCGCCCGGTGCGCAGTGCCGCACCGCCCGAACCCGTTCCAGCCCCAGAGGAGACGAACGTGCGAGCAGCAGTGATGTACGGCGCCGGTGACGTGCGCGTCCAGGACGTCCCCGACGCCGCGGTGCAGGAAACCACCGACGCCGTGGTGCGCGTGGTCCGGGCCTGCGTGTGCGGGTCCGACCTGCACCCCTACCACTCGATGGAGCCGTCGCAGCAGGGTCAGCCGATGGGCCACGAGTTCATCGGCGTCGTCGAGGAGACGGGTTCCGCGGTCACCGGGGTCGCCGTGGGCGACTTCGTCATCTCCCCGTTCGCGTTCTCCGACAACACGTGCGACCTCTGCCGCGAGGGGTTCCAGACCGCCTGCCCCCACGGCGGGTTCTTCTCCAGCGCCCAGGCCGAGGCCGTCCGCGTCCCGCAGGCCGCCGGAACCCTGGTGACGGTCCCCGGCGGGCTCGCCGGCGTCGACGAGGCGCTGTACCCCTCGCTGCTGACGCTGTCGGACGTCTACCTGACCGGCTACCACGCCGCCTTCATGGCCCGGGTGGAGGCCGGCAAGACCGTCACCGTCATCGGCGACGGTGCGGTCGGGCTTTCCGCGGTCCTCGCGGCGCGGCAGATGGGCGCCGAGCGGATCATCCTCATGGGCCGCCACACCTCCCGCACCGACCTCGGCCGGGAGTTCGGCGCCACCGACGTGGTCGCCGAGCGCGGCGAGGAGGGCGTCGCGAAGGTCCGCGAGCTCACCGGCGGGCAGGGTTCGCACGTCGTGCTGGAGGCCGTGGGGCACCTGCCCGCCTACGAGCAGGCCTACGGCGTCGTGCGCGCCGGCGGGGTCATCAGCCGGGTCGGGGTGCCGCAGTACGAGGAGGCGCCGATCGGGTTCGCCTCGCTGTTCGGCCGGAACGTGACGCTCAACGGCGGGCCGGCACCGGTGCGCGCCTACCTCGAGGACGTCCTGCCCACGGTCCTGGACGGGACGATCGACCCGGGCCGCGTGTTCGACCGCACCGTCGGCCTCGAGGAGGTCCCCGAGGGCTACCGCGCGATGGACGCCCGCGAGGCCCTCAAGGTGCTGGTGCGCCCGTGACCGGCGCCATCCCCACCCCGCCGGGAGCTGCGGGGCACCGGCGCACCCTCGGCAGCGCCGCGGCCGGCTCGGCCCTCGAGGTCTCGGCGATCGGCCTGGGCTGCATGGGCATGAGCCAGAGCTACGGGCCCAACCCTGGTGACCGCGACGAGATGATCGGCGTCCTGCGCGGCGCCGTCGACCGCGGGGTCACGTTCTTCGACACCGCGGAGGTGTACGGCCCCTTCGTCAACGAGGAGCTCGTCGGCGAGGCCCTGGCCCCGGTCCGCGACCAGGTGGTCATCGCCACCAAGTTCGGGTTCACGTTCGACGCCGACGGGAGGCAGACCGGCCTCGGGAGCCGACCCGAGGAGGTCCGGGCCGCCGTCGAGGGTTCCCTGCGGCGCCTCGGCACCGACGTGATCGACCTGTGCTACCAGCACCGCGTCAACCCGGACGTGCCGATCGAGGAGACGGCCGGCGCGGTCCGGGAACTCATCGAGGCCGGCAAGGTGCGGTTCTTCGGGATGTCCGAGGCCGCGGCCGCGACCATCCGCCGCGCGCACGCCGTGCAGCCGGTGACCGCACTGCAGAGCGAGTACTCCCTGTGGCAGCGGACGCTGGAGGCCGAGGTGCTGCCCACCCTGGCCGAGCTGGGCATCGGCCTGGTGCCGTTCAGCCCGCTGGGCAAGGGTTTCCTCACGGGCACGGTGGACGCCACCACGAGCTTCGGCACCGGTGACGTCCGCGCGGGGATCCCGCGCTTCACCGCGGAGAACCGGACGGCCAACCAGGCCCTGGTCGACCTGCTGACCCGCGTCGCCGGAACCCTGGGCGCCACGCCGGCCCAGGTGGCCCTGGCGTGGCTGCTCGCCCGGCAGCCCTGGATCGTCCCGATCCCCGGGACCCGCCGCCTGTCGCGCCTGGAGGAGAACACTGCCGCCGCCGACCTGCACCTCGGCGCGCAGGACCTCGCCGACATCGAGGCGGCGGCCTCGCGCATCACGGTGCGCGGAGCCCGCTACCCCGAGCACCTGCAGCGCATGACGGGCCTCTGAACCCCGCCGGTGGCCGGGGCCGGGCCACCGACTGGCGGGCAGCGGTCGCGGCGATCAAGGTGAGCTCGTGCCCACCCCTCTCCGCGGCCCCCGTACCGGCGAGCCCGTCCCCCACGCCGAGGTCCTCGTCGTCGGTGGCGGCAACGCCGGCATCTCCCTGGCCGCCAAGCTCCTGAGGGACGGGGCCCGCGACGTCGTGCTGCTCGAACCGTCCCCGGTGCACCGCTACCGCCCCCTGCTGAACTACGTCGGCAGCGGCCAGGCCACGCCCGCCGACGTGGAGCGGCCGACGAGCACGGTGGTCCCCCCGGGGTGCCGCTGGGTCCAGGACGCCGTGGCCTCGGTCCAGCCCGCGGCCCGCACCGTGCTGACCCGCCGGGGCGCGACCATCGGCTACACGACCCTGGTGGTCTGCCCGGGCATGCGCGAGGACTGGGCGGCCACCCCCGGGCTGCAGGACGCCTACACCGCGGGGTGGGCCGGCTCGACGTACGTCCCGAGCTCCGCGCCCCTGGTGTGGCCGGCGCTGAAGGGGCTCCGCGAGGGGTCCGTGGTGTTCACCGTGCCGCCCGAGCCGGCGCCGTGCGGGCCGACCGCGCTGAAGCCCGCCCTCATGGCGTGCGACTACTGGCGCCGCGCCGGGGTGCTGGGGAACCTCGACGTCACCGTGGTCCTGCCCGACGCCGAGCCGCTGGGGGTGGCGGGTGCCGACGAGCACCTCGAGGCGGCCTTCGCCCGCTACGGCGTGACGGTGCTGCGCCGGTCCCGGCTGGCGAGCGTGGACCCGGTGCTCCGCACGGTGGAGATCGCCACCCCGACCGGGACGCGACGCCTGGACGACGTCGCCTACGCGCACGCCGTGCCGCACTACCGCGCCCCGGAGTGGATCACCGAGAGCGGGCTGGGCGGCCCCTCACCCGCGGGCCTCGTCGACATCGACCCCGAGACGCTGCGGTCCCGCCGCCACGACGACGTCTGGGCGATCGGTGACGCGGCCGGGATCGCCACGCGGTCCTCCGGCGGGGCCCTGCGCAAGCAGGTGAAGGTGCTGGCCCACAACATCGCCGCGGCGTCCAGGGGTCGCCGGCTGCACTCCTACGACGGCTACACCGTCATGCCGGTGACGACCAGCCGCCGACGGCTGATGCTGGTGCAGGCCGACCGCAAGGGCCCCCGCCCGCTGCCGCTGCTGAACCCGTTCGCGCCCCGCCCCTCGGCGTTCTGGTTCGACCGCCACGTCCTGCCGCAGGTCTACTTCCGCCGTCTGCTGCGCGGCAAGGTCTAGGCGCCGCGTCGTCCGGGGGAGGGCGGTGCGTCCTCAGGCGCCGTCGTCCTCCGCCCGCGTGGCGGCCACCAGGGCGTTGGCGTGGCCGTGGCCGAGGCCGTGCTCGGTCTTGAGCCAGGTGACCTGCTCGCCGTGACGCACCCCGGGGTTCTCGGTGCGGTGCTCGCGCAGCAGCTGCTGCCAGTGGGCGATCGGCTGTCCGTACCTGGCCTCGATGGAGGGGAAGTAGGACGCGGGTCCCCGGGGGGTCTCGGGCACGGGGTGCTCCTGTCGCTGGTCGTGAGGATCGTCGACGGTGTGGACCGCCGGGAGGCGCGGAACTCATCGTGGCCCGGCGGACCGTCGCGCCGGGTCCGCCGCAGGGTGGTTGGCTGCACGCATGCGCATCTTCTTCACCGGCGGCAGCGGCAAGGCCGGTCACCACGTCGCTCCCTACCTGGCCTCCCAGGGTCACCAGGTCACCAACGTCGACCTCACCCCGCTCAGGCACCCCGACGTCACCGACCTCCGGGTCGACCTGACCGACGCCGGCCAGGTGTACTCGGCCATGGCGGGCATCCCCACGACGGCCGACCTCGACCAGCCGCCCCGTCCGGCGGGTACGGCGTCGGCGTACGACGCCGTCGTCCACTTCGCGGCGATCCCCTCGGCCTTCCTCGCCCCCGACGCCCTGACGTTCGAGACCAACATCGTGGCGCACTACAACGTCCTCGAGGCGGCGACCCGGCTCGGCATCCGCAAGGTCGTCTTCGCCTCCTCGGAGACGACCTACGGCATCTGCTTCGCGCAGGGCGAGCGCAAGCCGCTCTACGTGCCCGTCGACGAGGAGCACCCCGTCGTGCCGGAGGACTCCTACGCGATCTCGAAGGTGGCGGGGGAGGTCGTCGCGCGCTCCTTCCACGCCCGCAGCGGCGCGGACGTCTACGGCTTCCGCATCAACAACGTCATCGAGCCCCACGAGTACGCCGAGAAGTTCCCGGCGTTCCTGGCGGACCCGTCCCTGCGGCGCCGCAACGTGTTCGCCTACATCGACACCCGCGACCTGGGCCAGATGACCCTGCGCGCGCTCGAGACCGACGGGCTCGGTTTCGAGGTGTTCAACGTCGCCAACGCCGACATGTCGGTCGCCGCGACGACGCAGGAGGTCATCGACACCTTCTACGCCGGCGTCGAGGTGCGCCGCGAGATGGGCCGCGACGAGACCTTCTACAGCATCGACAAGGCCCGTCGCCTCCTCGGGTTCGACCCCCAGCACTCGTGGCGTGACGTGCTGGAGGACCCCCGCCGCGAGGCCTGAGCGACCCGCCGGCCGCGCGTTCCCCAGCGCCAGGACGGTGGCGGCGGGACGACCCGGGGGAGCGGGGGTCCCGGTGGTCAACCGCGGGGATGACGATCTCGGTGCCGAGGATCAGACCGTGCGGGGACGGCAGGGCGTCCGCGGTGCGTCACTGTCGGACCATGACCAACCCGTCCGTCACAACGAGCCCCTCCGGCGCACGGGTCGGTGGGCGCCCCGGGGCGGACTCCCCTTCCCGCGCCGCCGCGGTGCTCGATGCAGCGGTCCTGGTGGGTCTGGTGTGGGGTGCCGCCACCTCGGGTCTGCAGACCGTGCTGCCCGGACCCCTGGCCGGGCTGGCCAACGCGGTCGGTCCGTGGGTCGCCCCGGCCTTCCTGGTCGGGGTGTGGAGCAGGCGCTGGTGGGTCGCCGTCGTGGCCGGGGTCCTCGTGTGCTCCGGCGAGGTCGCGGGCTACCACGTCCTCTCCGCCCTGCGGGGTTTCGGGGTCAACCCCGCGATGGTGGTGCAGTGGGCGGTCGCGGGGGTGGTCGGCGGCCCGGTCCTGGGGGCGGCCGGGTGGTGCTGGCGCCGCGCGCGGTCGCTGCGGTGGGCGGTGTCGGGGGCGGCGCTGCTGGGCGGGGTGTTCCTCGCCGAGGGTGCGGTCGGCTACGGGATCTACCTGCGCTCCACGGCCGACGCGTTCCTCTTCTGCGCGCTGGGCGTCCTGCTGGTGGCGGTCCTGGGGGCCA
>NZ_VWPY01000017.1 GCF_011839805.1 Kineococcus rubinsiae | reverse complement strand
GTCGAGCCGTCGCCGCTGGGTGCGGAGGCCGAGGGCTGGGCCGAGCAGGCGCGGCTGCTGCTGGCCGAGCGGGCCGCGGCCCGCACCGCGCCGGGCGTCCTGCTGCCCGCGCACCTGTCCGCCTCGCGGCTCGTGGCGCTCGCGGAGGACCCGGACGCCCTGGCGCTGCAGCTGCGCCGCCCCGTGCCGCTGCCGCCGCGGCCCGCGACCCGGCGGGGCACGGCGTTCCACGCGTGGCTGGAGCAGCGCTTCACGGCCAGCTCGCTGCTCGACCTCGTCGACGTGCCCGGTGCGGCCGACGACGACGCGGCCGACGACCGGGAGCTGGCGGCGCTGCAGGAGGCGTACCTGGCCTCGGAGTGGGCGCGACGCGACCCGGTGGCGGTCGAGGTCTCGGTCGAGACCCCGGTCGCGGGACTCGTCGTGCGCGGCCGCATCGACGCGGTGTTCCGGATGCGCACGCCCGAGGGCCGCGAGGTCTGGGACGTCGTGGACTGGAAGACGGGCCGGCCGCCGACGGGCGCGGGCCGCCGCGCCCGCGACGTCCAGCTCGCCGTCTACCGCCTCGCGTGGTCGCGGTGGCGGGGCGTGCCGCTGGAGGACGTCAGCGCGGCGTTCTTCTACGCCTCGACGGGTGAGACGGTCCGGCCCGTCGACCTGCTGGGGGTCGCGGAGCTGGAGGCGCTCGTCACCTCGGTGCCCGAGGCGGTGGAGACGCGCTGAGCGGCGGGCTCAGCCGGTGACGGCCTCCCCGACCAGCGGCAGGGCGAGGTCGACCACGAGGGCCCGGTGGTCGCTGCCCCCGACGCGCTCGGAGCGGGCGTCGGTGACCTGCCAGTGCAGCGCGTCGGCCAGCACGTGGTCGAGCTGGACGCGGGGCGCGGGGGAGGGGAAGGTCTTCGCCCGCACCAGCGACGTCCACCCCGACGTCCGGGGCGCGAGCGGCCCCGGCAGGTTCAGGTCGCCCATCAGCACGAGCGGCCGGGGCAGCGACTGCGACCACGCCTTCAGCTGGCGCAGCTGCACGACCGCCCGGGCCGGGGAGAAGGACAGGTGGGTGCTGATCACGGTCAGCGCGCCGGCGGGGGTCTGCACGACCGCGGCGAGGGCGACGCGCTGCTCGTCCGGCACCCACAGCACCCGCTGCGGCGCACCCGCGGGGAGCACGACGGGCAGCTGGGCGCGCGCGGGCGCCATCCGCAGCTCGTGCCACTGCAGGACGGGGAAGCGGGTGGCCAGGGCGATCCCGTAGGACGGCTCGGTCGCGAGCGTCCGCTCCGCCGTGCGGAAGGTGTCGCGCGAGCCGGGGGTGCCGTGCACGGCGGCGGCGAAGCGGTGCTGCCACGCGGGGCCGCCGGCGGCGCACGCCGCGGCGACGAGGGCGGCCTGGTCGGTGCCGCCCGAGCGCGGCAGGAGGTGGTCGACCTCCTGGACGGCGACGACGTCGGCGCCGAGGCCCGCGACGGCCGCGGCCATCCGGTCGCTGGAGAGCTTCCCGTCGCGCAGGTCGCGGCCCGAGGCCGCGTTCACCGTGGCGAGGCGCAGGCGCACCGGGCGCGGGGGGCCGTCGGCGGGGATCAGGAGTCCAGGGGGACGGCGTCGGCGTGGGAGTCCAGGTCGTCCAGCATCCGGCGCGCGTCCTCGACGATGTCGGCGTCCTCGGTGCGCAGGCCAAGCAGCAGCCACCGCGCCAGCGCGAGCTCCCCGGCCAGGCGGGCGCGGACGACGAGGTCGGCGTCGGCGGGCTCGTGGCGGGCGTGGGAGTAGGCCTCGACGACCGACTCCAGCGCCTCCGGCTCGGCACCCACGGCGAGCCACGCGAAGTCGTCCGCGGGGTCGGCCACCTTGGCGTCGACCCAGCCCGTGACGCCGGTCAGGCGGCTGCCGTCGGTGCGGACGTGGTCGCCCACGAGGTCGCCGTGCACGGGGGTGGCCGCGAAGCGCCAGCGCGCCACGTCCTCCATGAGCGCCTCCCAGCGGGTGAGCAGCCGGGGCGGCACGTGCCCGGTCGCGGCGGCGCGGTCGAGCTCCGACAGCCGCCGGCGGCGGTACTCCTCGGCGTCGTAGACGGGGACGCCCGCGTCGGCGAAGACGGCCACGTCGACGCGGTGCAGCGCGGCGAGGCCCGCCCCGATCGAGGCCGCGAGCCCCGGCCCGGGGCGCAGGTCCTCGGGGTGCACGGGGGTGCCGGGCAGCTCGCGGTGCACCAGGCACCGGCCGCCCTCGGGCAGCGTGAGCGTCCCGACGGGCTCCGGGACCGCGAACGGCAGCAGCCCCTGCAGCCCGGTGAGCAGCCCGATCTCGGTGTCCAGCGCCGCGGCCGCGGCGGGGCGGCGCGGGGAGCGGACGACGAAGCGTCGCGACTGCCCGTCCTGCACGAGGGCCACGTCGAAGTCCGCGCCGTCGGCGTCGCCGCGTCCGGCGGCGACGACGTCCATCCCGGGGACGGCAGCGGTGGCGAGGGCGGCGAGGACGCGCGGCGAGCGGACGGGCACGGCCCCACGGTAGGGCGCCGCGGGCCGAACGCCGCGTACCGGTCGCGGGACACCGCCGACGGGTACTCCCCGTGGCCGCTGCCTACAGTGCGCTCGTGACTTCCCGCCCCGCCGACGTCCCCGGCCCGCCGTCCCTCCCGGAGCCGAACGAGGTGCAGCTCGCGAGCGGCCCGCTCGCGGACCTGGCCCTCGCCCGCCCGTCGTCGCTGGACCGGGCCGGCGCCCGCCGCACCACCGCCGGCCTCCTGGACGGCCTCTGGGCCGACCCCCGCACCCGCGTCCTGCGGGTGCACTCCGGCCGCGCGCCGGTCGTGCCCCGCCGCGGGGGGTGGCAGCTCGTCCTGCAGTCCCCGGCCGACGTGCCGGCGCCCGGGCCCGACGACCTGACGCTGTACCTGGGCTCGGCCGACGGCGTCGAGCACGTCGCCGTGGTCTCCTCCGAGTCCGAGCCCGAGGTGGCCGACGGCTCCGCGGGCGACGAGGAGTGGCGCGGCCTGCGCGAGGTCGGCACCGCGCTGCCCGACCTCGACGCGCGCCTGTTCACCGAGGCGCTCGCGATGGGCAACTGGCACGCCGTGACGCGGTTCTCCCCGCGCACCGGGGAGCGCCTGGAGACGACCACGGCGGGCTGGGTCCGCGCCGAACCCGGTGCGCGCGAGCACTTCCCGCGCACCGACGCCGCCGTCATCATGGCCGTCGTCGACCCGCAGGACCGGCTGCTGCTCGGCCACCAGCCGATCTGGCCGGCCAACCGGTACTCGATCCTCGCGGGCTTCGTGGAGCCGGGGGAGTCCTTCGAGGACACCGTGCGCCGCGAGGTGTTCGAGGAGGCCGGCATCCTCGTCGGGCCCGGCGACGACGACGTGCGCTACCTGGGCAGCCAGCCGTGGCCGTTCCCGGCCTCGATCATGGTGGGTTTCACGGCGCGCGCGGTGACGACGGACATCCTCGTCGACGGCGACGAGATCGCCCTGGCGCGGTGGTTCAGCCGCGAGGAGCTCGCCGAGGCCGTGCAGACGGGTGCGGTGCTGCCGCCGCCGTCGGTGTCGATCTCCCGCAAGCTCATCGAGGCCTGGTTCGGCGGCCCGCTGCCCGTGCCGGACGAGCAGCCCTGGGCCTGACGTCTCCGGGCCGCCCGGCCGGGCGCGCTCAGCGCAGCAGCTCGGCCGGGTGCTTCGGGTCCTCGCAGCGCAGGACGGCGTCCGCACGGGCCACGGGGTCGGACTCCGCGAGGTAGCGGTGCCACCCGCCGAGGACGCGGGCCACGTCCGGCTCGGGCGTGCGGCGACGCACGGCGGCGTCCGACGTCGTGAGGTGCACGACGAGGTCGAGGCCGGAGCGGACGTCGTCGCGCAGGAGGAAGGGCCCGGACAGGACCAGGACGGCCTCGTCGGGCACGTCCTCGCGGGCGGCGCGCGAGGCGCGGTCGGTCGCCGGGTCGTGCAGCGACGGCACCCACCAGCGTCCCGAGGGCGCACCCAGCGGGTCGAGGACCTCGCGGTGCAGGCCCGAGACGTCGAGCCAGCCGTCGTGGAAGGCGTCCGGGTCGTCGCGGCCGAACTCGTAGCGCAGCGAGCGGGGCCGCCAGAAGCCGGTCCAGTCGGCCTGCAGGACGGGGCGGGCCCGCCGGCGCAGGGCGTCGGCCAGCAGGCCCGCGTAGGCGCTCGTGTCCGCGTCCACGGCGCCGTCGACCCCGACGCGCGCCCCGGCCGGGACGTCGACGGCCCACCGGTCCGCGAACTGCTCGGGGCCGGTGGGCCGGTACGTGGCGCTCAGAGGGCCGCTGCGCTCAGGAGGCTGCCGTGTCGCGTGGGCTCGCCGTCAGGCGGCGAGGCGGGCCTTGACGTCCGCGACCGACGGGTTCGTCGCGGCGGAGCCGTCCGGGAAGAGCAGGGTCGGGACGGTCTGGTTGCCGCCGTTGACCCGCATGACGAAGTCGGCCGCGTCCGGGACCTCCTCGATGTTGACCTCGGAGTAGGAGATGCCCTCGCGGTCCATCTGCGACTTCAGGCGGCGGCAGTACCCGCACCACGTGGTGGTGAACATCGTGACGCTGCCCGCAGCAGGTGCCTGCATGGTGCCCTCTCCTCGCTCCGCCGGGCCGGTCCCGACGCGTTCACTCCCTCCAACCCCGCGGCGCGCGCCGCTCTTCCCCGTGGGCTCGCCCCGCGTCGCGGGCCTGGGGACGGCGGGCGTGTCCACAGCGGCGCGCCGTGCCTGCGCGGAGCAGCGCCGCGGGGTTGAGAGGATGGGCCCCGTCATGACTGCCGCACCCCTCACCGCCCCGTCCGCGGACTCCGTGCTCGCGGGTCTCGACCCGGAGCAGCGCCAGGTCGCCACGACGCTCGACGGCCCCGTCTGCGTCCTCGCCGGCGCGGGCACGGGCAAGACGCGCGCGATCACCCACCGCATCGCCTACGGCGTGCACTCGGGCGCCTACGTGCCCAACCGCGTCCTCGCCGTCACCTTCACGGCGCGCGCGGCGGGGGAGATGCGTACCCGGCTGCGCGACCTCGGCGTCGCCGGCGTGCAGGCCCGGACCTTCCACGCGGCCGCGCTGCGCCAGCTGCAGTTCTTCTGGCCGCAGGCCGTCGGCGGGAGCCTCCCGCACCTGGCCGAGCACAAGGCGCCCCTGGTCGCCGACGCCTGCAACCGCCTGCGCCTGTCGGCCGACCGCGCCCGCGTCCGCGACCTGTCCGCCGAGGTCGAGTGGGCGAAGGTCATGCTCGTCGACGTCGACGACTACGTCCGGGTGGCCGCCAAGGCCGGCCGCGGCGACCCGGGCGGGCTGGACCTCGCCACCGTCGCGCGCCTCATCCGCACCTACGAGGACGTCAAGACCGACCGCGGGGTCATCGACTTCGAGGACGTCCTCCTGCTGACCGCGGGCATCCTCGACGAGCGCCCCGACGTCGCGGCGACGGTCCGCGAGCAGTACCGGCACTTCGTGGTCGACGAGTACCAGGACGTCTCGCCGCTGCAGCAGCGGCTGCTGGACCTGTGGCGCGGGGACCGCCAGGACCTCTGCGTGGTCGGCGACGCCAGCCAGACCATCTACTCCTTCGCGGGCGCGACGCCGGAGCACCTGCTCGAGTTCCCGCAGCGCCACCCCGGCACGACCGTGGTGCGCCTCGTGCGCGACTACCGCTCCACCCCCGAGGTCGTCGGCTTCGCCAACGCCGTGCTCTCGCAGGCCACCGGCAAGCACGCGCGCGCCCGCCTCGAGCTCATCGCGCAGCGGCCGTCCGGCCCGGCGCCCACCTTCACCGCCTACGACGACGACGTCGCGGAGGCCTCGGGCGTCGCGGCCCGCATCGCCGCGGAGGTCCGGGCCGGGCGCTCGGCCAAGGACGTCGCGGTGCTGTTCCGCACCAACGGCCAGAGCCAGGCGATGGAGGCGGCGCTCGCGGACGCGGGCGTCGGCTACGTCGTGCGCGGCGGGGAGCGGTTCTTCTCCCGCCGCGAGGTCCGCGACGCGATCGTCCTGCTGCGGGGTGCGGCGCGCTCCGCGCTGCCCGGCGCTGAGCTGGGCGGGGAGGTGCGGGCCGTGCTGTCCTCGGCGGGCTGGACCGAGAAGTCGCCGACGGCCGCGGGTCAGGTCCGCGAGCGCTGGGAGTCGCTGCAGGCGCTGGTCGTCCTCGCCGACGAGCTCGCGGACAAGCGCCCCGACGCGGGCCTGCCGGAGCTCGTCGCCGAGCTGGAGGAGCGGGCCTCGGCCCAGCACGCCCCCACGGTCGACGGCGTGACCCTGGCGTCGCTGCACGCGGCCAAGGGCCTGGAGTGGGACGTCGTGCACCTCATCGGCGTGTGCGAGGGCCTGCTGCCCATCAGCTTCGCTGAGACCCCGGACGACGTGGAGGAGGAGCGGCGGCTCCTCTACGTCGGGGTGACCCGGGCCCGGGAGGGCCTGCACGTGTCGTGGGCCAACGCCCGGACGCCCGGTGGCCGCGCCAGCCGCAAGCCGTCGCGCTTCCTCGACACCGTGCGGCCGCAGGCCGCCGGCGCGGGCGGGGCCGGGCGGCAGCGGCCCTCGGGCGGGGCGCGCAAGGCCTCCGCTGGGCCGGCCAAGTGCCGCACGTGCGGGAACCTGCTCGCCGCGGGGGCGGAGCGGAAGCTCGGCCGCTGCTCGACGTGCCCCTCGACGTTCGACGAGGCGGTCTTCGACCGGTTGCGGGAGTGGCGCTCCGGCGTCGCACGGGAGGACTCCGTGCCCGCCTACGTGGTGTTCACCGACGCCACCCTGACGGCGATCGCCGAGACGATGCCCACCGACGTGGACGCGCTGGCGAAGATCTCGGGCGTGGGCCCGACCAAGCTGGAGAAGTGGGGCCAGGACGTCCTGGCGCTCCTGACCTCCGCCTGACGTCCCGCCCCGACCCCTCGGACCGGGGCCGGAGTCGTTGCCGCGCAACGACTCCGCCCCCACCACCCCCTCCGCCCGGCAACCCGCTGGAGAACGCGCCGTAAAAGGCGTTGTCGCCCCGGGCCGGGTAGCCCTACAGTCGGAGCACGCCCACGGGCGGTGCACACGGGCACCGCGCGGCGAACGCAGGAAGGGGGCAGCCACGATGGACAGCAACGAGATCTCGACCGGTGTCGTCGTCGCGGCCCCGGCCTCCTGCCTGCGGGAGCGCATCCCCGCGACCACCTCCGGTCACTCCACGGGTGGAGTGCGTCCGCTGCCGGGCGCCCGTCGTGCCGTCACCGGCTTCGACTCCACCACCCTCCCGTCCTCGGGGACCACGAACCTGGCACCACCGGTCTAGCAGCAGCGACCGGTCTCCCAGGCCGCGGATCCCGAACACCGGGTCCGCGGCCTCTCTGCGTCTGCGGGCTCTCTCCCGGAAGTTCCACCCCACGCGAGAGATGCACCAGAGATGACGACGACGAGCGACCGGCCCGCCCACCGCCAGACGCAGGAGTTCCGCACGCACGGCGATGCCGGCCGGAACTCCCCGGACCAGGGAACCACCGTGAACACCAGCACCACGCACCGCGAGGAGGGAGGCGACGTGACGCGCCACCAGGCACTGGACGAGGAGACGCTGGGGAACCTGGCGTGCCGCCGCTTCGACGCCGAGCTCTGGTTCGCCGAGTCGCCCGAGGACGTCGAGCTCGCCAAGTCGCTCTGCACCGGGTGTCCGCTCGCGACCGCCTGCCTCGCAGGCGCTCTCGAGCGGAACGAGCCCTGGGGCGTCTGGGGCGGCCAGCTCGTCCTGGGCGGGACGGTCGTCGCGCGCAAGCGTCCCCGCGGACGCCCGCGCAAGCACCCCGTCGCGGCCTGACCGGGCCTCCGCAGCCCGGCCGAACCAGCCCCGGCCGCACCAGCACCGAGCGCACCAGCACCGACCGCACCACGAGCACCACCAGCACCGGAACCCCGTGAGGGGGACCACGACGAGGGACCCGCACGGGAACCTCCCGGGACCACGCCGTCGCCCCCCGCACCGCCGGGGGCCGCGGCCGGGGTTCCTCCGCGTCCCCGGACCGGCCGCCGAGACCGTCGGCCGGCCGGGTGACGCGCCCTGCCGAACACCAGCACCCGCACCGGCCGAGGCCGGCCGGGCGATCCGAGGAGATCGAGATGTCGTACGTCGAGGAGGCGCTCGTCCGCGAGCGCCTCGTGGAGGGCCTGCGCACCGCTGACCGCGTGCGCCGGGCCCGGGCCCTGCGCGCCCGGCGCCAGGCCGAGGTCGCCGCCCGGCGGGCCGAGCGCCTGGCCGAGCGGGCCGAGCAGCTGGCGCTGGTCCCCGCCTGAGGGCGGGAACCGCCGGCCCCGCTCACGGGCCGCGGCCGGCCGGGGGGTTCCTCAGCCGGCCGCGGTCCCGGGCAGCGGCAGGTCGACGCACCCGCACTCCGGGTGCGGGAGCCACCGCCGCACCTGCACCACGCCCTCGGGCAGCAGCACCTCCAGCGTCGCGCCGCGGGCGAGGGGGGTGAGCCCGTCCAGGTGCGCCAGCACCTGCAGGGCGACGAGCCCGGCCAGCAGCGTGGCCGTCGCCGTCTCCTCGTGAGCCGTGCCGGCCGCGGTGGGGGAGAGGGCGGCGGTGGACAGCTGGTCGAGGGCCAGCGGCCACCCCGGGTCGGCGTCGGTGCGGTGCAGGTCCAGGCACCGCAGGCACGCCGTGCGCCCGGGCAGCACGAGCGGCCCGACCACCGCGTCGGTGTCGCGCACCACCACCGACAGGTGGGGGACGTCCTGGGCGAGCAGCTGCTGCGCGCTCGCCGAGCGGGCGGCGTGGTGGTCGACGAGGACGACGAGGTCGGCCGGCCCGTCCCGGCCGGGACCGTCGTCCTCGCGTGCCGCCCGGCGCCCGGGGCGTCGCACCGGGTGCGGCACCGCCACCTCCGCGGCGACCTGCTCCGCCGCGCTCCCGCGGCGGCTGCCCACGTGCTCGGCGCGCAGTCCCGCGGGGGAGACGTCGGCCTCCGCGACGAGCCGGCCGTCCTCCGCGACGACGCGGCCGATCCCGGCGGCGGACAGCACGGCGGCCAGGCCCGCGCCCGTGCGCCCGGCCCCGACCACCGCGACCCGGCGCCGCCGGCGGGCGGCCAGCCGCTCGGGGCCCGGTGGCCCGTCCGGGTCGTAGGCGGCCCAGGCCACCGCGTCGGGCACCCACCGGCTCGTCGGTCCCGGGCTCAGCCGCCGCACGCCGGCCGCGAGCCGGCCCGGCAGCACGGCCCCCGACACGGTGAGCTCCCGCAGCAGCGCCGCCGCGCGGCGGGCCCCGGCCGCGGTCGCGCTGGTGGGCCCGTGCACCGCCAGGGCGAGCAGCGCCTCGACCTCGTCGCGCTCCAGCGGGCCGACCACGCTGCCGGAGCGCGGCGACGACCCCACCTGCAGGCGCCGTCCGGGGCGGACGGCCAGCGGGACACCGGTGAGCGAGAGGTCGGGAGCGGCCATGCGCCCACCCTCACGCAGTGCGGGCCGCCACTCCCGCCGCCGTCCACAGGCTGCGCCGTCCACAGGTCGCACGGCTCCTGCCCCCGGCGCCCGCACCCGAGCACCGGCCGGACGTGCCGCTGGCCGCGAACCCGGAGGGGGTCGCGGCCAGCGGCACGAGGTCGGCTCTCGCCGGGTGGGTCAAGAGGCCTTGCCGAGGATGCGGTTGAGGTTCGTGCCGCACACGGGGCACTTGCCCTTCGCCATGCGGCGGCCGTTCGTCTCGACGATGTCGCCCTCGGCCTCGCGCTTCTCCTTGCACTTCACGCAGTAGAACTCGCCCTGGTACGTGTCGGCCATCGTTCCTCCTGAAGTCCTGACGCCCCGGTCCGTCCGGTGGCCCTTGCGCGCCATGGTGCCCTCAACGCGCGTGAGCGGCCCGTCGGCGCGCGCGGGCCGGCGCCCGGACGCGCGTCCGGGCGCACCGGGGCAGCGGAGCGCTCCGGCGTGGTCACCGGGTGTGGGAAAGCCCTCCTCGAACGAGGGCGTGACGAGTACCCTGCCGGGGGTGGACGGCGTGGAGGTGCGTCGCAGCCGCCGTCGCACCCGCACGGTGTCTGCCTACCGCGACGGTGAGCGCACCGTCGTCCTCATCCCTGCCCTCTTCACGCCCGCCGAGGAGCGCGACTGGGTCGAGCGGATGGTGGCGCGGCTCGAGGCCGCCGACCGCCGCCGCAACCCGGACGAGGACGTCCTGCTGCAGCGCGCGCAGGAGCTGTCGCGGCGCTACCTGGCCGACCTGGCGCAGCCGTCCAGCGTGGTGTGGGTCGAGAACCAGCTGAACCGGTGGGGTTCCTGCACGCCCGCCGACGCGAGCATCCGGCTGTCGACCCGGCTGCAGGGGATGCCCGGCTGGGTCCTGGACTACGTCCTGGTCCACGAGCTCGCGCACCTGCTCGTGCCGACCCACAGCCGGCACTTCTGGGCGCTGCTGGAGGCCTACCCCCGCACCGAGCGGGCACGGGGGTTCCTCGCCGGGATGGACTTCGCGGCGGGCCGCCCGGACAGCGGCGAGGGTCTCGACGACCTCCTCGAGGAGGACGACCCGCCGGTGGCGGCCCTGGCCCGCCACGACGCGACGGCGGAGACGGTCGTGGTGGGGCGCCGGGGGCGCGCGACCGGCTGAGCCGCGCGCCCCGTCGGCCCCGTCTCAGGCCTGCGGCGGTCCGTCCGGGGTGTCGCCCGTCCCGTCACCGCGGGGGCCGTCGTCGTCCAGCAGCTGCCGCAGGGCGGCGTCGATGTCGTCGTCGGCGGGCTGCCCGCCCACCGCGGCACCCGTGCGCCGGTCGGCGAAGGCCGCCGGGTCGTCGAGGTCCGCGGCCGTCGGCAGCAGGTCCGGGTGGTCCCAGACGGCGTCGCGGCCCGCGGCCCCGGCCCGCTGCTCCAGCAGCTCCCACAGCGCGGCCGCCTCGCGGGCGCGGCGCGGGCGCAGCTCCAGGCCCACGAGCACCGCGAAGGCGTGCTCGGCCGGGCCACCTGTGGCCCGGCGGCGGCGGACGGTCTCCCGCAGCGCCGCGGCGTGGGGCAGGACCCGGGCCGCGGCCTCGTCGACCACGTGGTCGACCCAGCCCTCGACCAGCGCGAGCGCGGTCTCCAGCCGGGCGAGCGCGGCCTTCTGCTCGGGCGTGCTCTCGGGCTCGAAGATGCCGGAGGACAGCGCCTCCTGCAGCGACTCCGGGTTGGCGGGGTCGACCTGGCTCGCGGCCTCGGCGATGCGCTCGCCGTCGACGCGGATGCCGCGGGCGAAGCTCTCCACCGTGCCCAGCAGGTGCGAGCGCAGCCACGGGACGTGCGCGAACAGCCGCTGGTGGGCGGCCTCGCGCAGCGCGACGTAGCGCCGCACCTCGTCCAGCGGCACCTCGAGGCCCTCCGCGAAGGCCGCGAGGTTGGCGGGCAGCAGGGCCGCGTGGCCCGCGGGGGCCAGGGGCAGCCCGATGTCGGTGGTGCTGAGCACCTCGCCCGCGAGCGTCCCGATGGCCTGGCCGACCTGCATGCCGAACACGCCGCCGCCGACCTGGCGCAGCATCTGCCCGGCCGAGCCGAGCATGGCGGCCATCTCCGGCGGCGCCTGCTGCGTCATGGCCTCCGCCATGGCGGTGGCGACGTTGGCGGCGACGGGCTCGACGAGCTGGCGCCACACCGGCATGGTCCGCTCGACCCACTCGGCGCGGCTCCACGACTCGGTGGTCGCGCTCGGCTGGTCCATCTCCGTCACGCCGTCCAGCCAGAGATCGGCCACGTGCAGCGCGTCGTCGACGGCGCGGCGGTCGGCCGCCCCGGGCGTCGCGTCGCCGGCCTGCGCGGCGGCCTGGCGGGCCACGTCGTGCGCGACCTCCCAGTTGACGGGGGAGTCGCCGGAGCTGGACAGGAACTTCTGCAGCTGCCCGAGGACCTGGCCCATCATCGCCGGGTCGAAGCCCTCGCCGAGGCCGGGGATGCCGGCCCCGAAGCCCGGGGGCAGGCCACCGGGCAGGCCGCCGCCCGGGATGCCGCCGCCCGCGAACAGCGGGCCGAGCAGGTCCTCGAGCGGGTTGCCGGAGCCGGAGCTCCCGCCGGTCGGCCCGGGGGTGCCGGACGGGCGGAAGCCGGGCTGGCCACCGCGCTCCGGTCGGTCCACGGAGCCCTCGTCCTGCGAGCCCTCGTGGTTCCGGTCGTCGTCGGGGCCCTCGGGCCCGTCGTCGCCTCGCTGGTCCACGTCGCTCCTCCAGTGCTCTGCCGGGGTCGCCTCCATTCTGGCCCCCCCGCGTCCAGACCGACGAACGGCCGGGGGTCCGCGTTCCACACCCCCGCGTCCGCGCGGGTGGCGCCACCCGCCGCGGCGACGGAGCGTGCGGTCGGCTGACCTACGGTGGGGCGGTGCAGCGAGCGACGCCGACGGGGCCGTCCGAGCGGGGGGCCTCCGAGGCGGGACCGCCCGGGGCACCCTCCGGGACGCCCGAGCCCGCCACGTCCACCGGCGCACCGGCCGACCCGGCCGTCGCGGCCCGCAACGTCCTGCTCGCCGCCTCCGCCGTGACCACGGTCCTGCTGGCGTGCCTGCTCACGCTGCTGCCCGTGCCGTACGTGGCGCTGAGCCCCGGCCCCGTGCGCGACGTCACCGCGGCCCCGTCGTCGGCGTCGAAGGGCCTCATCACCATCACGGGCGCCCCGACCTACCCGACCGACGGCGAGCTGGACTTCACGACCGTCTCCCTGCGCGGCGGCCCGGGCCTGGAGATGGACCTGCCGGAGCTGCTCGTGGACTGGCGCGACCCCGACGTCAGCGTCGTGCCGCGCGCCGCGTACTTCCCGCCGGAGCAGACGCAGCAGCAGGCCGACGCGGAGAGCAGCGCCGAGATGACGGGGTCGCAGGAGAGCGCCAAGGTCGCCGCGCTCACCGAGCTGGGCATCCCGGTCCCGAGCACGACCACCCTGCGCGTCGCCTCCGTCGACCCCGCCGCGCCCGCGGCCGACGTGCTGCGCCCCGGCGACGTCATCACGTCCCTGGACGGGAGCACCGTCGCGGACTTCGCGGCCCTGCGCGCCGCGGTGACGGCGCTCGCCCCGGACGCCGACGTCCGGCTGGGGATCCGCCGCGGAGAGGAGGCGAGGACCGTGTCGACGACGACCTACGCCGTCGAGGGCGCCACGCGCCTCGGGGTCGCCCCCGAGGTCGACTACACGTTCCCGTTCTCCATCGACATCGCCATCGACGACGTCGGCGGCCCCAGCGCGGGGACGATGTTCGCGCTGGGCATCGTCGACGAGCTCACGCCCGGCTCCATGACGGGCGGGCAGCACATCGCGGGCACCGGGACCATCGCCGTCGACGGCACGGTGGGCGTCATCGGCGGTCTGCGCCAGAAGGTCCTCGGCGCCCGGGCCGAGGGGGCGCGCTGGTTCCTGGCCCCCGCCGCGGAGTGCCCGCAGGTGGCCGGGGCGACCCCCGCCGGCATCACGGTCGTGCCGATCGAGACCCTCGACGGGGCGCGCACGGCCGTGGAGGCGATCGGCGCGGGCCGCGGCGCGGGCCTGGCGACCTGCGGCTGACGCCCCGCCCGCTCAGTCCTCGAGCGTCGCCTGCAGCGCGCTGACCAGGCCCGGGACGAGGTCGGCGCCCGTGCGGACCTCGCCGTCGGAGTCCTTCGACCGGCTCCGGACCGCGCACTCGTGTCGGCCGTCGCGCAGCACGCCGACGGCGATGCGGACGTCCTCGGCGGCGGGGTGGGCGGCCAGGGCGCTGGCGCGGGCCCGGTCGTCCTCGGAGCCGACCGCGGCGCGCACCTCGGCCTCGGCGTCCGGCGGCACGAGGATGCGCTCGACGACCACGGCGGCGCCGTCGACGCCCGCGGGCCAGGCGAGCTGGCCGAGGAGGTCGTCGAGGTCGCCGACCTCGGGCACGCCCTCCTGCTCCACCGAGGTGAGGTGGCCGGGGTCGGCGCGCGCGTCGTCGACCACGTTGGCGGGCAGCCGGTCGGCCAGGGACGGGTCGCGGCGCAGGGCCTCGGCGGTGCGCACGAGCGCGAAGAGGCGCACGGGGGCGCCCCAGCCGTCGGAGGCCACGTGGCGCTCGATCTCGGCGACGGCGCGCCAGAGCCCCCCGGAGTCCGGGGTCGGCCGCGGGTCGGTCGTGGTGGTCTCGCTCACGGGCGCCCATGCTGTCACGCCCGCGGAGGCCGACCCGGTGTGAGCAACGAGACGGTCACGATGCGTCCTGGTGGGCACCCGGAGCACCCCTTGTAAGTTGCTGAGTCGTGAGCTTCCCTTCGCGCCCGCCGTCCCGGCCCGTCCTGCGCCGGCGACGTCGCGGGGCACTCCTGCCGACCGTGCTCGTCCTGGCCGGCATCCTCGTCGCCGTCGTCGTCGCCGCCCGCGTGGTCACCGACGTCTGGTGGTACGACCAGCTGGGCTTCCTCCAGACCTTCACGACCAAGCTGTGGCTGCAGCTCGCGCTGTTCGCCGTCGGCGGCGGGCTGCTGGCCGCGGCCGTCGCGGTGTCGCTGACCGTCGGCTACCGCAGCCGCCCGATCTACGCGCCGATCTCCAACGAACAGGCCGGCCTGGACCGCTACCGCGAGTCCCTGGAGCCGCTGCGCCGCCTCGTGGTGATCGTGCTGTCCGTGGCGACGGGCCTGTTCGGCGGATCCGTCGCGATGAGCCAGTGGCAGACGCTGCTGCTCTTCCTCAACCGCGTGGACTTCGGCACGAAGGACGCGCAGTTCGGGATGGACAACGGCTTCTACGTCTTCACGCTGCCGTGGGTGGGCTTCCTCGTGAGCTTCCTGTCGGCGGCCGTCGTGCTCGGCGGCGTCGCCGCGCTGGCCACGCACTACCTCTACGGCGGGCTGCGCCTGTCCGGCGGCGGCCCCCGCACCACGCGCGCCGCGCGCATCCACCTCGCCGTCCTCGCCGCGCTGTTCCTGCTGCTGCGCGGGGCCGGCTACTGGCTGGACCGCTACGAGCTCATGACGTCGCCGTCGACGCACATCAACATCCAGGGCGTCGTCGGGCCCAGCTACACCGACGTGCACGCGGTGTTGCCGGCCAAGGCGATCCTCGCGATCGTCGCGGTCCTGGTGGCCTTCCTGTTCGTGGCCGCGGCGGTCGGCGCCTCGTGGCGCCTGCCCGGGCTCGGCACCGCCCTGCTCGTGGTCAGCGCCATCGCCGTCGGGGGCATCTACCCGTGGGCCGTGCAGCGCTTCCAGGTGACGCCGAACCGGCAGGCCCTGGAGCAGACCTACGTGCAGAAGAACATCACCGCCACGCGCGACGCCTACGACGTCGCGGACAGCGAGGTCAGCGAGTACGTCGCCGACACGACCGTGACGCAGGGCCAGCTGCGCGCCGACGCCCAGACGATCCCGGGCATCCGGCTGCTGGACCCCTCGATCGTGTCCGCGGCCTTCCAGCAGACGCAGGGCCAGCGCAACTACTACGCCTTCCCCGAGACCCTGGACGTCGACCGCTACGCCCTGGAGGGCAAGAGCCAGGACACGGTCATCGCGGCCCGCGAGCTGAACCTCGCCGGGCTGGGGCCGGCCCAGCGCAACTGGGTCAACGAGCACACCGTCTACACCCACGGCTACGGCGTCGTCGCGGCCCGCGGCAACTCGCGGGCCCCGGACGGCCGGCCCAGCTACTTCGAGTCCAACATCCCGTCCGCGGGGGAGCTCGGGGCCTACGAGCCGCGGATCTACTTCGGCGAGAAGACGACCGACTACTCCGTCGTCGGCGGCCCGGCCTCCAAGAGCCCGGTCGAGATCGACTACCCGGACAACAGCGCCCAGGGCTACGCGACCACCACGTACGGCGGTGGGGGCGGCGTGGACGTCGGCAACCTGCTGCAGAAGGCCGCCTACGCGCTGAAGTTCGGCGACCAGAACATCCTGCTGTCGTCCTCGGTCAACGCGCAGTCGAAGATCCTCTACGACCGCACGCCCCGCGAGCGCGTCGAGAAGGTCGCGCCCTGGCTGACGCTGGACGGCGACGCCTACCCGGCGGTCGTCGACGGCAAGGTCCTCTGGCTGCTGGACGGGTACACGACGTCCGCGTCCTACCCGTACTCGGCGACGACCGCGCTCGGCGACGTCACGCAGGACTCGCTGACGCAGACGCAGAACAGCGTGCAGGCCCTGCAGGACCGGACCGTGAACTACGTCCGGAACTCGGTCAAGGCCACCGTCGACGCCTACACCGGCGCCGTCACCCTGTACGCGTGGGACGACCAGGACCCGGTGCTGCAGGCCTGGATGAAGGCCTTCCCGCAGGCCGTCGAGCCGCTGTCGAAGGTGGACGGCGACCTCATGAGCCACCTGCGCTACCCGCAGGACATGTTCAAGGTCCAGCGCGAGGTGCTCGCCCGCTACCACGTGACGGACGCGAGCTCCTTCCTCACCGGCCAGGACTTCTGGGACGTGCCCGGCGACCCCACGACGGACACCGCCGAGGGCGTCGCGGCCCCGGCCCAGCCGCCGTACTACCTGACGCTGCAGATGCCGGGGACGAGCACGTCGTCGTTCAGCCTCACGACGAACTACGTGCCGCTGCGCAACGCCACCGGCTCGGGCAGCCAGATCCTCACGGGCTTCGCCGCGGTGAACTCCAACGCGGGGGCGACGGCCGGCCGGAAGAACGACGACTACGGCAAGATCCGCCTGCTCGAGCTGCCGCAGTCCTCCACCGTGCCGGGCCCCGTGCAGGTGCAGAACAACATCCAGTCCAACGCGCAGGTCGCCGAGGCGACCCGGCTGCTGCAGCTGGGCGCCAACTCGAAGGTCATCAACGGCAACCTGCTGACGCTGCCCGTCGGCGGCGGCCTGCTCTACGTGGAGCCCGTCTACGCGCAGAGCACCGGCGACAACTCCTTCCCGCAGCTGCGGAAGGTCGTGGCCGTCTTCGGCGAGCAGATCGGCATCGGCGACACCCTGGACGACGCGCTCAACCAGGTGTTCCAGGGCGAGTCGGGCGCCTCGGCGGGCGACGAGGGCGCGCCGTCGACGACCCCGGGGGCGAGCCCGTCCCCGTCGGCCTCCCCGACCGCGCCGGCCGCCGACCAGACCGCCCAGCAGCAGCTGGACGCGGCGCTGACCACGGCCCGGCAGGCGATCACCGACTCCGCCGCGGCCCTCGCGGCGGGCGACTTCACGGCGTACGGGCAGGCGCAGACCCGGCTCTCCGACGCCGTGACCGCGGCCACCCAGGCCCAGACGCGGCTGGAGGCCGCCGCCGGGACGACCCCGACGGCGAGCCCCTCGGCCTCGCCGTCCTCGAGCCCCGCCGCCACCCCGGCCGCCACCCCCTCGGCGACGCCGACGCCCTGAGCACCGGCTGCCCGAGAACGGATTTGGCGCTCCACCCCGCGTCGCGTAAGGTCGTCGTTGCGACGCGGGGTGGAGCAGCTCGGTAGCTCGCTGGGCTCATAACCCAGAGGTCGCAGGTTCAAATCCTGCCCCCGCTACTCCATGGCGAAGGCCCGGACCACACGGTCCGGGCCTTCGTCGTTCCCAGCCCCGCCCAGCCGGCTGCGCGCACCCGTCCCCGCGATTTGGTGTGGCGGCCGTCGTCCCGTAACGTTCTGGGTGCGACGCGGGGTGGAGCAGCTCGGTAGCTCGCTGGGCTCATAACCCAGAGGTCGCAGGTTCAAATCCTGCCCCCGCTACTCCAGACGAAGGCCCGGACCTCACGGTCCGGGCCTTCGTCGTTCCCGGCGTCCTCAGGGCCGCGGCCGGGGCGCCGGCGGGCTCCCCGGTGGGAACAGCAGGCGGCGGCCCCTGGTTGCCGAGGAGGTCGGGGCACCGTGCCGGGTGTTCGTCACCGGCACCACCAGCCACCGCACCACCGGAAGAGGTCGCCCGATGTCCCTGCCGCTCTCGATCCTGGACCTCGCCCCCATCGCGCCCGGGGAGTCGGCGAGCCAGAGCATCGCGGCGAGCGTCGCGCTCGCGCAGACGGCGGAGGAGCACGGCTACGGCCGCGTCTGGTACGCCGAGCACCACAACATGGCGACCATCGCGTCCTCGGCCCCCTCGGTGGTCATCGCCCACGTCGGCGCGCACACCAGCACGATCCGGCTGGGCTCGGGCGGCGTCATGCTGCCCAACCACTCCCCGCTGACCGTGGCCGAGCAGTTCGGCACCCTCGAGGCCATGTACCCGGGGCGCATCGACCTCGGCCTGGGCCGCGCGCCCGGCTCCGACGAGGCGACGACGTACGCGCTGCGCCGCGACCCGGCCGCCTCGGCGTCCTTCCCGGAGGACGTGCAGGAGCTGCGCGCCTACCTCGCGGGCCACTCGCGCGTGCCCGGCGTGACCGCGGTCCCCGGCAACGGCTCGCACGTGCCGCTGTACGTCCTGGGCTCCTCGACCTTCGGGGCCCGCCTCGCCGCCGCCCTGGGCCTGCCCTACGCCTTCGCGTCGCACTTCGCGCCCCAGTCCCTCGGTGCCGCCGTCGCGGCCTACCGCAGCGAGTTCCGCCCCTCGGAGCAGCTGGAGCGCCCGCACGTCATCGCGGGCGTCAACGTCGTGGCCGCCGACACGGCGGAGCAGGCCCACGAGGCCCGCGAGCAGGTGCTGCGCACGTTCGCGACGTCGCTGTTCGGGCGCGGCCGCACCTTCTCCGAGGCCGAGGTCGACCAGCTGATGGCCTCCGCCGCGGGGCAGCACGTGCGCCAGATGCAGACCTACTCGGCCGTCGGCACCCCGTCGGAGGTCCGCAGGTACCTCGAGGAGTTCCGGACGGTGGCCGACGCCGACGAGCTGATCGTCGCCCACCAGGCGCGCGACACGCAGGCCCGCCTGCGCTCGGTCGTGCTGCTCGCCGAGGCGATGGAGTCCGTCGCGGCCTGACCGCCCGGCGACGCCGCCCTGCTCATCCTGCAGGTGCGGCGAACGGCAGGCGCACGGCCAGCAGGGCGCAGTCGTCCTCCGGCGCGTCGCCGACCAGCTCCCGCAGGACGTGGTCCAGCAGCTCGTCCGGGTCGCACCCCGCGCAGGTGGCGAGGACGCGGCGCAGGTCCGCGATCCCGTCGTCGATGCTGCGCCCGCGGTGCTCGATGAGCCCGTCGGTGTAGAGCAGCAGGGTCGAGCCGGGCGGCAGCAGGTGGACCCGGTCGCTGCGGGGGGTGTCCGGGAAGAGGCCGATGAGCAGCTCGGGGTCCCCCTCCAGGACCTCGGTGGTCCCGTCGGCGTGCAGCAGCACCGGGGGCGGGTGCCCCGCGTTGGTCCAGCGCAGCCGGCTCGGCCCGCCCCCGTCCTCGTTCCCGTCCCCGCCCGGCGGCTCGACGTGGGCCACGACCAGGGTGGCGAGCCCCTCCAGGTCCAGCGCGGCGAGCGCGCGGTCCAGGCGGGAGACGGTCGCGGCGGGGGACTCCCGCCGGTCGACGGCGTAGGCGCGCAGCAGGCCCCGCAGCTGGCCCATGTGGGCCGCGGCGGCCATGTCGTGCCCCGTCACGTCGCCGATGACGACGGTGGTGGAGCCGCCGGGGAGCGCGACGGCGTCGTACCAGTCCCCGCCGACCTGCTCCCCGGCCGCGGCGGGCACGTAGCGGGCGCGCAGCTGCAGGTGCTCCGACGCGGGCAGCCGGGTCAGCAGCGAGCGCTGCAGCACCTCCGCGGTGCCGCGCCGCTCGGTGATCAGCGTCGCGCGCTGCACCGCCTGGGCTGTGTAGCGCGCGAGCGCCCGCAGCGCGTCCTGCTGCTGCACGGGCAGCTCGTGGGGCCGGTCCCAGTGCAGGAAGAGGACGCCGACGACGTCGTGCCCCGCGACCAGCGGCAGGTGGGCGCTCGCGGCCCGGGTGGGCGTCCCGCTCGCGCCGGCGAGCGAGGCCCGCTCGTCGGCGCGGAAGACCGCCTGCCGCGTGCGCGTGGCCAGGGCCGCCGGCTCGTCCCGCTCCCACGCGGCGCGGGACCGGGCTGCAGCGGGGCCGACGGGCGCGTCCTGCGGGTCCGGGCCGTCCCGGGTGGGGTCGGGGAGCAGCAACCCGCCACCGGTGGCCCCGAACTCGGTGGCGATGACGTCGCCGATGGTCGCGGCGACCTCCTCCAGGGTCACGGTGGCGGTCAGCGACTCGCTCAGCGTCAGCAGCAGCCGGCCGAAGCGTCCGGCGACCTCCGCGGCCGCCCGGGCCTCCTCCGCCGCCGCCTGCGCCCGTTGGGCCCGCTCGGCGTCGGCCCGCGCGACGTCCCGCTCGCGGGCGGCGACGACCTGCCCGGTGACGTCGCTCTGGACGCTGACGTGGTGCGTGAGCGTCCCGGCCGCGTCGAAGACGGGGGAGATCACGAGGTGGTTGTAGAACGCGGACCCGTCGTGGCGGTAGTTCACCAGGGTCTGGCTCACGGTCTCCTGCGCGGCGAGGCCCCGGCGCAGGTGGGCGACCGCCTCGGGGTCCGTGTCGGCGCCCTGCAGGAAGCGGCAGTTGCGGCCGACCACCTCGGCGCCGGTGTAGCCGGTGAGCTGCTCGAAGCTGGGGCTGACCCAGATCAGCGGGTCGTCGGGGGCCGTGGGGTCGCTGATGGCGACGGCGAGCCCGCTCGCCAGCACCGAGCCGCGCGCCCGGTCGGTCGCGGCGGCGGCCTGCACCCCGGCGACGGCGTCGGGGAAGCGCAGCGGCATCAGCACCAGCAGCGAGCGCGCCCGCAGGGGTTCGGGTGCTCCCAGCAGGGGGATCCCGATGGCCCACAGCGCCTCGCGGGCCCGGGTGGCCTGCGAGCGCAGCGCGGCGCTGACCTGGCGCCCGCTCCCGGGGTCCCCGGCCGCGACGTGCGAGAGGGGGGTGCTGCTGGCGCCGAGGGCGTCGCCGGAGGCGACCTGCAGGCCCGCCGCGTGCGACCAGTCCTCCACGTCGACGGGCAGGCTGACGTGGGGGGCGAGCTCCCGGGCGAGGTCGTTGACGTACACGACCTGGCCGGAGGCGGTCTCGACCAGCAGCACGGCGGCGGGGTAGTCGTGCACGACGCTCGGCAGCGCGAGCTCCAGGGCCACCTCGGGCACCCCGCGGGCCGCCGGTCCGCCGTGCCCGGCGTCGTCCGCCTCCTCGCTCACCCCGTCAGCCTACGAGGCGCGGGTGCGGAGGGTGATCTCTGCGCACGCCGCGCGCGCGGGGTGCTGCCGGGGCGCGCGCGGTCCGGGTGGCAGCATCGGCGGGTGCCCCGCATCGCCCCCCACGCCCTGGACATCCCCGCCTCCGGCATCCGGAGGATCTTCGAGCTCGCCGTCGGCCAGGACGACGTGATCCACCTGCACGTCGGGGAACCCGGCCTGGCCGTGGCGCCGCACGTCCTCGCGGCGGGCGCGCGGGCCTGGGAGGCCGACGAGACCCGCTACACCGCCAACGGCGGCCTCCCCGAGCTGCGGGCCGCGATCGCCCGCAAGCTGCTGCGCGACAACGACCTGGAGGTCGACCCCGAGCAGGTGTGGGTGACGGCCGGCGGGATGCAGGCGTTGCACCAGGCGATGTCGCTGACCCTCGACGCGGGGGAGGAGGTCCTCGTCCCCGATCCCGGGTACACGAACTTCTCGATGGCCGCCCGCCACGTCGGGGCCGTGCCCGTGCCGTACCGGCTCGACCCCGCGACGGGGTTCCAGCCGGACCTCGCCGACCTCGAGGCGGCGATCACCCCGCGCACCCGGGTGCTGCTGGTGAACTCCCCGTCGAACCCGCTCGGGGTCGTCCACCCCGCCCCGGTGCTGCGCGACCTGGTCGAGGTCGCCGCCCGCCACGACCTCTGGGTGATCAGCGACGAGGTGTACGAGCGGTTCACCTACGGCGTGCCCCACGTCAGCGCGGCCACGCTCGACCCCGACGGCCGCGTGCTGTCGGTGTTCTCCTTCTCCAAGACCTACGCCCTCACGGGGGCGCGGGTGGGCTGGTTCGTCGCGCCCCTCGCGTGGGCCCCGATGCTGCGCAGCGCGCAGGAGGCCGTCGTCAGCTGCGTGAACGTCCCGGCGCAGCGCGCGGCCCTGGCCGCCCTCGACGGCGACCAGGGGGTCGTGGAGGACGCCCGCGAGCACTACCGGGCCACGGTGGTGGCGGCGTGCGACCTGCTGCAGCGCGAGGGCCTGCGGTTCCACCGCCCCGAGGGCGCGTTCTACCTGTGGGTCGACGTCTCCCACGCCAGCGGGGGCGACGTCGAGGCCTGGTGCGAGGAGTTCCTGCGCACCCGGCGCGTCGCCGTCGCGCCCGGCACGGCGTTCGGGGCCCACGGCGAGGGCTGGGTCCGCGTCTCGCTCGCGGGCGCCCGCGCCGACGTGCTGGAGGGGCTCGCCCGCTTCCCCGCCTGACCGGCGCCGCTCAGGCCGGCGGGCCCTCGGCGGCCACCGTCGCGACGAGGGCGAGGAACTCCCGCGCCGCGGCGCGCACGTCCTGCTCGCTCCACGCCAGCCCCGGCCCGGCCACCGTGACCTCGGTGCACGCGGTGCCCGGCGGCAGGCCGGGTTCGCGCCACGGCCGGGTGAACAGCGCCGTGCCGGTCTGCTCGGCCTGTCGGGTGGCGGCCTCGCCGAGCACGGCCGCGGGGTGGGGCAGCCAGACCTGGAACTGGTGGGTGTGCGGGACGGCAGGGTGCACGGCCGCCCCCGGGCCGCTCAGCTCCTGCGCGAGCGCCTGCGCGACCAGGCGCGCGTGGGCGACCTGGGACGGCAGCCGCGGCAGTTCCCGGTCCAGGCCGTCGAGGGCGGTGAGCGCGGCCGGGAACTGCTGGAAGACGTTGCCGCCGTAGCGGTGCCGCCAGAGCCGGGCCTGCTCGACGAGGTCCGCCGGGCCCGCGAGGGCGGCTCCCGACAGCCCGCGCAGCGACTTGTAGAACGAGACGTACACGCTGTCGGCCAGCGCGGCGATCTCGGGCAGGCTCCGGCCGAAGTGCGTCGTGCACTCCCACAGGCGGGCCCCGTCGAGGTGCACGTGGGCGCCGCTGTCGTGGGCCGCGGCGGTGACCTCGACCAGCTCCTCCCACTCCGGCAGGACGAACCCGGCGTCGCGCAGCGGCAGCTCGATCATCAGCGTCCCGACCGGCTCGGGCAGCGCCCGCACGTCGGCCGCGCTGATCGGGCGCGGGGCGGTGGTGACGTGCACGGGTTCGAGGCCGGCGACCCGGACGAGCGCGTCGGCCTCGTGGACCTGCGGGTGCGACAGGGCGTGCAGGGCCACCCCGCGGCGGCCGCTGCGCTGCGCCCAGCTGCGCAGCGCGACCTGCTGGGCCATGGTGCCGGTGGGGAAGAAGACCGCACCCTCGGTGCCGAGCAGGTCCGCCACGCGCCGCTCCAGGTCGGCCACGACCCCGCCGCCGTAGACGTCCACCGGCGCGTCGAGGTCGGCGACGGCGCCGGCCGCCGCGGCGACCTCGTCCAGCCGCTCCCGCAGCGAGGCCGAGCCGAGGGGGTGGTCGAGGACGCGGGTGGCTGCGCGCACGGCGCGCCGGGCGCGGTCGGCGTCGGTGCTGGTCGTCACCCGGCCAGCCTAGGTGGGCCCCGGCGCGGACCGGTGGCCCCTCGATCGTCAGCATCTGTTGACAACCGCGCGCCCGTCAGCACATGCTGACTCATGACCGGACCAGCCGACCTCCTCAGCGCGGGCACCGACCCCGACCCGGCCGTCGGCCTGCGCGCCGTGGCCGCCCTGCGGCAGCTCCTCGAGCGCCTCGAGGACCTCCAGGTGGCCCGGGCCCGCGACCTCGGGTGGTCGTGGGCGGCCATCGCCGGCGCCCTCGGGGTGTCGAAGCAGACCGTGCACCGCAAGCACGCCTCCCGGCCCTGACGGGCCCCCACCGGAAGGAGTCCCCGCATGTTCGAGCGCTTCACGACCCAGGCCCGCGAGGTCGTCGTGGCCGCCCAGGCGGTCGCCCGCGACCTCGGGCACCACGAGGTCGGTGACCAGCACCTGCTGCTGGCCCTGTTCGGCACCGGCGGCGTCGCCGCCGCCGTGCTGCGCGGTGCCGGCGCCGACCTGCCCGCCGTGCGCGAGGCCGTCGTCCGCGGCGAGGACCCGGGCGAGGCCCTGTCGGCGCTCGGGATCGACCTCGGCGAGGTCCGCCGCCGCGCCGAGGAGGTCTTCGGCCCCGGCGCCCTGGACCGTCCGTCGCGGCGCCAGCGCGGCCGGCTCGGGCGCTGGTTCGGCACCGACCACCTGCGGTTCACGGCGCCGGCGAAGAAGGTGCTGGAGCAGTCGCTGCGGGAGGCGCAGTCGCTCGGCCACGGCTACCTCGGCACCGAGCACCTCCTGCTGGGGATCCTGGCGCCGGGGGACTCGGCCGCGAACCGGGCCCTGCGCCGCAGCGGTGTCGTCCTCGACCGGGAGACGGCCCGGGCCGCGGTGGTGGAGGAGCTGCGCCGCAGCGCCTGAGCCCGGCTCAGGCCACGGCGGCGGTGAAGAACTCGGGCGTGCCCCGCAGGGCCTCGGCCATCGCGTCCACGCCCGAGAACTGGAACCCCAGCTGCGTCGGGTAGGCGGCGCAGGCCGCCACCTTCGCGGCGAGCTCGGCGGGCGCCGGCGGCCGGGCGGTGCCGTCGGGGGCGTCCGCCCCGGCGCGCAGCAGGTACGGCGTGTCGGCCCACGCGGAACGGACGACGCCCAGGCGCGCCGCGAGCAGCGGCAGGGCGTCGCGCACGTGGCGGTGGTCGACGTGCCCGCCCAGGGCCTGCGGTCCGAGGAGCAGGTCGAGCCCCCCGGGGAACTCCTCCGCCAGCGCGGCCGCCACGGCTTCCGCGACCGCCTCCGGCCCCACGTCGTCCGCGGCCACGACCGGCCCGAACAGGGCGGGTGCGCTCTCGTAGCCCCGGTGCGGGGCCTCGCGCAGCGGCAGGTGGCGGTGGCGCACGCCGAGCGCCGCCGTCGCGGCGACGTCCTCGGCCCGGCGCAGGGCGAGGTAGTCGACGTCCGCGGCGAGGCCCTTGTCCAGCTGGCAGGCCAGGGCGAACCCCGTCGGGTCCGGGACGCTCGCGGTGAACACCGTCACGACGCACACGTCGGCGCCCGCCGCGGCGAGCCCCGCCAGGAGCCCTCCCGCCGAGAAGGCGGCGTCGTCCAGGTGCGGGGACACCGCGGCGACCCGCGCCGCCCCGGGCAGCGGTCCCGCCGCCCCGGGCCGACCCACCGCAGGTGTCGTCACAGCAGGTGGGGGGCGGCCAGGAAGCGGCACGGCTCGGCCGAGGGGCCCGGCTCGATCCCGCGCCCCCGGCTCGTCGGGCGCTCCGGCACGGGCAGCGCCGTCCAGGACGTGTCCGGAGCGGTGCCGGCCAGGCGGGCGTAGACGGCCTCGATGCGGCCCGTCAGCGCGGGCCACGACCAGACGTCGCGGACCTCCTGCAGCGCCTGCGTCGCGAGCTTCGGCCCGAGCGCGGGGTCGTCGAGCAGCGCGGTGAGCGCGTCGACGAGGCCCTCGACGTCGCCGACCTCGTGCAGCAGGCCGTTCTCGCGGTGCCGCACGCAGTCGACGACCCCGACGGAGCGGGTCGTCACGACGGGCAGGCCCGCGGCCATCGCCTCGAGGATGGTGTTGGAGAACCCCTCCGACTGGGTGGGGGAGACGAAGACGTCGGCCGCCCGGTAGACGTCGGGGGCGTCGGCGTAGGCGACGTACCCGCGCTGCTCGACGGCGTCCTCGAGGCCCAGCTGGGTGACGAGCTCCGCCACGGCGGCGACGTCGGGGCCGATGCCCGAGACGACGAGGCGCACCGCGCGGCCCCGCGCCCGCAGCGCCGCCAGGGCGTGCAGCAGGTCCAGGACGCCCTTGCGGCGGTCGACGCGGCCGTGGAACAGCAGCGTCGTCACCCCGTCGCCGTCGTGGTCGGGGCGACCGAGGTCGTCCTCGTCGGCGGGGGAGAACGCCGTCGTGTCCGTCGCCCCGCCGAGCAGCGTGAACCGCTCCGGGTCGGTGCCGTGGTGCTCGACGACCTCGTCGGCGAAGGACTGCGAGCCGATGAGGACGGCGTCCGCGCGGTCCAGGACGGTGCGGATGCCCGTGGAGTGCTCGGGGCAGCAGAGACCCACCCAGTGCCCGTCGCCGCCCTGCACGCTGACGACGGAGGGCAGGCCGAGCTCCGTCGCCGCCTCCAGGACGGCCATGCCCACGGGCCAGGCGTACTGGGCGTGCAGCAGGTCGAAGGGCTCCTCGGCGTGCAGGCGCAGGACCGTGTCCCGCATGGTCGCCACGTCGGCGGCGAAGTCCGCCGGCTGTCCCTGCGACACGCGCTGCTCGCCGAGGGCCTCCAGCCCGATCGCCCGCACCCCGGCGGGGACGCGGTCGGGCGGGGGCGGCCCGCCGCCGTAGACGGCGCTGCCCGCCGCGTCACCCCGGAACTGCGACACGAGGACGACGTCGTGGCCGCGGCGCACGAGCTCCTCGAGCAGCTTCTCGGCGTAGACGCTCATGCCCGAGACGGCGGGCCAGTAGCGGCGGCTGACGAAGCAGATCCTCACCGGGTTCCTCCTGCCGGGGTCCAGCCCCGCTCCCGGGCCACCGCGGCGGCGTGCAGGGCGGGTTCGCGGTACAGCGGGTACAGGTCGCCGACCACCCGGTCGACGGCCGCGCGGTCCAGCCAGACGGGACCGCCGAGGCGCTGCGCCGCAGCGTCGCTCAGGTGGACGGGGGCCGCGGTGCCGGGCACCCCGGCCGCGCCGGGGACGCCGAGGCCGACGATGCCGTGCAGCCCGGTGCGCCCGTCACCGCGGGCGAGGAGGTCGGCCGCGCCGCGCTCGCCGATGCGCCCGTAGCTCATGATCTCCACCTCGAGGCCGGGGACGACGACCCGCGCGACGGCCACCCCCGCCTGCTCGTCGTCGGAGCAGTCGAGGACGAGGACGTCGAACCCCTCGGCCTCCAGCGTCGCCACGAGGTGGTCGCAGAGGGCGCGCTGCGGGTCGGAGCCCGCGGGCGCCGACCACGTCGGCAGCGAGGTGAAGGGGACCCGGGAGCGCTCGGCGAGCACGACGGGTTCCAGCAGGGCGCGCAGCTCGTCCGCGCCGAGGCCCAGCCAGCGCAGCATCCCCTGCAGCGCCCGGGGTTCGGACCCGGCCGGGTCGGCGGCGTAGGTGTCCAGGTACCCGGCGGGGGAGATCTCCGCGACGGCGGCCAGCGAGCCGTGGGTGAACGCCTTGCGGGAGCGGGCCGCGGCGAACTCCAGCACGGCCTTGCGCAGCGCGACCTCCCGGTCGGGGTGCGCGGCCTCGCCGGCCGCGGTGACCATGACCGGCTGCAGCGGGTCGGCGTCGGCGCCGACGACGGTCACGTTGACGATGCCGAAGGAGGTGTTCGCGAGCTTGGCCCGCACGTCGACGCCGGCGCTGCGCAACCGCCGCAGCGCCTCGCGCGTGGCCGGGTCGGCCACGGCGGAGTCGCCCGGGCCCAGGTCGAGCACGGCCCCGGTGTCCAGGGCGCGGAACCGCGTGCCGTTGCCGTCGCGCTGCAGGAGCTCGCCGAGGCCGTGGGCGACCGCGCGGGGCAGCGTGTCCCCGGCGCCGAGGCCGTTGCCCATGCGCGTCACGAGGTGCGGCAGGTCGTCGCGGAACCCGGGCGGCAGGGCGTCGGCGTCGCGCAGCACGACGTCGGCGGGGGCCCACACGCGCTCCCCGGTGCGGAAGCGCTGCAGCGGGAGCCACGTCAGCTCGGCGTCCGGGGAGTACGGCGCGCCGGCGTCCAGGCAGAGGGTCGGCGGGTCGACGACGGCCCGGACCCCCTCCTGCGCGACGAGGTCGGCGTAGCTGGCGCGCCGGTGCTCGAGCCCGGCGATCCGCTTGCGCAGCAGCCCGATCTCGGCGGACTCGCCCCAGCTGGAGCGGCGCGCGTCGGCGTCGTCGGCGCCGTAGCCGTGCCCGGGGTCCGAGCTCCCGGCGGTGCGGGCGATCGTCCACCAGCTCGGGATCCCGACCGTGTCCAGCAGGTAGGTCGGGAACTCGAACGCGTCCAGCGGCCCGCAGGCCGCGCGGAAGTCCGCCGTGACGGGGTGCTCGGTGCGGTCGTCGACCGGGTGGGGGTTCACCAGCGGGCGGGTCCCGGTGCCGCTCACGCGAACACCGTCCGGGGGGTCGACAGGACGTCCATCGGCACGGGGGCCGCGGACGGCGGCGCGGCCAGCATGTGGTCGATGAGGGCGCGCACGTGCGCGGTGGTCACGGCCGCGAACTCGAACGGGCTGAACACCGTCTCGAACTCCAGCGCGCCGATCACCTCCCGCATGTGCCGCAGCTCGGCGCGCGAGAGGGGGATCTGCGCGTGGAACGCCTTGTGCGCGCTCAGCGCGCGGGCGCTGCCGTCCTCGGCCAGGTCGATCTTCAGGGAGTCCCCGCAGAACAGCAGGCCGCGGTCGGCGTCGTGCAGGACGTGGTGGCCGGGGAAGTGACCTCCCGTGCGGTGCATGGTGATCCCGGGCGCGAGCTCCAGCTGCTCGTCGGCCGGCCACGTCACCCGGAACGACTTCGTCCAGACCAGGTCCTCGACGCCGACGGAGACCACCGGCGGGTCCAGCTCGTCCTGCAGCTGCCAGAGCCCGCCGAACCCGTGGACGTGGCTGGAGGCGAGGACCCGCAGCCCGCCGCGCCGCCGCAGCTCCGCGAGGGCGTCGGCGGAGTACCAGGGCGCGGCCTCGAACGCGAGCAGGCCGTCGGCGGTGTCGAGGACCCAGCCGTGGGAACCCAGCCCGACGACGGGGTCGCACCAGAACTCCTGCACCCCGGGCACGGCCTCGCGCCAGGACGTCGTCACGAGCGCGTCGACCTCGGCGGCGGTGCGGAACCCGAAACCGCCCTCGGGCAGCTCGTTGCGGACGTCGGAGCAGACCGGGCACGCGGGCGGCGGCGCCGTCGGGAACCACCGCTGCCAGTGCCCGCAGTTGGTGCAGGAGTAGGCGACGTGGCTGCGGTGCGCGCGCGTGGGCAGCGGTGCCAGGGCGGCGCTGCGGACGTCGCGCAGCGCGTGGGAGTCGTTCGGTCCGGTCACGGGGAGACCTCCAGGGCGCTGTGGCTCGGGGTGGGGACGGGGGGCAGGGCGTCGGTGAGCAGCTGCAGCAGGCGCAGGTCGCGGGCCAGGGGGAACGGCCAGGGGGTCTCGCCCGACAGCGCCCGCTCGACGGCCCGCACCTGCGCGGCGAACGGCGTGGTGACGCCGTCGAACGGCACGTCGCTCGCGGCGCCCGTCGCGGCGTCGAGCAGTTCGAGGCGGCCGCCCGCGGTCTGCCCCATGGTGTCGGTCGCGACCAGCTGGCCCGCGGTGCCCACGACCTCCAGGCGGCGCCGCGGCAGCGTCTCGACGGTGTTGAAGGAGTTCGCGATGCTCACGAGCACCCCCGAGGCGGTGCTGCCGACGAGCACCGACCCGTCGTCGACGGCGTAGTCGTGCACGCGGTGCTGCAGGTGGGTGGTCGCCCGCTCGACGTCCTCCCCGAGCAGCGCCCCCACGAGGTCGAGGCCGTGCGGGGCCAGGTCCACGTAGGCGCCGCCGCCCGCCCGCGCCGGGTCCACCCGCCAGTTGTCCCCGGTCGTGCTGCCGGGCGGCGCCCAGTCCGGCGGGAGCCAGCAGCCGTAGATGATGCGGACCGAGGTGACGGTGCCGAGACGGCCCCCGGCGATCAGCTCCGCGGCCGCCCGGTGGGCCGGGTGCCAGCGCTGGTCGAAGGCCGTGGCGGCCAGCACCCCCGCGGCCTCGCAGGCCGCGACCAGGTCGGCCGCGTCGGCCAGGGTGGCCGCGAGCGGCTTCTCGCACAGGACGGCGAGCCCCGCGGCGGCCGCGGCGGCGACCACCTCGCGGTGGGCGTGGTTGGGGGTGGCGACGTAGGCCACCTGCGCGCCGGGGGTGGCGAAGGCCTCGCCCAGGTCGGTCGCGGCCCGGGCACCCTCGAAGCGGGCGGCGAGCTCGCGCGCCGCGGCGGGGTCGCGGTCGACGACGGCCACGACGCGGCTGGTGGGCGACGCGGCCAGGGCGGGCGCCATGTGGTCGCGCGCGACCCAGCCGGCGCCGGCGATCACCCAGCCGGTCGTGGCGCCCGGCTCCGGCGGGACGGGCGGGGGCGGGACGGGGGAGGGGGTCACCAGTGCTCCGGGAGGTCGAGGAGGACGCGGCGGCGCGCCCAGGTCACGGGGTCGGCGGCCAGGTCGGCCGCCGCGGGCAGCCGCGGCGGCAGGTAGCCGCAGCGCTCGGCGTAGTCGGCCGCGTAGCGCGGGGACGGCCAGCGCAGCTCGCCGTCCGCGCTGTAGAGGGGGTTGGGGCGCAGCACCCGGCCGGGGACGGGCAGGCCGAGGTCGGGGGCGTCGGGGCGCGCGCGCCAGCCCGGGGCGCGCAGGACGGCGGAGACGGTGACCGCCTCCGCGAGCTCCGCCGGCGTCCGGGCGGGGGCCGGCGGGCCCCCGGTGACCTCGGCGGCCAGCTCGGCGTCGTCGTGCAGCTCAGCGCCGGGGAAGAGGTCCAGCAGGTCCTGCGGGGACAGGCGCGCGCCGCCCCCGACCCGGGGCAGCAGCCCGTTCGGGACCGCGCCGACCACCACGCAGCCGCCGTCCCCGGCCAGCGCCCGCAGCCGGGCGGCGGTCGAGGGCGGGTCGGGCAGGAAGTAGAACGCGTCGTGGCACACCACGACCCGGTCGGCCGCGGCGTCCAGCTGCGGGGCGAGCGCCGGCGGCCACGGGTGCGCGGCGTCCGCGACGACGAGGTCCACGTCGGCGTCCGCCGGCAGGTCGTCGAGCACGAAGCGGCGGGCCAGCCACAGCTTGGCGTGCACGACGTCGACCCCCGTGAGGCGCTGCACCCCGCGCAGGGCCAGCTCGCGCAGCAGGACGCCGGTGCCGGCCGCGACCTCGACGACCGGCAGGCCGCCGGGGCCCGCGCCGGGCCACGCACGGCGCAGAAGCCCGAGCCCCGCGAGGAACGCCGGGTCCGACCAGCGGTAGCGCAGGTAGTCCCCGACGCGTCCCAGACGCAGGTGCAGCGTCGCCTCGGAGAGGGTCGCCGCCCCCGCCGCGGCGCTCGCCTCGGCCAGCGTGGGCGGGGCCTCGTCCCACCAGTCGTCGGCGTCGCGCAGCAGCAGCGCGCGGGCGCCGGCCGGGTCGCCGCCGTCCAGCAGGTCCACGACCGCGGCGGCGAGCACCTCGCGCCCGGCGCGCTGGAACGGGATGCCGTCGACGACCGGCCACGTCGTGGGGGTCACCGGACGGGGAGGCCCGCGTCGCTCAGCACCTGCAGCTGGAAGCCCTGCACCGGCCCGGGGTGGACCAGGTCGAGGTCGTCCAGCGCCTGCTCGGCCGTGAACGCCGCGGCCCGCGCGTGGTGGTGGACCTGCAGCACGCGGTCCAGGACGTCGGCCGCGTTGAACACCCGGCCCAGCGGCGTCGCCGTGGTCTCGCGGGTCGGCAGGAGTTCGCGCAGGCGGGCCGAGAGCGCGTTCGGCAGCTGGGCGAGGGAGCGTTCCGTGAGGGTCGCGAAGACGGCCGGCAGGTGTTCCCCGAGGAGGAGCTCACCGCCGAACCCCGCGTCGGGCAGGTCCGCGTTCGGCAGGTGGTGGGCGAGCGCGACGAGGAACGCGTCCCCCCGGCTGACGCCCTGCGAGGGGGCGAGGAGTGCGGAGTAGATCGCCGTGACGAAGCAGTGGTCCCCGTGGCTCTCGGGGGGTTCCACGAGGACGCGCGGGCGCGTCGGGTGGGTGGCTCCCGCGCGGGGCTGGTGGACCAGGGCCACCGCGAACGGCGGCGGGGTCGGCAGCCCGGCGCCGGGGGACGCGTCGGCGCCCACGGCGGCCAGCACGTCGGAGAGTTCTCCGAGAGTTTCCCCGGTCGTCGCCAGCGCGGCATCCACGCTGCGCCGCAGCACGACCCGGACGTCCTCGGGCGAGAGCCCCGCGAGCCGCAGCACCGCCGCGTCGATCCCCCCGAGCCGGGCGGCCGCCAGGGCCCGCGCGGTCTCGCTCACGGCGACCTGCTCGACGTCCTGCCCGGCGACCAGGCGCCGCCAGGAGCGCAGGAACGCGCGGTCGGCGAGGGAACCGGTGCCCCCGGCGTCGCGCAGGCGCTTGAGGTCGCCGATCTCCCGCAGGAGCCCGACGACGGGTTCCAGCGCGGGCAGGGCGGGCGGGTCGGTGCGCGTGGGATCGGGCGTGGTCGTCGTCATCGTCGAGCCTCCGGGGCAGCGCGCGCGTTCTGCACGTCGAGGAGCCACCTTGTGCCGCCGCGCGTCCGCGCGCACGCCGAAACCCCGGAGGGGCCGACGTGACGAATCCCTCACCGTCACGACGGGGGGTTCGACCGCGCGTCCGGCGGACGGCGGTGGCACGCTGAACGCCCGGCGCACCCCCGCGCACCCCGTCACGACACGGACGACGTGACGCCGCGGCGCGCCCCTCCTCCTCCAGCCCCAGCGCCTTCCCCCGACGAGACGGAGCCCGCTGTGCCCCCCTCTCCCACGCCCCGCCCCGGCGACGGCCCGGCCGCACCGCTGCGGCTCGCCTACAACGCCAACGGCCTGCGCTCGGCCACGCTGCCGGACGCCGTCCGCGTGCTCGCGGACCGCGGCTACGACGGGATCGAGCTGTCCCTCAACGGCCAGCACGTCGACCCCTGGTCCTTCGGCGACGCCGAGGCCGACGCGCTGCGCCGGGTCCTCGACGAGACGGGCCTCGTCGCCTGCAGCCTCGCCACCGGCGACCCGCACCTGCTGAGCGAGCTGCCCTTCGAGCCGGCGCTCGTGGACCCGGACCCGGCCGAGCGGGCCCGCCGCCTGGACCTGCTGCGCCGCGGCATCCGCATCGGCGTCCGCGCCGGGGTGCCCCTGGTGGCGTTCTCGACGGGCAGCCGCCACCCGGCGGTGGCCGCCGCGCAGGCCGACCGCTGGCTCGACGACGGCATCGCGGAGCTGCTCGAGGTCCTCGCCGCCGAGCTCGACGCGGCGGGCCTGCCTGCGGGCGCCACCGTCCTCGGCATGGAGCCGGAGCCCGGCTTCCACGTCCAGACCAACGGCGAGGCCGCGGCGGTCATCGCCCGCACGGGCAGCGACAGCCTCTGGCTCAGCCAGGACCTCGGCCACACGGTCGTCGTCGAGGACGACCCGCTGGCCTCCCTCGCGCGCCACCTGCCGATCACCCGCCACCTGCAGGTCGAGGACATCGCGGGCCGCGTGCACGCCCACCTCGTGCCCGGTGACGGCGACGTCGACTTCCGCTCGGTCGGGCAGGCGCTGGCCGAGAGCGACTTCGCCGGCTGGCTCAGCGTCGAGCTGTACGACCACGACGCCGTGCACCGCGAGGCGGCCGAGCGGGCGCGCGAGCACCTGCTGGCGACCGTGCCCGGCCTCGGTGGGCCCGTCGGCCAGCCGGACCTGCGCATCGACCTCGACGCCGGGCGGGACGCCTCCCGGGTGCGGTGACGCCTCGGCGCCCCACCCTCCGGAGACGCCCCCGCGGCGTCGGGCCGGCGCTCAGGCGGCCGGGTCCGGGTGCAGCGCCGGCGTGGGGGCGGGCGGTGCGGCGACCCCGTCGCGGTGCTCCGTCCGGGCGGTGGCCGACTCCGGCGTCAGGCCTCCGAGCAGCGAGCGGACGTCGAGGCCGGTGGTGCGCCGCACGAGCTCCAGGGTCTCGCTGAGGTTGGCCGTGACGTTGCGCGAGAGCGCCGAGGCGCCGTCGGTGGAGATGACCGTGAGGTCGCTGATGGCCGCCATGGGGGCGGCCAGCTCGTGGGCCACCTGGGGCAGGACGTCGGTGACCATCTGCGCGAGGGCCGCGTCGCCGTACTGCTCGAACGCGTCTGCGCGCAGGCGCATCGTCTCGGCCTCCGCCTCGCCGCGGGAGCGGATCGCGGCACCCTCGGCCTCGCCCTCGAGCCGGGTGGCGGAGGCGAGCGCGGTGCGGCGCTGCAGCTCCGCCTCACCCGCGAGGCGCACGCGCAGGGCGTCGGCCTCGGCCGCCAGCCGGACGCGGTTCGCCTCCGCAGTTGCGGACAGCTCCACGCGGCGGGCCTGCGCCTCGGCGTTGGCGATGTCGGAGGCCTTCTTCGCCTCGGCCTCGAAGATCTCGGAGTTCCGGCGCGCCTGGGCCTGCTGCTCGGCGTCGTAGCGCCGCGCGTCGGCCGGCTTGCGGACCTCGGTGTCCAGCTGCCGCTCCGTCAGCGCGGCCTGGCGCTCGGCGACGCGCTCCTGCTCCAGGAGGACCTCCTGGTCGCGGGCGGCCTTGGCGAGGACACCGGCGGCGGCCGCGCGGGCCTCGGCCGTGTCGGTCTCCGCCTTGAACTCGGCCTGGCGCAGGGCGAGGTCGCGCTGGCTGGCGGACACCTTCTCGCTCGCGCGGGCCTGCGCCTGCTGGGACTCCTGCAGCGAGTTCGCCTCGGCGATGGCGGCGTTCTGCGCGGCGATCGCGGCCTCGGGGCGGCCCAGGTCGCGCAGGTAGTTCACCTCGTCGGTGACGTCCTGGATCTGGAACGTGTCGAGCACGAGGCCCTGGTTGGTCAGCGAGCTCTCGGCCTCCTCCGCGACCCGGCTGGCGAAGGCCGCGCGGTCGCGGATGATCTCGTCCACCGTCAGGGTGCCGACGATGGAGCGCAGGGAACCGGCCAGCACCTCCTGCGTGAAGGACTCGATCTCCTTCTGCTGGTGCAGGAACCGCTGGGCCGCGGCGCGCACGGAGTCCTCCGTGCCGCCGACCTTGATGATGGCCACGCCGTCGAGGTTCAACCGGATGCCCTTGGCGGACACGGCGCCGCGGATCTGCACCGAGATGCGGCGCGAGGCCAGCGAGAGCGAGTAGGCCTGCTGCACGAACGGCAGGACGAAGATGCCGCCGCCCATGACGACCTTCTGCCCCGAGAGGTCGGTGGAGATCTTGCCGGTCTCTGGGTTGGTGACCGGGCGGCCCTTCTTGCCGACGACGACGAACGCCTCGGACGGCCCGGCGATGCGGTAGCGGCGCACGATCGCCGCGGCCAGCAGCAGGACGACGACGACGGCCGCCGCGACGGCGATGAGGCCGGGGGTCAGGAAGGTCACGAGGGTTCCTCTCGGGTGGTGGTGGCGGGACCCTCGACGTCCAGCGGGACGACCCGCACGGCCGTCGCGGACAGTTCGGCGAGGACCTCGACGCGGGTGCCCCGGTCCAGCGGGCCGGCCGCGGTGGCGGTCCGCTTGACCGTCGTCCCGGCCAGGACGAGGTGGACCTCGCCGTAGCCGCCGGGCGGGACGCGGGTGGTGACGTGGCCGCGGCTGCCGACGATGGCCACCGAGGTCTCGGGCTCCTCGCGCCGCAGCAGCCGGACGAGGGAGCCGACCGCGACGAGGGTCACGAGCGCGACGGCGGCGCCGAGGCCCGCGGCGGCCGACCCGCTCCAGCCGAACGACTCGACCGCGAGGAAGCCGGACAGGCCGAACAAGGCGACGGCACCGGAGAGGGAGGTGAGGGACAGGAACCCGCCCGCGATGTCCACGTCGAGCGCCTCGAACACGCCGTCGACGAGGAAGGACAGCAGGCAGAGCCCGCCGCCCACGATGGCCAGGACCAAGAACGTCGTCATGAACCGCTTCCCCCCGCTTCGACCCTAGTGGCAGGTCCCGGGCCGGGAAGGGGTCGCCACCCGTGCGGGTGCCGCGGGTACCGTCGCACTCCCGGAGGTCACGGGGGCGGCACGGCGGAGGGGGACGGACGTGGCTGGGCGGTCGACCTTCACGACGCTGCCGCGCCGCCGCTCGCCCGAGGCGCGCGCGGCCCGGGCCCGCGAGCGCGCGCTGCGCCCGAGCACGGCCGAGCGGCTGCACGACTGGCGCGCCGCGCGGGCCGAGAACCGCGAGCTGCTGCGTGCGCGCCGCGAGGCGTTCCTGGCCACCCTCTTCCCGTGGCCGGTCCCGATCGGCCTGGCCATCGTCCTGCTCTGCGTCGGCGTGCCCGTGACCGGTGAGCTGTACGAGGTCCCGCTCGCGCTGTCCTTCGTGCTGACGACGCTGCAGGTGGTGTCGATCCCGCTCGCGGTGCGGCGGCCGTCGGTGGCCGTGGGCCTGCTGCTCGCCACGTCCGTGCTGCTGCCGGTCGTGTCGGCGCCGGGGGAGTGGCCGTGGCCGTGGTCGGTGACCAGCCTGCTCGCGTCCTGCTCGGTCATCGCCGTGCTGGGGCTGCGGGGGTTCGGCCGGCTCGGGTTGTTCACGTGGTGGTCGAGCATCCTGCTGTCCATCGGCGTCGCCGAGTTCATGGGCCCGCACGTCGGCAGCCGCGGGGCCGCGAGCCACGGCGCCGACCTGGTGGTCTACAGCTCGAACTCCGCGCTGGTGCTCGTGCTGTCCGTGGCGATCGGGGCCCGCATCACCACGCGCATGCAGCTCGCGGCGTACCGCCGGGCGACCGAGCTGGAGCAGTCGCGCCGGGTCGTGGTCGAGGAGCGCAACCGCATCGCCCGGGAGCTGCACGACGTGGTGGCCCACAGCATGTCCGTGGTCCAGGTGCAGGCCACGACGGCCACCTACCGGATCCCCGGTCTCGACGACACGGTGCGCGCCGAGTTCGACGACATCGCCGCGCAGGCCCGCACGGCGCTGCGGGAGATGCGGACGCTGCTCGGGGTGCTGCGCGAGGAGTCCGGGACGTCGCCGCTGACGCCGCAGCCGGGGCTCGCCGACGTCGAGGGGCTGGCCGCCGGGGCCCGCCGCGCCGGCTGCGTCGTCGACGTCGAGGTGGCGGAGGCGCTGCGCCGCACCGAGCTGCCGTCCTCGGTGGGCCTCGTGGTGCACCGCATCGTGCAGGAGGCGCTCGCCAACGTGGTGCGGCACGCGCACGGCGCCCACGTGGACGTCCGGCTGCACCTGCTGGGGGAGGCGGGGCGGCGCCGCGTCGTCGTCTCGGTCCGCAACGGCCCCCCGGCCGCGGGCAGCGGCGAGACGGTGGGTGAGCTCGACGACGGCGGCCACGGGCTGGTCGGCATGCGGGAGCGGGCGGTCCTGCTCGGCGGGTCCGTGGCGTGCGGCCCCACCGACGACGGAGGTTTCTCGGTGCTGGCGGAGATCCCGCTGCACCCGCACGAGCGAGGGGGCGGGTCGTGAGCGACCGGGTCGTCGGGGAGCGGTGGACGCCGTGAGCATCAGGGCCGTCGTGGTGGACGACCAGGCGATGATCCGGGCCGGGTTCGGGGCGCTGCTCGCCGCGCAGCCCGACGTCGAGGTCGTGGGCGAGGCCGCCGACGGGGCGCAGGCTGTGGAGGTCGTGCGGGCCACGCGGCCCGACGTCGTCCTCATGGACGTGCGGATGCCCGTGCTCGACGGGCTGGAGGCGACCCGCCGCATCCTCGCCGACTTCCCCGACGAGGTGGAGGGCGAGGCGTCCGGGGACGGTCGCGGGGGCGCGGAGCGGCCCCGGATCCTCATCCTCACGACGTTCGACATCGACGACTACGTCTTTGAGGCGCTGCGGGCCGGCGCGAGCGGGTTCCTGCTCAAGGACGCGACGCCGCAGGCCCTGCTGGACGCGGTCCGCGCCGTCGCGGCCGGGGACTCGCTGCTGGCCCCGGGGATCACCCGGCGCCTCATCGAGCACTTCGTCTCGACGCGGGCCCGGCCCCCTGCGGAACCCTCCCGGCTCGCCGACCTCACGCCCCGCGAGCGCGAGGTGTTCGTGCTGATCGCGCGGGGGCTGTCGAACCAGGAGATCGCGGGCGAGCTGTTCATCGCCGAGCAGACGACGAAGACCCACGTCAGCCGGATCCTCACCAAGCTCGGCCTGCGCGACCGGGTGCAGGCCGTCGTCCTCGGCTACGAGACGGGCCTGGTGACGCCGGGGCAGGAGCCGACGTGAGCCCGGCCGAGCTGGCGGAGCTCGTGGTCGCCGACGCGCAGGCGTTGCGGCACTGGCTGGCCGAGCACCACGCCACGTCACCCGGGGTGTGGCTGGCGCTCACCCGCAAGGGCGGCACCACGACCACGCTGACGTGGCAGCAGGCCGTGGACGAGGGGCTGTGCTTCGGGTGGATCGACGGGCAGGGCCGCAAGCGCGATGAGGAGACGTCGTCGATCCGGTTCACCCCGCGGGGACGGCGGAGCTCCTGGTCGCAGCGCAACGTCGCGAACGTGGCCCGGCTGGAGGCGGCGGGCCTCATGCGCCCCGCCGGCCTGGCCGCGGTGGAGGCCGCCCGGGCGGACGGCCGGTGGGCCGCGGCGTACGCGCCGCCGTCGGAGTCCGAGGTCCCGGCGGACTTCGCGGCCGCGATCGCCGCCGACCCGGCGGCCCAGGCGATGTTCGACGTGCTGACGAAGACGAACCGGTTCGCGCTGGTCCACCGCGTCGGCGCCGTGAAGAGGGCCGAGACCCGGGAGCGCAAGATCGCCGGTTTCGTGGCGATGCTCGCCCGCGGCGAGACGATCTACCCGCAGAAGGCGACGCGCCCCACCACGGAGTGAGCCGGCTGCCACGCGGCGCCCGCGGTGGTGTTGTCGGTCGCCGGACGGGAGGCGCTTCGGGGTCCGCTGCTCGAGGCCCCTTGGTTCGAGTCGCGGTCCCGACTACCGCCTCTGACGGTGGCCGTCCGCCGGGTGCCTCAGCTGCCTGCGTCGGACCCGCCTCCTCGGCGTCGTCGACAGGACGAGTCTCCACGATGGGACAGCCACGCCCTGTTGTGGAACCGTTGCAGCACAGAGGGTTCGCTATCGTTCGAACACACGTTCGAGTAGGATGCGAACATGACGTGGACCGATGGGCAGCCGCTGGAGCAGTCGCTCGCAGCGCTGCGGTCGGCGCTGTCGGAGGTGCTGGAGAGCACGGCCTCGACCTTCTCGGTGACCTCTGCGCAGGACGCGGTGACCTCCTTCCTGAGGGTGCGGCACCAGGCAGACGCGGCCTACCTGCACCTCTTGCGAGTCCTGGGCGAGGTCGGGTCTCCCTCGTCGGAGGTGGCGACCTTCCTGGCGTGCGCCCCGAACCGACTGCCGCGCGGTCAGGCCCGGCGTGATGTGGAGGCCGCGAAGGTCACGGATCCGTCGGTGACCTGGGACGGGCGGATCGGTGGGGTCGACGGGGACCGAGGCGCGTTGCAGCACCTCGGTGACGCCCTCGCCGCGGGCGAGGCTTCACGCGCCCACCTGGACGTCGCCGTCACCGCCCTCGGTCGGATCCCGACCACCACCCGGCGGGGGATGACAACCCTGACCGATGTGGTCACAGGTGAAGTCGTGGAGCACCGCACCGCAGAACTCCTGGACGCCCACCTCACCCGCAACGCCGCGAGGTACAGCCCGGGTGTGGCCGCCCATTTGGCGCGCGAGCTGGTCCTCACGATCGATCCCGACCACGAGGACCGGGCCTTCCACGACCCCGACGCAGCCAGCCGACGCGGACTCGTGTTCGGCTCACTCAGCGACGGCACGTGCCGGGTCACGGTGGACCTGGACGAGACGGCGACCGTGATCGTGAGGCAGGCGCTCAACGCTGCATCGGCTCCTCTGCCGGCACAGGTCACCGAAGACGGTGAACGGGTGCGCGACCCCCGCTCGAAGCGGCAACGCGACGCCGACGCCTTCGTCACCCTCGTGCAGCGCGGCGCGGCCGTCTCGGAGCCGGCCTTGGCCGAGACCGCACGGGTCTCGGTGGTCGCGACGGTGGCGGACGTGCAGGCGGCAGTGCAACACCGCACGGCACACACCAGCGGCGCTGCAGAGGGTTTCGGGCCGGTCTCCACCGCGACCCTGGGCTACCTGGTCTGCGATGCGACGTTCCAGCGCGTTCTGACGGCTCCTGCCGGTGCAGTCCTGGACCTCGGTCGCAGCACCCGTCTGGCCACGCGAAGCCAGCGGACCGCCCTCGCGGTCCGTGATGGTGGTTGCGCTGCTCCGGGCTGCACGACCGCCCCGTGGGCGTGCGAAGCGCACCACTTCCCCGCGTGGGAGGACGGCGGCACGAGCGACCTCGACACGATGGTCCTGCTGTGCCCGACGCACCACCGCAGCTGGCACGCCCGCCACCTGGAGGTTCGGCTCCGTCCGGATCGCACCGTCGAAGCTCGCTGGATCCACCGCGACCCTCGGTGGCCGGAGAACCCCGTACCGCAGCCCTGGGTTCACAACACCTATCCGGCGGATCGTCGACTCACCCGAGAGCTGGCCACGGCCCTGCGCGCCGGAGATCCCGCGTAGCCACGTCCGGACGTGGACGGTGGTCGCGCTGGAGCGGCGCGAGTCCCGCTGCCGGTCGTGGACGCCGCCCGCGCGCGGGGGCGTTCACGACCGTTCCGTCGTTTACCGCGTCAGCAGCGGTTCCACGACGCGGCGCAGGACCTCCGGGCCCTCCAGGGTGAGGACGGACTCGGGGTGGAACTGGATGCCCGCGAAACCCGGGCCGCGCACGGCGACGACCTCGCCGGCCGGGCCCTCGCTCACCTCGACGCCGCGCTCGCGCAGGTCCGCGACGCTGCCTGCGTCGACGCGCGCGGTGAAGGAGTTGTAGAACCCCACGGTGGCCGGTCGGCCGAACACGTCGACCTCCAGCTGCGTCCCCTGGTGCGGGGCGTCCTTGCGGCGCAGCGGGAGTCCGAGCGTCCCGGAGAGCAGCTGGTGACCCAGGCACAGCCCGAGGACGGGGTTGCCGCCCGACTGCGCCGCCGCGGCGAGCTGCTGCGCGAGACCCTGCAGGCGGGCGATCCGCGGGTCGGAGGCGTCCTCGGGGTCACCGGGCCCGGGGCCGAGCACGACCAGGCCGCGGTGCGCGGCGATCTCCGCGTCCAGCGCCGGGTCGTCGTAGCGCACGACGCGGGCGCGCAGGCCGGCGGAGGCCAGCAGGTGCACGAGCATCGACGTGAACGTGTCCTCGGCGTCGACGACGAGCGCGTCGCCCAGGGCGCTGCCGGCCGTCTGCGCCTGCGGTTCCAGCCAGAACCGCGCGAGCCGGTCGCGGCGGGAGGCGAGCAGGCCGGCGACCCGCGGGTCCGCGGCGAGCGGCACCCGGCGCGCCGGGGCCCCCGAGGCGTCGGTCGCGCGCTGCAGCGGCGGCAGGGCCCCGAGCGCGCGCAGGACGCCCGCGGACTTGGCGTGCGTCTCCGCGACCTCCCCCTCGGGGGTGGAGCCGCGCACCAGCGTGGCGCCCACGGAGACGCGGACGCGGCCGGTGCCGTCGGCGTCGGGCCGGACGTCGGCCGTGCGGATGAGGATGGGGGAGTCGAGCGTCTGCGCGCCGTCGGCGTCGCGGCCCAGCAGCGCCAGCGCCCCGGCGTAGTAGCCGCGCCCCGAGGGCTCGAAGCGGCGGATCACCCGGCAGGCGCTCTGCAGCGGGCTGCCCGTCACGGTGGCCGCGAACATGGTCTGGCGCAGCACCTCCCGGGAGTCCAGGGTGCTCTGGCCGCGGATCTCGAACTCGGTGTGGGCGAGGTTCGCCATCTCCCGCAGGTACGGACCGTGGACGGTGCCGCCGAGGTCGCCGACGGAGCACATCATCTTGAGCTCCTCGTCGACCACCATGAACAGCTCCTCGACCTCCTTGGGGTCGGTGAGGAACTCCACGATGCCGTCGGCGTCCGGGCCGGTCGCGGGGTAGCGGTAGGTGCCGCTGATCGGGTTCATGACGACCTCGCCGCGGGCCATCCGGACGTGGACCTCGGGGCTGGCGCCGACCAGGGTGCGCCCCGCGCTGCCGTCGGCCTGGCGGCCGGTGTGCACGACGAACGTCCAGTAGGCGCCCTGCTCGGCGACCAGGAGGCGGCGGAACAGGCTGAGCGCGGTGGCGGGGGAGAACCCGTCGATGACGGCGTCGACGTCGCGGCGGATGACGAAGTTGGCCCCGGAGCCCTCGGCGATCTCCGAGGCGATGATGCGGCGGACCACGTCGGCGTAGGCGTCGTCGTCGAGGTCGGGCGCGACGTCGCGCAGCCGCACCTCCTCGTCGGGCAGCGCCCGCAGCGCGTCCTCCACGGCCAGCTCCTCCGCCTGCTCCACCTGGAGCACGAGCAGGGGGGTGCCGTCGTCGTGGACCTCGAAGCCGCGCTCGCGGATCTGCCGGAAGGGCACCAGGGCCAGGGCGTCGCGGCGGCCGCCGGCGACGGCCCCGGTGGGCAGCGGGACGTCCGCGAGGTGCTCGACCTCGATGACCGGCCCGGTGAGGACCTCGACGGGGCCGGGGGAGCCCGTGCGCGGGTCGAGGCGCCGCAGCAGCGCGAAGGGGCGCTCGGGCGCGGCGAGCAGGCCGGCGACGAGCGCTTCGGCGGGGGGCGTGCTGGTCAAGGGGTTCTCCTCGGCGGGTTCGGCGTGACCGGTCGTCGAGGAGGGTCCAGGTGGCCTCCGCGACGAGGCGGGCACCTGGGACGGGTGAGCGTCAGGCGACCGCCGACACCCACCACCACGCACCGCGGGACCCGCGCGGGGCGGGGGCGGCGGAGCGGGCGGTGTTCACGGGCAGCACCCTACCCGGCAGCACGCGGGCGGGGGCAATACCGTTCGGGGTGTGACCGCGACGCCGCAGACCCCGGACCAGTCCCCGCCGACGATCTTCGTCATGTACGGAGCCACGGGGGACCTCGCCCGCAGGCTCGTCCTGCCCGCCTTCTTCGACCTGGCCCGCCAGGGGCTGCTGCCCGAGCGGTGGCTCATCGTCGGCAACGGCCGCGGTGACAAGTCGCACGAGGACTTCAAGACCCACGTGCGCGAGGCGCTGGAGGAGTTCGGCCCCCAGCCGTCCGACGGGCCGTGGGAGGAGTTCTCGCAGAACCTCCGCTTCGCCGGCGGCGGCTTCGAGTCCGCCGACCCGGGCAGCCTCCTCGACGTCCTGGGCGAGGCCCGCGGCGAGCTCGGCACCGACGTCCAGCTGGTGCACTACCTGGCCATCCCGCCGGGGGCCTTCCTGGACCTGACGAAGGCCCTGGACACCCACGGCCTCGTCGAGGGCTCGCGCGTCGTCTACGAGAAGCCCTACGGGACGTCGCTGGCCTCCTTCGAGGAGCTCGACGCCGAGGTGCAGCGCGTCTTCGACGAGGCGCAGGTCTACCGGATCGACCACTTCCTGGCCTTCGAGGCCGTGCAGAACATCGTGCACGCGCGCTTCGCCAACCCGTGGCTGAGCGCGATCTGGAACGCCGAGCACGTCTCCGCGGTGCAGATCGACATCGCCGAGACCCTGGACGTCGCCCAGCGCGCGTCGTTCTACGACGCCACGGGCGCCTTCCTCGACATGATCGTCACCCACCTGTTCCAGATGGCGGCGACCGTCGCGCTGCACCCGCCGGCCGACCTCAGCGCCGGTGCGCTGCAGGAGGCCCGCGACGCCGCCCTCACCCGGTTCCGCGCCCTGGACCCGCACGAGGTCGTGCTCGGGCAGTTCGAGGGGTACACCGACATCGACGGCGTCCCGGACGACTCGGTCACCGACACCCTCGCCGCGTGCCGGCTGTGGATCGACGACGACGCCTGGGCCGGCGTCCCCTTCCTCCTGCGCTCGGGCAAGAAGATGGCCGCCGACGAGCAGCGCATCACCCTGGTGCTCAAGCCCCCGGTCGACGGCCCGTACGCGGGCGAGCAGGTCGCCGGCCGGCCCACGAGCGTGAGCTTCTCCCTGCTCGAGGGCGGCGCGATCGACGTCGCCGTCACCGTCCGCACCCCCGGCGTCGAAGGCGGTCTCTCGCAGGCGACCACGACGCTGCCGCTGGACGGCATCGACGGCCGGCACGCCTCGCTGCCCTACGTGCACCTCATCCACCACGTGCTGTCGGGCGACCGCTCGCTGTTCACGGGCGTCGAGGGGCTGCGCGCGGCGTGGACCGCGATCGAGGACTTCTCGAACCACCGCCCGGCCGTGCTGCCGTACCGCGAGGGGACCTGGGGCCCGGACGACGTCGAGCGCCTCGCCGAGCCCGGGACGTGGTTCCTCGGGTGAGTCCCACCCCGTCGCAGGACGCGACGACCCCGGCGGGTGCGCCCGCCGGGGTCGTGGTGCGTCCGGCCGTCGCGGCGGACGCGGGGGAGGTGCTCACGGTGCAGCGCGCCGCGTTCGTCGCCGAGGCGCAGCGCTACGGCGACCCGTCGCTGCCGCCGCTGCGGGAGGACCTGGCCGCGGTCCGGGCCGCGATCGCCGCGGACGACGTCGTGTGCCTCGTGGCCGTGCGCGGCCCCCGGCTGGTGGGGGCTGTGCGGCTGCGGGTCGACGGGGCGCTCGGCCACGTCGGGCGCCTCGCGGTGGCGCCCGACCAGGAGCGGCAGGGCATCGGCACGCGCCTGCTCGCCGCCGTGGAGTCCGCTGCGCCGCAGGCGGTCACCGAGTTCCGGCTGTTCACCGGGGGCGACAGCGACGCGAACGTCGCGCGCTACGAGCGGGCCGGCTACGTCCGCACGGGCACCAGCGTCGACGACCGCGGCGTGCCGCTGGCGCACCTCGCCAAGCAGCGCTGAGGGTGCAGCCGGCCCAGGGGGTGGGGCTCAGGCCGCGAGCATCATCACCGGGCGGACCAGCAGGCGGCCCGGGACGCCCCAGCGGCCGTGGTGCAGGGCGCGGACCACGGCGCGGGGCGGGCAGCGGCGCGACAGCACGACGCCCGCCAGCACGACGGACACGAGCGAGCACACGACGACGGACACCTGGCCGGTGGCCAGGCCGTAGACGGTCCAGGTCGTGGCGGACACCTGGGTGAGGAAGAACGTGGCCGGCGCGAGACCCGTGAGGGGTTCGCGGCGCAGCACGGTGCGCACCTGGGGCAGCATCTTCACCAGCGACACGACGGTCGCGGCCATCCCGACGACCGCCGGGCCGCCGAGCACCGCGGCGGCCGCGACGACGAGCGCCCAGGCGGCGCAGGCCTGCCAGGTGCGCGCGAGCCGCAGCCCGAGGCGCCGCGCCGACAGCACCGCGGTCACCACGGCGCACGTCACGCCGGGGACGTTGGCGAGCAGCTGCGCCGGGTCGAGCAGCATCACGCCGTAGGTCAGCCAGGTGGCGGACGACAGCACGCCCAGCACGGCCGAGGAGTAGGACAGGCCGCTCGCGTCCGGTGTGCGCACCAGGCGCACCACCTGCGGGAGGCCGGTGAGGATGCCGAGCGCGGCGGCGACGAGGCCGAGGAAGGAGATCAAGGAGAGAACGGGCACGTGCCTGTGTCTCGTCGGCCGCGAGGGGGGTCCTTGAGCCTCGGCCCGCTGGTGTGGCCCGGGTCACACGCCACCACAGTGTTGCTCACCGGCAGTCATGGCGCCGAATGGCGCCATGCCGAGCGTTCAGATCAAGGACGTCCCCGTCGAGACGCACGCCGTCCTCCGCCACCGCGCTGCTCTCGCCCACCAGTCCTTGCAGGAGTACCTCCTCGCCAGGCTCGTCGAGGAGGCCGGCACCCCCACCCTCGACGAGGTGCTCGAACGAGCGGGCGGACGAGCCGGTGGCAGCCTGTCCTTCCGGGACGCGGTGCAGGCGGTGCACGACGACCGTGATCGTCGTTGACGCCAGCGTCCTCGCCCCCGCCCTCGCTGACGACGGCGGCGACGGCGACCGGGCCCGGGACCGCCTGCGGGGAGAGGTCCTGACGGCACCCGGGGTGATCGACCTGGAGGTGGCCTCGGTCCTGCGTCGCGCCGCGCTCGGGGGTCGCCTGCCCGAGCGCCGCGCCGCGCTGGCGCTGGGCGACCTCGTCGACCTGCCCCTGCGCCGCGTCGCCCACCGCCCCCTGCTGCACCGCTGCTGGGAGCTGCACCACACGGTCACGAGCTGCGACGCCGCCTACGTCGCGCTGGCCGAGCTGCTGGGCGTCGTCCTGGTCACCGCCGACGCCCGGCTGTCCCGTGCGCCGGGCTCCACCTGCGAGGTGGAGGTCCTGGGCTGAACGTCGGGGTCACTGCTCCGGGCGGGTCCAGCGGATCACCCCGAGCCGTCGCGGGTCCGGCAGCGCTAACCTCGCGGCGAGGTCGACCGAGCGTCGGCGCGCGACGTCCTGGGGAGTCACCGTGAGCCACCGCATCTTCGGGGTCAGCCTCGCCAGCATCTACCCGCACTACGTGGCGAAGGTGGAGCGCAAGGGCCGGGCGAAGGAGGACGTCGACCGGGTCGTCTGCTGGCTGACCGGCTACGACGCAGCGGGTCTCGACGCCGTCCTCGCGGCCGGGACCGACCTGGAGACCTTCTTCGCCGAGGCCCCGGGCCTCAACCCCCACGCCGCGGAGATCACCGGGCTGATCTGCGGCATCCGGGTCGAGGAGATCGAGGACCCGCTCATGCAGCGGATCCGGTGGATGGACAAGCTGGTCGACGAGGTGGCCCGGGGGAAGAAGATGACGTCCGTCCTGCGGGGCAGCACCGCACCGGCCGGCAGCAGCGCCGCCGGTGACGCGGGAGCGCGGTGACGGTCCTCGCCGCGTACCTGCCCGAGAAGGGCGGCCGGGCGACGCTGCAGCTCGGCGCCGTCCTGGCCCGCGGGCTCGGCGTGAAGCTCGCCGTGGCCACGGTCGTCCCGAAGCCGTGGGACACCGACGCCTCACCCCGCCCCGACGAGGGGTTCCGGTCCTGGTCGCAGCAGCTGGCGACCACGGCCGCCGACTCCGCGCGCGCGCACCTGGCGCAGGTCGCGCCGGACGTGGGCGTCGAGGTGCACCACCGCGTGGGCCGCTCGGTCTCGGCCGCGCTGGTGGACCTCGCCGCCGACCTGGGCGCGGCCACCCTCGTCCTCGGCTCCTCCGCCGACGGCCAGCTCGGGCAGGTCGTCGTCGGCTCGACCGCCGACCGGCTGCTGCACTCCTCACCCGTGCCGCTGGCCCTGGCCCCGCGGGGCTACCGCGAACCGGCCGCGCTGCCCGGGGGAGGGGGCTCGCGCCTCGGGCGCGTCACGTTCGCCGCCTCGGGGCGCCGCGACGCCGACGGGGTCGTCCGGGCGCAGGCGCTCGCCGCCGGGCTGCGGGTGCCGCTGCGCGTCGTCTCGCTCGCCGTGCGCGGGCGCACCACCGTCCCCGCGGCCAACGGCCCGGGCGCCGAGGACGAGGTGCTGGCGGCGTGGAGCGACCAGGCCCGCGCGGGCCTGGAGTCGTTGCGCGCCGCGGGGGTCCTGGGCGCCGACGTCCCCGCCGAGGTGGTGGCGGGGCGCGGCTGGCGGGAGGCCGTGGACGCCGTGGAGTGGGTGCCCGGCGACCTGCTGGTCGTCGGCACCCGGCCCGCGGGCCCGGTCGCGCGCGTGTTCCTGGGGTCGCGGGCCACGAAGATCCTGCGGCACTCCCCGGTCCCCGTGGTCGTGCTGCCCGGCTGAGACCGGCGGGGCCGGGGGCGGCTCAGCGGGCGAGGACCGTCCCGGGCAGGTGCCGGACGGGTTCCGTGGTGTCGCGGACGAGCGCCCGCAGCTCCTCCAGCGACCCGGTGAGGTCGCCGTGCGCCCGGGCCTGGACCAGGACGTTGCCCAGCGCCGTGGCCTCCACGGGACCCGCGACGACGGGCAGCCCGCACGCGTCGGCGGTGAGCCGGCACAGCAGCTCGTTGCGGGCGCCGCCGCCGACGAGGTGGACGACGTCCACGTCGTGCCCCGACAGCCGCACGGCGTCGGCCACCGCGCGCGCGAACGCCTCCGCGAGGCTCTCCAGGACGCAGCGCACCACCTCCGCCGGCTCCTGCGGGGGACGGGCGCCGGTCTCGGCGGCCGCGGCGCGCACGCGGGCAACCATCGGGCCGGGCGGCAGGAAGCGCGGGTCGTCGATGTCCACGACGGGCCCGCCGGTCGGCACCGCGGCCGCGGCCGCCAGGAGCGCCGCGAGGTCCTGCGGCCCCTCCGCGCTCGTCCACTCCGCGACGCACTGCTGCAGCACCCACAGGCCCATGACGTTGCGCAGGTAGCGGATCCGCCCGTCGACGCCGCGCTCGTTGGTGAAGTTCGCGGCGAAGGAGTCCGCGGTCAGCACCGGGTCGGCGAGCTCCACGCCGACCAGACCCCAGGTGCCGCAGGCGATGTAGGCGAAGCGCTCGTCGCGGGCCGGGACGGCCACGACGGCCGAGGCGGTGTCGTGCGAGCCGACCGCGACGAGCTGCAGCCCCGCGGGCAACCCCGTCTCCGCGAGGACGTCGGGACGCAGCCCGCCCAGCACGGTGCCCGGGTCGTGGACCGGCGGCAGCAGGGAGGCGGGGACCCCCGCCAGCGCCACGAGGTCGTCGGCCCACCGGCCCGTGCGCACGTCGGCGAGGCCGGTGGTGGAGGCGTTGGTGGCCTCCGCCCCCTGGACCCCCGACAGCCAGAACCCCAGCAGGTCCGGGATCAGCAGCAGCCGGTCCGCGACGCCGAGCAGCGGCCCCCGCCCCTCGGCGATCAGCTGGTACACGGTCGTGAACGGCAGGTGCTGCAGCCCGTTGCGGCGGTACAGCTCCGCGGCGGGCATCCGCGCGAACACCGTCTCGGCGACCCCGTCGGTGCGCGGGTCGCGGTAGTGCCGCGGTGTGCCGAGCAGGCTGCCGTCGGCGGCCAGCAGGCCGTAGTCGACGGCCCAGGTGTCCACGCCCACCGAGACCGCGGCGGCGCCCCGCGGGTGCCGGGCCACGGCGCCGAGGCCCGCGAGGACCTCGCGCCACAGCCCGACGGCGTCGGTGTGCAGCCGGCCGGCGACGGGCACCGCCCCGTTGGGGAAGCGGTGCACCTCCTCCAGCGCCAGGTGACGCCCCGAGGAGCTGCCGGACCCGGCCTGGGCGGCCGATCCGAGCATCACCCGGCCGCTGGAGGCGCCGAGGTCGACCGCGACGTGGACGGACATGTCGTCCCCCGCCCGCGCGCTAGCGCAGGAACGCGGCGGCGACGCCCGCGTCCACGGGGATGTGCAGGCCGGTCGTGTGCGAGAGCTCCCCGGCCGTCAGCACGACGACCGCGTTCGCGACGTGCTCGGGCAGCACCTCGCGCTTGAGCAGGGTCCGCTGCGCGTAGTACGCGCCGAGCTCCTCCTCGGGCACGCCGTACACCTTGGCCCGCTGCGCACCCCAGCCACCGGCGAAGATGCCGGACCCGCGCACGACGCCGTCGGGGTTGATGCCGTTGACCTTGATGCCGTGCCCGCCGAGCTCCGCGGCCAGCAGCCGCACCTGGTGGGCCTGGTCGGCCTTCACCGCGGAGTAGGCGATGTTGTTCGGCCCCGCGAACACGGAGTTCTTCGAAGAGATGTAGACGATGTCCCCGCCCAGGCCCTGCGCGATGAGGACCCGCGCCGCGGCCTGGGAGACGAGGAACGCCCCCTTGGCCATCACGTCGTGCTGCAGGTCCCAGTCCCTCTCCGTGGTCTCCAGCAGCGGCTTGGAGATCGAGAGCCCCGCGTTGTTGACGACCAGGTCGAGGCCGCCGAAGGCGAGCAGGACCTCGTCGACGGCGGCGGCGACCGCGGCGGCGTCGGAGACGTCCGCGGCCACGCCGACCGCGACGTCGGTGCCGCGCGGGCCGGCGATCTCGGCCGCGGCGGCCTGCGCCTTGGCGAGGTCGAGGTCGGCGACGACGACGCAGGCGCCCTCGGCCGCCAGGCGGGTCGCGATGGCCTTGCCGATGCCCGAGGCGGCGCCGGTCACCAGGGCGATGCGGGTGGCCAGCGGCTTCGGCGCCGGCATCCGGGCGAGCTTGGCCTCCTCCAGCGCCCAGTACTCGATGCGGAACTTCTCCGCCTCGTCGATGGGGGCGTAGGTGGAGACGCCCTCGGCGCCGCGCATGACGTTGATGGCGTTGACGTAGAACTCACCGGCGACGCGGGCGGTCTGGCCGTCCTTGCCGTAGGTGAACATCCCGACGCCGGGCACCAGGACGACCAGCGGGTCCGCGCCGCGGATCGCGGGGGAGTTCGGGCTCGCGTGGCGGTCGTAGTAGGCCTGGTAGTCGGCGCGGTAGGCCTCGTGCAGCTCCGCGAGGCGGGCCGTGCACTCCTCGACCGTCGCCGAGGGCGGCAGGTCGAGCAGCAGGGGCTTGACCTTCGTGCGCAGGAAGTGGTCCGGGCAGGACGTGCCCAGGCCCGCGAGGCGGGGGTGCTCGGCGCGGGAGAGGAACTCCAGCACGACCGTGGCGTCGGTGAAGTGCCCGACCTGCGGCTTGTCGTGCGAGGCGATGCCCCGCAGGACCGGCGCGAGGGCCGCGGCCCGGGCCCGCCGCTGCTCCACGGGCAGCGCCTCGTAGCCGGGCAGGACGGGGCCGAACGGCTCGGGGCGCGAGTGCTCCGCGAGGTGCGCCTCGGCCGTCTCGATGATCCAGCGGGAGTTCGCCTCCGCCTCGGCGCTCGTGGCGCCCCAGGCCGTGATGCCGTGCCCGCCGAGGACGCAGCCGACGGCGTCCGGGTTCTCCTGCTGGATCGCGGCGATGTCCAGCCCGAGCTGGAAGCCGGGACGGCGCCACGGCACCCACACGACCCTCGCGCCGTAGACCGTCCGCGTCAGCTCCTCGCCGTCGGCGGCGCAGGCGATCGCGATGCCGGAGTCGGGGTGCAGGTGGTCGACGTGGGCGGTGTCGACGAGGGCGTGCATGGCCGTGTCGATCGACGGGGCCGCACCGCCCTTGCCGTGCAGGCAGTAGTCGAAGGCGGCGACCATCTCGTCCTCGCGCTCCAGCCCCGCGTACACCCCGCGCAGGGCGCGCACGCGGTCCAGGCGCAGGACGGCGAGGCCCTGCTCGGTGAGCGTGCCCAGGTCGCCCCCGGACCCCTTGACCCACAGCAGCTCGACGTCCTCACCCGTCACCGGGTCCGGCGCCGTGCCCTTGGCCGAGGTGTTGCCCCCGGCGTAGTTGGTGAACCGCGGGTCAGAGCCGAGCGCGTGCGAGCGCGCCAGCAGCTCCCCGACCACGGGCCCGCCGACGAGGTCGGCCATCACGCTCCCCAGCCGGCCTGGTGGCCGCCGACGCGGTCGGCGGCGGTCTGCTCCGCGTAGCCCGAGGCGAGGTAGGCCGCCATCGGGTCCGGGGCCAGGCCCATCGACTCGCGCAGCTGCGCCAGCAGCGGGCGCACGTCGGTCGCGTAGGCGTCCATGAGGACGTCGTTGGCGGCCAGCACGTTCCCGGCCCGCTGCGCCTCGCGCAGCGCGTCGCGGTCGACGAGCAGGGCCTTCGCCGTCGCCTGCTGGACGTTGGTCACCGAGCGGATCTGGCCGGGGATCTTCTCCTCGACGTTGTGGCACTGGTCGAGCATGAAGTTCACGCCCGACTCCGGCCGCAGCGCGTCCGAGCGGACGATCTCGTACATGATGCGGAACAGCTGGAACGGGTCCGCCGCCCCCGCCATGAGGTCGTCGTCGGCGTAGAACCGCGAGTTGAAGTCGAAGGCGCCGAGGCGGCCGGCGCGCAGCAGCTGCACGACGATGAACTCGATGTTGGTGCCCGGCGCGTGGTGACCGGTGTCGAGGACGACGTTCGCGCGGTCGCCCAGGGCCATGCAGTGCAGCAGCGAGGTGCCCCAGTCGGGGATGTCGGTGTGGTAGAACGCCGGCTCGAAGAACTTGTACTCCAGCACCATCCGCATGTCCTCGTCGAGCAGCGCGTAGACCTGCTGCAGCGAGTCGGCGAGGCGGTCCTGGCGGTCGCGCAGGTCGTCCTGGCCCGGGTAGTTGGTGCCGTCGGGCAGCCAGAGCTTGAGCTCCTTGGAACCCGTCGCCCGCATGACGTCGACGCACTCGGCGTGGTGCGCGACGGCCTTGGCGCGCACCGCCGGGTCGGCGTGGGTGAGGGAGCCGAACTTGTAGTCGTCGTCCTGGAACAGGTTGGAGTTCACCATCCCGATGGACACCCCGACGTCGGCCGCGTGGGCCGCGAGCTTGCCGTAGTCGTCCACCCGGTCCCACGGCACGTGCAGGGAGACGCGGGGCGCGATGCCGGTGTACCGGTGCACCTGGGCCGCGTCGCTGACCTTCTCGAACGGGTCGCGGGGGGTCCCGGGCGTGCCGAAGACCTTGAACCGGGTCCCGGAGTTGCCGAACGCCCACGAGGGCAGCTCGATCGTCTGCCGGCTCAGGGCCGCCAGCACGGCTTCCTGGGATGTCATCTGGACCTCACTCCGTCGGGGGGACGCTGCGCTCACGGTAGCGACAGGTTGACACGTTTCACAACCGGTCCCGCGAGCCGCCTCCCACGACCCTCGGAGTCGGAAAGCGCCTTCCATACCACGACCGCGCGGGGGAGCAAGGTCACGGTTCGGTGGAGGCGCTTGACGGGTCCGGGACTCGCTCCTACCGTCCTAGCCATCGCCGATTGAAACGTGTCACCACCTCGGCGCCACACCAGCACACCGCCCCGCCGCACCGGCCGGGCGGCCGTCTCGACGAGGAGACTCCCCGTGGCACTCCGACCCACCCGTTCGTGGACCCTCAAGGGCCTCGCCGTCCTCGCCCTCGCGCCGCTGGCGCTGACGGCCTGCAGCGCGGGCAGCCTGGGGTCCTCCGACGCCGGCAACAGCGCCGGCGGCACCACCATCACGTGGCTGACCGGCACCGACGAGGCGGCCCAGGCCACCGCGAAGGCCGTCGTCGCGGCCTTCGAGGACGCCAACCCCGACATCACGGTCAAGCTCGACGCCCGCCCCGCCGGCGCCGACGGCGACAACCTCGTGAAGACCCGGCTGCAGACCGGGACGATGCCCGACGTCTTCGACTACAACTCCGGGTCCCTGTTCCAGCAGATCGCCCCGGCCAACAACCTCGCCCCGCTGACCGGGGACGCGTCCGTGGGTGCCGTCCAGGAGGCCTTCACCCCGCAGGTCTCGGTCGGCAAGGACGTCTACGGCGTCCCCTACGGGACGGCCTTCGGCGGCGGCGTCATGTACAACCGCGCGGTCTTCGACAAGCTCGGGCTGCAGGTGCCGAAGACCTGGGCCGACTTCATGGCGGCCTCCGCGACGATCAAGGCCGCGGGGATCGCCCCGGTCATCCAGACCTACCAGGACACCTGGACGTCGCAGCTGTTCGTGCTCGGCGACTTCCACAACGTCGCGGCCGCCGACCCGCAGTGGGCGGAGAACTACACCGCCAACAAGGCGAAGTACGCGGGGGACCCGAACGCCGTCAAGGGCTTCCAGCACCTGCAGGACGTGCACGACGCCGGCTACGAGAACGCGGACTTCGCCTCCATCAAGCTCGAGGACGGCATGCGCCAGCTGGCCGACGGCACCGGCGCCATGTACCCCATCCTCAGCGCCAACGTCAGCACGCTGCAGTCGATCGCCCCCGACAAGCTGGGCGACATCGGCTTCTTCGCCCTCCCCGGCGACGACGCCGCCACCAACGGCCTCACCGCCTGGTACCCCAACGCGGTCTACGTGCCCAAGACGACCACGGGCGCCAAGCTCGACGCGGCCAAGAAGCTGCTGGGGTTCATCGCCAGCCCGGCGGGCTGCGACGCCCTCACCTCGGCCTCCGCCCCCACCGGCCCCTACCTCGTGGACGGCTGCGAGCTGCCCGCCGACGTGCCCCAGGTGACCAAGGACGTGCAGGCCTACTTCGACGCCGACGCGCAGTCCCCGGCCCTGGAGTTCCTCTCCCCGGTGAAGGGCCCGAACCTCGAGCAGATCACCGTCGAGATCGGCTCCGGCATCCGCCCGGCCGCCGACGGGGCGGCGCTCTACGACCAGGACGTGGAGAAGCAGGCGCAGCAGCTGGGGCTCGAAGGCTGGTGAAGCGGTACGCCCTGAGCACCACGAGGACCCCCGGCCCCTCCGGGCCGGGGGCGGGCCGAGGAGAGGAAGAGGTCTGAGCATGGCGACGACACTGCGCGCGGCCCCACCCGCGCCCGCCCGCCGGCGGCGCGGCCGGAGCCCCTACCCGGGCTGGTTCTACCTGCCCGCGGCCGTCATCTACGGCGTGCTCTTCCTGGTCCCCACGGTCGCGTCGTTCTACTTCGCGCTCACCCGGTGGACCATCTTCTCCTCCGAGTTCATCGGCTTCGACAACTTCGTGCAGTTCTTCCGGGAGCCGGCGCTGACGAAGGGCTTCGTCAACACCTTCATCTACGCGGCGCTGACGTCGGGCGCCAAGGTCGTGCTCGGGCTGGCGCTCGGCATGCTCCTGACCAGCCAGATCCTGGGCCGCGGCTACCTGCGCGCGGTCGTGTTCTTCCCCGTCCTCGTCTCCACGGTCGGGGTCGGCATCACCTTCCAGGTGCTGATGAACCCGAGCAAGGGCGCCATCAACGCGGCCCTGGGGTTCATCGGCATCGACGGGCCGGGCTGGCTGGTCGACCCCTCGATCGCCCTGCTCTCGGTGGCGCTCGTCGACGTCTGGAAGGGCGTCGGCCTGGCGACCCTCATCTACATGGCCGGGATCGTCTCCATCCCCAAGGAGTACTACGAGGCCGCCCGCGTCGACGGCGCCGGCTCGTGGACGCTGTTCCGCAACGTCATCTTCCCGCTGTCCTGGCCGGCCACGTCCACGGTGGTGACGCTGTCCCTCATCGGCGGGCTGCGCTCCTTCGACCTCATCTGGAGCATGACCCGCGGCGGACCGGGGTTCACCTCCGACGTCATCGCCTCCGTCATCTACAAGCAGTACCAGGCCGGGTTCTACGGGCTCTCGACCGCGGGCAACGTGATCCTCTTCATCGCCGTCATCGCCATCGTGCTGCCGCTGACGCGCCTCCTGGCGCGCAAGGAGGTCGAGCTGTGAGCTCCACGGTCACCCCGCCCACCCCCTCCGTCGCCGGGACCGGCCCGGCGCCCGTGCCCACCACCGTGCCTCCCGCGGGGCGCGTCGGCGGGGCGCGCAGCGCGCTCTACCGCTACGGCGTGGGGTCCCTGGCGATCGTCGTCAGCGTGGTCGTGTTCCTCGTGCCGTTCGCCTTCATCCTGCTCACGGCGGCCATGGACGCGACCCAGGCCTCGGAGTTCCGGTTCGCCTGGCCGCGGAACTTCCAGCTGTGGGACAACGTGGTGCAGGTGCTGCAGACGCGGGACTACATCCTCGTCATCGCCTTCATCAACTCGGTCGTCCTGACGCTGGTCAGCGTCACGGCGCTCGTCGTGCTCGGGTCGATGGTCGCCTTCGTCCTGCAGCGGCGCGTCTCCCGGTGGACAGGGCTCATCAACTTCCTCGTGCTGACGGGGCTCATCATGCCGCCGGCCATCGTGCCGACCATCTGGGTGCTGCAGCGCTTCGGGCTGTTCGCCACGATGCCGGGGCTGATCCTCGTGGAGATCGCCTTCGGCCTCTCCTTCACCATCCTGCTGTTCCGGGCCTTCATCTCGACGATCCCCAAGGAGCTCGACGAGGCGGCCGTCCTCGACGGGGCCGGCCCGCTGCGGCTGTTCTTCCGGGTCGTCCTGCCGCTGCTGCGACCCGTCATGGTGACGGTGATCCTCGTCCAGTCGGTCGCGGTGTTCAACGACTTCCAGAACCCGCTGTACTTCCTTCCCGGCGACGCCGGGGCCACGGTGCAGCTGACGCTCTTCAACTTCCAGAGCCAGAACCTCTCCTCCTACAACCTCCTGTTCACCGACATCCTGCTCATCACGATCCCGATGCTCCTGCTGTACCTGTTCTTCAACCGCCAGATCGTCGCCGGCCTGACCTCCGGCGCCGTCAAGGGCTGACGGCCTCCGTCCCCCTCCCGCACCTCGCGAACGGAACCCCATGCCCTCCCGCTCCGACGTCGTCCTCACCGACCTGCGCGCCGAGCACGGCCAGCCCCCGCTCGGGCTGGGTTCCCCGCGGCCACGCCTGTCCTGGACCGCGCGCGCCACCGCGGACGGCGGCCTGGACTGGGGCCAGGAGGCCTACGAGGTGCGCGTCACGCCCGTGCCGGCCGCCGCTGCCTCGGGGAGCGGGGGCGAGCCCTGGACGAGCGGGCGGCTCGCCTCGGCGGAGAGCGTCCTCGTGCCCTGGCCCGCGGCGGCCCTCGGCTCGCGGCAGCGGGTGCGGGTGGAGGTGCGGGCCTGGAGCGCGGACGCGGCCGAGCCGACCGCGTTCAGCGTCCCGCTGGAGCTCGAGACCGGGCTGCTGGAGGCTGCCGACTGGGTCGCCGTGCCCGTCGGGCCCGACTGGGACGAGGACGTCGACACCGAGCCCAGCGACCACCGGCCGGCCCTGCTGCGCCGTGGGTTCGACCTGCCCGCGCCGGTGCTCCGCGCCCGCCTGCACCTCAGCGCCCACGGCCTCGCCGAGGTGGAGCTGAACGGCCGGCGCGTGGGCGAGGAAGAGCTCGCCCCGGGGTGGACCAGCTACGGCACCCGGCTGCGCCACCGCACCCACGACGTGACCGCGCTGCTGCACGAGGGGCCCAACGCCCTGGGGGCGTGGCTCGCGGACGGCTGGTACCGCGGCCGCTTCGGCATCCGCGGCGGGGTCCGCAACCTCTACGGCGAGCGGACCGCGCTCCTGGCCCAGCTCGAGGTCGACCTCGCCGACGGTCGTCGCGTCGTCGTCGCGACGGGTCCCGACGCCGACGGGGTGGGCTGGCGGGCCGCCCACGGCCCGCTGCTGGCGAGCAACCTCTACGACGGCGAGGACTTCGACGCGCGGCTGGCCGTGCCGGGGTTCTCGACCCCCGGCTTCGACGACACCGCCTGGGCGGGGGTGCGCCCCTACGAGCGCGACCCGGCCACCCTGGTCGCGGCGGACGGCCCACCCGTGCGCTGCACGCGGGAGCTCCTGCCCGTCGCCGTGCTCACCAGCCCCGCGGGGGCGACCGTCCTCGACTTCGGGCAGAACCTCACGGGGCGGCTGCGGATCCGCGTGCGCGGCCGCGCCGGCGACCGGGTGCGGCTGCGCCACGCCGAGGTGCTGCAGGACGGCGAGCTGTGCACGCGCCCCCTGCGCTCCGCCGCCGCCACCGACACCTACGTCCTGTCCGGCGACCCCGCGGGGGAGGTCTGGGAACCCCGGTTCACCGTCCACGGGTTCCGCTACGCCGAGGTCACCGGCTGGCCCGGGAGCCTCTCCGAGGGCGACGTCGTCGCGCGCGTGCTGCACTCCGACCTGCGGCGCACGGGGTGGTTCGCGTGCTCGGACGCGCGGCTGGAGCGGTTGCACGAGAACGTCGTCTGGAGCCTGCGCTCGAACTTCGTCGACCTGCCCACCGACTGCCCGCAGCGCGACGAGCGGCTGGGCTGGACCGGCGACATCCAGGTGTTCGGCCCGACGGCCGCGTTCCTCTACGACTGCCAGGGGTTCCTGGCGAGCTGGCTCGCCGACGTCGCCGCCGAGCAGCTGCCCGACGGCACCGTGCCCTGGTACGTCCCGCGCGTGCCGGCCGGCTTCTGGGAACCCCCGCAGCCCGGGGCCGTGTGGGGCGACGTCGCCGTCCTGCTGCCCGCGGTCCTGCACGAGCGCTACGGCGACACCGGGGTCCTGCGCCGGCAGTACGACAGCGCCCGCCGCTGGGTGGACCTCGTCGAGCGCCTCGCGGGGCCGGGGCGGCTGTGGGACACCGGGTTGCAGCTCGGCGACTGGCTCGACCCGGCCGCGCCCCCGGACGACCCGGCCGCCGCCCGCACCGACCGCTACCTCGTGGCGACGGCGTACTTCGCCCACTCCGCGCGCACCCTCGCGGTCATCGCGGACGTGCTCGGCGAGGCGGCCGACGCCGCGCGCTACGGCGCGCTGGCGCAGGAGGTCCGGGCCGCGTTCGCGGCCGCGCACCTGCGCCCCGGCGGTCGCCTGAGCAGCGACGCCCAGACCGCCTGCGCGCTCGCGCTGGTGTTCGACCTGCTGCCCGCCGACGACCGCGAGGCCGCGGGCAAGCGCCTCGCCGACCTCGTCGCCGAGGAGGGGCACCGGGTGGGCACGGGGTTCGCCGGTGTGAACCTCGTGGCCGACGCGCTCACGCTGACCGGCCACGACGAGACGGCGCACGCCCTGCTCACCGAGACCGGGTGCCCGTCCTGGCTCTACCAGGTCGAGATGGGCGCCACGACGACGTGGGAGCGGTGGGACTCGATGCTGCCCGACGGCAGCGTGAACCCGGGGCAGATGACGAGCTTCAACCACTACGCGCTCGGCTCGGTCGCCGACTGGATGCACCGCACCGTCGCCGGGCTCGCCCCCGCGGCCCCCGGCTACCGCACGCTCCTGGTCCGCCCGCGCCCCGGCGCGGGCCTGGCGTCGGCGTCGGCGCGGCACGAGACGCCCTACGGCACCGCGGCCGTCGGCTGGCGGCGCACGGGGGAGCGCCTCGTCGTCGACGTCGACGTGCCGCTCGGCGTGCGCGCCGTCGTGGACCTCCCCGGCCGGGGGGTCAGCGAGGTCGGCGCGGGCCGGCACCGCTTCGAGACCACCCCCTGACCGCCCGACCCCTGACCGACCAGCCCCTGACCGACCAGCCCCTGACCGACCAGCCCCTGAACCGTTCGACCCCGCACCATCCGCACCCCGAGCACGGAGGACCCATGCCGACCTGGCAGGCCACGATGATCGCCGCCGACGCCGACCACGACGGTGCGCCGCTGCTGCGGCGCCGCTTCACCCTCGACGAGGGCCACGGGGAGGTGCGCCGCGCCGTCCTGCACGTCACGGCCCGCGGCGTCGTCGAGACGCACCTGGACGGTCGTCCCGTCTCCGACGACGTCCTCAGCCCCGGCTGGAGCAGCTACGAGTGGCGGCTGCGCTACCGCAGCCACGACGTGACCGCGGCCCTGGCGGGCGGCGGGGAGCACGTCCTCGGCCTCGCGCTCGGCAACGGCTGGTCGCGCGGGCGCCTCGGCTGGACCGGCCGCGGCGGGTTCTACGGCGACGACCTCGGCGGGTTCGCCCAGCTCGAGGTGGAGTTCGCCGACGGCGCCACGCAGGTCGTCGTCACCGACACCGACTGGGCGTCGCACGCCTCGGCGGTGACGGCCAACGACCTCTACGACGGCCAGTCGATCGACGCCCGCCGCCACGACCCCGCCTGGGCCACCGTCGGCGCCTCGGACGAGGGCTGGGGCGGCGTGCGCGCGCTCGAGTTCGACCCGGCCGTCCTGACCGAGCACGTCGGCCCGCCCGTGCGCCGGCAGGAGGTGCTGCCCGCGAAGGAGGTCTGGACCTCGCCCGCCGGGAAGACCCTCGTCGACTTCGGGCAGAACCTCGTCGGCTGGCTGCGGTTCACGGTGCGCGGCGAGGCCGGCACGACGATCACGCTGCGCCACGCCGAGGTGCTGGAGCACGGCGAGCTCGGCGTGCGGCCGCTGCGCAGCGCCGAGGCCACCGACCGGTTCGTGCTCTCGGGCGGCGAGGACGTGTTCGAGCCCACGTTCACCTTCCACGGCTTCCGCTACGCCGAGGTCGAGGGCTGGCCGGGGGAGCTCGGCGCCGGCGACCTCGAGGCCGTCGTCGTGCACTCGCAGCTGCGCCGCACCGGCGAGTTCGAGTGCTCCGACGAGCTCGTCAACCAGCTGCACCGCAACGTGGTCTGGGGCACCAAGGGGAACTTCCTCGACGTCCCGACGGACTGCCCGCAGCGCGACGAGCGCCTCGGCTGGACCGGTGACCTCGCGGCGTTCGCACCCACCGCGGCCTACCTGTACGACGCCAAGGACTTCCTGCGCGACTGGCTGCGCGACCTCGACGCCGAGCAGCGCGCGGCGGACGGGATGGTGCCTTTCGTCATCCCCGACGTCCTGAAGTACATGGAGCACCCGCCGGAGTTCCCGGACCCCGACAGCACCGCCGTCTGGTCCGACGCCGCCGTCTGGGTGCCGTGGGCGCTGCACCAGGCCTACGGCGACGACGAGCTGCTCGCCGAGAACTACCCGGCGATGGTGGCGCACGTCGACCGCGTCGAGTCGCTGCTCTCGCCCACGGGCCTGTGGGACACCGGCTTCCAGTTCGGCGACTGGCTCGACCCCGACGCGCCGGCCGACAGCCCGGCCGACGCCAAGGCGGACAAGGGCGTCGTCGCGACGGCGTGCCTGTTCCGCTCCGCGTCCACGACGGCCGACGCCGCGCGCATCCTCGGCCACGACGAGGACGCGGCCCGCTTCGACGCCCTGGCGCGGCGGGTGCACGAGGCGTTCGGCGAGCACTACGTCGACGCGCAGGGCCTGGTGCGCAGCGACTGCGCGACCGTCTACGCGCTGGCCATCGAGTTCGGCCTGCTCGGCGGGGAGCAGCTCGCCTGGGCGGGGAACCGCCTCGCGGAGCTCGCCGAGAAGGCCGGCTTCCGCGTGTCGACGGGTTTCGCGGGAACCCCCTTCGTCACCGGGGCGCTGTCCAGCACCGGCCACCTCGACACCGCCTACCGGCTGCTGCTGGAGCAGGAGTGCCCGTCGTGGCTGTACCCCGTCACGATGGGGGCCACCACGGTCTGGGAGCGGTGGGACTCGATGCTGCCCGACGGCTCGATCAACCCCGGGCAGATGACGAGCTTCAACCACTACGCGCTCGGGGCCGTCGCGGACTGGATGCACCGGACGATCACGGGGCTGTCCCCGCTGGCGCCCGGATACTCCCGCGCGCTCGTCGCGCCGCAGCCCGGCGGCGGGCTCACCTGGGCGAGCGCGGCCCTGGAGACCCCGCACGGCCGCCTCGCCGTCGCGTGGCGGATCGAGGGCGGCGAGCTGGCCGTCGACGTCACCGTGCCCGCGGGGACGACCGCCGTCCTGCGGCTGCCCGGCCGGGACGAGGAGGAGCTGGCCGCCGGCGAGCACCACGTGGCCGTCGCGGTGTGAGGGTCACCTCGTGAGCGTGCCGGGTGCGACGGGGTGGGACCCTGAGCCCGTGGCGACGGTCAAGGAGGTCGCCCGGCGGGCCGGGGTCTCGCTGGGCACGGTGAGCAACGTGCTCAACCGGCCGGAGGTCGTGTCCGAGCAGTTGCGCACCCGCGTGCAGCAGGCCATCGACGAGCTGGGGTTCGTCCGCAACGAGTCGGCGCGCCAGCTGCGCGCCGGGGTCAGCCGGACGATCGCCATGGTGGTCCTCGACGTCGCGAACCCCTTCTTCACCGACGTCATCGCCGGGGCGGAGGAGCTCGCCGAGCAGCACGACGCGCTCGTCGTCATGTGCAACAGCGCGAACTCCGCCGAGCGCGAGGCCCGGCACCTGCACCGCCTGGACCAGCAGCGGGTCCTGGGGGTGCTGCTGACCCCGGTCAGCGGCACCCCCACCACCGCGCTGCGCGACGTGCGGTCCCACGGCACGCCCCTGGTCCTCGTCGACCGCGTTTCGGCCACGCCCGAGCACCCCTCGGTCGCGGTCGACGACGTGCTCGGCGGCCGGCTCGCCGGGGAGCACCTGCTCGGGGCGGGGCACCGCCGCGTCGCCTTCGTCGGCGTGCCGCCCGGTCTGCAGCAGGTCGACGACCGCCGGCACGGCCTGCGCCTGGCCGTCGCGGCGGCGGGGGAGGTGCAGGAGGTGCGCTCCAGCGGCATGTCCGTGCGCGCCGGGTCGCAGGCCGCGGCGCAGCTGCTGGCCGAACCCGCCGGGACCCGCGCGAGCGCCGTCTTCTGCGCCAACGACCTGCTCGCCCTGGGCGTGCTCAACGAGTGCGTGCGCCGCGGGGTCCGGGTGCCCGACGACCTCGCCATCGTCGGCTACGACGACATCGGCTTCGCGGCCACGGCCACCGTGCCGCTGACGTCGGTCCGCCAGCCCCGGCAGCTGCTCGGGCGCACCGCGGTGGAGCTGCTGCTCGCGCAGGTCGAGGGCCGGGCCCCGCAGCAGGTCGTCTTCGAGCCGGAGCTCGTCGTGCGCCGCTCGACCGCCCGCCGCTCCCGGATGGCCGTCGCCGCCGACGCACCCGTCGCCACCGCGGACGTCCTCGGCGCAGGCGGCTGAGCGGTCCTCTCAGGCTCCGCCGCCCGGGCCGGCGAGCGCGGCCGCGGCGCACCGGTCCGACAGGGTCCGGAACGCCCCGGCGAGCTCCGCGGGGCCGACGGCGAGGACGTCGGCGTCGAAGCGGGCCACCGCGGCCGCGACCCCCACCCACGACCACGCGCCCAGCGTGAGCCGGCAGCGGTCGGGCCCCAGCGCCTCCACGGTGCCGTCGCCCGCGAAGGGGCTCACCCGCGCGGCGGGCAGCGCGAGCTCGACCGTTCCCGTGCAGGGCCAGGCGTCGACGCCGTCGGGGGAGCCCTTGAACGCGGCGCGCACGAAGGTCGCGACGTCCCCGCCGGGCAGCTCGCGGGGGGTGAAACGCGGCCCCGTCGGCACCAGCGGGGTGATCCGGTCGGCGCGGTAGGTGCGCCACGCCCCGCGGTCGAGGTCCCACCCCACGAGGTACCAGCGCCCGCCCCGGGCGACGAGGTGGTGCGGCTCCGCCCGCCGGCGCGGGGCGTCGTCCGGGGCGGTGCCGTTCGAAGCGGCGGCGTCCGAGGGGCTGCCGTCCGCGTACCCGAAGCGCAGCACCTCGCGGGTGCGCACGGCGGTGGTCAGGGCGACGAGGACCGCCGGCTCGACGTCGGGGGCGGCGGCCGGGGGCACCGGGGTGACCCGGACGGCGTCCACGCGGTGGCGGAGCCGGGCCGGCAGGACCTGTCGGACGGTCGTGAGGGCGCGGGCGGCCGCCTCGCCGACGGCCGCGCCGCCGGTGGCCGCGAGCTGCAGGGCGACGGCCAGGGCGACGGCCTGCTCGTCGTCGAACAGCAGCGGCGGGAGCTCGGTGCCCGCGCCCAGGCGGTAGCCGCCGTCAGGGCCCTTGAACGCCTGCACCGGGTAGCCCAGCGTGCGCAGCCGGTCGACGTCGCGGCGCACCGTGCGGGGAGTCACGTCGAGGCGCTGGGCCAGCGTGGCGCCGGGCCAGTCCCGGCGGGCCTGCAGCAGCGAGAGCAGCGTGAGCAGCCGCGCCGACGTCCCGTTCTTCTCGGTCACGTCCTCAGGATGCGGCAGGTGGCGGACACGCCCTGTCCTCTTCTGGCGACACCGTCTCCTCGTGGCCACCGCCCGGGTGGCCGGACGCACCGAGGAGCCCCCGTGAGCATCACCACCACCACGCACCTGAACTTCCGCGGCCAGGCCCCCGAGGCCCTCGCCTTCTACGCCGCGGTCTTCGGCGGCGAGGTCCTGTCCTTCACCTTCGCCCAGGGCGGGGACGAGCGGGACACCGCCGACGGCGCCGTCGGGACGCAGCTGAAGTGGGGCGGCGTCAGCGCGCCGAGCGGGTTCTCCCTCATGGCCTTCGACGTGCCCCCGGGGCGGGCCCACGACGCGGGCACGGACGCCGTCTACGTCTCGGTGCGCGGCACGGACGCCGCGGAGCTCACCGCGTGCTGGGACGCCCTGGTCGTCGGCGGGACGGTCCGCGCCGGCCTGGCCCCGGCCGGCTTCTCGCCCCTGTACGGCATGGTCACCGACCGCTTCGGCGTGACCTGGGTGCTGGACGTGCTGCCGCCCGTCCAGAGCTGACCCGCACGGGGCTGACGAGCCCGGGACGGGGGGCGGGCGCCCCCCGTCTCCGGTCGTCGCGGCTCGCGGCGTCGGGACCTCAGCCCGGCAGCCAGGACACCTTGCCGACGAGCAGCGAGTAGCCGACGAACGCGACGACGTCGATGGCCGTGTGCGCCACGATCAGCGGCACCGTGCGTCCCCACCGCTGGTAGATCCACGCGAAGACGACGCCCATCGCCACGTTCCCGGCGAACCCGCCGAGGCCCTGGTAGAGGTGGTAGGAGCCGCGCAGCAGCGCGCTGATCGCGATGGCCGGCACGGCCCGCACCCCCAGCTGACCCAGCCGGTGCAGCAGGAACCCCGCGACCAGGACCTCCTCGAGGATCCCGTTCTCCGCGGCGGCGAGCACCGCGATCGGCACGGCCCACCACACGTCGGGCAGGTTCGAGGCGACCACCGTGCGGTTCAGGCCCGCGGCCTGCGAGGCCAGGTAGAGCACCAGCCCGAAGGCGCCGATGACCGCGGCCAGCCCCAGCCCGGCCCCCAGGTCGCGGCCCGGGCGACGGCCGTCGACGCCGATGCTGCGCAGCGACTCCCCGCTGCGCACGAGCAGGTAGGCGACCAGCGCGACGGGCGCCAGGCCGGTGACGATCTGCGTGAGCTGCAGGGACAGGTCCAGCCACGGCCGGTCGGGCGCGTAGCTGCCGAGCACCGTCGCGGTCTGCGTGTTCAGGGCCTGCGGGGCCGTCACGGCCCCGACGAACGTCACCAGCGCGCGCAGCCCGCTCGCGCCCAGGGACACGGCGAAGACGACGACGAGCTCGGCGGCGACCAGCCGGCGCTCGCGGGGCGCGAGCCCGGGCGCGGTGCTCACTCCACGGGCTCCCCGGCCGGCGCACCGGCGGCGCCGCCAGCCGGGGCTCCGGCCCACGCGGCGGCCGTGCCGAGGTGGGCCAGCGCCGCCTCGTGCAGGTGGCCGTTGCTGACGACGGCATTGCCGCCGTGCGGGCCGTCGACACCCTCGCGGGAGGTGAAGCGGCCGCCGGCCTCGGTGACGATCGGCACGAGCGCGGCCATGTCGTACAGCTGCAGGTCCGGCTCGGCCGCGATGTCCACGGCGCCCTCGGCGAGCAGCATGTAGGACCAGAAGTCGCCGTAGCCGCGCGTGCGCCACACCTTGCGGGTCAGGTCGAGGAACGCGTCGAGGCTGCCGGTCTGCTCCCAGCCGTCGAGGGAGGAGTACGCGAACGAGGCGTCCGCGAGGTCCGTGACGCCGCTGACGGAGATCCGCGTGGCCGCCGACAGGCTGCGCCCCGTCCAGGCCCCCGAGCCCGTCGCCGCCCACCAGCGACGCTGCAGCGCGGGCGCCGAGACCAGGCCGACGACCGGGACGCCGTCGTCGAGCAGCGCGATGAGCGTCGCCCACACCGGGACGCCGCGCACGAAGTTCTTGGTGCCGTCGATCGGGTCCACGACCCACTGCCGGGCCCCGTGGCCGACGAGCCCGAACTCCTCGCCCAGCACCGCGTCGCGCGGTCGGGTCCGCTTGAGCTGGGAGCGGATCAGCTCCTCGGCCGTGCGGTCGGCGTCCGTGACCGGCGTCAGGTCCGGCTTGGTGTCCACGACGAGGTCGCGGGCCTTGAAGCGGTCCGTCGTCACCCCGTCGACCTGGTCGGCGATGACGTGCGCCAGCCGCAGGTCGTCGTCGTAGCGCTTCACCTGGGCGGGGGAGGTCGGCACGGCGCGAACCTACCGCCCGCACGCCCCGCGCCCGCGGACGCTCGTCGTCGGCGTGGGTCGGGCGCCACCGTCGACGTGGGCGTCCAGCCGGCGCCCAGGCGCGCCGAGGATCCTGGGAGGGGCCGGGACGTCGCACACTGGTGGGGGACCGGCCGCGAGGGACCGCACGGACAGCACCGCACCGGACAGCACCGCACGCGAGGAGGACCGATGGCCGGCACCACCGCCGCCCACGACCGGGGGCACGACGACGGCGAGCTCGCCGACGACGACCTGTTCGCCGACGACGACCTGCTCGACGAGGACGCCTCGCGCGAGGGCCACCTGTCCGCCCTGCCCGTCTCCGTGCGCGCCCGCGGGCTGCTGCTGACCGTCGGCGGCCTCGTGGGGTTCGTCGCGGCGTTCACCCTGACCGTCGAGCGCTTCAAGCTGGCCGAGAACCCGGGGTACGTGCCCAGCTGCAGCATCAACCCGGTCCTCTCGTGCGGCAGCGTCATGAAGACCGACCAGGCCGCGGTGTTCGGCTTCCCGAACCCGCTGATGGGCATCGCGGCGTTCACCGTCATGACGCTGCTGGGCCTGCTCGTGCTGTCCGGCACCCGGCTGCCGCGCTGGGTGGAGCGCGGCTTCCAGGTCGGCATCACCCTGGGCGCGGTGTTCGTGGGCTGGCTCGTCACCCAGAGCCTCACCTCGATCCACGCCCTCTGCCCCTACTGCATGGTCGTGTGGGCCGTGGTGGTGGCGACGTTCTGGACGACGACCGCGGACTCCCTCGACCGCGGCCTGCTGCCCGTGCCCGCCGGGCTGCGGGGCGCGGCCCGGACCCTCGTCGAGTTCCGCGTGCTCGCGGCCGTCCTCACCTACGCCCTGCTGGTGGCGCTGATCGGCGTGGAGTTCTGGAGCTACTGGCGCACGCTGCTCTGAGGCCCGTTCCCGCTCGCCGCCGCGGCCGCCGTCACGGGGCGAGCACCACGGCGTCGCGGCCCGCGGCCTTCGCGGCGTAGAGGGCCGAGTCGGCCCGGCCCAGCACGTCGCCCAGGTCCTCGCCCTCGCGCAGCAGCGCGACCCCGACGCTCACGGTGACGCGCAGCCGCTCGCCGCGGACCTCCACGGGGGTGCGGCTGACCCCCGTGCGCAGCCGCTCCGCGAGGCGCCGCACGTCGTGCTCGCGCGCGGCGGCGCCGTCTCCGGTCCCCGCGACGACCAGGGCGAACTCCTCCCCGCCGTAGCGGCCCAGCACGTCACCGTCGCGCGCCGCGTGGCGCAGCCGCCCCGCCACGGCCGCGAGGACCTCGTCGCCCGTGGCGTGGCCGAAGCGGTCGTTGACGGCCTTGAAGTGGTCGACGTCGACCATCAGCGCGGCCAGCGATCCGCCGCCGAGGCGCTCGACGCGCTGCTCGCCGAGGCTCAGCAGGTGCCCGCGGGTCGCGAGACCGGTCAGGGAGTCCGTGCGCGCCAGCTGCTCGACCTGGGCGAAGAGCCGCGCGTTCTCCAGGGCCACGGCCGCGGGCGCGGCCAGGGCGGCCGCCACGTGCGTGCGCCCGTCGAGGCCGCCGGCGCGCGCGAGCAGGACGAGCGCCGCGGTGACGCGGCCCGTCCGGTCGCGCAGCGGGGCGACGAGCCAGCGCCCGGCCGGAGCCGCACCGGCGTCCTCCGTGGCGGGACCGCTGCCGGGGTCGTCGGCGGGATCGTCGGCGGGGTCGCCGGCGGGGTCGCCGAAGAGCAGCGCGACGGCGGGAGGCAGGGGCCCGGACCCGGTGCTCGTGGTGGCCCGGGCCAGCAGCGGGTGGGCGCCGGCGCCGCCGGCCCACGGCTGCTCGCGGACCTCCGCGCGCCTCCCCGCGCCGCACACGAGGGCGGGGCCGTCGTCCGCGGGCGTGCCGCCGGCGCCGACCGGCACGAGCGCACCGGAGTCGGCCCCGAGCTCGCGCACCGCGGCGCGCAGCAGGCGGCGGCGCACGGTGGGCAGGTCGAGGCTGCCCGCGACCTCCTCCGTCACGCGGCGCACGGCCTCGGCGAGGTCGCGCTCGCGCTGCGCCCCGTGGACCTCGACCTCCAGGCGCGCGGCCCGGGCCGTGGCCAGCGACAGCGCCACCTGACCCGCGATGAGCTGCAGCAGCTCGACGTCGGTGCGGCCGAAGGCCCCCTGCGCGACGGTGCTCACGACGGACAGGACGCCGGTGCGGCGACCGCGGACGAGCAGCGGGACGGCGACGACGCTGCGCGGCACGTCCCCGCGCCCGTCCTCGGGCGCGTCGGGCCACGCGGCCTCGGCCGGGGGCATGCCCTGCACGACGGGGCGGCCCGTCTGCGCCGCCCGCAGCACGGTCGGGTGGATCGCGACGGCCTCCACCCCGTCCGCCGCCCCGCCCTGGGCCCCGTCCTGCGGCACGCCGGACGCGCTCGTCAGGTCGGTGCCCGCGCGCGTGCGGCCCGCGAAGACGGTGAGCCGCCCGGCGCGGTCGGTGAGGTGCAGCACGGCCCGGTCGGCGCCCAGCAGGTCGCACGACTGGTCCAGCGCCAGGCGCACGAGGTCCAGCGGGTCGAGCACCTGCGCGGCGTCGCCGACGTCGCGCATGGCGGCGAGCATCCGGCGCCGGCCCGCGTCGGTGGCCCGCCCCGTGCGCGAGGGCCCCGAGCCGGAGCCGGGCAGCGGCCCGAGCGCGGCGTCCCCGGCCTCCGTGGGGAGCGCGGGACGGGTCTGGCGGGTCGCCTGCTGCGCGCGGCGCACGAGGTTCGGCCACCCCTGCCGCTCGGCGAGGACCCCGGCGAGCCACCGGTCGCGGTCCGCGTCGGCCACCGCGCCCTGCGCGAGGCGGGCCGCGGACTGCGCGAGCAGCACCCGGTAGGTGAGCAGCGGGGCGTCGAGGGCCGCGCCGAGCTCCTGCGCGCGCCGCACCCGGCGCGCCGCGGCCCGGGTCCGGCCCTGCTGCACCTCCGCCTCGGCGAGCAGCAGCTGCCGCCACGCGCCCTCCAGGGCGCTGCCGCCGCGCCGGCCGAGCAGGGGCAGCGCGGCGAGCAGCTGGCGCC